>JAKQDD010000216.1 GCA_029556615.1 Verrucomicrobiota bacterium | reverse complement strand
GCGGCCGATCTCGAAGTGTTGGCGATGTGAAAGATGGGTTCGTCCTCTGGCTTCCCGGGCCGGTGGGCTCCTCGCCTATCCCACCGCGTCCACCCGCAGGTCCCGCAGCGTCATCAAGTGCCCCAACGCCGCCACCCCACGCAGCGGCCGCGCCCCCGTCCGCCGCCGCTCCCCAAACCGCCCCCGGAATTCCTCGAACACCCCGTTCACGTAGTTCCGCGACCCCAACACCACCCCGTCGCTGAAGTACCGCACCCGCAGCCGCAGCACCTGCCCCAGACTCAACGCCCCCTCATGCCCCCCCACCGCCTCCCCGTACCCGCACCACCGGTAGTCCTTCGGATCGCTCACCAACCCCGCACGCACCGGGTTCAAGTCGATGTACGCCGCCACCGCCGCCACCGCCCCGTGAACTGGGGACAATGAGTCTGTCACCTTGTTCGCGGCACTCCCCCGCTCCGGGGTCGCAGAGGAGACAATTAGCCTGTCACCTTGTTTGCGGCCCCCCCCGCTCCGGGGTCGCAGGGGGAGGGAAGAACCGGCGCGCGGACTCGATGCAGGAGTCGGCGTTCGAGAACTGCTGTTCGCCGCAGGCGAACCCCTCTTTCCCAGCGCAGTCTGGGAAAAGGCGTGGAAAAGAGGGTGGGCAAGCACAGCAGGGTCTTCATGTGCCTGAGGACTCGGCTGGGTCTGAGGCGGCGCCTCGCTAGAGGGTTGACTGTCCCCCTATCCATCCCTCCTGCCTACGTCCAGTTGCCGCTGTTGACCTTCACCCGCGATGTCCTGGAATTGACGCCCGAGGCTCGGGAGCGCGCGCTGCGGCAAATCCGCCGCTTGATGCCCTTCCCGCTCTCTGGCAACAACGCGTCCCCCTTCGACCCGCTCCGCCACCGCGTCCCCGCACTCCTACCCCCAAGGCACCCCCCACGGTCCCACCGCCCGCCCCGCGCTAACGCTCGCCCTCCCCCCAGTGTCTGAGTTGCAGGGGCGGATCCTTCAGCATTGACTTCAATGCCGATCTCTGCTCCTCTTCCTTGAATCCCGACAAAGTCGAGCTGACTACGGCTATGCGCTGTGGCATCCGTCAGCAGACGACCCATGAAAGCCCGCATCCCCCCACTTAGCCTGTACGCCTTGGCCTTTGGATTGTTGGCTTTGGCACCCCTGCCGACCGTGGCGCAGAACGTCAACGACGGCTTTGACCCTGATGCCAACGGCCCCGTCAGAGACATCGCCGTCCAATCCGACGGCAGGATTCTCATCGTCGGTGCGTTCACGACGGTCGGTGGCCGGCCGCGCAACGGGATCGCCCGACTCGAAGCCGATGGCAGTCTCGACGCCACCTTCGACCCCGGTATTGGCCCGGCAAGGCGTGTCACTTTGCAGGCTGACGGCAGGATCCTCGTCAGCGTGGCGAGTGGCATCCGCCGGGTGAATGCCCATGGCACCCTCGATGCCGGTTTCAACGTGACGGCCAACGACGCTGTCACATGCCTGGCTCTGCAGGCCGACGAGAGAATCGTGGTCGCCGGCTACTTCACCACGCTGGCTGGGCAGCCGCGCGTCGGGATGGCCCGGCTGGAATCGAATGGCAACGCCGATCCCAGTTTCATGCCGAATGCCGGACGGGTCGAGTGCCTGGCCGTGCAGACTGACGGGAAGATCTTGACCGGCGGTGCCGACATAAGCCGGTTCAACCCGGACGGCACGGTGGACACGGAGTTTGTCTCTCCTAACCCAAACCAGCCTGTGCGTGACCTTGTGGTTCAGCCGGACGGCAAGATCGTGGTGGGGGGATGGTTCAGCGTCCTCGGCAACACGACCCGTCACGTTGTCGCCCGTTTGCAGGCCGACGGCCGTTTGGACAGCACGTTCTCGGACTTGGGGTTCGGCAGCTCTGTTGATTCCCTGGCGTTGCAGCCGGACGGGAAGATCCTGGTCGGTTCGAGAGGTGGGCTCTGGAACGGGGCCAGCCACGTCGCTCGCCTCCAGCCCGACGGCCATCAGGACCTGACGTTCCGTCCCGGCATTTCCCACACGAGCGATGGCCCGTGTCTCGCCGTCCAATCCGACGGGAAGATCCTCGTCGGTGGCGATTTCACCGAGGTCTGCTCCCAAGTCCGGCATCGCATCGCCCGACTTCTGCCGGACGGTACTTTGGACACCGCGCTCTCAACAGCCGCCAACGGACAGGTCGGCGGCGTGGCAGTGCAACCGGACGGGATGATCCTGCTGGGGGGCTCGTTCACCACACTCGGCGGTGCACCGCGGACAAACCTCGCCCGAATCGGACCTGACAGCGCCGTGGACCCGACCTTCACCCCGGGTGCCGACAACCAGGTGTTCAACCTGGCGTTGCAGTCATCTGGCAGTATCCTCGTCGGTGGGATGTTCACGAAACTCGCCGGGTAGCCCTGCAAGTCCCTCGGCCGACTCGGCCCCTCGGGCGGCTTGGACCACGGCTTCGACGCCGGGGTGGACGGAGGTTACGTCCGCACCCTCGCGCTCCAACCGGATGAGAAGATTCTCGTCGGAGGCGGTTTCACGAAGATCAGCTGGTATTGGCTGTCGACCCGCTTCGCCCGACTCCTACCCTCAGGATCGGGAGACGCCTTCATCCCCGGTCTCGGAGAGAGCGTGTTCACCCTCGCCCTGCAGCCGGATGGTAAGATCGTTCTCGGAGGCCATTTCACCGGCCCGCTCCGACTGCTCGGAGACGGCGGATTTGACGGGGCCTGGCCTGGGACCAGCCGTGCTGACGGTGATGTTTGGTGTCTCGGTCTGCAAGCCGACGGCAAGATCCTCGTCGGCGGCGAATTCACAACTCTGGCTGGCCAACCACGGAGCCGAATTGGCCGGCTTCTGCCCGACGGGACATTGGACGCCGCTTTCAATCCCGGTGCCAACGGGGTTGTCTACACCATGGCGGTTCAGACCGATGGCAGGATCCTGGTGGGCGGGCGGTTCACCACTCTGGGTGGCGAATCCCGCGCCTACGTCGGCCGACTCAACGCGGACGGCAGCCTGGACCCGACATTCAACCCCGGGGCCAACAACGGTGTCCTGGGGCTCGCCATTCAGGCCGATGGCAAGATCATGGTCACCGGAACGTTTACAATCCTCGGCACGCAGCCCCGCAGCTTTGTGGGGCGCTTGACCAGCGGCGGGGCCGCACTGCAGAGCCTGACCGTCGATGAAACAGGCACCGTCGTCACTTGGACCCGCAGCGGAACCGGACCCGAAATCGAACAGGCCACCCTCGAACTCTCGTCCGACGGCACCAGTTACGGCAAGATCCGCGACGGCCAGCGCATCGTGGGAGGTTGGCGATTCGCCAGTTGGCCCTTCCCGTTCACCCAGACTTTCTACCTCCGCGCCCGGGGCCGTACCATAGGCGGGCTCTCGGACGGGTCCAGCGGCCTGATCGAGTCAGTCCGCCAGATCCACCTGATCCGGAGTGCCAACGCGCTGCTCGCGAGTCTCGAACTCAACCCCGGGCCGATCAGCCCTTCCTTTGACCCTGCCATCAGGTCTTACACCGCAACAGTCCCTTATGAGGTGGACAGCGTCACCATCAGACCCACCAGCGCTCACGCCGGGGCAACGATCTCGGTGGGCATCCCTATGTCCGGCGACGACATCGTGAGCTCCGGAACCCTTAGCAAACCGCTTGTCCTCAAGCTCGGCGTGAACCCCCTGACGGTGAGCGTGACAGCCCAGGACGGCAAAACGGTGGTGACCTATCAGATCGAAGTCACCCGGGTGTCCCTTCCTCCCACCGTCGTCACGCTGCCCGCCACCACGATCACCGCCAGCAGCGCCATGGTGAACGGCACCGTCAACCCGAGGGGATTGCTTACATCCACGTTCTTTGAGTGGGGCACCAACCCCAGTTACGGCCACACCACGTCGGAGCATTCTGTCAGCGGCGATGCCGACGTCACCCAGACGATCTTCCTGCCCGGCCTCGATCAACACACCACCTACCACTTCCGATTTGTCGCCGAAAACAGCGCCGGAACGACGTACGGGCAGGATCAGACATTCACGACCCTCCATGGCGCCATGGCCACCGAAGGCTTCGCGCTGGACGTCAACGGACCCGTACGCAACGTCACGGTCCAGGCTGATGGGAAGATCCTCTTCGGCGGCGATTTCACGGCCGTTGACGGCTTCCCACGCCACCGGATCGCCAGGCTCAATCCGGATGGCGTGCTGGACGCCAGCTTCGATCCAGATGCCAGTTTCCGCGTCCATTGCGTGGCCCAACAACCGGACGGCAAGATCCTCGTCGGCGGTGAATTCACCCTGCTGGGGGGAGTTGCCCACAGCCGAATCGGGCGTCTCGAAATGAACGGCGCACCGGATCCGGGCTTCAACGTGACCGCGAACGGCCCTGTCCGAGCCCTCGCCCTGCAACCCGACGGCAAGATCCTTCTTGCCGGCACCTTCACCGCGGTCGGGGGCCAGACGCGCCTGCGCATCGCCCGACTTCATCCCGACGGAACCCTCGACAGCCTGAATCCAGGCGCGAACGGCTCCGTGGAAGCCATCGCGCTCCTGCCCGATGGCCAGATTGTCGTCGGCGGCCTTTTCACCGCGTTGGGCGGACAGAGCCGCGAGAGGATCGGCCGGCTCAACGCGGACGGAACCGTTGACGGGACGTTCAACCCCGGGGCGGGCGGCTTCGTTTTCGCCCTGGCCGTGCAACCCGACTGGAAGATCCTCGTTGGCGGCGCCTTCACCACGCTGGCAGGACAAACGTGCTCTCGCATCGGACGTCTGAACCTCGACGGCAGCCTCGACGAGGTGTTCAACCCGGGTGCGAACGATGAAGTCGCCGCCGTGTCCGTACAACCCGATGGGAAGATCCTGGTGGCGGGCAATTTCACGACACTGCAGGATATTCCGCGCCAGCGGATCGCCCGACTCCACCCCGACGGGGAGATTGACCTGGACTTTCATCCCGAGGCAAATGCCAGGGTCTCCAGCGTGGCGCCACAGACAGACGGAGCGATCGTCGTCGGTGGGGAGTTTACCGCTCTCGAGGGGCAACCCGTTCCGCACCTGGGGCGCATTCTCTCTGACGGCAACCGGCAACACACCTTCGACCCTGGGGCCAACGAACCCGTCTGGGGACTGGCAGTGCAACCGGACGACCAAATCCTCGTTGGCGGCTCGTTTACTGCACTCGACGGAAAACCCCGTGACGGGATCGGCCGTCTGAATCCTGATGGGAACCTCGATGCCGGTTTCGCCCCTGAACTGCCAACGGGCGCGGGGTTCCAATGCCTGACCTTGATGGCGGACGGCAGGATCCTGATCGGCGGGAGCCTCTTTCGTCGACTCACTGCGGATGGTCAGATCGACCCGACCTTCACCCTGGAACAAGGGGTCTGGGGCGGGGCACGGAGTTTCGCCGTACAACCGGACGGTCGGATTGTCGTCGCAGGGTCGATCACCATCAAGGGCCAGAGCTGCACCT
The DNA here is from genome assembly GCA_029556615.1 of Verrucomicrobiota bacterium. Taxonomy (GTDB): domain Bacteria; phylum Verrucomicrobiota; class Verrucomicrobiia; order Limisphaerales; family J093; genus JAKQDD01. The sequence continues at coordinate 24,045 of JAKQDD010000216.1, read as the reverse complement.
ACCTCGGACGTGTCAACACCAACGACACGCTGGACGCCACCTTCCACCCCTTGCTCAACAGTCTTGTGCGATGCGTGGCTGTTCAATCCGATGGCAAGATCCTCCTCGGCGGCGACTTCACTTCCGTGAACGGCCAGGTGCGGACCAATCTCACCCGACTCCTTCCCGACGGCGGCTTGGACGCCGGCTTCACAGCCGCGACCAGCGGCGGTTCAGTGATGTCCATTGCTCTCCAGGCGGACGGCAAGATCCTCCTCGCCGGTGGCTTCTGGGAAGTGAACAGTCAGCGGCGGTGGCGCCTTGGCCGTCTCTTCCCCGACGGATCGCTCGATGAATCCTTCGCGCCGCCGGTGGTCGGCGACGTCAGTTGCCTCGCCCTGCAAACGGACGGCAGGATTGTCGTAGGAGGATGGTTCACACAATTGGCCGGAGTCTCGCGCAAGAACCTCGGACGACTGAACCCGGACGGGACGCTGGACAACGGTTTCAATCCGGGAGCCAATGGCTACGTTGCATCTCTCGCCCTCCAGGCGGACGGCAAGCTCCTCGTCGGCGGCGACATCACGACACTCGATGGACAACCTCGCGATCGAATCGGCCGTCTGACCACAGACACCGCCGCCCTGCAGAGTCTCAACATCAATCAGACCGGCACTACCGCCACCTGGCTGCGGAGCGGCGCCGGACCCGAAATCGACCAAGTCGTCTTCGAGGCGTCCGCTGATGGCACGCATTATGAGAAGCTCGGGGACGCCGCGCGGATCGTCGGCGGTTGGCAGATCACCGGGCTCTCGCTGCCCTTCGGGCAAGCGTTCACCCTCCGCGCCCGGGGCCGCACGACGAGTGGATACAACAATGGATCCTCTGGCCTGATCGAGTCGGTGCGGCGCGTCTACCTCGTCGGTGACGGCATGCTCGCCCACGGTGTGCTCGAAATGCCCAGCCGCGCTCTTCAGCTCTCGCTGCCCTACCGAAGCGGCGTGAGCTTTACCGCCTTGGTAACGACCAACATTGCCCTCCCCATGTCCGAATGGACCGTCCTCGGCCCCGCAACCGAGGTCGCCCCGGGCCGATTCCGTTTCACCGACCCCGACGCTGCCAATCGCAGGCAGTCCTTCTATCGCCTGCGGGTACCCTGAGCCGATTCTTGATTCGAGAGACAAAGAGACCGGAACGTACACACTCAAGAACTCACGAAATCCTCATCGAGAGACAACTCTATGAAGCCTCAATTGTTGGGATTGGCGTTTCTGGTCGGCAGCACTTTGCTCACGGCGCGCGGGACGGTTGTGCTGGGCAATTGCACGGTCTGCCCAAGACCTGACCCCCTGAAGAACGCGGCGGGCGCCCTCCTCAACAGCCCCGACTACGTTCTGGCGTTGTACTGGGGGCCGGCCAACGCCACCCCCGAGGATCTCGTCCCCGTGGGCCCCACCCTGAACATCGTGAACGGTTGTTGGCAAAGCGGAGAGCTCAGCAGTCCTCCGGGAGTGGCGGCTGGCGGCCTCTTCGCCATCCAGGCCCGCGCCTGGGAGACCCGCGGCGGCAGCGTGTTGTCCTGGGCCGACACCGTGCTGGACTGCACCCTCGAACGAGGCGTGTCAGCACTGACGCTCGTCCAGTCCACGGGCGTTGTGTTCCCCCCGCCGCCACCCGTGACGGTCTGCATCCCAGGGTTCACGCTCGCCCGGGGCGAATGCCAGTATGGGATCACAATTCCTCCCGATGGAGCATGGCATCCCGTGGCAAACGCTTGCCATGATCCGGTCACCATCCACGATCTCATCCCCACGCCTCCCTTGGGTGCCGCGGTCCTGCTGTTCGACAACGCATCTCACGAATGGGTGCTGAACGTGGCTGCCTCCCCGTTCCCCCCCTTCTGGTGGGACGCGTCCATGATGTGGCAGCCAGGGGCGGGCGGATTCGTGATGAACCCCGGTGCCCAACCCCTGGCACTCGAGTTTCATGGACCGACCTGCGATCCAAGCCTGCCGTTGCCCTGGACGACAGGGTGCATCCTGGTCTGCCGACAAAGCGGTGCCCCCGCCGGCTTCGAGGGAATCACAGGCTACCCGCCCCAGTCGGACACGGCCGTCTACGTCTCCAACCCCGCCACGGGAGGCTATACGACGCACCAGTACACGGACCTGCTCGGCTGGGAACCTTCCGAGCCCATGCCCAATCCCGGAATCCTCGTCTGGATCTGCAAAGGCGCCGGGCCACAACCCTTTCCCTCAGTCTGCCTATACACGCTTCATGTCCCTTCCGGAATCAGTACGCTCGCAAACCAGTGCGCCAACGACCAGCGGGTGGCCAGCCTGCTCCCCGGCATGCCGCCGGAAACACGCCTCTGGAAATTCGACAACGCCTCCCGCCGCTGGTCCTTCAACGAATTCCTGCAGGCTTGGAGCAATCCGGAGCAGACCCTTGCCCCGGGCGAAGGCGCGTTTTTGGCAAACCCCTCCGCCGCGTTCGACATCGTCATCGGCGGATGGGCCAACACCCCCCAATTGCCGCTGCCCTACTGCACAACCCCCGGCGCCGGCAGTTACCTCGTCAGTCGCCAGAACCCAGCCCCGGCCGAGTACGCCGACATCATGGGCTGTGCCCCCACGGACGGGACAATGGTGGCACGATGGAATGAGGCCGCCCAACGCTATGACGTGTACACCTTCAGCATCGGCGACTGGATGCCCGACGCCCCCATCGCCGAGATCGGAGAAGCGGTCTGGGTCCTGCTGGGAGGCGGAACCCGTCCCGATTTCGGTTGTCCCTTGACGATCGCACTGGATCCAACCGCATCGAACGTGACGGTCTGCTGGCCCTGTGAGGGGTGTCATCTCCAGGAGAGTTCAAGCTTGGCACCGCCCGCGTGGAAGGACCTCCCCGGTGGACCTTGCGTGACCCGACCCACCTCCGGCACCAACATGTTCTTCCGCGTGGTCTGTCCGTGAATCGCGATCTGATACTCCCAGCGACGGCGTGAACCGCCTCACGCCCTCCCGTCACGCAACCGTTGCCCCAAAAGCGTGCCGACGCTAGAGTCCTCGCCCCGTGAAATGCGTGGCGATCAAGTCAAGTTCCGGCCCCCGCTGTTTCAATCCACCCCTCCTCCCGGCGAGTACTCTATGATGGAGCGCCCCACGGAGCTTCCACGCAGCCCGAGGCACGATCGCCTCGCCAGCCGGATCCTCTGGGGCATGGCGGGCGGGCTCCTCCTCGGGATCGTCCTCAGAGTCCTGGCGCGGTTCATTCCCTCAATTCAATCCCCGGCCGCCTGGACTGCCGCCGAAATCCTCGACCCCATCGGCCAGGTCTTCCTCCGGCTCCTCTTCTTCGTCGTGGTCCCGCTGATCTTCGCCTCGCTGATGAACGGGGTCGCCCAGCTCGGAAGCCTCAGCCGGCTCGGACCGCTCGCCACCCGCACCTTCGCTTTGTTCGGCCTTAACATGGCGATCGGCGTCGCTCTCGGCTTGTTCCTCATGAATACCGTCGCCCCGGGCGAACGGCTCGACCCGGATACGCGGTCACAGCTCGCCGACGCGTTCAACCGCCAGGCTGCCGAAACCCAGGCGCAGGCGGCCGAGCAACCCGGCGTCTCGCTCCGCCAACTGGTCGAACGGTTCATGCCCAGGAACGTTCTCAAAGCCGTGGTCGATCTCGAAGTGCTGCCGTTGATCCTGTTCGCCCTCCTCCTGGGGGTGGCGGCAACCCGACTGCCGGAGCGCCAGCGCCTCGCCACCACCCGCGCTCTCGAGATCGTCACGGCCCTGACCACGGACATCGTCCACTTCGCGATGGCCCTCGCCCCCATCGCCGTCGCGGCCATGATGACCAGCCTCGTGCTCCGGGCCGGGCTCGAAGTGCTCAAGCCCCTCGCCCTGTTCGTCGTCTGCATCCTCGGCGGCATCCTCATCCACTTGTTCGGCACCCTGTCCCTGCTGCTGAAGCTGCTCAGCCGTCGGTCTCCCCTGGCCACCTTCAAGGCGATCCGCACCATCCTCGTCACCGCGTTCTCGACCAGTTCGAGCAACGCCACCCTCCCCACCTCGATCCAGGTCAGCCGGGAGGTCCTCGGTATCTCCCCCAGCACGACCGGCTTCGTCCTCCCGCTCGGCGCCACACTCAATATGAGCGGCACAGCCCTCTATGAAGGATGCGTCGTCCTCTTCATCGCCCAGGTCTATGGCATCCCCCTCTCCGTCGGCATCCAGATCACCCTGTTGCTGCTCGCCGTCCTCAGCGCCGTGGCCGTCGCCGGTATCCCCGGCGCCTCCCTCCCGCTCATCGTCGCCCTCCTCACCACCTTTCATCTGCCCGCCGAAGGCATCGCGCTCGTCATCGGCGTCGATCGCCTCCTCGATATGGCCCGAACCACCCTCAACGTCGCCGCCGACGTGGTCACCGCCTGCATCGTCGATGATCACTTGGATGGTACACAAGGTTGACAGTCTCATTCGCAGGGCTGCGCACGATCGACCGGCACGATTCCCTTGCCCCGCCCCCTTCTCCTCCATCCTCTTCCTCCTGCCTTCCCTCCGGTCCGAAGAACCCTGTCGCGCGCCCGGCACACCATCAACGAAGTCCTTGATCTTCCAGGCCGAAACGCCATGGTTGCCCGCGGGATACGCGACGAATCTGAATCCTCGAATCGCCATGGCCCGATGTCTCATCACAACGCTGATTGCCTCCGCGTGGCTGGGGCTCGCTGCCCAGTCTTGCCCGGTTGCCCCAATGAACGCCACCGCCGCGGACTGGACCCGCGACATCGAGGCCGATTGGCTCCGACAGCTCACCCGTGCCTGCGCCGCCAACCAGGAACCGCGGATGCCCCCCGAGATCGACGCCGCCGGCGCCTGCGACGGCGTTCAAGACGAGGAGGCCGCCTTCCATACCGAACGGCAGCCCCAGCCGTGGTGGCAGGTCGACCTGGGCTCGCCCATGCCGCTCTCCCGGATCGTCGTCTACAACGCCCGCGACTGCCAGGAACGCGCCCGCAACCTCACGGTTCTCTTCTCCGACGACGCCACAACATGGCGGGAAGCCTACCGCCATAACGGACAGACCTTCGGCGGACTCAAGGACGGTCATCCGCTCGTGATCCCACTCAAGGGCGACCAGGCGCGCTTCGTGCGGATGGCCTTGCCCGGTACCGAGTACCTGCACTTGAACGAGGTCGAGGTCTATGGGACCGACGCCCCCGACCAAAACCTGGCTCTCGGCAAGGCGGCCACCCAAAGCAGCGTCAGCCAATGGTCCACCGCACCGGCCGATTGGAAACCGAAGATCCAGTCCGAGGCGGCCGTTCGCGAGATCCGTAAGGCGCTCCACCGCGCGGACCAGCTCCACGCCGACCTCAGCCGCAGGGCCGGCGTCCCCGACCTGAGCGCGGCCGCGGCAGCCCTGAACCGCTTGCGACACGACGTTCAACACGCCGATACCCTGGACCCCGAAGCCGCACAGGCGTTGTACGTGAAGATCCGCCGGGCAGCACGGAACCTCGTAATGCATAATCCTCTCGTCGTTTCCCAACCCGTGCTCTTCCTGATGCGCCCGCGTCACGCCGGCCATGGGCAAATGCTCTATGAGTACATCGGCTGGTATTACCGCTCGGCAAAGCCCCACCCCGACGCCGGCGTCTACGTGCTCGAAGAGCCCGGCCGAAGCATGAAAATTCGACCGCTCGTCTCGAATGCCGCGCGAAACGGACATTTCGTGACGCTCGCCCTCGCCCCCGGCGCCCAGACGGTCTACTTCGCCTTCGCCGATCCAACCGGTGACTCAAGCTACGGCCCGGAGTTTGCCCCGGTGCCCGCCAAGCCCGGAGTCAAGTACCACGCCTTCCACCTCTGGGCGATGAACGCCGACGGTTCCCACTTGCGGCAACTGACCGACGGCCCGCGCGATGACTTTGACCCCTGCCCCCTCCCGGACGGGGGAGTCGCCTTCATGTCCACACGGCGCGGAGGCAAGAACCGCTGCGGCGGCGGCAACCCGGAAGCGATCTACTCGCTGCACCGCATGGACGCCGATGGCCGCAACATCCGGACGCTCTCGTTCCACGAAACCAACGAGTGGCATCCGTTCGTCCTCAACGACGGCCGGATCGTTTACACGCGTTGGGATTACGTCGACCGCGACGCCGCCTGCTTCCATGGCCTCTGGACATGCCGGCCGGACGGCACCAGCCCCGCGGTCCTCTTCGGCAACTACACCAAGCTGCCCTGGGCCTGCTACCAGGCCAAGGCCATCCCCGGCTCGAGCCAGATCCTGTTCGTCGCCGGTGGCCATCACTCGATCGTGGGAGGCACCCTCTGCCTCCTCGACCCGGCACGGGTGGCCCTCGATCCCCAGACCGGACAGGACCGCCCCGAAGCCCTCGAATGCCTCACACCCGAGGTCTGCTTCCCCGAGGCGCAAGGCTGGCCCAAGAGCTATTTCTACAGCCCTTGGCCCCTGTCCGAGAACTATTACCTCGTCGCTTTCAGCCATGAACCCCTCAGCGGCCAGTACACGGGCAGCGCCAACGAAGGAGAAACCGGCCTCTATTACCTCGATCGGTTCGGCAACCTCGAGTTGCTCTTCCGAAATCAGGGCATCTCCGCAGCCTACCCCATCCCCCTCGCGCCCCGACCCATCCCGCCCGTCCTCCCCAACGCCGCCGACCCGGACCTCGGAGACGACGGTGAGTTCCTGCTCTCCGATGTCAACCAGAGCCTCCACCCCCTCCCAGACAACCGCCCCGTCGTCCAATTGCGCGTCTTTCAGCTCCTGCCCAAATCGCGGACCGATCACCAAAGCGATCCGCCCATCTGCCACCAGTTCGCCTACGGACCCAACGCACGGATGTTGCTGGGCACTGTCCCGGTCGAAGCGGACGGGTCGGCTCGCTTCCGCGCCCCGGCGAGAAAGCCGCTCTACTTTCAGGCCGTCGACGCCGATGGACGCGCCGTCCAGAGCATGCGCTCGATCGTCTACCTCCAACCAGGCGAGCGCCGTGGCTGCGTCGGCTGCCACGAACCGCCGGGCACCGGGGCCTCCTACCGCCAGGCGCTGGCGTTCGCGCGGCCGCCCTCGACCCTCGAACCCGGCCCGGACGGCTCCCTCCCGTTCGGCTACCCGCGGCTCATCCAACCCCTGCTCGACCGGCACTGCGTCCGCTGTCACAACGGCTCCCAGGGACCCGACCACAGCGATCTCGTCCTCACCGGTGACCCGAATGGCAACGGCACGCTGGCCTGGAACCAGTCCTACGCCAATCTCGAACCGTACCTGGGGCTGCACATGCCCACCGTCAGCCGCCCCGGCCAGATCGGCGCCGACCGCAGCAAGCTCGCCGCCATCCTCGAAGGCGACAGCCACGCTCGCTACCTGACCCTCCCGGATGCCGACCTCCGCACCATCCGCCTCTGGCTGGACGCCAACGCCCCCTTCTACGGCACCTACGAACCGCCCCATCTGCAGGCCCAACGACTCGGCCAGAACATCCCGCCACCCCGCCTCCAGTAAGAGCGCGGCCCGATGCAAGCACCGCACAGGGTCGTGAGCACACCCGGTTTACAGCTGTCCGCCAAGCGGCATCCGTGCAAGAGACAGGACAGCACCGAAGCCGCCCGGGTCCAGTGGCATTGCCATGTCGTTGCGGGAGGTACCCTCGCAGGAACCACCCGCATCGAGCCTCGCTTGCGCGTGCTCCAGGGCGAGTCCTGGCAGAGCGGTTGCGCTTCAGCCGAGCTTCAGCCCGGCAAGGATTCCGTCTTCCTGTGGTTGGAAGCTCTGGAACCCTGGGAACTGGAGTTCACCGGCGGCGTCTTTGAACTCCAGGCCCGGCTGGAAATCCACGACCCGCGAACGGGCAAGGCCGCAGGCAATCCCTGTACCTTCGGGCTGCGACGTCCCCCCATCCTCCTCGCAGCGTATGATCCTCGATTCGAGTGGGCGCGAGAGCTCCGCGCCCATGCCGCGGAGTTGCCGCTCGGACGAGATCCCGACTCGCCGGAATGGCTCATCGATTGGCCGGCTTCCTTCACGTCGCCACACAGATCAACCCTGCCAATGCCTTGTTCGAGTTCCTCGGTCTCCGCGGTTCCGTCCTCCAGATCCATTGCCGGATTACCCGCAGCTTGGCGCTGTTCATTGGCTCGGTCTGGTGTTCGGCGAGGGAGACGGCGCTTTCCAGCTCACCCCTGACACGGAGCACACGACGAATGCCGTCGTCACAATCGACGCGGCCTTCTGCGGCGACCTCGTGGTTTCCGCATCCTACGAGACCATCGGAGGTCGGCGGGTTTTCGCCCAGCCCTCCCTCATCTTCACGCGCGCACCGGCCTCCGCCACGCTCGACGGCCTGGAAGTGGACCCTGCCGCAGCGACGTTCGAGACCGGCGTGGAAGTCAAACCGCAATGGCGAGCCGTCTACAGCGATGGCAGACGTCTCGAACGATGGGTCCTGCCCGATGCGTTCACCATGGTCTCCTCCCGGCCGGAGGTCGTCTCGGTGACGCCAAACCGCACGTGGAAAGCCACCCAGCCCGGCACGGCCGTGGTGACGTTGTCCTGGCGCGGATTCTCCACCCGCGCGTCCCTGACCGTCCCCCCTCCCCCTCCGACACAAACGTTTGAAGATTGGCGCACGACCCGCTTCACCGCCGAAGAACTCGCGATTCCGGAGATCTCCGCACCGACATCGGATCCCGACGCCAATGGCTTCAATAACATCCTGGAATTCACGTCCGCAGGCAACCCGCTCGTGAGCACTTCACCCCATCGCCCTGCCATCGCATCCTCACCGTGCAACTCGCCGTGGCGCCGGCATGCACTTGCTACCGGGTGGTCGCGGAACTCCTTCCCCCGTGAGGCGCGCCATGGCGTCGAGCTGAACCGAATCTCAGCCGTCAGCGATTCACCAAAAGCAGCCACAGCGCCAAGCCCATGCCGAGGATCAGCACCGCGACAATCCGTGCCCAGGGCGTTCGGGACCTCGAATGCTCTGCAGCGATGGCCTGGGCCGACGAGTCCGTTTCTGCCGCCGCGCTCGCTTGTGGCGGCGCAGACAACATGACCGTGCCATCCGCCCTCGAGTCATCCGGGGCCGCGCCGAGTTCGAGCGAGGCGGCGGCGGGCGTCTTCAGTGTGCCTTCTTGCCGCTCGCGCATAACCCGGGCATACTCGTGAACCGCGGTGAGATCAGTGGCCGAGTCGGTGTCTGGCGATTCGTCCAGCTCGAGGCGGGCCTCGACCTCGCCGAACTTGACTGCCTCCCGGTGATGCAGCGGGCCCTGTTGGCTGCGGAGGCGCACGCCTCCCACGAGAGTGCCGTTCTTCGAGCCGAGGTCGCGGACAATGACCTCGTCGCCGAACACGAGGATTTCACAGTGCGAGTGGGAAACCGAGGGATCGTGCAGAACGAGCGTGTTATGGTCGCCCCGGCCCACCGTGGTCGTGGCCAGGGTCAACTCGTAAACCCGTCCCTGGAACTTCTCGCCGCTGAAGATCAGTCTCGCCATAAGTCGATCGCTTTCCAATGCTGTTCAGCCGCCGGGGCGCGGCAACCGCGTGAGTTGTCAGGAATCCACTCTGCTTCGCCTGCCTCTGAGGGGCGAGTGACTGCTTCGTGTGTCGGAGTCATGGCGATGAGATTTGGAGCGGCGCGAGCAGCGCGCGGGCCTCTTTATAGGCTAGCCAGAGGATCAAGTCGTTGTGGTCGCCGGCGCTCACGGGCCACCGCGTGACCGCGGGCAGGGGCTTCATTCTGGCCTCGGTCTCGTCGAAAAGCTGGCGGGCCTCGGCTTCTTGACCTTGCCGGAAGAGACTCATCGCGCGGTAGAAGTTGGCCGTGCGCGCCGCGATGCCCGAACCGTGCAATGCCGCCGTGCCGAGGATGTGATCGGCCTCGGGATAATGGCCGTTCCGATACTCGGCCATGCCCAAGCCCATCTGATACCACGGGAGCAAGTCACTGGTGCTTGCGAGTCTCACGGCCCGGCGGGCGAGCGTGAGCGCCGTCTGCCGCAGTTCCGGGTCCAAGGAAGGCCGCAAATTGGCAACCTTGGCGGCCCAGTCGGCGGGATCGGGCTCTCCATCCTTATTGGCAGCCCATGGGAGCACCTGTCGGCAGGTCTCAGTATGGTCCGCTTCCTTTCCAAACCACACCTGCAAAGCGGCGAGCTTCATGCCGAAGAACTTGTTGGTGAACATCTGCGGGCGCTGCGCGTTCCAACGCATCAATTCTCCCTCGAAGAGCTTCGGTATCTCATCCAGGCGACCGGCGCTGGCATAGGCACTGGCCAAGTGGTCTATGGTGCCGGTCAGCAGCGCTCGGGCTTCCCGGTAGGTCAGCCATGAGGCCAGAGTGTTCACGTCGCCGTAAATCAGAGGCCACTGCTTATCGGCGGGCAGCGGGGACATTGTCCCCTCGACCTCGGTGAAGAGCTGGGAGGCTTCGGCCTCCTTCCCTTGTTGGAAGAGGCTCATGGCGAGGTAGAGGTTGGCGATGGTGGTCACTATCGCCGGACCAGCCGATGCCGCCGTGCTGAGCATCTGATCGGCCTCGGGATAGTGGCCGTTCCGGTACTCGGCCATGCCCAGGCCCTTTTGAAACCAAACCAGTGCGGGATCCGCTTGTCCAAGTTCCACGGCGCGGCGGGCCAGCGCGAGTGCGGTCTGCCGCAGTTGGGGGTCGGTGGCGGGTCGCAGATGGGCGATTTTGGCGGCCCGATCGGCGATGAAGGGGTCTTCCTTGTCGGCAGCCCATTGGAGCATCTGTCGGCAGGTCTCGGCGTAGTCAGCCTCCTTTCCCAACCACAGCTGCACGGCGGCCATCCTCAAGGCGAAGAGCGCGTTGGTGCCCATCTGTGCGCGCTGTGTCCACAGCCCCATCAGCGCGTCCAGATCCTTCATTACACTGAGGGTCAAGCTGTTCCCCAGACCGGGTATCCGGCCACTTGAGGCCAGCGCCTCTTCCAGCAGGCCGAACGCCTCCTCCCAGTGGCCGCAAGCACCGTGGGACTTGCCCAAACCCTGCATCGCGATGATGGTGTCAGGGTGCTGCGAACCCAGCACCTTGCGGCGAAGCGACAACACCTCTGCCCGCAGCTTGAGGGCCTCCTCATGGTGACCCGCCGCGGCGCAGCCCTCGGCCAGGTTATGCATCATCGTGAGTGTGTCGGGATGCTCTGCTCCCAGCACTTTGCGGCTGAACCGCAGCGCCTCGTCCCAGAGCTTCAGCGCCTCGTCCAAGCGGCCGAGGTCACGCTGGGACGAGGCCAGGGAGTTCATTGCCATGATCGTCTCCGGGTGCTCCGGCCCCAGCACACTGCGCCGAACCCTCACCGCCTGTGCCCGCAGGTTGTACGCCTCAATCGGGCTGGCAGAGAGATTCGCCAGAAGAAGCATTGAGGCAAGAGTATCCGGGTGTTCGAGGCCCAGCACCTTGCGGCGCCGTGTCACCACTTCCCCCGCCAGCGCCAGAGCCTTGTCGTTGCCGGCGGCATGGTAGAGGTTCGCCAGGTTATGCATGGCCGCGAGTGTGTCCGGGCGGTCCGGGCCCGAACTCGTGCGGCAGTAATTCAGCACCTCTTCCTGCAGCATGATGGCCTCCCGGTACAGTCCCAGGGCGAAGTAGGTTTCCCCTAACGTGGCTTGGAACTGTGCCCGACGTGCCGGTTGACCGGCCAACTCCGTTTCCAGCTTGCTCGCGGCGGTGTCCAGCGCGTCGGCCACCGTAATCTTCCGCCCATCGCGCGCCGGGTCGGGGCTCCGCAGGACTCCCTTCATGAACTTCGTGATCGCCTCTGATTGCTGCAGCCGCTCGGTCGCCAGCACCTCCGCCCGCGTCGCCCGCACCGCCTGCCACGTGCTGAACGCGACGCCCAACACCAACGTCCCCCCCACCGCCGCCGCCGCCGCGTAGGCCAGCCGGTTGCGGCGAATGGATTTGCGCAGCCGATAAAGCCGGCTCGGCGGCCGGGCCAGCACCGGCTCGTGCTTCAGATGCCGCTCGATGTCGTGCGCCAGGCCGTTGGCCGTCTCGTAGCGCCGCGTCCGGTCCTTCTCCAGACACTTCATTACGATCCAATCCAGATCGCCCCGCAGCAGTGAGATAAGCTTGGGCGCTTCCGTGGCGCGCCGCTCGACGGTGGTCGTGAGTTCCTCGCCTTTGAGGGTCGCCAGGCGGGTGCTCGGACGCGGTGGCTCTTTCTCGCGGATCATCTTCACCATCGCTTCGAGGCCTTGCGACCGGAGGTCCTTGGCACTGAACGGCGTGCGCCCCGTCAGCAGCTCGTAAAGCAACACCCCCAGACTGTAGATGTCGCTCCGCGTATCAATGTCCAGCCCGCTCATCTCCGCCTGCTCCGGACTCATGTACACCGGCGTCCCGATGAACTGGTTCAACTGCGTGTACACCGTCGCGTCCGTCAGCCGCCCTTCCGTCGCCTTGGCAATCCCGAAATCAATCACCTTGGGCACCGGCACCCCGTCGTGCAGCGTCACCAGGATGTTCGACGGCTTGATGTCGCGATGGATGATCCCCTTCTGGTGGGCGTGCTGGATGGCGTGGCACACCTGGATGAACAGCTCCAGGCGTGCCGGGGCGGACAGCTTGTGCTGATCGCAGTAGTCGGTGATCCGAATGCCGCGGACCAGTTCCATCACGAAGTAGGGCCGGCCGGTGTCGGTACTTCCGCCGTCCAGCACCTTGGCGATGTTCGGATGGTCCATCATCGCCAGCGCCTGCCGCTCGGCCTCGAACCGCGCCACCACCTGCTTGGTGTCCATCCCCAGCTTGATGATCTTCAACGCCACACGCCGGCGCACCGGCTCGGTCTGCTCGGCCACATAGACGACCCCCCACCCGCCTTCGCCGACGCGCTCCAGCAGCTTGTAGTGACTGATGCGCGTGCCCAGCGCCGCGTCCGCCGCGTCTGCAGACTCGACTCCCAGGGTTCGACGGGAGGCGGCGTCCGGAGGAATGGACGCAGTGAGGCCATCATGCATGGTTGGAGATTCGCACCGGTCGCCCGTCCGGAGCGATGTCGGCGTCGCAGCCTGGTCGGAGGGGGTGTTCGGTTGGTCGGAGTCGGAGTGAAGCGCCTCCCCGCCTGCGGGTAACGACGCGTGGCCCGGTGGGCCGGGCTGCGGGAAGCTCGAGTTCTGGTCCAGGCCCTCTTGCAGGAAGCACTTGGGACATAGCCCGCCCGAGCCGGCACCCATCGCCACCAGCTTGGCTCCACACTTGGCGCAGAGGAGCGGGGTTTGCATTACAACATTGGCCGCTTCGAGGCCCTGGCCGTGAGGCTCCACCCATTGCTACGCCGTGCAGAGAGCGAGGTCACGAGAAATTGCAGGCAGTCTGACCGGCGCAACGGACTGGAAGCGAGCGCCGCTGAGACCCGCAGGACGAAGGGCTCGACTCCGCCCCGGTCCTGGCCGGCTTCTTCAGATTCCTGAATGTTGCCCGGCGCCCCCCAGGGACTTCGCTCCGCAAGGCCAGGTTTTTGAGCGTGCAAATCCGCCGAAGATAGCGCATAAGCAGGTTCATGGGCTCGGCCCATACGCCTGACACCGTCACCTCCGTGGCAGATGGGAGAGAGTTCTCCACGACGCAATGGAGCGCGGTCGTGACCGCCGGAGACACTCAGACCTCGCTGGCTTCCGAAGCGCTGGAGACGCTCTGCCGAACCTACTGGCCTCCGCTCTATGCCTACGCGCGCCGACGCGGCTATTCGCCGGTGGAAGCGCAGGATTTGACCCAAGAGTTCTTCGCCCGACTGTTCAAAAAGTGTGTCGCTCACGCTAGCCCGGAGCGCGGCAAGTTCCGCACTTTCCTGCTCACATCGTTCCAGCACTTTCTCGTGAGCGAATGGCGGAAATCGGAGCGGGAGAAGCGCGGCGGCGGGCTGGTCTTTGTGGCGTGGGATGACGCCGCCGCCGAACACTGGTACGCAGACCAACCCCCGGGCGAACTCCCGTCCGAGCAAGTCTATGAGAAGCGCTGGGCCATCACCCTGGTGGAACACGCGCTGGCCCGCCTGCACGATGAGTACGCAAGTGCTGGCAAAGGCCGGGTTTTCGAGACGCTGAGGAACTGCATCTGGGGCCGCGAGCCCGTTCGGCCCTATGCCGACCTGGCCACCGAACTTGGTGTGAGCGAAGGCGCCGTGAAGATGAGCGTTCACCGCCTGCGGCAGCGCTGTCGCGAAGTCCTGCGGGCGGAAGTCACCAAGACGGTGGCTCAACCTGAGGATGTGGACGAGGAATTGCGCCACTTGATCCGCGTCTTCGGCGAATGACCCGCGCAGCCACGTCAGGGGCGAAATCTCTGTAGTCTGCGGCCGCCCCTGCCTTCCAGGCTGCGTCAGGGGCGGCACAAGGCGGGGAGATGTCATTCCGGCATCGAAAGTGAGTCCGTTATGAAGACCCAATCCCATTCGTCATTGCTGCTCGTGGCCCTCCTCTTCGGCCTTGCCCCGCTGCCCAGCGCCCGCGCCCAATACCCCACTGCCGACGACTTCGATCCGGGGGTGGACGGCGCGGTGTATTCGCTGGCGTTGCAGGCCGACGGCAAGGTCTTGGTGGGCGGCGACTTCACCACGCTGGGTGGCCAACCGCGCAACTGCATTGGCAGGCTCAAGGCCGACGGAACGCTGGACACGGGATTCAATCCGGGAGCGAGCGGGGGCTTCTACAACACCAAGGTGTCTTCGCTGGCCGTGCAACCCGACGGCAAGATTCTGGTGGGCGGCGACTTCACCACGCTGGGTGGCCAGCCGCGCGACCGGATTGGCCAGCTCAACGCCGACGGAACGCTGGACACAGGCTTTGACCCTGGGGCGGGCGGCACGGTGTTATCGCTGGCGGTGCAGGCCGACAGCAAAATCCTGGTGGGCGGCTCGTTCAGCACGCTGGGCGGCCAGCCGCGCAACTTCCTGGGCCGGCTCCATGCCGACGGAACGTTGGATGCGGGATTTAATCCGGGCGCGAACGATCCTGTGGCTTCTCTGACGGTGCTGGCCGACGGCAAGATTCTCGTGAGCGGCACCTTCACCACGCTGGGCGGCCAGCCGCGCAACTTCCTGGGCCGGCTCCATGCCAACGGAACGCTGGACGCGGCCTTTGATGCGGGGGTGAGGAAGTTCGGGGTCACATATGGCTCGGTGTATTCGCTGGCGGTGCAAGCCGACGGCAAGATTCTCGTGGGCGGCGACTTCGATTACCTGGGGTATTACCTGCCCCGCAGGAAGTTTGGCCGGCTTAATCCCGACGGAACGGTGGATACAGGCTTCGTGACGGATGACCCGGGCAGCCCTCCGTATTCACTGGCGGTGCAGGCCGACGGCAAGATTCTGGTGGGCGGCAACTTCACCACGCTGGGTGGCCAGCCGCGCAATCGAATCGGCCGGCTCAACGCCACCGCCCCGGCCCCGCAGAGTCTGACCGCGGATGCTTCGACCATCACCTGGCTCCGCGGCGGCACCAGCCCGGAGGTCTTGCGCACCACCTTCGCGCACTCCCCCGACGGTACCGCCTGGACCGATTTGGGCGCCGGCATACGCATCGCTGGTGGCTGGCGGCGGACCGGCCTCTCCCTGCCGCCGGGCGGCACGATTCGCGCCCGGGGCTACCTCACCGGAGGGCAATACGACAGCTCGAGCTGGTATGTGGAAGCCAGGACCGGCCCGCCGATTCTGCATGCCCAGCCCAACAGCCGCACCAATAATGCCTTCACCACTGCCTCGTTCAGCGTCCATGCCGCCGGCAGCGAGCCGCTGAGTTACCAATGGCACAAAGACGGCGTCGCGCTGGAGGACGGACCGAACATCGCGGGAGCGCTGACGCCGACCTTGACTCTGAGCCAGGTACTTCAGCAGGACGCGGGAGGCTACAATGTCGTCGTCACCAATGCCCAGGGCAGCGTGACCAGCGGGGTGGCGAGCCTGACGGTCATTGACCCCGCCATCATCGGTCAGCCCGCCAGCCAAAAGGCGAGCCTGGGCCAGAGCGTGACCTTCAGCGTGACGACGGTGGGAACCGAGCCCCTGGCCTACCAGTGGTGGAAGGACGGAGCGGCAGTGGCTCAGGGCACCGGCGCTTCCCTCACGCTCGACAATCTCCAGGGCACCGATGCCGGCGTGTACACCGTGGTCGTCAACAACCAGTATGGCAGCGTGACCAGCGCACCGGCCCTGCTCACGATCAACCTGGCCACGGTCGATGCGGGATTTGATCCGGGAT
Organism: Verrucomicrobiota bacterium; assembly: GCA_029556615.1. Classification (GTDB taxonomy): domain Bacteria; phylum Verrucomicrobiota; class Verrucomicrobiia; order Limisphaerales; family J093; genus JAKQDD01. The sequence goes on along the minus strand of JAKQDD010000216.1, from coordinate 7,812 downwards.
CGAGCGGCACGGTGGACTCCCTGGCGATTCAGCCTGACGGCAGGATTTTGGTGGGCGGGGGCTTCACCACGCTGGCAGGGCAGCCGCGCAACCACATGGGCCGGCTCCTCGCCAACGGCACGCTGGACACGGGATTTGATCCGGGCGCGGACAGCAGTGTGCTTTCCCTCGCAGTGCAGGCCGACGGCAAGATTCTGGTGGGCGGCGGCTTCACCACGCTGGGCGGCCAGCCGCGCGATTACCTGGGCCGGCTCAATGCCGACGGGACGCTGGACGCGGGCTTTGATCCCGGCGCGGGCAGCAGTGTGCGTTCGCTGGCGGTACAGGCCGACGGCAAAATTCTGGTGGGCGGCTTGTTCATGACGTTGGGCGGCCAGCCGCGCAACCACATTGGACGGCTCAACGCCGACGGGACACTGGATACGGGATTTGATCCGGGGGCGGACAGCACGGTGACTTTGCTGGCGGTGCAGGCCGACGGCAAAATCCTGGTGGGCGGCTCGTTCAGCACGCTGGGCGGCCAGCCGCGCTGGCGGATTGGCCGGCTCAATGCCGACGGAACGCCGGACCTGGGCTTTGATCCCGGATTCGTTAGTAGTCTGTCTACCCTGGCGGTGCAGGCCGACGGCAAGATTCTGGTGGGCGGCGGCTTCACCACGCTGGGCGGCCAGCCGCGCAGCCGGATTGCCCGGCTCAATGCCGACGGAACGCTGGACGCAGCGTTTGATCCCGGGGCGGTCGGCACGGTGTTATCGCTGGCGGTGCAGGCCGACGGCAAGATTCTGGTGGGCGGCATGTTCATGACGTTGGGCGGCCAGCCGCGCAGCCGGATTGGCCGGTTGAACAACGCCGGCCCGGCCACCGAAAGCCTGACCGCCGACGCTTCGACCATCACCTGGCTGCGTGGCGGCACCGGCCCCGAGGTTTGGCGCACCAGCTTCGCGCACTCGCCGGACGGCACCGCCTGGACCGATTTGGGCGCCGGCACGCGCATCCCTGGTGGCTGGGAACGAACCGGCCTTTCGCTGCCGTCCGGCGGCACCATTCGCGCCCGAGGCCATGTCACCAGTGGGCAATACAGCGGCTCGAGCTGGTTTGTGGAAGCGTCAATCGGTACGCCAGTCATGCGCACCCAGCCCACCAGCCGCACCAACGATGCCAGCACCACCGCCTGGTTCAACGCCTATGTTGGCGGCAGCGAACCTCTGAGCTGCCAATGGTACAAGGACGGCGTCGCGCTGGTGGACGGGCCCCACATCACCGGCGCGTTGACGCCCACCTTGATTCTGAGCACCGTGCTCAAGAGCGACGAAGGCGGCTACCACGTGGTGGTCACCAACGCCCACGGTAGCGTGACCAGCGCGGTGGCGACCCTCACGGTCATTGACCCCGCCATCACCGGGCAACCCGTCAGCCAAACGGCGTATGCGGGGGCGAGCGTGACTCTCAGAGTGACCGCCGGGGGGACGGAGCCGCTAAGCTGTCAATGGTACAAGGACGGCGTCCCGCTGGCGGACGGACCGAACATCGCGGGCGCGCTGACACCCACTTTGATCTTGAGCGCGGTGCTCGGAAGCGACGCGGGCGGCTACCATGTCGTGGTCACCAACACCCAGGGCAGTGTCACCAGTGTGGTGGCAATCCTCACGGTGACTGATCCGGTTATCTTGGTCCCACCCTTCAGCCAAATTGCGGATGCCGGCCAGAGCGTAACCTTCGACGTGATCGCGGAGGGGACCGAACCTCTGAGCTGCCAATGGTACAAGGACGGCGTCGCGCTGGTGGACGGGCCCCACATCACCGGCGCGTTGACGCCCACCTTGAGCTTGAGCAATGTCCTGAGGTGCGACGCGGGCGGCTACTTTCTGGTGGTCACCAACGCCCACGGTAGCGTCACCAGCGCGGTGGCGACCCTCACGGTGACGGTATGGGAGGAATTGCTCCACATCACCAACTCTCCGTGGCGGTATTGGGATCAGGGCGACCAGGGAACGGCCTGGCGGGCGCCGGGCTTTGACGACAGTGGCTGGCCCACAGGCGTTGGGCTGTTCGGATATGAAACGAACCCGGGCCAGTATCAGTATCCCTTCAATACCTTTATTCCCTCAACCGGGTCGAGTCCTGCGGGTCCGACGACGGTTTATTATCGGGCGCACTTTCAATGGCCGTATGGCCCCCGGGGTGCCGTGCTCACGGGCACCAGCTTCATAGACGACGGAGCGGTGTTCTACCTGAATGGCGTTGAAGTCGGACGTCACCTCATCAGCGCTTATCCCGTCCTGTTCGACACCCAGCCGCATAGCGCTTCTCCGGAAGGCCAGGCCCTGGTGCTCGTGTTCTCCCCCGACAGCCTGGTGACCGGAGACAATGTCGTGGCGGTCGAAGTGCATCAGTACGGAACCAGCAGCGACGACGTCTTTGGCATGACCTTGCTCGGTTCACCCGACGACAGACTGAACCTTTCCCTCAGCCTCGTGCGGGACGGTTCCGAAGTCGTCCTGGACTGGACGGGCGGGCAGGGTCCCTATCAAGTGCAGCAGACCACCACCCTGGGTCCCACCCCTACGTGGGAGAACGTGGGGGAGCCGTTACACGCGACCTCGATGCGGATTCCGATCGGCCCCGGCAACGTGTTCCTCCGCGTGCGCGGGCAGTGAGCGAGACCAAGGCGAGAGCTGGCTGGGGTCACAAAGGCCGTGCCATGAGCCCAGCCTACCGCCCCCGGATTGCTCGTCAATTGTTTAATTGTGAGATGTGACCCCTCATCCCTCTTCAAGAGAGTGCTATCGTTTGCCCTTCCATGGAGAATGATCGCGCCGGCAAGGCGGGCTTCCCAATCCGCGAAAGCCCCGGACTGGGCGGCTCAAGGCGCTAGGCGAGGATCCGGGCGGCCGATCAGCCCTTGCGTCCATCATCGTTTTCGACCAGATTCGATGCTCAAACACCGATGAATACCTCACCCCCAGGACACCCCACCGCCATGCGCGCCTCGACTTGCCTCACCCGCCGTCAGTTTCTGCGCCACACCAGCGTAACCACCACGACGCTCGTGGCGACGTCCGCCCTCTCCCCGGTCCTGCTCTCGGCGCAGTCGCCCAACAACGCCATCGGCGTCGGCTGCATTGGCCTGGGCACGCGCGGCGGGGATCTCCTCAACGCCGTTGCGCCCTTGCCGGGCGTGAAGGTCGTCGCCGTGTGCGACGTTTACGGCCCGCACCGGCAGAAGGGGATCGACCGCAGCCGGAACCCGGCGGTCAAGGCCTACGTGGATTACCGCGAACTGCTCGCGGACCGAAACGTGGACGCGGTGGTGATTGCCACGCCGGACCACTGGCATTGCCCGATGGTGCTCGATGCCGTCAAAGCCGGGAAGGACATTTACTGCGAGAAGGGTTTCGCCCACACCCTGCCGGAGGCGAAGCGGATGCGTGACGCGCTGCAACAGAGCCGGGTGGTGTTTCAATTGGGGCACCAGGGCCGTCAGAGCACCGCTGCGCTGCAGGCCAAGGAACTCATCGCGCAGGGCCTGCTGGGCCCGGTTACACTGGTGCGCACGGGACGCTTCATGAGCAGTGCTCCGGACCATCCAATGTGGCGGTGGTACGGCTACTACGGGCAGTGGCAACGCCCTGACCCCGCCCAGGTGGTCAAAGAGGTCAACTGGGACCTCTGGCTCGGCTCCGCTCCGAGAATCCCCTGGAACGAACGGCATTTCTGGCATTGGCGCTGCTACTGGGCTTACGGCACCGGTCAAGCGGGCGATCTGCTGTCGCACGAGCTGGATTTCGTTCAGTACCTGCTCGGTCACGGCATTCCGGATGCCTGCCAGTGTGCCGGCCTCAATGCGCTGCTTCAGGACGACCGCGACGTGCCGGATACCTGGGTGGCAACGTATCAGTTCGAGAAGCTGGGGCGCACGGTGACCTTCACCGGCAGCATGAACACGAATGCGGGCCAACCGGTCGAGGTCTGCGGCAAGGAGGCCACCCTGCGGTTTGACGACATTGCCCAAAATGTCGGCAGTTTCACGGTTCACCCCGAAGGCTACGCCCGGCGCAAGGACCTGCCCGCCGGGTACGAACGCGGTAAAACGCCCAACCAGCCAAACCACATCGTCGATTTCTTCGACTGCGTCCGCAGCCGCGGCACCCCCAAGTGCTCGACGCACGAGGCCTTTGTCGAAACCGCCACCTACCTGATGTCCGTCGAGTCTTATCACCGACAACGCGTCGTGAGGTGGGACGCGGTCAAGGAGGAGATCGTCTAGCGAGGCGCGGGAGAGAGGGTCTGAAGAGGCAGGAAGGCTGCATGGGATCGCGGACTTCGTTAGGTCTGAGGCGGCGCCTCGCTAGAGTCCTCGACTTGTGAAAGTCGTTGCGATTAGGTCAAGTTTGGTCCCTGCCGTTCCAAACCCGCCCCCCCGCCTCCGAGGACTCTACATTAGCGAGGCGCGAAAGAGAGAATGGGCAGGCACAGCAGGGTCTTCATGAACCTGAGGACTCGACTGGGTCTGAGGCGGCGCCTCGCTAGAACTCTTGCCGGGTTTCCCCCGTGTCCTCTCCCAATCTCAAGCTGTTGTTATAGTCTGACCCCTTCTCCTCAGGCTCTTTCAGTAATCCCGGCGCTTGATCCGACGGATGACGACCATCGCGACGGGGTTGTGGCCTGCAAGAGCGCCCATCTGGACTGCATCGAATCCGAGCTGGTGGTGAGAAGTGCCCACTCCTGCCAAGACAAACCGGACACCATCCGTGAGGTTCGCCGCATCCTGCTCCAACACCTTGCCGAGCTGGAGACGGCGGGTGTGAAGACTCATTAGACCAGCACGATCACAGCGGCTTCCTGGGCGGACTGCACTACATCCTCGGACTTCCGGTCGGAGGTGTCCGGCTATCGGCTTGACTCTGCCTCGGCCGGCGCAGAGGCTCGCTCTCGATATCCTCGATTCCACGCGGCACTTGTCGTGTTGACCAAGAGCTACCGATCGAAGTGGCAACCGGCGAAACGGACCATCCCATGAAACGATCAACCTCCCCTCTGCTCGTCGGCGTCCTCCTTCTCGTTCGTCTGACCGCTGCCGACGGGGCCAGAGCTGCGGTCTTCGATGAACTCTACGGCTTCCCGCACGGGCCGGCGGACCCGGACGCCGCCCTGGTACGGGGCCCCGACGGCGCGTTCTACGGAACGACAGTCCAGGGCGGTCGCCTCGATCACGGGACGATCTTCCGGGTCACGACCAACGGAATCCTGACCACGCTGGCGGAGTTCGCCGGCACCAATGGGGCTGGGCCGCACGCGGCCGTGACATTCACCGGCGACGGGACGATCTATGGCACAACTGAGCGAGGAGGGGCAGAGGGCGCATGGGGCTTGGGCACGGTGTTCAAGCTATCCACGAACGGAGCGCTGACCGCTCTCGCATCCTTCGACGGCACGAATGGAGCCGCGCCGCTCGGGGCGCTGGTGTTTGGTCCTGATGGCGCCCTCTACGGCACGACTTCTGGCGGCGGCGACCACCATGAGGGCACGGTCTTCCGGGTTACGACCGGCGGCACACTGACCAACCTGGCGTCCTTCGCGGGCACCAACGGGGCCTCTCCACAAGCCGGGCTGACCTTGGCCAGCAATGGGGTCTTCTATGGCACGACCCAGAGGGGCGGCAGCGATGATCTCGGCACGGTGTTTAGCGTGACTCCCGACGGCAAGCTCACGACGCTGCTGTCCTTCAGCGGGACGAACGGGGCGCGCCCGGTTGCAAGTCTGACGCTGGACGAGGAAAGCGGGCTGCTCTACGGCACAACCGAATTCGGCGGCGCTGGCTTCGTGTCCTGGCCGGCACTGCCTGGTGCTGGCGTTGTGTTCGAGGTTTCCACCAACGGGCAATTGAGACTGCTCGCCTCATTCACGGGCACCAACGGTGCCGGGCCGCGCACGAGCATAACCTTGGGCAGTGACGGGTCGCTTTATGGCACCACCGTAGCAACCGAGCTCTTCCCTTGGCCTGCGCTCCCCGAAACCTGGAGCCCGAATGGTCCCGGCACGTTGTTTCGTGTGACCAAGAGCGGTGACCTTACGAATCTCCCCTCCTTCACGTCCGCGAATGGTCAGTTCCCCAAAGCCGCATTGACCGAGGGCCTTGACGGGAGATTCTACGGGGTGTCAGGGGGTTCGAGTACACGCATGGGTTACAGCGGAGAATACGGGACGTGGGACCATTACAGGCATACGTGCGGTCAGGGCCAGGTCTTCCGCTTCACCCTTGGTGGTGGGATTGAGGCGGTCGTCTCGATGGACTACACGAATGGCACTCATTCCGTCGCCGGACTGACGCTCGGGCCGGATGGCGCGTTCTACGGCACGACTGAGCAAGGCGGAAGCAATGGGGTGGGGACGGCCTTCCGAATCATGACCGACGGCACGTTCACGAACTTGGCCTCGTTCTCCGGCACGAACGGCGCGAACCCCAAGGCCGACCTGTTGCTTGGCCCGGACAACGCCTTCTACGGCACGACGGAGAATGGCGGAAGCAATGGGCTGGGCACGGTGTTCCGGCTGAAGACCAACGGCGAACTGAAATCACTGGCCTCGTTCGCCGGCACCAACGGTGCGAATCCTCTCGCCCCGCTCGCACTCGGCCCGGACGGCGATTTCTACGGCACTACCTTGAATGGCGGCAGCAGCAATCTCGGCACGATCTTCCGCGTGGGCACAGACGGTCATCCGACCTCGCTGGTTTCGTTTGTCGGCACCAACGGCGCCCACCCATACGGGGGCCTGACGCTCGCCAGCAACGGCTGGTTCTACGGCACAACTTCCCTCAAGGGGCCTTCCTACCAGGGCACGCTGTTTCGGGTAGATAGGGACGGGGTTTTGGAAACGCTGGTCGCGTTCAATGGCACCGACGGCTTGGACCCCCGCGCTGGCTTGACGGTCGGGCCTGACGGCGCGCTCTATGGCACGACTTCCGGTGGCGGTGCGGCCGGCTACGGGACGTTCTTCCGCCTCACCACGAACGGCGTGTTCACGCCTTTGGCCTCGTTCAATTGTGCTGGTGGTGCCGGCCTTCCCCGGACAAGACTCACCTTGGGGTTCGACGGCGCTTTCTACGCTGTTTCTGGGGGAACGGTCGAACAGGACATCTGGTCCGACGAGACTGGTTCATGGACATCGCGCGTGATTTCCTGTGGTGCCGGCCAGGTGTACCGCGTGACCACGAACGGGATCATCACCACCCTCTGGTCCTTCAACGGCGACGACGGCGCTGAGCCGCGCGGAACCCTTGCTTTCAGTCCTGACGGCGCGCTTTACGGTACGGCGTCGGAAGGCGGCAGTACCGGCGTCGGCAACGTCTTTCGGCTCTCGGCTTGGAGCTTCTTCTCGGACGTCCGCACGGCGGGCAGCGAGATCGTCGTTCAGGTCACCGGTCAACCGGGCGTCACCTTCACTTTCCAATCCGCCTCCGCCGTCACCGGCCCGTGGCAGAAGCGGACGAACCCCACGCTGCCCATCACGGACCAAGGTCTGGGCGTTGGGGTGACAGAATTCAGCGAAGCACTGGAATCCGGTTCGCCCCGTTTCTATCGCACCGTGTTCCCGGCTTATTGATTTCGCACAACGAACGAGAAGTCGAACTCCATACAGACGGGGGTAGGGTTTGGGGCGGCGTTTGGATTCGGAGCGGGTTTGCAGGAGGGCCTGACCGCAGCAACGACAGGCGGCGAGGGTGCCGGCAAAGCTCAAGCGATCGGGCGGCACGCGATCGCGGCGGGCGGCTTCGAGCATGACACGTCGGGCCAGACCTTGGGCCTTAAC
>JAKQDD010000198.1 GCA_029556615.1 Verrucomicrobiota bacterium | reverse complement strand
ACGGCCGGGGCGACGGTGCTGGACTTTGACGACGGCAACGATCCGAACCTGTTGGCGTTGGAGGTGGCGACCGGTCCGAGCACGACGGCGACGATCGACCTCGACGGGGGCGAGGGGCAACTGCTGCAGGGTCGGGGCGCGATGATACTGGCGATCGAGAGTTTTGTGTATGTGTCGGGAGAATTCGCCTTCCGGAAGGGGCCCTCTGGTAATGTCACGGTGGAAAAAGCCGATGGCACGGGATCGCGTGTGGAGAATGTGAATGTCCTCACACTCGGGGCAAGCAACGTGACGATTTTCGTGGGGGCCAACGGGCCGTACTGGACGGATCTGGACGGCGACGGGTCGATGAGCTGGTCGTTTGACACGGGCAGTGGGACTGATGCAAGTCGGACGTTGGACAGCACAGCGACCATCGGTGGAACAGAGTACACAGTGGGAACAATCTTGGCTCCGAACACCGTTTTCACCCTGGCGTGGAATGAGAAGGTGAGCATCGGGGGCGTGCACTACGGAGATTGGGACGGTGACAAGGTGGTAGAGGTGGGCGAGACGCAGGAGCTCAACGCCGATGCGGTCGGGGTGTCGCTGGTGAACGTGGAGTTTGGGATGGCGCTGTTCGGGTCAGTGCCAACGGTGCCTACTCCGACGACCAAGAGCAGTTGGTACGCGCTGAAGGCGTCGGCGGACGAGATTGCGCTGGTGGGGATTGACGGGCTGACGCTGAGCGTGAGGAGCCTGGCGGTGGAGGTGAACGGGGGTGGGACGACGACGATTGCGACGGGGGTGAAGGTGAAGGAGGCGGTGGACTTCACGGAGATCCCCGGGACGACGCCGCTGGACACGGTGCCGGGCGATGGCGGGTATGCGGTGGCGACGGGATTGAGCAGTTCAGTGGTGATGAACTTCGAGGGGACGCTGCTGCAGGCGCGCGGGGCGATGACGCTGGCGATCGAGAGCTTTGTGTATGTGTCGGGAGAGTTTGCGTTCCGCAAGGGGGATGTGGGGAACGTGACGGTGGCGAAAGCGGACGGGAGCGGGAGCCGGGTGGAGAAGGTGGAGGCGCTCACCCTGGGAGCGAGCGACGTGACGATTTTCGTGGGGGCCAACGGGCCGTACTGGACGGATCTGGACGGCGACGGGTCGATGAGCTGGGCGTTCGACACGGGCAGTGGGGACGATGCCAGCCGGACGTTGGATAGCACAGCGACCATCGGTGGGACGGAGTACGCGGTGGGAGCGGTCTTAGATGCAAACACCGTGTTTATCCTGGCTTCGGGTGAGACGGTGAGCATCGGGGGAGTGCAGTACGGGGATTCGGACAACGACGGGGTGGTGGAGGTGGGCGAGACGCAGGAGCTCAACGCGGATGCGGTTGGAGTGTCGCTGGTGAACGTGGAGTTTGGGATGGCGTTGTTCAAGCCAGTGCCGGCGACGCCGGCGGTACCGAATCCGACGACCAAGAGCAGTTGGTACGCGCTGAAGGCGTCGGCGGACGAGATTGCGCTGGTGGGGATTGACGGGCTGACGCTGAGCGTGAGGAGCCTGGCGGTGGAAGTCAACGGGGGTGGGACGACGACTATTGCGACGGGGGTGAAGGTGAAGGAGGCGGTGGACTTCACGGAGATCCCCGGGACGACGCCGCTGGACACGATACTGGGCGATGGCGGGTACGCGGTGGCGACGGGATTGAGCAGTTCGGTGGTGATGAACTTCGAGGGGACGCTGCTGCAGGCGCGCGGGGCGATGACGCTGGCGATCGAGAGCTTTGTGTATGTGTCGGGAGAGTTTGCGTTCCGCAAGGGTGATGTCGGCTGGGTGACGGTGAAGAACAAGACCGGCACCGGGACACAAGAAGTGAAGGTCGAGGCGCTGACGCTGGGCGCCAGCGACGTGACGATCTTCGTGGGGGCCAACGGGCCGTATTGGACGGATGTCGATGGGGATGGGGCGATGAGCTGGGCGTTTGACACGGGCGGTGGCGACGCAGCCAGCCGGACGTTGGACGGCGATAGTGATAGTGTCACCGTTGGAGGCACGGAGTACGCGGCGGGCGCGGTATTGCCGGCGAACACGCTGATTGCCCTGACATCGAATACGAAGGTGAGCGTCGGGGGCGTGCACTACGGGGATTGGGACGGTGACACGCGGGTCGAGGCGGGCGAAACGCAGGAGCTCAACTCTGAAGCGATTGGGCTTTCGTTGGTGAATGTGGAGTTTGGTTTGGCCTTGATGAAGCCCGTGGCAGCAACGCCGGCGGTGCCCAATCCGACGACCAGGAGCAGTTGGTACGCGTTGAAGGCGTCGGCGGACGAGGTGGCGCTGGTCGGGATCGACGGGCTGACGCTGAGCGTGAACCGCCTGTCGGTCGAGGTCAGCGGCGGCGGGACGACCACAATTGCAACCGGCGCGGTGACAGAGCAGGCGGTGGACTTCCATTCCGCGCCCGCGGGAACGGGGCATGATCCGGATTTGGTACAGGTCTGGGCCAACCCGGATTACGTGGATGCCGAGACCACGCCCGGCGTTCCGACCACGTTGACAGGGCTGAAAGTAGTCACGGGCACAGGGGCTACCGATTACGTGGTCATGGACTTCACAGGATCGCTGCTGGAAGCCAGCGGCAGCATGACGCTCGAGATCCAGAGTTACGTTTATGTCTCCGGAACATTCGGATTCCGGAAAGGCCCGGTTCGCCAGTTTGATGTCGTGGGCGGTACTGCGAACCAGAACATGTCCGTGCTCGAGCTCGCGGCGAGCAACGTCAACATCTTCGCCGGCCAGGGCGGGCCGTACTGGACGGATAACGGCAGCGCGGCGGCTCCCGCGACGAAGGATTCTGCCACCGGCGTCGTCACGCCCGGAACCTCCGACGGCGTCATCGATAGCTATGATCAACCGGTCGAAACGACCGAGACCGTCGGCGTCGCGATCGGCAATGTCCACATGGCCCTGGTGCTGCTGAAGCCCGTCAATGCCACGGTCGGCACCCCCAGCTACTACGCGCTCAAAGCCGGCGGCAGCGCCGCCCTTGTCGGCATCCCCGGACTCGAGCTCAGCGGGACCCTGAATGTCGAGGTCAATGGAACCACCGGGACCACCGCAACCCAAGTGGTGAACTTCGCCGCCCCGGACTCCGTGACCGTCACGGCCGGCCTGCCCGAGGACAGTCCCGTCACTATCAGCTACAACAGCAATCTGCTGCGCGTTTCCGGGTCCGCCACCCTCGGCCTGACGGTCAATGGCAACCAGATCTTCTCGTTGGCCGGCGCCTTCTCGATGACCAAGGTCGAGCTCGCAGCCAACAAATCAAAGACCTCCGTCCTCGTGGCCGTGACCGCCTTCTCCATCTACGCGGAGGGCGAGGAAGTCGTCCGCCTGGGCGGTTCGGTCTCGTTCGATCTGCTGAACACAGCGGGCCAAAACAAGTTCATGTTGACCGGGATCTCGCTCACGACGGCCCAGCTCTATCCCGCCTCGACCGGCGCGGTGGGCGCGACCGTCGCGCCGATGAGCGGCAGTTGGGAGAACGAAGTCCTTTCCACACTGGCACGCGTTGACGCCGGCGTCGGAGTCAGCGGGCAGGCGGGGCTGATGCAAGGTGGCGACACCACCAAGCCGACGATGAAGATCACCAACCCGTATCCGGGCGGGGTGGTGGATCTGAACGATCTCAAGACCCGCGCGTTCATCGATATCAAGTTCGAGGACGCGGACCTCGGCACCTTCATCGCGCCGGCTCCGGCCTACCTGCAACTGGAGCAGGTGAGCAACGGCACCGTGGTCCAGACGATCGCGTTCGCGACCACGACCCCGAAGGCTCTTGGCGAGAATGTCTTCCGGTACTACCTGCCCGCCAATTCCTCCCAACTGGTGGCGGGCACATGGCAGGTCAAGTGCGCCGCCAATACCTTCCAGGATGCCAGCCAGAACGGCAACGATGTCGAGATCGAGCCGTTCACAATCGCGAATCTGCCCGGGGGCACACTCGGCCCGTTGATCCTCCAGGGCCCCTCGATCTCCCTCGTCGACTTCGCCGTCGCCCGCTCCGAGACCAACATGATGGCTCTCGAGATCAAGATCACCCTGGGCGTCGGCATCGGGGCCGCGGGAATCCAGTTCGGATCCCCGAAGTCAGGTGTCACTGTCCTCTTCAAGAACCTGCGCTCAACCTTCGACTTGACCTTCGATGTCGATATCTCCGAGCTCAGTTTCTCGTTTGGCGGTTTTGGCGGGTTGATCGTCAATTCGGATGTCGAAATCGCCGTGGGCCTCGGCTCGGTGAGCTTCAGCCTCAAGGGCGAGGACATTGAAGTGGCCCCGTACGCCACGGGCGAAGAGCACCTGCTCGAAATCCGGAGTCTCACCGCCACGCTCACCCTCCCGAGCCTGGGGACGTTGTCCGCCACCGCCAAAGGGATTGCGATCCTGCCGAATGGCGATTTCGACGGGATCGACGGCGTCGCGTTCAGTCTGTTCGTGGACTTTGGAGCGACCGGGCCGGACGGCAGCTCGTTCCAGTGGCCCAGCTGGCTGCCAATCAAGGTGAAGAAGGTCGGCGTGACCTGGACCGGCGACAACTTCAGCAAGGACCCCAGCAATTTCATCCTCACCCTCTCGGCGTCCGTCACCGGCATCGAGGGAATCCCCGGCTTGGCGTTCTCGGGCGGGGTCGACGATCTGCAGATCGACGTGGGCAAGCTGATCGATGGCGAATTCCCCATCGTCGGCCTGGGCGCCGCCTCCGTCAGTGTCTCCGGCAATCTCTTCGGAGCCCAGGTCACCGGCGGCTTGTTCATGGGACTTCTGCCCGTGATCGTCCAGACCATCGAAGGGAACCGCTCGGTCACGATCGCCACGGACCCGAGCCAAGCGACCGAAAAGGTGTTCTACTGCGGGATCCAGGGCGAGATCGTGATCGCCGGGATCGGCGGCGTGAATGTCCGCATGGCGTTCTCCGCGCAGGGCCCGCTCGAGTTCTACATCGAAGCCGCCGTTCCCATCCTGCTCGACTACAACACCGGCCTGACCCTCGACCGGCTCCGTGGCGGCATCTTCTTCAATCAGCCGCTGACCGCGCCGAACACCGGCTCGGCCAAGGGGGACGCGTTTGCGTTGCGCGGGCCGAAGTACCAGCCGCCTGGCACCGTCAGCTTCGAGGCGTGGCAGGAGCTCGTGAAGGAAGCGGTGCGCAAGCAGGTCGAGTCGAACCCCGACGGAGGCTTTACGGTCGGCGATCCCGGCGACATCAAACTTACCGGCGGCGCGGACCTCTACAGCATCTATACCTCGAAATACGTGTTCCGCGCCGAGGTCGATGTCTCGTTCGATCTGAGCGGTCGCATTCTCATCAACGCGAGCGCCGTCTTCGCGAACAGCCTGGGCAAACGGGTCTACCTGTACGCGGATCTGTCCCAGCTGAAGTCGGGGTCCGGTCAAATCCTGTTCCTCCTGGACGACCCGGCAGATCCGGCGCTCCGCAGCGTCGTGGGTTACTCGGTCTGGGGCAAGCTGCAGTTCGGCTTTGTCGAACTGGACGACGACGGGAACGCGACGCCGGTGCCGCTGGCGACCGTCAAGGCCGCCGCGCTCGAGACCGTCACCGAGGAGGTCACCGAGACCTACGTTCTCGCCGTGGGCGAGACCCTGATCGAGCTCCAAAGCCCGCTCAGCGACGCCGGCACCCTGGTGGTGCAGGTCTCGACGGGTGGAGAGTACGAGACGCTCACCGAGGGGACGGACTACACCGTCAACGCCGCCACAGGTAAGATCACGCTGACTGCCGCCGTGACCGAGAGCACACGGGTCTTAGCAACCTTCGACAGCACGACGCAGGTCGTGAAGCCCGGCTTCACCGCGCCCGAGAACTACGCGTTCCAGATCAGCATCGACGGCGGCGTGGTGGCCAATCTCTCATCCGTTGCGGGCATGGAGTTTGTGGGGTCGGTGACGCTCACCTTCACGAAGAACCGGTTCCAGCTCGATTTTGCCGCCTACATGACCGTGACCTTCCTGGGGCAGACATCCCAGGTCGGCGCGGCGGCCGGCCAGATGGTCGTCGATACCACCGGAGGCCATGTCCAGCTGTGGGGCGTCCTCGAAATCAGTGTCACCACGGAGACCATCGCGCCGCTCAAAGCCGCCGGCTTCGTTCTCAGCGGCACCGCGCGAGTCCAGTTCAACACGTCCATTGTCAACCAGCCGGCGGTGATCCTGCTGCCGCGGCCGTTCGACGGCGCAGCCACCGGCAACGTGACCGACACCTTCAAACGCAATCCGCTGTCGGTGGCCAACCCCGGCGATCCGATCACGCTCTCCCTGACCAAGAGCGTCGTCGTGACTGACAACGTGGCCAGTATCACTGAGGTCAAGGTCGGGGGTTCCCCGATCACCAGCTATACCTACGACGCCCAGACGAATGCGATCACTGTCACGGACGTCACCCTCAGCGAGGAGACCACGATCACGGTCCAGTACGTGGGGCACAATTACCTGCGGAAACAATTCAGTCTGCCGGCGCAGACGTTCGCCCTCGAGTTGGTCGATGTCATGGCCAAGTTCGCCCCCGGTGGCACGGAGTTGTTCAGCGTCGAAGGCGATCTGCTCTTCCGGATCGGGCCAGGGGGACTCGAATTCCTGGCCGCCGGCAGCCTGATTCTGGGCAGCTCGAGCGATCCGCTGCTCCGGTTCCACGTGAACGGCTTGCTCCTGATCCTCTCCAACAAGGCCAACAAGCAATTTGCGATCAATCCGACGCCTTCGCCGCTCGAGAGTCGGTGGACCCTGCTCGAAGCGGTCGCCCCGAACTCGCTGCTCCTGCAGAAGACCACGGACGGCACCACCTTCACGAGCCTTGTGGCCGGCACGGACTACACGGTCGATCTGGCCACGGGCGACATCGATTTCACGGGAGCATTCCTCGAGAGCATCACCGTGGCGACGACGGTCAAGGCCACCTACACGAGCGATGGGGCAAGCCGGACCCAGGAGCTGACGCTGGATCCCAGCACCAGCGCGCCCACGGGCATCCTCGAGATCGGCGAGGAGGTCCTCGACGACAGCCTGACGCTCCAGTTCACCACCGACAACCTCACGTTTACGGACTTGGTCGAGGACACGGATTACACGCTCGATACCGCCACCGGGCGCATCACGCTGACCGCGGCCGCGCTGGGAGCGATGGCGACCGAGACCACCGTGATCGCACGGTACCGGAACACCGGCCCCACGGGAGTCGCGGCCCGTCTGAACCTCGTCCTCGCCGTCAACGGCGGCTCCTTCATCCCGGGCCTGAGCCTCAACGCGAACTTCCACCTGACCCTGAACTTCACGGGCGAGCGGATCGTCTATTTCCTGCCGGACAACTTCGGCGAGATCCTCGGCCCGAACCCCGCCGACCCGACGGGCAACCCGATCAACTATGTGGTCGATGGAGACCTTGACACGACAGGCATCCAGCGGGCCATCGCGATCCCTGCCGGCGCGCCGAGCCCGAACGCATTCGACGGGCAGGATTGGACACCGGCCGAGAGCGGCGACTACCTGGTGGTCTTTGGCGGCGGTCACGTGACGCTGGGGAGCGCCTTCACCATCGACGGCTCGTTCCGGGTCATCGTGGCCAAGACCGACAGCGGCCTGCAGGTGGACATCGATTTTGATGCGAGCATGGACATCAAGGCCGGCGAGACGCTCCTCTTCGGCTTCGACGTCACCGGCGGCCTTCGGATCAACAGCGACGGGATCGCCGGCATTCTCGCCTTGAACCTCAAATCCGGTGGCAGCGGCACTTCGTGGAACCTCGACGCCACGTTCCAACTCGAAATCAACACGATCGGCACCAATGTCGGCCGCACATTCAAGGGCTACGTTTTCAGCGACGACGGGCAAATCCTTGCCAATCAGGATATCGATCTGAGTTCCGATGAGGAGTTCGTCCAGGTGCAGGCCGGCGGGACGTTGACCATCGGCGGCTTCGAGCTCGAGGGCCGGTTCATCCTCCGAGTGTCCGAAAGCGAATTCTACATGTCCCTGGCCGCCAATCTCGAGTTGGGGCCGCTCGGCACCATGCAAGCCTCGGGCACGATCCTGATCGACTCGCAAGGGTTCGTCGGGCGCATCACCTTGGATTTCGCGACCGGGGACGCCCTTGGCGGCAGCGACATCGGCCTGGAAATCGAAGGCAGTTTCCTGCTCGAAATCAACACTGGCCCCGCGCGCTTGGTGAGCGTGCTGGACTATGACGCGGACACTGATGCCCTCGTCACCCGGGAGGTCAACATCGCCAACGGCGTCCTGGTGCGGGTCTGGGGCAGGCTGAATTTCATTGGCGTGGTCGAGGCGGAGGCCACCCTCACCATCCAGATCAGCGAGGGCTATTTCCACTTGTACGCCACCGCGTTCCTGAGCCTGGGCGGCGGGTTGTTGGAGGCCGATGTCGAACTGGATATCACCGTAACAGAGGACGGCGTCCAGGCCGGAGCTGCTGTGGAAATCGACGCCAACATCGCCGAGGTCATCACCATCGAGGCCTCGGGCCTGTTGGTGATCAACACGACCGATTCGGCCTGGACGTTCCAGGGCAAGAGCTACGCCGCCCACTGTTTCCTGCTCGATCTCGAGGGCGATATCAGCTTCGTCGAGGTCCTCAAGCTCAACGCCAGTTTCACCGTGGCGGTCGGCGGCGGCGAGTTCACGCTGCAGGCCGTGCCGCAGGCCAACAAAGCGGCCCAGACGGTCAACCTCGCGAATGGCGCCTGGGCGATCAATTTCCACGCCGATGTCGACTTCTTCGGCATCGCCTCGCTGGCAGCGGATGGCTGGATTCGCTCGAACGGGTATTTTGCCGTGGGCCTGGCGGGCGAGCTGGTGATCGGCAGCAGAAGCTTCGGGATCATCGGGGATTTCCACATTGGCGCTTACTACGATAGCAACGGGTTCGGGTTCTGTGGCGGTGCCAGTGCGAAGATCGTCCTGTTCGGCTGGGACCTCGCGGGTGTCAGCGTCGAGTTCAGCTACGTCGGCGCCACGGGCAAGATCACCATCACCGGCACCATTGACCTCGACTTCTGGTTGTTCGAGGTCCACGTCAGCCACACGTTCAGCATCGGCATCTGGAAGATACCGCCGCCGGTGTTCCTCGGCGCGAGCACGAGCGACCTTAAACTGTCCAACGAGGACCCGGTCGATAGCGACGGCATCCTGTATCTGAACATGGGAGATCGCGCCGCCAACCGGCAGCTCGAGGTCACCGAGCTCGATGAGAGCTTCACCGTCGAACACGTGAGCGGAAACGCAACGGACGGTGAGACGGTCAAAGTCACCGCCTTCGGCCGCACGCAGCGTTTCAGCGGCGTCAAGCGGATCGTGGCTTACGGCGGCAGCGGCGACGACATGATCGTCATCAAAGAAGGCGTGCTCTCGTCGGTGGACCTCCAGGGCGGCGAGGGCAATGACGTGATCATCCACGAAGGACCGGGTGGCGGCACGAACAATATCATCAAAGGTGACGGCGGCAACGATTTCGTCCAACTGGGCGACGCCATCCTCGAGACGCTCGCGGTCACGATCCGCGGCGGCACGGGCGACGATTATATCCGCGGTGGATCGGGTGCGGACACGATCTACGGGGACGATGGGAATGACCAGCTCTTTGGAATGGCGGGCAATGACACCCTGGAGGGTGGTGCTGGCGACGACGTGCTCATCGGCGGCACGGGCACGGACACCCTCCGCGGTCAGGGTGACGCGGATACGTTTGTCTGGTTGGTCGGTGACGGCATCGACACCATCGACGGCGGCACGGGCATCGATACGCTGCGGATCACCGCCAGCGACAGTCCCGAGACCTTCACGATCTCCGGCGGTACCAGCGGCGCGACTGTCGCGTGCAGCGACTACTCGGTCGGCGGCTCAGCCCTGGAATCCCTGGAGCTCGATGTGGCCCGCGGCGCGGACACGGTCAGTGTCGGTGATCTCCAAGGCTCGGGCATCGCCACCCTCCTCATCAACTTCGGCCCGGCCTACAATGCGACGTCGGCGACCGCCTTCGTGTCCGGCGACGGTGCGGCGGACAGCGTGAGCTTTGCCGGCGGCAGCGGGAACGACAGCTTCAGCGTCAGCACCACGCGGATCACCCGCACTTCGGGCAATTTGACGGCCGATGAGGATCAGATTGAAGTCACCCGGACGGGCGTCTATACCGCCACGATCACCGGCAGCAAACGGTCCGAGGGCGATGCGCTCACGATTCAAGGCCAGGCCGGCAACGACACGATCAGCGGCGCCGGCGACCTGGTCGAGCAAACGGGCGTGTGGCTCGACCTCGCCGCCATGAAGTATGAGGGTGGCGCGGACAAGGACACGCTCGTGGGCACCCCGTTTGCCGATGTGCTCAACTCGGGGACCGGCGACGACACGGTGACGGGCGGTTTTGGCGTCGATACGTTCCAGGACGAGGGTGGATCCGACACCCTGGTCGAGGCGCTCGATTGCGACATGTCGCTCTTCGACAATTACTTTGTCTCCGGGACGATCAAGGCCAATAACGGAACGAGTGTTTTCCACAAAGGCAGCATCACGGACGAGGAGAATACTGATCCCTTGGATCCGCTCTTCCCTGCGCCCTACGTCGATGCGCTCGTGGACACCGGGGACGTGTATGCCGGCGGCGCGGCCATCGAGAGCCTGTTGAACGGCACGACACCGATCTTCGAGTACAGCATTCTTAGCGGCGGCACCGGCAACAATCTGATGGTCGTCGGCGACCTCAACGGCTCCATCACGGTGGGCGGTACGGTCTACTCCGTGCAGTCGTGGACGGGCGAGGTGACGCTCGACAACCGGTCCAATGGCGGATCCGGCAGTTCAAACGGCGACGAGTACAACGAATACTACATCATCAACCTGACCGGAACGACGGGCGCGAAGGTCTACATCACGGATACGGGTGGCACCAATGGTTATGACGAGATTTACGTCTACACCACCACCGGAGCGGACACGGCGACCGTCCTCGGCACCAAGGTGGGCACCGAGTCCATCGGGACGGTCATCGTCGGAGAGCGCTACGGAACCGGCACCGTGCCGAAGACCACTCGGGTCGGCGATGCGGAAGTGCCGGTCTACTACCAGCACGATGACGATGGCGACCGGGTGCAGCGGACCGACGACCTCGGCCGGCTGATCTATGACCTGACCGATGAGGACAACCCCCAGCCGATCTGGCTTGAAACGACGGTGAATACGGGCGACCCGGTCTACGTTCCCGCACCGAACCCGGCCCGCGACGACGTCGTCGTCCGCGGCCTCGAGCGGATCAGCGTGAACCTGCTGGGTGGCGACGACGAGGTCATGGTCGAGGACACGGCGGCCACGACGATCATCAACCTGGGCGCCGGGGCCGACACGATCGTCGTCGGCGTCGTGCCGCAGATCAACGATCCGGGGAATATCACCACCGACTATGAGTACGGCGTGCCGGTTGCCGACACCGAGAACATGACCAACGGCAACTCGCACATCATGACCGTCTATGGCGGCGACGGCGATGACGAGTTCGAGGTCAATCACAACACGGCCAAGCTTTACCTTTCGGGTGAGAACGACGACGACACGTTTGTTATCAACACCTTCCTCGTTCTGCAGAGCGATCCGGGCGGCGACATCGACAATCTGACGACGCTCTTCGGCGGCTCCGGCGCGAATCGCTATGAGTACCTGCAGAACGCCCCTGTCTACATCAGCGGCGGTTCCGGCACGGACACGGTCGTCATCACGGGTACCGCCATCCGGGATGTGTTCATTGTCACAGACACGTACGTCGTAGGCGCCGGACGAATCGTCTACTTCACGGGCATCGAACGTCTCGAGATCAACGCCGGCGGCGGCAACGATGCCCTCTACGTCCTCAGCTCGCCCGCCGATCTCGAGATCACGCTGCGCGGCGGCTCCGGCAACGACGAAATCCACCTGGGCGGCGATCCGCCGACCCTGCTCTTTGACCCGCCGGCGTTCGAGTACCAGCCGCCGGCCTACCAGGTGCAGGATCCGCCCGTTGAAACCTGGCTGCCGTACACGGTGAGCCTGTCAGCGCAGACCCTCACGCTCTCCCGTCATGTGAGCTATGACACCTGCCTCGCGGCGGTGACGAATTATCTGAATGCCGTGATGACCTTGCTGCGGATTTTCCTGCCCGATTTGCGCCTCACGGCCAGCAGCCCCACGCTCGCCAACATCGCCGCCAGCAGCATCATTTCCACACGACATGGGTACGGGAAGTGGTGGATCTTCAGTCCGGAAACCTATGTCAGTCTGAGTGCCATCACCCTGTCGTTCGAGTATCGCGGCACTGTGCTCCCCGAGCCGCGCACGGTGGTTCCGGCGATGATCACGCTGGATCCGCCGCCGTTTGCATTCAAGGCCGACGCCGAACTGACCGTCGGCGGAATCCGGGGCAGGGTCGTTATTGATGGCGGCGCCGAGACTTCGGGTGACTCGCTGACGGTTCACAATGAAGAGGCCGGATCGGGCGTCACCGGGACCCTCACCAGCACCCGCCTGGCGGGGTTGGGCTTGGGCATCAGCACCGGGGTTGAAGTTCAGGATCTGGAGGCGATCAATGTCCTGCTGGGCGACGGCAATGACACGTTCACCATCGAGGAGACGGGCGAGGCTGCGGTCACGCTCTCCCTGGGTGCAGGCAATGACACCGTTGATCTCGAGAAAGCGGGCGCTCCGGTGACGGTCAAGGGAGGTGCCGGCGATGATTCCGTTCGCCTCCACAATGATACGTACACCCTCACGGACATTGGCGACAGTGTGACCATCCAGGGGAACAACCGGCTGAATGAAACCGTCAGCCATGTCCTGTACGATCCGGATGCGGAGAACGACCTGCACGACCGCGTCCTGGCGGGCTCGACCAGGGTCTATATCAACACGAACCCGAACACTTACGGCGTTGACGATGCAGCCTATGCGACGTACCGCTACGTCGACGCCGGCGGCAACACCACGTATTACACCCGGCAGAACCTGGCCCCCATCGTGTTCCGCGCCGGGGAGAACAGTTCCGAGATGTGGGTTTACTCCGTCGTGCTCGATTCAAGCACGGGCCAGATCATCGAGGACATGGTCCAGGAGTTGAATTCCAGCAATGTGCCGGTGTGGCGTGATGTCAACGGTGAGAAAGTCGCCTGGGATCCGAATGCGGCGAATGCGTGGAGCCAGTTCCCTGAAGGACTGCTGGATTGGGATGATGCGGGGCTCATTAGGCTGATCGGGGTCATCGAGATCTTCAACCACTTCGCGAACCTCGGCGGCCTTGAAGCGGCGGTGAAGACGCAGGTTCTCGAGAGCATCGCTCCTTCCCTCGTCCCGGTGAATCGTGTCGCCGCCGGGCCTTTGACAACATCCGCGATCGCGGAGGAGACGGCTGCGGCGGCCGGCAACGACCAACTGATCGTCAAGGCCACCGGCGACACCGTCGGAGCTGCCGGAACCCTGACGAGCACGACGCTCACGGGGTTGGGCCTCGGCGGCACGCTCGCCTACAGCCAACTCGAAGTCCTGACCGTCTCGTTGGGCAGCGGCCCGGACGTCGTCGATATCTCCAGTACCCACAGCGCGGCAACGACGACGATCAATGGTGGCAACGGTTCGGATTGCTTCACGATTCAAACGGCCAGCGGCGCGACAACGATCAACGCCGAGGACGGTGCGGATGTCATCAACATCCGGTCGGTGTCAGCAGCCCTCGAGATCAACCCCGGAGGAGGCAACGACCAGATCAACGTCGGGTCTAACGCCAGCGGTACGACCGACAACCCCGGGACCAACACCGGCGGCAACGCCAACGGCATCAGCGGCGTGTTGACCATCGGCGGCGACGCCGGCACCGACACCCTGGATGTGGACGACACGGCCGATGGCGTGGCCAACACGGGGAGCCTCAGTTCGACGGCCATCACCGGGATCTTCGGAACCGGCGGCAGCATCGCTTACGACACGATCGAATTCCTCAAGATCCGCCTCGGCTCCGGCGGCGACTCCTTCACGATCACGGGCACGCATGCCGGCACCACGACCCTCGAGGCGAACGGCGGCAACGACAGCTTGAGCGTGCAGGCCATTGCCGGGACAACGACCGTGTCCGCCGGGGCGGGGGATGATGCCCTGACGGTGGGCGGGAGTGGCACCGGTGCGGATGGGATTGGAGCGCTGCTGACCCTGAACGGCAATGATCCCAGTGCCAGCGACACACTGACCGTCGACGACTCGGGCGACACGACCGGCGACACCGGCACGTTGACCGCCTCGGCGGTGACCGGGCTGTTCGGCTCGGGAGGCAGCGTGGCCTACGACACGGTCGAAGCCGTAACCGTCCGCCTGGGTTCAGGGAGCGATACGTTCACGATCTCCTCAACCATCACGGGCCCGACGACGCTCGAGGGCAACGGCGGCGCTGACTGCATCAACGTCCGGGGCATCGCGGGAGTGACGACTGTCAACGCCGGCGAGGGCAACGACCGGGTCAACGTCGGTTCCAACGCCAGTGGCACGGCAGGCAGCCCGGCGAACAACACTAACGGCATCGTGTCCGGCATCACGGCGTTGTTGACGGTGAACGGCAACGGGGACAGCGACACGCTGGACGTGGATGACACCGGCGACATTGGCGACAACACGGGCACACTGACCTCGAGCCTCCTCAGCGGACTGGGCTTGAGCAGCAGCGGCATTGTGTACGGCACGGTCGAGGCGCTGACGGTGAGCCTGGGCGCCGGCGCGGACGTGTTCACCGTGAGTTCCACCCATGCCGGGACAGCGACAACCCTCAACACCGGCGGCGGCGCCGATGGCGTCACGGTGCAGACCAATAGCGGCAGCACCACTCTCAACGGCCAGGACGGCGACGATGTCATCAATGTTCGCGCGATCGCGGCCCCGCTGACCGTCAACGGCGGCGCAGGCGACGACCGAATCAACGTGGGTTTCAAAGCCAGCGGCACGACCGCTGATCCGGACAACAACACCGGCGGTGATGTCGAGGGCATTCAGTCCACGCTGACCGTTCAGGGCGAGAACGACAGCGACACGCTGGACGTCGATGATGTTGCGGATACCACCGGCGACACCGGCGCGCTCACCGCCAGCACGCTGACCGGGATCTTCGGGGCCGGCGGAAGCATCGCTTACGGCACGCTTGAGACCTTGAACATCCGCCTGGGATCGGGCGGCGACACGCTCACCGTCGAGGGGACGCACGAGGGTGACACGGGGATCGAGACTCGGGGTGGCGACGACACGGTCAATGTCCAGGCCATCAGCGGGGACACGGCCATTAATCTTGGCAGTGGCAACAACCTTGCCCGCGTGGGCAGCACCTCGAGCCAGGCCGACCCCGCGTCGGGCAGCACCCTCAACCAGATCCTGGGGGGCCAGCTCGTGCTCGAGGCCCTGGACGGCAACGATTCGCTGAGCGTCTACGACAGCGGCGACACGAACGCGAACACGGGCAAGCTGACCGACTCGACCCTTACCGGGCTCGGAATGACCCTTGGCATCGCGTACAGCGG
Organism: Verrucomicrobiota bacterium; assembly: GCA_029556615.1. GTDB lineage: Bacteria > Verrucomicrobiota > Verrucomicrobiia > Limisphaerales > J093 > JAKQDD01. The sequence goes on along the minus strand of JAKQDD010000198.1, from coordinate 12,025 downwards.
GTTCGAGTCCTTGGCCCTCCGGCTGAGCCAGGGCAATGACCAGTTCTACGTCGAGTCCACCATCGCCGGAACCACCAACATCTACTCGGGCAACGAAACGGCCGTGGCGAATGCCGCGAACGATGTCATCAACATCAACAGCATCAGTGGCCCGACCGACATCCATGCCGGGGCCGGCAACGACGTCCTCCGGGTCAACTACTATCAAAACGGGCAACAGACATTCCTCGAGGGCATCGGCGCCGTTCTGAACCTCTATGGCGAAACCGGCGACGACCTCTACGCTGTGGGTCTGGCCGGGACCACCTCCGCCTTGATCAATCTCTACGACGCGACGAGCGGCACCACCAACGACCAGATCAAGATCTACGGCACCAATGAGCCGGACTACTTCCTGCTGAGGCCCCACGCGGTCAACGCGATGCAGCTGGATGCAGACCGCCAGCCGGTCGAGAACGGCTCGATCGAGCGGGTGAACTACTACGGCATCTTTGGCGGCCAGCTCCAGATCTACGGGCGGGAGGGCGACGACACCTTCGTGCTCGATGAGAACAACGCGCCCACGGTGCTCTTCGGCGACGCCGGGGCGGATACGTTCCAGGTCGGCCAGGTCTTCCAGTCGCCGCGGGATGGCACCAACCTCAACAATGGACTCGCGCCTGAGGACTATTTCGAAACCACGCTGACAACACGCGGCTACCTGAGCAACGGCGTCAGTTACTCGACCACGATCCACGGCGGCATCGGGGATGACCGGTTTACGGTCTACCACAACGAAGCCGAGATGTACCTGTTCGGGGAGGAAGACGACGACACGTTCCTGGTCCGGGCCTTCGTGCGCGTCGATCCCAAGGATCCCAAAGCCCCGTTCACCAACATCAATGGCGGCCAGGGCGCGGACTTCATCTCCTACACGGTCAACGCCCCGGTCCGGATTGATGGCGGCGACGGCTTTGACACGCTGACCGTGGTCGGCACGGAATTCGGCGATGACGTCGTCATCACAGACCAAGGCGTGTTTGGCGCGGGCTTGGTCGTGACCTACGGCGGCATTGAGAAGATCACCGTCGATGCCCTGGAGGGCAACGACCGGTTCTACATCTACAGCACCCCGGAGGACGCCGTGGTCGAACTGATCGGCGGCGTGGGCAGCGACACGTTCAACGTCGGCGACGGCAGCAGCCAGCCGATCACCGTGGTCGCCCGGAGTCTCGAGGGTCACAGCGGACTCATCGGACAAACGCTGTCCACCCTCGATCAAGCCTATCAGGCGGCGTTCGCTGCGGATCTCTCGGTCAAGGTGGCGGACAACGATGCCGCCGGCGTGGTGTTCCGCCTCGTCGAGGGATCGTTGCGCGTGTTCGAGGGCTCCGGACCATCCGGCCTCATCCATGCCATGTATGAGGTCTTCCTCACCCGGTCGCCTGAGGAGACCGTCCGCGTGATTGCAGCGCCCGATCCGCTCGCCGAGCGCGATCAGAAGGCCGGGGCCCGGGGGATTCAGCTCAACGGCGCCGACGCGGGGGTGACGCTCCTGTTCGACCGGACGAACTGGTTCACCCCGCAGACGATCACCGTGACCGCGCCGGAGGACCTCGTGGCCGAGGGCCGGCGCGTGTTCAACATCCAGCATACGGTGGTTCAGGGGACCAGTCCCGATGACGGCGGCGCCTATGACCGCCTGGCAGCGCCGGGAGTCACGGTCGACGTGGTGGACAATGATGCGGCCGACGTGGTGATTGCGCCGGATTCATCGAGCCTGCTCGTGTCCGAAGCCTGGGCGGCGGGCGGCATGCCGGCCCTGGAGACCTATGCCGTGGTGCTGGCCAAAGAACCCACCGGAGACGTTGTCATCGGACTGCACACCGATGGACAAACCAAGTTCGTGGTTTCCGGACAGCTGGCCTCCAGCCTGAGCCTGACGTTCACAGCGTCCGATTGGAACGTGCCGCAAATGGTCACGATCCGCGCTGTCCACGACTCGGAGAAGGAGGGCTTCCACTACTCGCGCATTACGCACACGATTGACAGCGACCTCGATGCCTACCTGGGCTTGACACTTCAGGATGTCCTCAACGGCCTCGCAGCCGCGGTCAACCGCGACTTGAATTCGGTGCTGTGGGCCACGGTCGGCAGCGACGGTTTCACCCTCAGCGGGCCGGCGTTCAGCTTCAGTGCCGGAACACAGGCGACCCTCCCGTCCAGCACCTCGGCGTGGACGAGCGCGACGGTCACGCTCAGCGGCACAGTCTCGACGGGTGACACGTGGACGCTCGAGCTGGAGGGGACTGCCTACAGCTACGCGGCGCAAGAGGGCGATACCCTGGCCGAGGTCGCCAGCGGGCTCGCCGCTGTCATCACCGCCGGCGGCAGTTTCAGCGTGTCCGCGACCGGCGAGAGCCTCAGCCTGGTTCAGACGGGTGGCGCACCCTTCGCGGCCGCGCTCACCACGAGCGATGGCGCGGATGGCGGCTCGATCACGGGCGAGACGAGCGCCACCCATTACGTCGAGGTGGAGGTGGGGGTCACGGGTGCCGACGCCATCACGCAGGGCGAGGCGTGGCAGATCACTGCGAACGATGTCGTCTATGAATACGTGGCCGGGGCCAACCGTGAAACGCTCCATCCTGATTCCCTGGACGTGCGGGTGGCCGATGCGGACGTGGCGGGTGTGATCGTGCAGGAAAGCGGGGGATCGACCACGGTGGTCGAGCCGACCGACTGGGTGGTGCTGGGCAGCGGCTACGTCACGCAGGTGACCAGCACACGGCAATACCTGCTACTGAGTGTCACGACCGATCCCGCGAAGGACAGCACGTGGACCATCACCTTGAAGGAAACCGCGGCGAACGGGGGTAGCACGCTTGCCACGGCCAGCTACACCGCGGCGACGGGAGACACCCTCGGGAAGATCGCCCAGCAATTGGCGGCGAAGCTCGACGCGGTCGTAGGGTTCGCAGCCGGCTTCACGGCCGCGACGACCGGGACCGGCGCGGTGGCGTCCGTCTGGGTTTCGCGCGACAGCGGGGGCGCGTTCGTCGTCGCGTATGCGGTGCCGGCTGCCTGCACTGCCCAGTTTGTCAGCGGGTTTGTCGGAGACTTTGGACTGTCCGTGCTCCGCGAGATCAGTCTGCACGGGGTCTTCTCTTCGGCCCAGGACCTCGATCTCGGCAAGTGGAGCCTCGGCAGCAACCCGGAGATCGCTTCGGCCACCAGCATCCCGCACCTGACCCTGCTGGCGGTGGGCGATGGCGATCGCGACCTGTACAAGTTCGAGGTGACCGAGGCGATGCTGCTGGCCGGCGACGGAATCGTCGAGGCCATCTTCGACATCGACCATGGGTACGAAGCGAGCGAGTCGGTGCTCTGGGGCAGTTTGTTGAAGCTGTACACTGCCGACAACGTGCTGATCGCCGAAGGATGGGGATACTCGAACCCGCTCAGCAGTGGCGGCGGGGGGAGTTCAACCTGGCTGGATGATTACCTCGAGTACGAGTTCAAGACGACGGAGGAGCCAGGATTTTACGGCGCCGGAACCTACTATCTCGAAGTCGACAACTGGCTTGCTCCGGGCGGAGTCCCCGAAGGCGCCGGGTACACCCTGCAGATCTCCGTCGAAGAACATCCGGTCGCCGGCTTTGTGTTCTCGCCCGAACCGGTGTCCGAGAACGAGAGCGGCAATAATTCCATCACGACGCCGCAGGATATCGCCAGCGCCCGGAACTTCTTCACCTTCTATGATCCCCAGGTGGGCAATCTCGAGTACAGCGGGTCGATTGATTTCCAGACCCCATATGCGCGCATCGTGGGCTCGGGCGACGGTTCGTTCGATGTCTACCAGTTCGAGATCACCTCCGCCATGCTCACACCGGCGGCCATGAAGACCCCCACGGGCACCGAGGACTCGAGCCCTTACTTCACCCGTGTGGCGCTGGCCCTGAACGGCACCGTGCGGGCGGGGGATGTCTGGAGCCTGAACCTGCGCTATCGCACGTACGAGTACACCGCCAAGACCGGCGACGGCCTGGCCGAGATCGCCCTCGGCTTCAAGGCCCTCTTGCCCGCGCGCTATACCGTCACGACCAGCGCTAACACCCTGACCATCGCTGACCCGTACGGCTTCACCCTCGGCGGCATCACGCAACAGATCGAGTCCGCCGGCAAGGTGACGCGCTCGACCACTGCGACCCAGAATGACGGAACGGCCGTGACCTTCACGTCGGCCTCGATCGCCTTGGGCGGGACCCCCACCGCCGGCGAGAGTTGGACGCTGAGCCTGGAGACTGCACACTACACGTATGTCGTGCAGTCCGGCGATACCCTCGCCAGCATCGCCACGGGACTCAAGTCGTTGATCCCCGAGGATTACGCCCCCTCCGTGGCCGACAGCACCATCGCGGTCAGCAACGCGACAACATTCACCGTCGGCCTGTCGATCCTCGGCGTGAATCCGAAAGGCAGCGCCACCATCGCCGGGACGCCCTCGCGGAGCCAGGTTCCCTACATCCAGTGGACGAGCGCCAACTTCAATCTCGAAGGGGATGTGCGGGAAGGTGACACTTGGACAATCACCCTGGACGGTGACCCCTACGGCTACGTGGTGAAATCCGGCGATGCGCTGGGGACGATCGCCTCCGGACTGGCCAACGCGATCGCGGATTCGTACTCGCCTTCCGCTTCAGGCACCACCGTGCAGGTGAGCAAAACGTCGGGCGCGTTCACCGCCGAATTCAGCCTGACCGGATCGGGCGCCGCCGAGACCGATACCACGAGCGCCACGACAACCCTGATTACCTTGAGCGGTTCCGCGCACGTCGGGGAGGTCTGGACGGTGACGCTCGAGGCGACCGATTACAGCCACACGGTGATTGCAGGGGAGGATCTCGACGATGTGGTGGTGGCTCTGGCCGAGGCGTTGAACGCGGTCGAGGGCTACATCGCAAAAGCCGAAGGCTCGGTCATCGCGCTGACGAATCTGACGGGCGACTCCTTTAGTGTCACCACCGAGATTCAAGCCTCCGGAACGGGCACGGTCACTTCGATGACCGGCAGCACCAAACTCGTGACGTTGACCGGTCACGTCGTCGAGGGCGAGGTCTGGACGCTCACGGTCGATGACACGGATTACACCTGCGAAGTGGCAGCCGGCGATGACGGCGCCGCCGTGGTGTCGGCGTTTGCCGACCAACTGCGTCTCAGCGGCGACTACGCCGTCGGCTTGGAAGAGGGGACCCTGGCCATCACGAAACTTGTGGAGGGCGATCTCGCGGTGACGGTCCGCGTCGAGCCGGCCGGCAGCGCAACGGTTTGCACGATGACAACCGCTGCCGCCACCAGCGCGATGACCGTGGCCCTGGCGGGTACGCCCGCGGTGGACGAGGTCTGGACCGCCACGCTGAACGGAATCCAGTATTCCTACACGGTGGCCGCTGCGACGCTCGAGGATGTGGCGTCCGGCTTGGCGGCAGTTCTCGATGCGTTGCCCGATTTCACGGCGAGCGCGGAGGGATCCACGCTGGTGGTCGTCAACACCACCGGCGCCGCTTTCACCTTGAGCGTCACCGATGCCGCCGCTACGCCCGTGACCACATCCGGCGCGGCGTCGTCGAACACCCAGATCGTGCTCCTCGAGGGATCAGCGGTGGCCGGCGAAATCTGGACGATCAGCCTGGACTCCACCCCGTACGCGTACACGGTCGGCACGGGGGATGGCCTGTCCGAAGTGGCCGCGGGGTTGGTCGGACTGCTGAATGCGGCGGCGGACTACGCCGCGGCATCCGAAGGCGCTGTGATCACCATCACCAAGACCACCACCGGCAGCTTCACCGTCACCACGGCCCTGCCAGTCAGCGCCATGACTGTCGTGTTGAGCGGCACTAGCAACACGCAACAGAACCAGAAGTGGACTGCCACCCTCAATGGGCTTGCCTATGAGCACACAATTGCCTCTTCGTCTGATCAGCTGTCTGACGTAGCCGCTGCTCTGGCCGCGTTACTGAACGCCGTGCCGGGGTTCGCTGCGAGCGCCGAGGGCTCCACCCTGGTGGTCGTCAGCACCACCGGCGCGAGCTTCACGTTGAGCGTGACCGATCCGAGCACTCCCCCCGTCACCACGACCGGCACCGTGTCGACCAACACGCAGAAGGTCGTCCTTGGGGGGTCCGTGCACGAAGGCGAAGTCTGGACCGTGACCTTGGGATCGACGTCTTATGCCTACACGGTTCTGGCAGCGGATGGGCTGAACGAAGTTGCCGCCGGCTTGGCGAACAGCATGGATAACGCGGCTGGGTACGCGGTGGTCGCGGGCGGCACGACGATCACGATCGTCAAGACCACAACCGGCAGTTTCACGGTGACGACCTCGGTCGCGGCCGCGGGGGGCGCGACGGTCAGCACCACGGCAACCGCCGCGTCCGTCGCGCTGTCGGGCACCGTTAACGAGAGTGAGACGTGGACGGCGACGCTGGGCGGGACCGATTACTCCCATGTCGTGAAGGACGGTGACACGCTCAGCAGCATCGCCCTCGATCTGGCCGGCCAATTGGATGCCGCGGAGGGGTATGCGGCCGTCGCCATTGGCGCCAGCTTGTTGATCGTGCGGCTGGACGGTGGCACCCTGAGCCCCGTCGTCGGCAGTTCCTCTGCCGGGTCGATGGTGTTGGATGCAACGACCGCCGCGACGGCCAGGATCACGCTGAGCGGCACACCGAACGAAGGAGACAGCTGGGAGCTGACCGTGGACGGTACCTCCTACAGCCACACCGTGGGAGCCGAGGACACCCTGAGCACCCTGGCGGCGGCGTTCGCGGCCGACGTCGATGCGGTGACCGGCTTGCTGGCCGCTGCGGTGGATGGGGCCATGGTGGTTGTCAGCCTGACCGGCGGGACGTTCACGGTCACCCTCGAGGTCATACCCGCGGCCGGCCACGGCTCCGCGACCCTCAGCGGCACAATCGCACTCGGTTGGAACCAGGTGATCGAGGTTGACCAGAACCTGACGATCGAGACCGGCGACGTGTGGACCGTGACGGTGGACGGGACTGATTATCCGTTCGTCGCCGGCGCCAACCCTGAATTGGCGGATGTGGCGGCGAGCTTGGCCGAGAAACTCGAGGCGGCCGGGTATACCGTCCACGCGGAGGGCAGGCTGCTCTCGGTCAAGTCGAGCAGCGGGGATCTGCTCGATGTGGGGCTGCTGCAGCAAACGCGGGCCAAGGCCTACTCGGCGGACCCGAACGAGCAAGTCGCGGACAACAGCGAGCATTGGTTCAGTGTGACGGTCCAACTCGACGGCGACTTCGTGGCGGGCGAGACCTGGGTGTTGACCGTTGACGGGCGAACGTACAGCTACACCCCGTCGATCACTCTTCCCTCCAACCAACGCAGCCTGAGCACCGTGGCGGAGCAGCTGGTCGCGCTCGTCAACGCCGATACCTCCGCCCCCTTCAAAGCCACGTTGGGGTCGCATGCCGCGTTCACGATCGAGGACAAGGCAACTGACAACGGTGAGGATCCGTTCACGCTGAACCTCCGGCGCGGCTCGGCGACCGTCCAGGGCGTGTTCGACATTGACCGCAGCGCGCTCATCGAAGGGATTTCCAAGTACGTGTACCTCTGGATCAGCGGATTCCCGTACGCCGCCTATTCTTATGCCTACAAGGTCAGCACGACCCTCGAGTTGTTTGACTCCGACCAGAACCTCCTGGCGTTCGACTGGTTCGGCCTGGAGGGACATCCGGGCAAACCCGATGCGGGGAGTGACAACACCCGCGACGCCTTCCTGGCCTACGAGTTCAAAGAGGAGGGCACCTACATGATCCGGGTCGGGGCCTATGTCGACTACGCGGTGGACAACCCCTACTTCCACGATCATTGGACCGGCGTTCAGCCCGGTCAGTCCTACAACCTCATCACGTCCTTGCAGCGGCACGCCGTCAATACGGACGCCATCGCGCTGACCGGCAAGACGCTCACGATCGTCGAGGGAACCGGCGCGGGCCAGAGCGCCCTCATCATGGGGTACGATGCCGAAACCCGGCAGTACGTCCTTGACCGGGCTTGGAGTACGGCACCCGATGACACGAGCAAGTTCGAGATCACCTACCAGATGGGCACGGAATTCCCGACGTACGCGCCGGTCACCGATACCTACACCGTGATGCTGACGACCCCGCCTGCCAGTGACGTGGTCGTGAATGTGGTGCCGTTGCCGACCCGGACCTACAACTCGGCGCTCGCGTTCGAGCCGAGCGCGAACAACGGGCAGAACGAAGCCCTGCAGGTGGAGGTTGCCACGCCTCGAGCCCTGATCACGCTGAACGGAGCCGCGGTGGAAGGCGAGGAATGGACAATCACCCTCACCACTGCCGGGCTCACGGAGACGGTAACCGTCAGCTACACCGTCGATGCAAACGACGGCAGTCTGGCCGACGTGGCGCTGGGTCTGCAGGAGGCCTTTGCCGAGATCGACGGTTACACGGCTGTCGTGGATGCCAGCGCGCCCGAGAGCCTTGTGATCACGTCGTCAGCCTCATTCTTCGCGCAGGGCGCGGTCTTCGCAAAGGCCTCGGTTTCGGATGCGGGGACGGGAACCGTGGTCGTGACCCCGCAACTGCTGTTCACGTCGTCGAACTGGAACTGCGCGCAGACGGTTACCGTGATGGCGCTCGACGACGCGATCGTGGACGGCAGCGACGCCCTGGTGTTTGCCTCGCCTGAGCAGCGAGTCAATGGAATCCGCGGCCCGCTGTTCGTCAATGGCGGGCTACGGGTCAGCCAGGAAATCTCGCTGACAAACCCCTACCTCCTGCCGGGCGAGAACAACTACCCGCTCAAGGACGGCGATGTGGGGGCGGTAGACACGGTGGAAGGGGACGATGGGATTGTGCGAGCAACGCTCACGGACTTGAACGCCACGCACGTGGATCCGGACCATGACTACGGGATCGCGCCTGGCTTCGACCCGCGGATGAAAGACCACCTGTACCAGTTCGTCTTCCTCAATGGCGCTGCCGCGGAAGTCGTCATGGACGTCGCGTCGGTCTCTGAAGACGGCTTCACGGTGACGTTCACTGAAGGGTGGCCGGAAGGCATCATGCCGGAAGCGGGCGACTATTATTTCTATCGGCCGGTCAATCCGAATGTCCTGGTGGTGGAAGGGGATCAGGTCGACACCTTGATCCTCCGCAATGGCGACAGCCCGGCCGCCGACGTCGGGACGTTGACGGAGGATCACGTGAGCGGTCTGGGCATGGGCGGCGAGACGATCATCAACGACGAGGTGTTCGCGGGCGGAATCACCTACCGCAACTTCGAGGCGCTCAGGATCGAGCTCGGGTTCGGCGACGATGAGTTCGTGATCGAATCAACGCACGCCGGCACCACCACCTTGAGTGCCGGCCGCGGCGACGACACCGTCAGTGTCAAGACCATCGCCGGGCATACCGCCGTCAACACCGATGCCGGCAACGACACCATCCATGTCGCCGACGACGACCTGCTGGTGGATCGGATCAGCGGATTGCTCGTGCTCGACGGGGGCGAGGGAAGCAACATTGTGAACGTCGACGACAGCGGCGATGCCAATGCCAACGTCGGCTGGCTGACAGGCACGACGTTGACCGGCCTCGATATGCCAAGTGTCGCCGAAGTGCAGACCGTGTTCGTCCAGGCCAAGAGCGGGACGTATCTGCTCCGCGCAGACGGCTACGGAATTGAGTCGGGACTCCCGGATTTGGATGATGACGCGATCACCCGCTACGACGGCTACGGCGTGGTGAGTCTCGACTACAGTTACACCGCCGCACAGGTCGAGGCACAGTTGCGCACGTTGTATGGGAGCAACGACGTTGACGTGACCGCGTTGCGCACGGCCACGGATGTGACCTATACCGTCACGTTTGTGCGCAGCCTGGTGGGCGTCGACTTCGAGAAGCTCACCTGGGGAGAGAGCCGCGAAGAAACGAATCTCGAGCCGAATCCGGGTGCCTCGGTGGATGTCAGGATCAGCACAGTGCGCGATGGCACGATCGCACCCTCCCGGAACAGTGCCCAGACACTGACGGTTGACGCGACGGGTGGCACGTTCACCCTCACCCTGCTCGGTCAAACCACGGACGCGATCGCGTTCGACGCCTCGGCCGATGACCTGCTGGCCGCCCTTGATCCCATCCTGAATCCGAACAACACGAATCCCGACCTGCCGTACACGGACAACGTCGCCGTCGCCAGGCACGGTAACGTGTTCATCCTCTGGTTCCAGGGCGAGCACAGGAACCTGGCGCTGACTGCGGCGGACATCGACACTGCGAGCCTGACCAAGACTGGGAGCCTGACAGGGACCGTGACGCTCGCCTCGCGCCTCCATGGCATCAATTACTACTCGATCACCGTCCTCAACATTGACCTGGGTTCGGGTGACGACGTGCTCAATGTCCAGGGCACATCCTCGACCACCCATGTCTTTGGACACGATGGGGATGACCGGTTCTACGTTTCCTCGGCGGCGGATGTCGGGGTGACCGGCACACCCGACGCCTTGGCGGGTGACCTCGATGCAATCGCCGGGGCGCTGAACATCGACGCCGGCTCCGGGAAGCACGTGCTGATGATCAGCGATGAGGCCGCCACCGCGGGCGATACGGACATCGAGATCACTGACACTTATGATGCGGCGCTGCACAACGGCCTGCCCACGGACGCGGAGATCTACGTCACCGGTCTGGCGCCGGCGGCGATCACGTACCGCGCCGCCACGGACGGCAACTTCACCGGTGGCATCACTGTTTGGACTGGCTCCGGCGACGACACCCTCGCCATCGATGGCACACATCGGTGCGACGATGACGAGAGCACGCTCCGCACCATCACTACCGTGAACACGGGAGCGGGGAATGACCGCGTGACCGTCTCGCTCGACGCGGGGACCGACGGCTTCTTTGTCCTCAACACCCAGGCGGGAGATGACACCGTCGACGCCTCGGCTTCCACGCTGCCGCTGGTCGTCTTCGGCGGCGCGGGGAACGATTGGATCACCGCTGGTCAAGGCAACGATCTGGTCTTCGGTGATGCCGGACGCGCGCTGTACTTCACCGATGGCATTCACGCTGAATCAGCGGCGGCCACCGTTCTCGGCAACGCGGGAGCCGGCGACAAGACCGACGGCCTCGCCGACGCTTACCGCCTCGCCGTGCCGTTCGACTCAGGCAACGATGGCAACGACATCATCATCGGACTGACAGGCGACGACGTGGTCTATGGTGGGGACGGAGCGGACATCATCTTCGGCGACATTGGCATTGTGACCTACGCTGACGACGAATCGACCATCACGCAATTGGCCACACCAGCCGCTACAGCGGATGTGACGAGCAACGACACCATCTTCGCCGGAGACGAATCGGACATTGTCTTCGGCGGCCCGGGCGCTGACACCATCGATGCGGGCGCGGGCAACAACATCGTGCTGGGCGACGATGGATTGATTGACTACGTGACGGCAGATGGTAATCCCTCGGACATCGACCTTGTCGAGAGCAGTTCGACGAGTCTGTATGGCGGTGTGGACCACATTACGAGTGGCTCGGGGTCGGATTTGATCGTGGGCGGCCGGTACGGCGATACGCTTGAGGCGGGTGATGGGGACAACCTGGTGATTGGGGACTCGGGCAGGATTACCGCCTCCTCACAGGATGCTCCGCAGCTTGGCGGAATACCGATGAGCCTTGGGCTGGTCGAGACGACGAGCAGTTCGGACGGTGGGAACGACACGATCAAGACCGGTATCGGGGCCGACATCATTTTGGGCGGCGCGGGCGGTGACATCATCACCGCGAACCTTGGCGAGACGACGGATGCGCTCGATGCCGGAAACCTCATCCTGGGGGACAACGGGCAACTGGACTACACACGAGCTGATCGCACCACTACGGCAGGCGCGGACCTCAACGCGGCGGATCTGGACCTGGTGCTGAGCGTGGATGGGGGCATCGGTGGCAACGACACGATCACGACGGGCGACGGGTCC
>JAKQDD010000168.1 GCA_029556615.1 Verrucomicrobiota bacterium | reverse complement strand
GTATCTGCAGAACTACGCGAGCAACGCGACGGTGCAGGTGAGCGTGGTGGCGGCGGGGGGCTGGACGTTCCTGGACTGGCTGGGGGATCTGGAGGGGACGAACCCGAACATGCCGCTGGTCATGAACGCAGACCGGTGCGTGGAAGCGCGGTTTGGGACGGAGCTGCCGGCGGGGACGACGGTCAATGGGACGATCGAGCGGGTGCCGGAGGCGGCGCTGTACCCGGCGGGGTACACGGTTCAGATGCGGGCGATCCCGGCGGCGGGGTATTACTTTGCGAACTGGACGGGGTCCTTCAGCGGGTCGGCCAATCCGCTGAACTACGAGGTACAGAGCGCGTTTCTGACGGTGGGGGCGAGCTTCCAACCGTTGACGGCGGGACAGGTGTCGGTGGTGGTGCTGCCGGAGGGGATGGGGCAGGTGACGGTGAGCCCGCGAGGCAATCGTCAACCGAGCGGGACGCTGGTGACGCTGACGGCGGTGCCGCAGGCGGGCCAAGAGTTTGTGGGGTGGGAAGGGGATGCAGACGGGGTGGAGAACTCGCTCTCTGTGATGTTGGACGGGAGCAAGGTGGTGTGGGCGAAGTTCACGACACGACCTCGGTTGGAGCCGTGGACGTGCGGCGGGGCGCTGCACGATGGGGCAGCGCTGCTGCTGCTGACGGGCAAGTGGGGGAAGGTGTACCGGGTGGAGGTGTCAGAGGATCTGCAGACGTGGAAGGAACTGCTGACGTTGACGAACGCGCTGGGCGTGACACAGTTCCGGGATCCCGCCGCCGGTGGACCGGCTCCGAGGTTTTACAGGGCGATGGAAGCGCCATGAGCGGACGGGAGTGCCAGGGACCGGTGGGTACGAGACCATGCTAAGTGCCACGACCACAGATGAGGAGCTGCTGCGCCGGGTGAAGGACTGGCGGGAGGACGCGGGCTGGCAGGAGTTCTATCGGCTCTACGCGCCCGGCATCGCGGCGCACGCCCGGCGCAGCGGTTTGACAGCCGAAGAAGCCGAGGACGTCGTGCAGGCGACCATGATCAAGGTCGCCACATACCTTCCGAGATTCGAATACGATCGCACGGTCTGCCGGTTCCGGACGTGGCTCAACCAGATTGTCAATCAGCGCATTCTGGTGATCTGGCACGAGCGCCGGCGCTCGCGGCTGCCGGAGGCGGCCTGTGTCTACCTGAGCGAGTTGGTGGCGGGCGTTGTCAATCCCGCAGCGGATCCCCAGGCCCAGGCGGAACTCGAACAGCGCATGCTCGAGGTCTGCCTGGCCCGGGTTCGCGTGGACGTGAAGCCGCGTCACTGGCAGATCTTCGAGGCCAACGCGATCGAGGGGATGGACGCCCGGACCGTAGCGGAGCGTTTTGGCACCTCGGCCGCCAACGTGTGGGTCGTGCATCATCGGTTGATACGCCGTCTGCGAGCGGAATGGCAGGCGCTGCTCAGCCGGCCGTTCACACCTTGAGCGCAGGGAAAGCTGATGTCCGCAACCGATCCGAGAAGCAGCAGCGAGATTGCGGGGCACAGCGTCTTGCGGGTGCTTTCCGAGCGGGAGGGATCTCGAGTTTGCATGGCAGCGGACACCCAAGGCACGTTGCGCGCGCTGAAGGTGCAGGTGCCCAGTGATCCCTCGAAGCTGGCTGCGATTGCGGCCCGGTACGCGCGACTCCAGCCGCTGACGTCGCATCCGGGTCTGGTCGCGCTGTTGTCTCATGGGGTCACGGATCAGGGGCAAGTGTGGGAGGCGATGCCGCTGGCGGACAACCTGCCGGGGCTGCCGCCGGTGACCGAGGAAGCGGGCCGGCAGCAGTACACACCGCTGACCATGCGGTCATGGATCGTCGAGAAGATCCCGGCTGGAGCGGAGCAAGTGGCGCGGTGGGGATTGAGTCTCGCGAAAGCGTTAGGGGTGCTGCATGCGGAAGGTCTGGTGCACCGCGACGTGAAACCGGCGAACGTGATGTTCCTGGGTGGTGCGCCGCACCTTGGGGATTATGGACTGGTCGGCGAACCCGGGGCGGAGCCTGATTTCAGCGGGACCGAAGGTTTCAAACCTCTCGAAGGTACCAACGATTCTGCTGCGGACTTGTTTGCTCTGGGGAAGACTCTCTATGAGGTCTGGACGGGACGGAGTCGGCTCGAGTATCCATCGCTGCCGCGGGCGGTGCTGGATTCGGCGGATTGGCATGGCTGCGGGAGTCGACTAAACCAAGTCCTGCTGCGGGCGTGTCACAGTCAACCGAGTCGGCGGTTTCGGTCGGCGGCGGAGTTCGGGGAAGCACTCGAAGCGGCGCTCGAGAAACGGTGCGGGGTGAACCGGCGCTTGTGGCTTGTGGGGGCGGCCGCGGCGATTGGATTGACGGCCGCGGCGTTCGTGGGATCCCGTTGGCTGAGAGCACCGGCCCGGGCGGTCTGGCGGCGGGTGCGAGCTGAGGGCTTCAATGTCGAGTTGTGGGAAGGGAACGCCCAAACCGTCGATTGGGATCGGCGGCGGATCTACTCGCTTGCGGAAGCGAAGAAAGGATGCGTCTTCTTCAGTCTGAACCTCGACGACTTCTCGATGGACGGCAAGGCGATGCCTGATCTGCCACTCACCAGCCCTTGCACCATCCTGCACCCGGGGACACGTCAGTTGTGGGCGATTGAAGGCGGCTACGGCGAGGTGTTCTCCATGAACCCGCAGACACTCGCCCTGGCGCGGCTGGGAGGTGGCCCGACAGACAAGATGCACTTCGGGGCAAGAGCCTATTGGAATCCGGTTACGCGGCGGATCGGCGTCTTCGGGGGATACGGTTACCTTGCCGTCCGAAATGACCGCCATGAGTTCGACGAAGCAAAACGCCGGTGGATCGAGATCGAGCCGAACCGGCCCCAGGCGACACCCTGGCCCCGCTCGCTCGGGCTGCCCTTGGTCCAGGATCCGAGCGGCGAGCACGTCTACCTGGTCGGCGGCTTGGGGAGCCCCTCGGGCAAACAAGCAGAGAGGTTCCCTGATCTGCCCGGCTTTGACGGACGATTTCATAACCTCGATGATGTCTGGGAGTTGGACCTCAAGACCAATCGTTGGCGGCAATTGCTGCCTCTCGGCCACTTGAATCTCGCGCGCGTCAGGCTGGCTGTGCATCACCCGGAGTTGCAGGGTTTGGTGGTGATGCTCAGCCCCACCTACGGTCCGGATCTGGATCCGGATCCGGCGAGCATGTGCCTGCTTCGACCGGGGATTGACGATCGGCCGCGCCGGCTGCCCGCGACGGGCGACATTTCAGCCCTGGGTCAGGTCTGGGCGTGGACGGTGGATCCCTCGAATGGCGAGACGCTGTTGTTCGCCAGTGACGGGATCTTCAGGATCAGAATCGAAGTGTGATCCGTGATGAAATCACCCGCTGTCAAGTGAGGCTGAAGCCGAGCTGTGGGTGCCTCGAAGGCGTGCGCGCGGCCGTCTCACTACGAAAGTTAATACTAAGCCAACTGCAAAGTAGCTGGAGTTGTATGACTGCACACGACCAATGCACTACGCAAGCGATGTCCGGGCCGCCTCGAGCCCTTCCCAATCCTCGCTCCCTCGTCCCAAAGTCTGATGGCGTCCTCTTGCGTCTGTTCACGTTGAGCGTGGTGGGAGCACGCCTATGTGCAGGCGCTGAGCCGGTTACTATCGATGACTTCACTGATGGCCAACCGGGCATGAGTTGCATGGCTCCCTGCTACAATGGACCCTTGCTGGCGCTCAGTGTGTACCCAAGCAAATGGGCTAGGGAGATGTTACTGCGTGTCACTGGAACGGGGATTGGAAACACGGTGCAGACGACCGATGGCCTCAGTTACACGCAAATGGCGAGCGGCGAAGGGTTGCTGAAGTTAACGTACAGTCCTTCAGCAGGGGGGTTGGTTATCGATTCTCCGACCGCGATCGGCTTGAGGGTGCATGGGTTGGTGCATGACAGCCCCGTGACCCTGGACTTCAGAATCGTTGACACCGACGGTGACGCATGGACACGGACCGTGTATTGGCCTGCGACCACGTTGGTCTGGGAACCAGATCTTGAGTTGTCAAGCAACGAGCTCGTCCTCATCGGAACACCTGATTGGAGAAAGGTGTCCCATATCGAGTACATCTTCCATATGGTGTCCGGCGCCGACGTCTACATTCGGAGTCTGGGCATGGGCAAATTGACAGAGCTTCCTGTGGTTACCGTCTCCGCGACAGACTCAACGGCCCAGGAGCCTTCGGACCCCGGTCTCTTCACGTTCACGCGCAGCGGGCCGACCGATAGTGAACTGACAGTCGGCATCAAGATGGAAGGAACAGCAAGTCCCGGAGCGGACTACGCCGCGCTGGGCTCGAGCGTGACGTTCCCGGCGGGATCGCCGACGGCCACCAGGACGGTGACGGTGACCGACGACACAGTCATTGAAGACGTGGAGACCGTGATTGTGACGATCGAGACCGGGACCGGATACACGGTGGGCAGCACTGCAAGTGCAACCGTGGAGATCAAGGACAATGACACCCCGAAGATCACCATCCTCGATGAGTTCACCGATGGCGATGGCGATGGTGGCTCCGGGGCCTTTTCGCAGGTGTGGGGGACACCCTATGTCAATCCCAGCGGCTGGCATCGGGCCGCCACACTCCAATCGAGCGGGCCTGTCGGCATGGCGGAGTGGTGCGCCAATGGCTTGCTTGGCTTTGCCATGACTGGACTTGTGGAAACGCACGGCACGCTCGCCCTCCGGTACACACCCACGGCCGGCTCGGCAACCCTCGATTCCCTCGACGACATCGGCCTGATCGTGAACGGCGTGGTTCATGATCTCACCCTCACCCTGGATTTCACGATCATGGATGCCGATGGCGATTCATGGACCAAGACCGTGACCTGGCCTGGCCTGGCCACGTTCACACGCGAACCCGACCTTTACCTCGGAAGAGCCGACTTGATCGCCAACGGCACGCCGGATTGGACGAAGATCGCGTACATCGAGTACGTGCTGCACCTGACCGCCGGTATCGATGCGTCGATCGACGCCGTGGGCATCGGGGACTTGCCTCCCGCGGCGACGCTGAGCATCGCGCGGGTGGGAGATCAGGTTCGCATTGCCTGGCCGAGCGCTTGCATCGGCTACACACTCGAGCGTCATAGCGCGCCGCAGGCCGGGTGGTCCGACGCAGGCTTGACGGTCAAGGTCGAAGGCGCGGAGAACGCGGCCTACGAAAGGCCGGATGGCGACACTCAGTTCTATCGGCTGAGGCCGAGCCGATAGTCCCTAACGCGGCTCGATCACTTGGAGTCCGGGGACACAATCGAAATGGCGTCGGCTGAACGTCGCCAGCTCGCTGCCTCGTGACAACGCCGTGGCAGCCACGATCAGGTCGTAGGCACCGATTCTCTTGCCGGACGCCTCGAGTTGCGCCCAGATCCGGGCGTGCTCGTGGGCGATCTCCTCGGTGTAGGGAACGACCGGCAGCGGTGCCAACACGCGCTGCAAGTACTGCTGGCGTCGGGCTTTGCGCGCCAGGTCAGCCCTTTCCACGCCGTGCCACAACTCCGCCACGGTGATGGTCGCCACCTCGAACACCTCGTCCGGCTTGCTCTCCAACCAGGCCCGAAGGTCGAAGGCCCCCTTTTCCCCCCGGATGATGACATCGGCATCGAGCATTACCGCCATTTGTCCTCCGGTGTCTGGAGGGTTTTGCGGGCGGCCCGCAGGTCGCGGTGCCAGTCCCTGGCGTGTTCCGCCGACAGGTCGGCGCGAGCCAGCGCTGCCGCCAGATCCCGCCCCGTGCAAGACTCCTCGCGGTCGGGTTCGATGCGGGCGAAGGGCCTGCCATTCTTCAACAGGACGAACGTCGTGCGTTGGTAATGCGCCCGGTTCACGCACTCGGCGAAATTGCGGGCCGCCTCGGTGACCGTGATCGTCCTCACTCTCATAGAATCAGATTATCAAATTCTCGGGCATGGTCAAGTCCGCGCCCGGATCCTCGCCTAACGCCTGCGGCGCGAACGTACGCCATCGGCTCCTGCTGGGTTTTCGCCTCGTAGGCGCGTGGGGTGTCGGCTCCGGGGTGGCCCGCCCGCGAGCGACCGGGCTCTATGGGGGTTGGAGGGAATGGGCCCGCCCCGGGGGCGGGCTTCCAAATCCGCGAAACCCCCGGACTGGGCGGCTAAAGGCGCTTGGTCCAGCCCAGCAGGTTGAGCCGCAAGGGACGCTTACGCGCGGATTTGGTCCGCGCCCCATGGCGCCGGCGAGCCGCAGGACCGTCGGCGCCGGACGCGGCCGGGTCTGAGGCGCGCCGCGCGAGAAAGTGTTCGCGAATTGGGTTGGGAACGGTTTTCCTTGGGGCCATGACACAGCGATCCCTTGCTCGCGGCCTCCGCCACCGCGTCCGGCTCGGCCCGGCGCGCCTCGTCGCCCTTCTCGCCGCCGTGCCGTTGTCGGCAGCCGGTTTCCTGTGGGAGATCGGCAAGCCGGACAACGACAACCGTGAGTTCGCGCTCGCTCCGAACCGCTACGGCGAGTTCCGCCACGACGGTTTCATCGAGGCGGGCCGGTCGGCGGCGAACGTCGATTGGCCCTATGTACATCCCGGTCCGGCGGATTCGTGGGCCGGCTCGCGCTCCCACACCTTCTCGGTCGTCTTCGGGTTAAAGGCGCTGCCGCAGGCCGGCGACTGCCACCTGACACTGGACCTCGTGGACACCCATGCAGGCGCTCCGCCCAAAGTCCGCGTCGCCATCAATGGCCGGGAGTTCCACCAGCAGTTGCCCCGGGGCGCCGGCGACGCGTCGATCTTCGGCGACCCCGCCAGGGGACGGGAACACCGCTGGGTGCTGACGTTTCCGACCTCGGTGCTGCGTGCCGAGGCGAACGAGGTGGCGATTACCACCGTGGACGGAAGCTGGTTCCTGTACGATTGGGTCGCGCTCGAGACGCCTCCCGGGGCGCAACTGGGCGGCGTGCAGGGCACGATCGTGTCCGGGGCCCGGTCGGCGCCGGTGTTGGTCGAGCAGGACGGCCGGCTCGTCCAGATCCTCGAGGTCACCCTGCGCCACCTTGGCGACGAGGCGACCGCGCGGGTCACGGCGACGGGCACGCCCGCCCAGTCCCTGAAGCTGCGTCCGGGCGCACAGTCCCTCAAGATCCCCGTCCCCGCCGTCGCGCAGCCGACGGATGTCACGGTGTCCGTCGAGGTCGGCGGCAAGACGGTCGGGACCCAGGCCGTTCGTCTCGAGCCGGTGCGCAAGTGGGTCGTCTACCTCCTGCCCCATTCCCACGTCGACATTGGCTACACCCATGTTCAAACCGACGTCGAGCGCGCCCAATGGAAGTACCTCGAGATGGCGATCGACACTGCGCGTCGCACGGCGGACTACCCGCCCGGCTGCCGGTTCAAGTGGAACGTCGAGGTGCTCTGGGCCATGGACAGCTACCTGCGCCAAGCCACGCCGGAGAAGCAGCAGGCGTTCCTCGACGCCGTCAAGGCTGGGCAGGTCGGGCTCCAGGCGCTGTACGGAAACCAATTGACCGGCCTCTGCAGCCCCGAGGAGCTCCTCCGCCTCGTCGGGTTCGCTCAAGCCCTCGGACAGCGCGTCGGCGCCCCGATCCAGTCGGCGATGATCACCGACGTGCCGGGTTATACCTGGGGCATGGTCCCGACGTTCGCCCACAGTGGCGTGAAGTACTTCTCGGTCGGCCCCAACGGCGGCGACCGCATTGGCCGCACCAGCGTCGCGTGGGGCGACAAACCGTTCTGGTGGATCGGGCCCAACCCTGAAGACAAGGTGCTCGTCTGGATGACCGGCACCGGTTACTATCAAGTGTTCCAGTCGCCGGAACGATTGCTCGAGTACCTCGCCGCGCTCGAACACCGGAATTACCCGTACGACATGGTCCAGGTCCGCCATTGCCTGGGTGACAACGGCGCGCCGGACGTCGGTTTTGCCGAGAAAGTCAAGGCCTGGAACGAAACCCATGCCTACCCCCGGCTCGTCATCGCCACCACCGACGACATGTTCCGCGACTTCGAGCAAAAGTACGGCGCCCGGCTGCCGACCGCCCGGGGCGATTTCACCCCTTACTGGGAAGATGGCGCTGCCTCGTCCGCCCGCGAGACCGCTCTGAACCGCGCCTCCGCCGCACGCCTCGTTCAGGCCGAGACCCTCTTCGGACTCTCGAGTCCTTCCGCCTATCCCGCCGACGCGTTCTACCAGGCGTGGCGGAACGTCCTGCTCTACGACGAACACACCTGGGGCGCCCATAACAGCATCTCGGAACCGGACGCGCCCTTCGTGAGGGACCAATGGCGCATCAAACAGGCCTTCGCCCTCGATGCCGACGCCCAGTCGCGGAAGCTGCTGGCCGACGCCGACGCCGCGCGCGGACCGCTCGTGGCCGAGTCCGGCGCTTCTCGAGCCGGCGCCGATGGCCGGCCGCGGCGCGTGCAGGCGATCGACGTTGTGAACACGGCGTCCCCGGGCGATGCCTGCTACAACCTGGTCGTTGTCCCCGGGGAACTCTCGAAGGCCGGTGATGCCGTCCTTGGGTCGCCCACGGGCACCGTTACCCGTGTGTCCCAGCGGTTGACCACGGGTGAGCTCGTGTTTCGGCCCTGTTTCGGCCCGTTCGCGCAGGCGCGGTTCTACATCGCGGACGCCCCGCCCGCGACCATCGCAACCCACTTCCCGGCCGTGCGCGTCGAGGGTTTCACACTCACATCGGCTTCGTCGGCGGTTGCCCGGTCCGTCGTGCTCCGACTGGATGAGCGGACGGGTGCGATCGCGAGCCTGAAGTTCGGTGAACACGAGCTCGTGAACTCTGCCGCGCCGACCGCGCTGAACGATTACTTCTACCTTCCCGGCTCCGATTTGAAGGGCCTTCAGCGCAACGGCCCCGTCAAGATCACCGCGAAGGAGACCGGCCCGCTCATCGCCTCGCTCGTCGTCGAGTCCGCGGCTCCGGGCTGTCGCCGGCTGACCCGCGAGTACCGCCTGCACGCCCTCCGCAACGACGTCGAGATCATCAACACGGTGGACAAAGCCCGGGTGCGGACGAAAGAGGGCGTCCATTTCGGGTTCGGATTCAACGTTCCGGACGGCGTGATCCGCATGGACGTCCCGTGGGCCGTGGTCCGGCCCGAGCTCGACCAGATCCCGGGGGCCTGCAAGAACTGGTTCACCGTCCAGCGGTGGGTGGATGTCTCGAACGACCGATTCGGCGTCACCTGGCTCACGCCCGACGCGCCCCTGGTCCAGGTGGGCGGCATCACGGCCAACCTCATCGGTTCCCAGACGAATCCGGACGCGTGGATCGACCGGCTCGAGCCGACACAAACGATCTACTCATGGGCCATGAACAACCACTGGCACACGAACTATCGCTCCGATCAGGAAGGCCCGACGGTGTTCCGGTTCTATCTTCTGCCGCACGAGGGTGGATTCGACGCGGTCGAGGCGGCCCGCGCGGCCCAGCAGATCGCCCAGCCGTTGTTGGCCCTGCCCGCTCGCGGCGCTCTACCCGGCCAACCCCGCGTCCGCGTCGTCAGCGACTCGACCTCGGGCGCCGTCCAAGTCACGACGCTCAAGCCGGCCGAGGACGGCAAGGGCTGGATCGTCCGGCTGTTCGGAGTGTCCGGCAAGCCCGCGCGGGCCCGGCTCGAGTGGGCCGACCCGGCGCCAAAGAGGCTGTGGCTCAGCAACGCCGGCGAGCGCCCGCTCGAGCAGGTCGACGGACCGGTCGCTGTCCCCGCGTGGGGAATCGTCACCCTCCGCGCCGAGCCGTGACCCGGACCCTCGCGTAAAGCCTGGACGAGGACTCCACGCCTTTTTCACAGACTGCGATGGGACAATGGGTTTGCCTGCGGCGAACAGCAGTTCGCGAACGCCGACCCCTAAATCGAATCCGCGCGCCGGTCCTCTCCCCCGAGCGCAGTCGAGGGGGCGAGGGAGACAACCTGTTGGTGGACATTTTCTGGCAAGGGGAATCACGTCATCGCGGACTGCGTCTGTAGCCGCGGGGGCTGACCGCGGCGGGTTAGCCGATGTCGATCCGGAGCGACTGGCCGGGCCGGACCAGGGTTTCGTTGGCGAGCCGGACCTCGAGGCGGCGTGCGGCGGCGAACAGCGTGGCCGCCTGCCGGCGTCCCCCGATCGTCACGCGGACGCGGGTCCAGGCGACGCCCTCCGGGGCTTCGAGGGCGATGGTCCGCAGCCGCAGCTGTCCCCAGGCCACACGGAGTTCGCCTTCGAGTCCTTCGCGATTCGCCTTCTGGCGGAAGCTGCCCCAGCCCTCGGGCGCGGTGAACGCGGCCCGGAAGTTCTCGGGGCTCAGGCGCGGGGCGAAGCCGATGTGCCGCTGGGGTCCGTGCACCTCGAAGCCGCAGGCGGCGATGAAGGTGCCGTAGCTGGCCATGGCGCGGGCGTAATGATCGCTGCACTCGACCTCGTTGTAAGGGTTGCGGCGCGTGGCGTGATAGCGGTCGTGGATGGCGCGGGTGATGGCGAGCGCCTCGAGGGTCATGCCCTCGGCCATCATGTGGGAAGCGACCTGGTGTTCGAACCCGGTCATGCACTCGTTGAAGTACCCGATCTGCCAGCTCGGGGTTCCGTAGACGTTCGGGATCAGCTTCGGGTTCGACGTCATGACGAGGCCGGCGTCGCCGGCGAGCGCGTAGGGTCGGCCGGCGGTGTACTGCTTCCGGAATGGCCCGATGTCGGGGGCGAAGTTGTACTTCCACAACGCCCGCAGCGCGCTCAGCGTCTTGTCGCGATCGAGGACGCGGCCCAGGGCCACCTGCCACGCCCAGCTTTGGCCGTGGACCTGGTCGATGTGACAAGCTTCGTAGGTGCCGAGGCTTTTCTCGCGTCGGGGATCGGGGATCTGGAAGAAGTACTCTCCGTTGAAGAGGGTCTTTTCGACGGCGGCGCGCGCCTTTACGTAATGGGCGTGGCAACGGGCGGCGAAGGGCTCGTCGCCCTGTTCCCGGGCCATGGCCTCCGCGGCGCGGAGCGCGGCCAGCGCCAGGGAGGTGATCCAGGCAATCTGGCCGTACCAGGCGGCGTCGAGGGTGTTCTCCTGCGCGCCGTCCAGGATGCCGTCGCCGTCCGTGTCGTGCCGGATCAGGTACTCGACCGCCTGTTTCACGCGAGGCCAGACGCGGTCGAGGAAGGCGCCATCGGCGCTCATCTGGTGTTCCCGCCAAGCGCCGAGAATGCGCCCGCACTGGCCGTCGACGGCCGGACCGGTCCCTTCGGCGCGATGGCGGATGACGCCGGTGGCGGGGTCGAATCCCACGCCGAAATCGACGCGTTCGCGGAGGTCCCGTTCCAGCTCGGGGAAGAGGCGTCCCACGGCCTGGGCATAATGCCAGACGTGGGTGCAGGTGCCCGGGCAGCATCCGACGCCTTCCCAGGCCCAGAATCGACCGCTGCCGAACCGGTGGGCCGTGGTCGTCGCGAGAGTCGAGGTGTTCGCGAACGTCCGGTCCAGGAACCAGCGGGGCAGGGTGGAATCGTACCAGGTCTCCCGCCACCGATGCGTGAGGGACTCGAGCCGCGGCAACTCCGCCGCCACGTAGGTCGCCACCGCGGTCGCATCGGCAAACCGCCGGGCGTAGTAGTTGCCCGTGCGCGCGTCCGGGCAGGGCAGCGTCGTGTTCGGGAAATGCCAGCTGAGCACGAACCGGAATTCGGCGGTCTTGCCGGGGCCGATGGTCTTTTCCTGGGACACCGCGCCGAGGGGTGCTGGTGCTTCGGCCGCGTCCCCGGGGGCGCCGTCGAAGGCGGCGGCGGGCAGGCCGTCCGGCGGCACTTGGGGCGCGGCCTTGCCGTTGCCGAGGACGGCGAGGGCCATGGTGCCGAAGTCGGGCGCCTGGTTCAGCGGCACGTCTTTGGGGGGTGCATCCGTTTGGACGATGTGATCGACGCCGACGTTGCCCCAGCCACCCTGTGCGTTGTCGACGATCTCGATCACGGCCTGGCGGCCTTCGAACTCCGCGATGTCGAACGAGTCGCGGCGCATCGCGTTGCCGTTGTGACCGGTGGCGCTCCTGACGACCTGGCCGCCGACGAGCAGGCGCAAGCCGGCGTCATCCCGGCGGCCGCCGCCGATGTAGAACGAGAGGTGTCTCCGCTGCACGGTGAAGGGCGCACTGGTGAGCTTGCCGGTCTGGTTGTCTTTGGCCTCAATGCCCTCTCCCGGCGCGCTCGCGTGGGAGTTGACCACCTTCTCTCCCTGGCCGCCCAGATCCCCCTGATACGCGGGTATGGACGCCCGGTCTGCCGGCTCCGCGGCGAAGGCGGCGCCGTCGGCTTTCCACTTTTCGTAGCCCCCCTCGAAGTCGTCGATCAGGATGTCGGGGCGCCGGTCGGCCGCGGCGGGTCCGGCCGTCCGGTAGTCCATGGCCACGAGTGTCAGGTGCCGGCCGCGCCGCACGGTGTTCCTCCGCAGGCCGTCCGCGGGGGCGGCCGAATAGAAGCAGGCGGCGTTCTGCAGCCAGCCGGCGAGGGTGACCGACACTCGCTGCCGGGATTGATTCGTGACGGTGAAATGGAAGACGGTCGCCGGCAGGCCCGAGTCGTCCGCGTTGAGCGGTATGAAGGGGGAGAACGCCTCGAGCTTCACGGCGACCGGGCAGGACGGGTCGGTATACTCGACCGTGCCGATGGGGTATTGCCCCGTGAACGCGACCTCTGCCCAGCCGGTGGCATCCAGGGGGCGATCGGGCAAGGTCCCGTCCCGGCTCGAGACGCGGAGGGCGAAGCCCTGGGCGATCTTGTGGGATTCCTCCTGGACGGCGGGCTTGACGAACGTCGCGCCGTCGCGGGGGCGAATGAAGCGGTCGCCGGTGTCGAAGGTCATGCCCACGTCGTTCCAGCTCACCCGGCGCGGCAGGACGCCCTCGGTTTTCTGATTGAAGATATCCCAGTTCCAGAGGCGGCCGTCGCCGCCGAGGTACAAGGTGCCGCAGCCGATGCCGCCGATGGGCATGCCGATGTAGCGCAGTTCGTTGCGCGACTTCCGGCAGACGGCGGGGCCACCGGGTTCATAGAGGGCTTTGACCCAGTCCGGATGCAGCTTCTTGTCGGCGGGGATGATCTGATTCCAGTCGGCGGCATCGAACGGTCCTGCCATCACCGGCAGCCGGTTCAGACTCAAACCGGCTGCGGCGAGGCCGCCAAGGATGAGAAAGTCGCGCCGGTCGAGAGTGAAGCCGGCGGGGCGGGTCGAGGAGCGCGCTCCGGCGGGCGAGGGGCGATTCCGGCGTGGGACGGAGGAGTCGTTCATGGCGTGGGGTGCGGCGGCGCGGGTCTTGGGCGCTCTCGGCGCTCACGGGGTGAAAGCGTTGCGGATCGCCTCGAGGGGGACGCCCAGCGTGGCGCGGGCGATGGCATCCAGGTCGCTCTCGGGGCCCTGGAGGTGGATGGTCTGATGGCGATGGCGTGCGGAGGCTCCGGGCCGGAGGGCCAGGGCGGGCGATGACGTCTCGAGCTCGAAGAAGGCCCCCAGCTTGCCGTCGTCGTTGTAGCTGTTGACCACATCCCCGCGGAACGGATCGGCCTGGAGGGTCCACATCGAGTTGACGTAATCGGCGGCTCTCCGGGGGAGGGTGAAGCGCACCAGGGTCAGTGTGCGCGACGCGGCGTCATAGCTGCCCAGGATTGGCTTCGCGCGGGCGGGGGGAATGCCGATCTTCGAGCGATAGCGGGCATCCGCCCGGAAGAACAGCACGTCGTCCCGCACGACCAACCGGTCCGCGGGGACTTTGCCGAAGTAGGTGTCTTTGACCTTCGGGCCGCGTGCCCCCTTGAGGTCCTCGGGGCCCTCGGGGCCGCTTTCGAAGGGGATGACGACGGTCGAATCGGCCGAGGCATTGAACATGCCGAGAATCCAGATCGAGAGCAGGCCGGTCTCCCGGCGCCAGGGCTGCGGTCCCGCGTTGGTGAGCCGCTGGTCGGATTCGAAGGCGACGATGCCGACGCCGGGCCGGGCTTTGATGCCGAGGGCGCGCCATGCGGCTCCGGGGGAGAGCAACCGCACGTCGCGGTTTACGCGGACGTCGAACCTGGCGCCGCTGTAATTCGTCAGTCCGAAGCGCGCGGCGAACGTCGCCCGGTCAGGCCGCTGCCGCACGATCGAGTAGGGCATCGTGTCCAGCGCCGGCGGCACATACCAATCGTCGTCCTCGAACTTCGCGCCGGGCGCGAAGAAGATCGAGTACTGGCCCCCCTCGGGGCCGAGCCAGAAGCGGTCCTCGCCGCCGTAGACGTTGATGTGCGGCTGTTTCTGGCCGGAGCGGATGAGGTCACGGTTGATCCAGCCGAAGCTCGAACCGCGCTCGCCGGCGGCGGTGCTGGTCATGACGCGGCCTTGCCAGGCGGGTGCGAGGGCCACCTGCGCCAGGCCTGCGCGGTCGCGCAGCACCACCACGGGGGTGTGCTGCCGGAGAAACGCGACGTCGTCGCCGAAATCGCCGGCCACGGCCGGGGTCGGTGCCGAGGCGACTGTCAGGGCCGTCAGCATCATCGTCACGAGCGAGGCGCGTGGGGTTTCATTCATGGGCAGGGGGAGGTGCAGGGTTGATCGCGATGGGGGTGGCGGATTCTCCGGGCATGTCGTAGGGCAGCTGCCAGTAGTGAACACCCGTCGAATCCCCGAAGTACAGCCTTGAGACGCTGAGCTGATTGGGATCGCCATCGGCCCAGAAGACACAGAACGGGTCCCGGGCGTTGAGAGCGCGGCGGACGTAGGCGTGGTTGAATTGACTGTCTCGGGTGACCTGGCGCCGCATCGACCAGGTCTGGCCCTTGTCCCGGCTGACCCAGAGGGCGACATCGCCGCCGGTGCCGTGCGGTTGGGGTCCGGGCTCGGTCGGGCCGAGGATCGTCCATTCGGAGTCGCCCAGGAACAGGCTGCCGAGGTCATAGTTATGATCCGACTGGCACACGACGTGCGTTTCCCAGGCCGCGCCGGTCCATCGGGTCACGGTCCAGTCGCGGGGGCCGCTCTTGGGGCCCGGTTGATAGCCGGAGGCCGTGAGGTAGAGCATGACGGGGTGACCCTGGGGATCGAAGCGCAGGTCCATCGTGTACATCAGGCGACCTTGGGCGGAGTAGTCGATGACCCGCGCCGGGTTGTCGGCCTCGGCGAGCGGCACCGGCAGCTCCCGGCCGTCCACGGTGGTCCATGTCGTCCCGCCGTCCACGGTCTGGACGTAGTAGAGGTCGGTGCGCCGGTCGACGTTGCCGCCCGGGTGGCGATTGAAGAAACTGCCGATCTTGCCCTGATGCTCGGCGCTGACCTGGTAGTGGCCTCCCAGACCGGCCAGCTTACGGGGTTCGCTCCAGCGAACGCCGTCGGGGCTGGTCTCCCAATAGAGTTCCCGGCCCCGGGTGTACTGGGTGAACAGGTGGACAAAGCCGCGGCCGGCGACATGCCACGGCTGCGGGTAGGTGAATTCCCCCTGTTCGAGGCATTCGAACGCCGAGACGTCCCATGGCCGCAGGCTGCGGTACTTGAACCCGGGCCGTGTCCGGCCCCGACCGCTGATGAACACCCAGAGATGCCCCTGGTCATCCAGGGCGAGGCTGGCGTTATCGTGCGGGTCGTTCACGCCCTGCTTGTCATGGACGATCGTGGGGCGCGGCACGACGTGCCGGGTGTGATCGTAATAGGCGGCCATGATCAGGAGATGCCGCTGGCCTTTGACGGTGCCGCCATAGACGAAGAACGTCCGGTTGACCCGCGGGGCGTACACGGCCAGAGGCACGTGATTGGCGGTGTAGGTGCCAAGTCCGCCCGAGTACTTGTCCCCGTACTCCGAGACCTGGCCGAGGGTGAACCAGATGCCCCGGTAACCGTCGTCGAATCCGGAGCGTTCGCTGCGGGTGGCCGCGGGCCGCAGCTCCCCGGCGGCCGGGTCGGTGGCTTCATGCGTCGCGGCGGCGAGGCCCGCGACCGCCAGCAGCGCCATCCCCAAGACCCGACTTGTCGTCAGCGCCCGCTGCATACGATGGCTCACCTCGATGGATCGCCCTCGCCCCAGGCGCCGTCGCCATCCCTGACCCGCCACAGGTAGAGCGAGGCGGCCGTGCGATGGGGGCGCCAGCGCTCGCCATGGTCGAAGAAGGCCTTCGGCGTCGGCAATTGCCGCTTGCGATAGAGCGCTTGGAAGGCCGCCCGCAGCCCGAGGTCGTGCACCGGCAGCACGTCCGGCCGTCCCAGGTCAAAGATCAAGAGCATCTCGACGGTCCATGGCCCGACCCCTTGGATTTGGGTCAGATGACGGATCAGGTCGTCATCGGACCACCCGATGCACTGCTCGAGCGTTGGCATCAGGCCCTGGACCGTGAACTCGGCCACCGCCCGCAAGTACCCGATTTTCTGTCGGGAGAGACCCGCCGCGCGGAGGTTGGTGTCTCCGCAGTTCAGGATCTGCCCGGGCGAAGGGAAGCGGGCTCGGGGAAAGAGCGAGCGGAACCGGGCGAAGATGGCATCCGCGGCTCGGCTGTTGAGCTGCTGGTAGATGATGGCCTGGGTGAGCGACTCGAACGGGGGCCGCCGACGGACTTCGAGCTGCAGGGGGCCCACGCTCCGGATCCACCCGCCGAGGACGGGATCGACCCGGCTCAAGTGGCGCATGACCGACGTGTTCCGCATGACGGGAGAGAGTGCCAGAGGCGCGGTTCGAGGGAAAGAGCGGAGCGCTGGCCCGGATCCTCGCCTAGCGAGGCGCGCCTCAGACCAGGTCGAGTCCTCAGACTCATGAGGATCCTGCTGTGCCTGCCCACCCTCTCTTCCGCGCCTCGCTAATGTAGAGTCCTCGGAGGCGGGGGGGGCGGGTTTGGAACGGCAGGCGCCAAACTTGACCCAATCGCATCGACTTTCACAAGTCGAGGACTCTAGCGCGTGCGGCGCGAACGTTGGCCATCGGCTCCTGGTGGGTCTTCGCCTTGAAGGCGCGTGGGGTGTCGGCTCCGGGGTGGCCCGCCCTGGGGGCGGGCATCCAAATCCGCGAAAACTCCAGGCGGCTGCTCGAGCCCAGGAAGTTGAACTGCCATGGACGCTTGCACGCGGATTGGGGACTCCGTTCTGGCATTTCCGAGGTGAGCGGGGCATTCTCGGGTCTGATGAACCCGGTCGCGTTCAGCATTGGCGGCCTGACGATCCACTGGTACGGGCTGCTCATTGTCGCCGGCTTTCTGGCGGGCCTCTGGACCGCGAGCCGGCGGGCTCCGCTCGAGGGTCTTTCCGGCGAAGCGGTTGCCGATCTAACCGTGTGGCTCATGGCGGGGGCGATCGTTGGCGCTCGACTGTTCCACGTGGTTGGTTACTGGCGAGACGAATTTGCCGCCCGCCCGCTTTGGGAGATCTTCGCCATCCGGCATGGCGGGTTGGTGTTTCACGGCGGGTTGTTGGGCGCTGCGCTAGCCACGGTGTTCTATGCCCGGCGCCACAAGCTTCCGCTCTGGCGTCTTGCCGACGTCCTGGCACCGAGCATCGCCCTCGGTCAAGTGCTGGGTCGGTTCGGTTGTTTCTTCGAAGGATGCTGTTACGGTCAGCCGACGCGTTTGCCGTGGGCGGTGCATTACTCGATGGACCACGCCACGCTGGGGGCCGGGGTTCATCCCGCTCCGCTGTACGAAGCGGCGCTCAACCTCGCGCTGTACGGCGGCCTCGCGTGGCACTTCCGGCACAAGCGGTTCGCAGGCCAGACGTTTGCGCTTTACCTGGTCGGCTACGGCCTGTTGCGGATCGGGGTCGAGGTCTTCCGCGGCGACTACGTGCAACGCTATCTTGGCGGCTGGGCGACGCCCGGTCAGCTCATGAGCCTCGTGGTTCTCGCCGCGGGTCTCGGGCTCTATCGGATCCTGGGGAGGAACCCCTCCGGGAGGGCGGGCACTGCGGCGCGATGACGTCATGCGGCACCTCCGCGCTTTGACCCGGTGACATGAGCGCCGATCTCCCCCCCAGGCCGTTGATGGCGGAGCCGACGCCGGCAGGCCGGACTGACGTGGTGCCCGTGGCTCCCCCTTGCTCCCGAGTGCGCCTGGACGTCTTCCTGCACAGCCGGTATCCGGGTGTTTCCCGCAGCATCCTCCAACGGTTGATCCGCGACGGCGCGGTTCTTCTCGATGGGCGCCCGGTGAAGGCCACGCATCAGCCCCGTCCGGGCGAGACGATCACCATCCACTGGCCCGCGCCCCGGCCTGCCAGGGTCGCCCCGCGCGCGCTCCCCCTCGAGATCCTGCACGAGGACGACGACCTGCTCGTGGTCAACAAGTCGGCGGGCATGGTGGTGCATCCTGCGGCGGGGACGGAAGACAACACTCTGGTGAACGCCCTGCTCCACCACTGCCGCGGACGGCTGAGCGGCATCGGCGGCGTCGTGCGCCCCGGGATCGTTCATCGACTCGACCAGCATACGAGCGGGCTGATCGTCGTGGCCAAGCACGATGCGGCGCACCTGGTGTTGTCCCGGCAGTTTGCCCGCCGGCAGGTGGTCAAGCTCTACGACGCCCTCGTCTGTGGCCATCCGCCGGCGGCGGGCGAGGTGGATGCCGCGATTGCGCGTCATCCCAGCCATCGCAAGACGATGACGGTGCTGGCCGGGGGCCGGCCGGCCTTGACCCGTTTCCGCACCCTCGAGCGGCTCGCCGGGAGCGCGCTCCTCGAGGTCCGCATCCACACCGGGCGGACCCATCAGATCCGGGTACACTTCCAGCACCTCGGGTATCCGCTGGTCGGGGATTCGGTCTACGGCAAGCGGGCCAACGCCCGGCTGGCGGAGAGCACCGGGTTCAAGGCGGCGCGACAGATGCTGCACGCGCGGTCCCTGGCGTTCGCCCACCCCGCCACGGGGGCGCCTCTGACTTTCACCGCGCCCTGGCCCGGGGATTTTGCGGAAGCGGTCGCTCTCCTGCGCCGCGCGTGAAGGGTCAAGTCCTCGGGATGCGGCGCTTCGGGCAGGACGCTGACGGTTCCGGTGACGCGCCGGGGCTCGAGGGCTGATGAACGGACCCAGAAGACTGCCAAGCTTGTCCCTTCCTGCCCAGCCTGGTTTTGCTCGGCTCGTCATGCCGATGGCCACGCCGGTTATCCTTGTCCTAGCGAGGCGCGCCTCAGACCCAATCGAGTCCTCAGGCACATGAAGGCCATCCTGTGCCTGCCCATCCCATTTTCCGCGCCTCGCCAATGTAGAGTTCTCGACGGAGGAAGGGGAGGCCTGGAACCGCAGAGACCCAAACTTGACCCAATCGCATCGACTTTCACAAGTCGAGGACTCCACGCCTTTTCCCAG
>JAKQDD010000161.1 GCA_029556615.1 Verrucomicrobiota bacterium | reverse complement strand
GCGTTCGAAGCGGTAGTAGACCTCGAGGGTGAGGGCGCCCATGGCCGTCACGTACACACGGCCGCCGGCGAGGCTCCATTCGTCGATGGGATCCCAGGAGCCGTCCTCGCAGCTCCGGCCCTGCGGCTGGTTGAGAACGCGCTGCGTGGGGACGAGCGCGGTCAGCATCTTCTCGTTCCACTCCTTCCAGAGCCCGCCGCCGTACTGGAACATCGCCAGGGTGGCGTAGTACCAGTAGTAGAAGTTGATGGTGCTCAGGACCTTGCCCTCGCGCTTCTGCCACTTGGGCGGATGCTTCGTGAGGACGTTGATGACGCCTTTTTTGATGGTTTCGTTGTTGCGCGATTGGCCCGCGAAGAGGCGGCAGAGGACGCTCACCGCGGTCATGCAGGACTGCTCCTTGGTGAAGGGGTAGCCGCCCTTGATCTGGTCCAGTTCGGGCAGGCGCGAGCCCTCGTCGCCGGGGGATTTGTAACCCGTGAAGCCCGTCGAGGTGCTGGTCGCGTGGTCGAACCACCTGACCGCGCCCTTGTAGGCCTGATCGAGCTCTTCGGCGCTCGGCATGCTCACGTACCCGAGATTGCGGCAGACGGCGACGGTCTTGAGGGCGAGCACCATCCAGCCCGTCACGGAGGTGTCGTTGTCGCCGGGCTTGACGCTGTAGCGCCAGGCCCAGCCCTCATTCTGGGCGCGGATGCAGAACATGGCCGCGTCCTCCACCGAGCGCCGGAGGTTGAGGTAATCGCCGGAAAGCGCCAGAAGCTCCCCCATCGCCATGGTGGCGATGGCGTGGTCGTACATCCACTGTTGGTCCTCATCGACCTCGGCTTCCTTGGACTTGTCCTTGGGGATCGATTCGATCCGGCGGAAGCATCCGTCGTAGTTCGGGTCGTTGGTGCCCTTGATTTGGACGGAGCGCATGAAGTTGCAGGCCTTCTTGAGGACCTCGACGTACTCGACGTAGGTTCCCGCGCGGTGCGAATGGCCGTAGCCCGTGAAGGCGAGCATGGCCAGCGCGGTGACGCCGATGTCGTGGTCCTTCCAGCCCCGCCCGTCGCCGCCGGCGGGATCGACGTTGTCGGGGTGGTTTTTGCAGGGGCCGGCGGACTTGTCGCAGCGCGAGGTGAAGTCGTGGCAGGACCAGCTTCCGTCCTCGTTTTGGTGGCGCCTGAGCCATTCCAAGGCGGCGCGCACGGCGTCCTCGGTTTCTACGCTGCCGTCGGGCGAGTTCCTGGTGATGCGCGATTCATACGGCGTTCCATACGCGCCCGCCGCGTCGCCGCCGATGCCGATCGCATCGTTGACGCCGGGCGAGACGACGTTGGGGTCGCCGATCTGAACGTTGGTCACGTTCTCAAGACTCGTGCCCGGGGAGATGTCGGCCGTGACCTCGTCGACCTCCCGTTTGATGATAACGGGATCCTTGAGATCCTTGTCCGTGGGGCCCGGGACGAAGTCGCGGCGCTTGATGTCGCGTTTGCGCGTGGGGTCGTAGACCGGCGGCTTGTGCGCTACCTTCGGCGTCGGGCCTATGACGAACGGCTTGTCCTCGGGCTTTTTCTCTTCCACGCCTCTGACGATGTTCAACAGGAGGATGATGACGACGAGGTGAAGCAGCGCGGAGGCGCCCCAGAAGGGCATGTTCCGGAAGTACTGAACGACGGCCTGAACCGCGTTCTGCGGACCCTCATCCTCTTCGTCCTCGGGGGCGTAGTCCTCCTCGCGGCGGGGCCGCGCGCGGGCGGGCGCCGGCCGGGCAGCGGCGAGGGCGCTTTGGACCTCGTTCCAGGCCGCATCGATGCGGTCGGTGGAGAGGAGCCCGCGCTCGGCGAGATAGCCGTAGAGCGTCAGGCTCGGATCCTCGTTGCGCAGGCGGTCGACGTCCTTGAGCGCCTGCTCGAGGGCGT
>JAKQDD010000159.1 GCA_029556615.1 Verrucomicrobiota bacterium | reverse complement strand
GTATCTGGGGTAAAAATCCGAAAAGTTTTTGTCCTACCCGCGCGGCGCTCTCGCTGCACCACTCACTTGGGGTATGCGCGCCGCAGGCCACCATGGAAACTCCACACACGCGCAGACTTCCAGACAGCGCAACCGCCTCGGGGCGGCGGGCCGACCGTTCCCTTCGGGTGTCGGCGGCCCTACAATACGCGGTACGATGCGGACGGCACCCACGATTAGAAACAAGAAGGCTTACCACAACTTCGAGATCACGGACAAGCTCGAGGCCGGGCTGGTGCTCCTGGGCACGGAGGTCAAGTCCATCCGGGAGGGCAACGTCAGCATGGGGGACAGCTTCGTTCGCGCTTTCGGGGGCGAGCTGTTCCTGGTCAACTTGCATATCGCCGCATACAAACAGGGCGGCTTCGCGAATCACGACCCCATGCGGAGACGCAAGCTGCTGCTGCACCGCCGGGAGGTGAAGCGGTTGTCCGGGAAAATCCTGGAGCGCGGCTTCACCCTGGTGCCCCTCAGGATCTACTTCAACGCCCGCGGGCTGGCGAAGGTGGAGTTGGGCCTGTGCCGGGGCAAGCGGAAGTACGACAAGCGCCAGGCGATCATGAAGCGCGACCAGGCGCGCGAGGCGAGCCGCGAGCTGCGAGGGTGAGAGCGCGGGGCCGCCCGGATGGGCCGCGCATTTGACGGACACGGTATAATGAAGGGGACGGGGCGCGCGGACGGCGTGCGGCGCAGCGCACGGCGAGCCGGCGTCTTGTGCGAACACTCTGTGGGGGCGATCTGGTATCGACCGGGCGGAGGAGTCGCAAGTTGCGGGTTGAGGTTGCCGGGAGGCCTCACTAAACACCTGGCATCAATTTAACTGCGAACGAGAGCTACGCTCTCGCCGCCTAGTCAACTAGGCGGCCTTCTCGCCTGCCTCGCCCGCGTGGCAGGACGGGGAGTCAACACGAGCGGGCTGGCCTCCGAATTTCGCCCGTGGAGGAGGAGGCGAGACTCAACAGGGGCTGGCGCCGAAGGATCCTGTCGCTCGGAGCCCGAGGCGCGAGATCCAAAAGATCGACTACACCCGTAGTAGACTGGCGATGAATCGTCGCGGGACGGGGGTTCGATTCCCCCCGCCTCCACCACTTTAAGTCTAATCCTGTAAAGACTTACGACGAAAAAGGGCCATCTTTGGGACAGCCAGGGGAAAAGGCCGGACAAACCGGGGAAGCATCCGGCCAGGCGAAGTCAGAAGTAGCCAAAGAGAAACAAGTTGTGGAATCGTCGGTCGGACATCCGGGGCCAAATGTCGGTCAGGATGCGTCGGACTCCGGTGCGCGGACCATCCCAACAGAGTCCCAATGGAAATCGCCCGATCTGCTGCTAATGGCGTCCCGTTGGGACTCACTTCCCCCAGCCATCAAGCGGGCGGTCGTGGCCTTGGTCGAGGGGAACGCGTCGATTGTGAGTTTGCGGCAAGCATGCGTGGGTCGGAGAATTCTCCGTAATCTTGGGCAGAGATGCGCGCGGGCGTTGGACTGCGGCGAGTCGCTGGTCGCGCGGCCGGTCGTTATCCGGTTGATGGCGTTAGGAGCCACCCGCGGTAGCGCGGTCTTACGTTGCAGAGCCCCTCGCGCGGCCAGCTATCCGACGCTTCGCCGGAGCGTCTTCCCGGTCCTCGGGCCATGATCCTGCGTAGCGGCTACGAGACCGCGTCCGCTGGCGGCGTTGAAGCGTCGCCCCCGGCGCGCCGGCCGCGGCTGCGCCCGCAGCCCTGCCTTGGCACGCAGCGGTGGCGCGGTTCGCGAGAGCACACCATGGGGCGGCGAGATTGGCAGAAGGGCGGGGCCTGCGGTGGCGGCGTCCCCGCCGGGGAGCATCGCCGGCGCCGCGGCAGCGGCGGCGCACGCGCTATCCGCTATCCAGCGGCGCAAGCGTTGCCTTGTAGGTCCAAGGCAGCCACCCCTTCGGGTCGCGCGCGACCTCCGGTGTGTGCTTGAGCAGTTGGGTCAGGTAGTCGAACGCGTTTATCCCGTTGAGCGTGCACGTGTGGATCAGCGTCATGAAGATGTCGCCCACGCGCGCGCCGTTCTCCGTCTTGTAAAACAGGCTGTTGGTGCGGTGACGGATGGCCATCTTGAGCAC
>JAKQDD010000158.1 GCA_029556615.1 Verrucomicrobiota bacterium | reverse complement strand
GAGGGGGTCAGGGGCAGCAATGGCGCGCGGAGGGGGCCGGGAGCCGGCTGGTATTGGGAGGGCTGAAGAGTGCGGTGGGAGGGCCGAGCTGGCAGCCGCTGTGGGTGACGGCGAGCGGGGGCGGGCGGGTCGAGCTGCCGGAGCTCGAGCAGGTACCGGGGGGTCAGGTGAACGTGAGCGTGGATGGCGAGGGGAGTACAGCGGATCTTTCGAACAGCACCCTCCTGACGATCGCCGGGGGCGCCAGCATTCAGTTCACTGCCAAGGGCGGGGGCAAAGTCGATCTTCGCCAGGTCGAGAGCATTGTGGGGGGGGCGTGCGCGTTGCTGGCCGAGGGTGCGGGCAGCGTGATCGATCTATCGCGTCTGTCGTCGTTCGCCACGTTGTTGGGTGAATCCAGCCTGGTGGCCAGGGACGGCGGCGTGATCCTGCTTGGCAGCGACGCGTTCCTGCTGGTCAACGTGAGGGTCGAGGTTGCGGGCAATGCAATCCTGCCCCCGGTGATCTCGGCGACCGGCGCTGTCTCCCTCTACGGTCGTGCCTGGCATGGCTACTGGGTAGATGTGCGTGACACCCGCATTCCCGACAGCCCCTGGCAATTCTACCGGCGAGTGCCGC
Organism: Verrucomicrobiota bacterium; assembly: GCA_029556615.1. Taxonomy (GTDB): domain Bacteria; phylum Verrucomicrobiota; class Verrucomicrobiia; order Limisphaerales; family J093; genus JAKQDD01. The sequence continues at coordinate 8,295 of JAKQDD010000158.1, read as the reverse complement.
TAACCCAGGATCTCGAGGTGATCGGCGGCACACCGTTCCCGTGGCAGGCCTTTCGCGTGCGTGAATTCGTCGCCGCACCGCCGCTGTTGGACCTTGAGGAGACGGAATCCGGCGCGCTGCGTCTGGTGTTGTACGGCGAGGTCGGTCGCACGTTTCATATCGAGGCAACGCCGCACATCGATCTCCCGTTGATCCCGTGGGAGACGTCGACCACCGTGGGCGACATGACGAACACGTTCCGCATCCTGCCGGCGTTCCCTGTTGGCACCGGGAACCGGTTCCATCGAGCGTGGCATCCGTGACCACGCCCCGGCCGGGTTCGCCGACGTGCCAACACGAAATGCGCCAATGCCTGAGCAAGTGGTCAGGCGCTAGAGTCCTCGACTTGTGGAATATGGGGGCAACAGGTCAAGTTTGGGTCTCTACCGTTCCGGGCCATCCCTCCTTCCGTCGAGGACTCTACATTAGCGAGGCGCGGAAGAGAGGGTCCGAAAAGGCAGGCAGGCTTCATGGGGTCGCGGACTTCGTTAGGTCTGAGGTGCGCCTCGCTAGTGTGGTGTCCCTCAAATGGGTGGACATTCGTTGCGCCCCAAACGGCCTGGGACGAGGCGCGAGGAGGGTCCGTTGCGAGAGCTGACCCTGAGACACGGATTCGAGCTTTGCAGCGGTGCCAAACGCTGGCAGGGTCTGCCGCGTGACGTACGAACAGCTGCCCGAGGAATGGCAGGAGTGGCTCGACCTGACGCCGATCGAGCGCTTTCGTCAAAGCGAAGAACTCTTCGCGCAGTATCTGGCGATGGGAGGCAGCCTTGATCCCGACCCCGATCCGACAAGTCCTTTCGACGATCCGCAAGCATCAGGTGCAGGCGCTGCTTATGGGCGGCCAGGCCTGCGTGTTTTACGGCGCGGCACAGTTTAGCAAGGATGTGGACCTGACGCTGCTGGCGGCGGCGGAGAACTTCGCCCGCCTGCTCGCGGCGCTTGACGAGTTACAGGCCGACCGGATCGCCGTGCCGCGTTTTGATCCCGCACTGCTCGCGCGCGGCCATGCCGTTCATTTTCGCTGTCGGCACCCGTTGGCTTCGGGACTGCGCGTCGACGTGATGACCCGACTGCGCGACTTGCCGGAGTTCCCCCTTCTCTGGGCGCGTCGAACGACCATCACGGATGCCGACGGCACCGAGTTTCAACTGATGGCCGTGGAAGACCTCGTGCAAGCCAAGAAGACGCAACGCAGCAAAGACTGGCCCATCATCGAAGCCCTGGTGGAAGGCCATTACCACGCCACCGGAGCGGAGCCAACCCCCGAACGCATCCGCTTCTGGCTGACGGAAGCCCGGGGGCCGGAGAGACTGGTGGAGCTCGCCGGCCGGTTCCCTGTGCAAGCTCTTGAGTTGGTTGCCACGCGGCCGTTGCTCGCTCATGCGATCTCTCGCGATCTTGCCGCGTTGCGCCCGGCCCTCGACGCCGAGGCGCGTGCCGAACAGGAGAAGGACCGCGCGTATTGGGAGCCGCTGAAGCGAGAACTGGAGTCCTTCCGGCGGGTGGAGGCTAGTGAACGCCGCGGCTCCGAGACAGGCTAGCAAGCTCCGCGGGGAACCCTGCAAACAGGTGCACCCAGTCGGTCACCGGCCCTGTGGTTCTACCGCAGAGACCGCAGCGCCCGCAGAGAAAGAGAGGAAAGCCCTTCATCCCTCCGTCGTCTGTCCTCCCTCTTTCGCCCTTCGGGCTTCCGCCTCCGCAGAGGCTACGGCGGACAAGTCGGCGGGCAGGCTGTCCTCTCGACCGCGGCGCAGGCGCGACGGAGGTACTCCTCGTACTCCCAATTGCCGCTGCCGCCTGTCTGGCGGGCAATCACAAGATCCAGGCTGGGGACGAACGCCAGCAGCTGGCCGCCCGAGCCGGCCTTGCTCCGGGCGTCTGCGGGAATGCCCGCGCTGCTGCGGCCGCCTTCACCGGTCAGCCGCGCGGGGAGTTCCCAGCCGTGGGTGAAGATCTGGGCGTTGATGCGGAACCGGATCTCGAGGCCCTGGACGTTGTGGGTCGGCGCGGCGGTCTCGGCGACGAACCAGCGGGGAACCACCGTTGTTCCGCCCCATTGGCCCTCATGCAGGAGACAATAACCGATGCGGGCGAGGTCGCGTGCGGAGAGGCCGAGTCCATGGGACGGGTGCCGGCCGTACTTGGGCTTGTCGCCCTCGAAGTACTGGAACCACCAGCGCTCGATCCCCAGGGGTTTGAACAGGGCCTCGATGGCGAACGCATCGTAGGGTTTGCCGGTCACGGTCTCGCACACCAGGGCCGCGTGGGCCAGCGCATGCGTCGAGTACCCGCAGCCCGTGCCGGGATCGAACGCGAGGTTGGCGGTCCGGGCGTCCCCGGAGTGTCCCAGGATGTACTCCCAGGTGCCGTCGTTGGGGGCTCCGGTGGCTTCGGGACAGAGGCCGGAGGTGTGGTTGAGGAGTTGGCGGACGGTGATGCGGGCCTTGCGGGGGTCGCTGAGCGGCTCCGCCCACGGCAGAAAGGTGAACGCCGGATCATCAAAACGCATCCGGCGCGGCGTGAGGCCTTGCTGGCTCTGCTCGGCGGCGATGGCCAGGACCGTCGCACAGATCGCCTTCGATACGGAGGCGACGCGGCGGGTGTCGGTGCGGGCGCTGTTGCCGCGCTCGACTTCGAGCACAATCCAGCCATGGCGAATGACCACCGCGGCGAAGGGGCGATCGTCCGACTTCAGCAGCCAGTCCCGCAGTGCTTCGAGTCGATCCGGGTTCATGCCGCCTGCGCTCCGGATCTGGTCCGGCCCGTCGAGTTTCCGCCAGCCGCCGGCGGATTCGGGTGGGGGAACATACCGGTCTTCAGACGCCTTGGGAGCGAGAGGGTCAGTGAGCATGACGAAAGTGCAGAGCCAGAGCCATCGGATGTTGCCGATTCGATGCGCGGACTTCATGGGGAAGGTTCCTTCGGCGGTCGCTGAGACTTAGGATTCCACGCAGTTCATGTCGGGCCTCAGGATCCCGCCCCCGGTCGGGTGAGGGCCTCCGTCTTGCGCGCCAGCTCGAACAGCCGGTGTGCGTTGCCGCGGAGGATCGGGTCCACGAGGTCCAGCGCCTCGTCCAGCATCAGCCAGCCTTCCTCGACGAGTTCAGCCAGTGCCAGCGTGATCCCGCGGCGTGCGATGACGGCATGACCCAGCACCGGTTCGACGGGGATGTAGTCGCCGCCGAACGGGAGCACCTTCTGGACCGGCGCGGTCAACAGGTGTTTCTTCAGGTAGTCTTTGGCCGCCACCGGGTTGATGATCCACGACCAGCACAGGTCCACGTACGCATTCGACCATTGCTTGGCCAGCGCGAGGAACTCCTCGTAGTAGGGATACCCGATGTGCATGAACACAAACCGCGCCTCCGGTCCGAGCCGGCAGAGCTCAGCCGCTGATCCCGGGTTCTGGCTGAGCCGCGAGAGCGGCATCGAATTATGGCCGGCATAGTAGCCGGTGTGCAGCTTGACCGGCAATCCGTGCGCGCTCGCCCGGTCCACGGCACACCAGAACAGATGGTCCTCGAGCGCCTTGCGTTCCTCGGCCGAGACCTTGTCTTTCCTGAGCACTTTCGCAAAGACCGGCTCGGCCTTCTCGGCGGGGACGCGGGCATAATCGATATCCCGGCTGTAGGCCTGCTGGGACTTCACCGCCACGGCCAGCGGCGCGTAGCGCTCGAACCACCAGTCCATCACCCGATACCAGTCGCCCAGGCTCCCGACGGTGATCCCCGTCGGGGGCGCGTACTGGCCGATGTTCGGGCCCGCGAACATCCCCACGATGCTCAGGTCCTGCATCAGGAGCGTCGGCATGGCGGAGGGTTTGAACGGCTCGCCCGTGATGCAGTTGACCTGGCAGGACTCGAGGTTCGCATGGTCCTGGAGGATCTTGCGGTAGAATCCCGGCTGGCGCGTGCGCTCGTACCCCGCCTGGACTTGGGCGATCGTGGCGGTTGAGAGCTCCGAGACGCCGTAGAGCTGCCGGATCGCAATCCGAACCGCCTGCGCGTAGCCGGTGTGTTTGACCAGGGGCCAATACGGCGCCAGCAACGACCATTTCGACGTCGCGTCTTCGTCGGGCGAAGTGAACCGGTCCCAATCGGCGCGCGACATGCCCGACGTGCGCAGGTCCGAATCCAGATAGTGCGTGAACAGCAGCGCCCAATCGTCGCACGGCACGCGGGGCTGCCCGCCGCCGCGGAGGCGGTCGGCTTCCTCGATGAGATGCTCGTGGGTATCGACCATCGGCGTGCGGGCCACCCGGTCGGCAAGGCGCCGTCGTGTGGCGCTGCTGCCGGCCGGCGCGATCGCCGGCGCGGCGCCTGGGGATTCCGCGGCTTCAGCCGAGGGGGCGGTCCATGCCGCCAGGCCGGCCCCCGCTGCCGCCAGCCGCTTCAGGACCGTCCGCCGCGACGGGGCCATTCGACCGGCGCGAACGGTCCGGGATCGGCCGGGGGCTACGTCGGCGGCTTCCGCGGGGTGCACCGGGGTTCCAGGGGGCGTTTTCATGTCGGGTGCAGGTTGTGGTCTAAGCCGGACTCTGGCAAGGGATCTTGCTGAATCGCTGACGCTGGTCTCCCCGCGGTTTCCACGCTACGCTGCCCCGGTGGACGTCATCTGGCTGTGCGGCTTCGCCACGCTCGCGGGCTTCGTGGATGCGGTCGTGGGAGGCGGGGGGCTGATCCAAATCCCGGCGCTGCTGTTGTTCCTGCCGCCCGAGCACGCAGGGGCGCTGGTCATGGTGCTGGGGACGAACAAGCTCTCGTCGATGTGCGGAACCGGTTTCGCGGTGGTCCAGTATGCGCGGCGCGTGCCGTTGCGATGGCGGACCCTTCTTCCCGCGGCGGGCATGGCGCTGGCCGCCTCGTTCCTGGGAGCCCGGACCGTGGCTCATCTGCACCCGGAACTCCTCAAGCCGCTGGTGCTCGGCCTGCTGGTGGCCGTGGCCGTTTATGCCGCGGTGAACAAGGACTTCGGCCATCTCCACGCCCCGAAGCTCGGCCCGGCCGCCGAGGTGTGGGCGGGTCTCGGCTTGGGAGCGGTGATCGGGTTCTACGACGGTTTTTTCGGGCCTGGAACCGGCAGTTTCCTCATCTTCGCTTTCATCGGGTTGTTCGGTTTCGATTTCCTGCTCGCCTCGGCCAGCGCCAAGGTGCTGAATTTCGCCACGAACTTGGCTGCTGTGGCTTACTTCGCCGCCACCGGCCAGATCCTGTACGCCTACGCGCTGCCGATGGGCGCGTGCAACATCGCCGGGGCGCTGACCGGCGCGCGCCTGGCGATACTGAAGGGGAACCGGTTCGTCCGGGTGTTCTTTCTGCTGGTGGTGGCGGCGCTGATTCTGCGCTACGGTTGGGAAGTTGTGAGATGAAAACACCAGGCACAAACCCGGGGGATTCACCCCGTGGCGCGGCATCCGTCTCCGACTGTGCCCCCACGCTCTTCGCGGCGATCCCGCAGGGGACGCCTGCCCACCGCGTGCGGCGGCGCCGGTTTCTGCAGCAGCTGACCCTCGCCGTCGGCGCCTTCCCCATCCTCGTTCCTCCCGTCCTTCGCTCTGCGCCCAGCCGGGAAATCGCCCTCGCGAGCATCGGCGTCGGCGATCGCGGCCGGGCTGATCTCGAGACCTTCCTCGCCGAGCCCGGGTGCCGCGTGCTTGCCGTGTGCGACGTGGATCACGAGCGCGCGGAGGCGGCCAAGACCCGGGTGAACAGCCACTACGGCAACCGTGACTGCCGGGTCTACTATGACTTCCGCAACGTGCTGGCCCGGCCGGACATCGACGCGGTGGTTCTGGCATTACCCAACCACTGGCACGCCATACCCGGCCTGCAGGCCATCCGGGCGGGCAAGGATGTCTATGCCGAACCGCCCCTCGCTCACAGTCTCCGGGAGGGACGGGCCGTGATCGAGGCCGTCCGGCGCTATGGCGGCATCTGGCAGATGGGCGACAGCCTGGGGCATCTCGAGCCCCACCGAAGGGCCGTCGCCTGCGTCCGTCAAGGCGGACTCGGCGCGCTTCGCGCGATCGAAATCGGGCTTGAAGCCGGCCATCATGACGGCGCGGGCACCGCCGGCCGGGAGACCCCGGACCGCGCGCCGCCTGCCCTCGACTATGAGATGTGGCTCGGGCCGGCGCCCTGGGCTCCTTATTGTCCGGCGCGCGTGCACCATAACTGGCGCTGGATCCGCGACACCGGCGGCGGCCAGTTGATGGACGGCATCGGCCACGAGGGTGTGGTTGCCCTCGAGGCCTGGGGTGTCCGGCCCCAGGGCCCTCTCAAGATCGAGGCCTCCGGCACCTTCCCCATGGCCGGTCTTTGGAATTCTCCCACTGCCTTTCGCATCACCGTCCGCTATCCCAACGACGTCACTCTCGTGATCGCCGCCGGACATCAGGACATCCGCCGTGGGATCCGGTGGATCGGCGACCGCGGCTGGATCCGTGTCGATCGCCAGGGTCTCGAGGCCGAGCCGAAGGGCCTGCTCGATGAATCAAGCCGGCCCGGGAAACGCCCGGGGCCGATGTTGCCTCCCCACCGCCGGTTGCTCGAGAGCATCCGATCCCGAAGGCCGACTCTCGATTCCCTGGTTGTGGCCCACCATGCCGCTGCACTCGGCCATCTCGGCCAGGTCGCCATGGACCTGGGGCGCCCTTTGCGATTCGATCCGGAGGCGGAAGCGTTCATTCTCGATCCAGTGGCCACGGGACTCCTGGCGGCTCCGTGCCGGGAACCCTGGAGCCTCTGAACCGCGCCATGCAACCCCGGATCCTCATGAGCCGCACGCCTGGACGGGATGAGGGACTTGCCCGGCTGCTCCTGGCTCTCTTTCTCCTGGGTGGATTGCCGGGAACTCCGGCCGCCTCTGCGGCGGACGAGGACCCGTTCGGCCGCCTCAGGCGGTACGTCGAGGGCGAGGATCGAGCCCCCTTGATGGCGATCGAGGCCCGTGTGCGGAACTCCGCGAACAACCGCCTGAAGGCGGGCGAGCTCGAACGCGACCTGATGGACATCCTCGTCTTGGATGCGACCCCCGACGCCCGGCGGTTTGCCTGTCGGCAGCTGCGATACATCGGAACGGACCGGGCGGTTCCGGCGCTGGCCGGCCTGCTGGATGATCCGGTGCTGGCTCATCCGGCCCGGGCCGTGCTCGAGGCGATGCCGTCCGCGGCGGCTGGCGCCGCCCTCCGACAGGCCCTCCGCACCGCCCGCGGCGATCCCCTCCTCGGTGTCATCCATGCTCTGGGCGAACGGCGGGACCCGGTGGCAGTCTTTCTTCTGATCCCGTGGGTGTCGCGGGACGATCCGGGGGTTGTTCAGGCGGCGTTGGGAGCGCTGGGGCGGATCGGGGGCGACACCGCCCTTCAGACGCTGCAGGCAGCCGCTGGCCTCGCCCCGCCTCCGGCGCTTGAGTTGCCGCCCCCGCGCAACCCGCTCGCCGACAAGGTTCGCCTGCGGCTTGATCAGGCGGTTCTCTACGACGGTCTCCTGAGTTGCGCCGAGATCGCCGCCCGGGGTGGTGGGATCACCAACGCCATCGAGGTCTACGCGCAAGTGTACTCGGCGCCCTTGGTTCCCCGGCCCCAGCGAATGGCCGCTGTCCACGGCCTCGTCCGCCACGCCCCGGCACGCGCGGCAACGATCCTCCTCGGCTGGCTCCGCGGACAGGACCCCGACCTGCACGCCGCCGCGGCGGCGCTCGTGGCGCAACTGCCCGCCGACGCCCGGGCCGTCGTGCTCGACCTGTTCGACGCCCTGCCGGCATCCGCCCGGGTCCGGCTGTCGAGCGCGCTGGCGGCGCGAGCCGATCCTGCGCTCGAGGCTTGGTTCCTAAGGGTCACCGGCAGCCCGGAGCTCTCGGTGCGACTCGAGGCGTTGCGCGCGCTCGGGAGTCTGGAAGCCACCCCGGCAGTCCTCGAGCGTCTCCGCGAGGTATCGGCCGAACCGGGCGACGCCGGCGCCGCTGCCCGCGAGAGCCTCGAGCGCCTGGGCGCGCCTCGCTAGCCCCTTGTCAGAAAATATCTACCAACATGTTGTCGAGGTTGCCCGCGCGGTCCGGCGGTGCTGCTCGCCGCAGGCGAACCCCTTTTTCCCAGCGCAGTCTGGGAGAAGTCGTGGAGTCCTCGACTTGTAAAACACGTGTGGAGACTATGAGTCTGTCACCTTGTTTGCGGCACCGTTCCGCTGGACTGGATGCGGCATCGGTCTGAGGCGGCCCCTCGCCAGGAGCAGCCGCTGGCGGACGTTCGAGACA
>JAKQDD010000157.1 GCA_029556615.1 Verrucomicrobiota bacterium | reverse complement strand
TGTCTCGAACGTCCGCCAGCGGCTGCTCCTGGCGAGGGGCCGCCTCAGACCGATGCCGCATCCAGTCCAGCGGAACGGTGCCGCAAACAAGGTGACAGACTCATAGTCTCCACACGTGTTTTACAAGTCGAGGACTCCACGCCTTTTCCCAGACTTCGCTGGGAAAAAGGGGTTCGCCTGCGGCGAGCAGCACCGCCGGACCGCGCGGGCAACATCGACAACATGTTGGTAGATATTTTCTGACAAGGGGCTAGACCCTTACTCGATCAGCCGCAAGTACCGCCCCATCCAGTACGGCAGTAGAAACTCGTCGCCCGCCAACTCCCCATGGCCGCCGTCCCCGCCGTCGATCTGATACGGATTCCCGTTCCAGCGCATCACCGGACGTTCGTCCGCCGGCAGCAGCTCGACGATCTCCTGATGCCGGAAGTTCGGCTCGAGCCGGGTCACGTCGCGGCGATGCGAATTCTCGATCCGGTGCGTCACCAAATCCAGCGGGAACGCCTGCAGCGTCCACAGCGCGCCCTCGAGGTCCGCGGCCGCATGCCCGGTCATGGCCGTGACGAAGCTCCAGAGCGGACACCGCTCGCCCTGCTCGATCTCAAAGTGATCGCGGATCGCCGCCGCATACTGGCGGCGCAGCGCATCGTTGAATGCATACCGGTAGAGGGTCCAGTAGTTCACAAACGCCAGCAGGTCGTCCGAGTGATTCCACTCGTCCCCCATGTCATACCCCTGATACACAAAGCCCGGAGTCGGCCGGATCATGGCCATGCTGTTCGTCAGGTTCTGCAGGTACCCGTGCTTCTCCAGCAGCTCGAAGCCGCGCTCCTGGTACACCGGCTTGCCCGTCACCCGGTGCGCGAATTGCAGAAAGGCAATGATCTCCGCGCTGTTCAGCCGGCGATCCCCAATCGTCGGGGGATACCGGTTGACGTACTCCGGCGCCCAACGCCCCCACAGGGTCGGCTGCCCGTCGGCATCCACCAGCGTATAGTGGTTCCGAAGCAGATGGCCCGCGATGCGATCGTACGCCGCCGCAATCCGTCCCCTCTCGGCAGGGGTCCGGGCCGCCACCTCGTAAAGCACTGCATACGCAAAGGTCTGCGCGGTGATCTCGTCGCTGCTCGTGTGCCCCTTCCATTCCCAATGCCGGTCGGCAGCCGGCCGCCAGCGCTCCGGATCGGAGACCTTGAATCCCGTGCGCTCGAACGTGCGCGCTGGAAAGCCATCCAGGCCGGTGATCGCCTGAAGCCGCTCGAGCGTGCCAAAGGTCTCCCACGCGTTCTCGCGCGCTTTCTCCTCCCGCGTCACCGCATAGCGAAACGCCTGGCTCGCCAGGTAGTAGCTGCTCCAGCTCCCGTCGTTGTCGGTGTCAATCAGCTCCGCCGTCGTGAGATCCCCCGGCACCGCCAGGTGCAACTCCGAGCAGAAGCCGTACCGCATGTGGCGTTGACGGATCTTGTCGTCATAGTAGGTCGCCTTCTCCGCAAGGGTCAGCGACCGAAACTCAATCCGACCCAGCCCGCGCTCGGTCAGCACATGCAGGTCACCCTCCGATCCCGCCGCCAGCCCCAACACCCGATCGTCCGGCAGCCACCGCTTCGAGGCGTAGTACCGTATCCACCGCGGACCGCCATGGAAAAACACCCCCCGGGTCGTTCCCACCCACACCCCGTTCGTCTGCGGCACCAACGCGGTCACATCCACGCACGGCAGCCGGTCCTGCATCGGCAGCGTCATCGCCCCCGATACCAGATCCACCCCGTAGTACCCCCGCCGCGTGCCCACCAGCACCTCGTTTCCCCGAAAACCCAGCACCGTCAAATCCCTGCCCCGGTGCACCAGATCCAATCGCGGACCGCTCACGCGATACACGGCGTCGCCGGCCAGGACGTAGAAATGCGGGCCCCAGGCATAGAGAAGTTCGCCCTGCCGCGGCAGCAGAAACGGGATGGCCACCCATTGCGTCCCCACCACCAATGCCAGGTTCGTCGCCCCCGCCAGCAGCGCCCTGCCGTCGTGCGCCACCGCGCACGCCCGGTACTGGCCCGAAGGCAACGCCACCGCGTATTGCCCTGCCAGATCGTTCGACAAGAGCCGGTCCTCAAGCAGGTAGTAAACGCTCCCGTGGGCCACGGTCAGATCCTGCGGACGCTTCGCCGCCAGGGGCCGATGGCTCCGGTCAGGTACCAACCGATCCGCCACCACTCGCGCCACACCCCGATCCGTTAACACCCGAACCACGCCGTCCCGGTCCAGACACACCTTGTGGTAAACCGCCCCCTCCATCTCCTGCGACCCCGGCACCGGCACCGCCATCGCCTGCCGAAACGCAACGTCCCGCAACCCCGCCGCTGTACCCCATCCACCCCCCATCCCCAGAAGCACCGCCAAACCCGCTCCCAGGTCAACCCCGCAACGCCAGCGTCCCCGAGCACCCAGCCAGAAGCTCGTCTTCATCTCACATCGCAATCCCCAGTAGCACGGCCGCCGCCAGCAACCCAACCCCCAGCCAAACCAACCATCGCCAACGCCCCCCAACCCGACGCCCCCCGCCAAACTCGCGTCGCGTGAATTCGTCGTAGTCGAACGCCTCGTCCGGAAGATCCAGCGCATCGTATCGCGCCTGCTCCGACCACCCCGTCTCCGCACACGACCCGCATTCCGGACATGCCGCCGCACCCGCCGGCACGTCAGCCCCACACTGCGGACACGTGTCGGGCGCGGAAGAATGTCGTCGGGATGAATTCATGACCATGCCCTGCGCCACACGCTCGCCGCACTGAACCGACTGCATCACCAAGCATGCGCTGACCCGGAACCCTCCGCAAGCTTCGACACGCCCGCCTGCGGGCTCGCGGGCCCGCGAGCCTGACCCAGCGCCCACAGCGTCAGGCTGTGCACCGCAAAAAAAGCGTGCGCTTCTCGCCCATGTGAACAATGCCAACATCCCGGCGCCAACGCGGTTTGCGACCAAACATGCTGGTCTGAAGCACTCCCCGGAGGTTGTTCACAAGTTGTTCACAAGTTGTTCATTATCAACATTTTCTAGAAGATTTTCGTTGACAGAAATCGCGTGTGGATTAAAGTGTTTCCAGTTCATTGAAAGAACGTGGATGAGTCGGAACGACCGCAAGGTCGCCGAACGAATCCCAGGATAATCCCAGGTGACTGGGGAAAGGTGGGGTCAGGCTGGTTGGCCCAACCCCTGCGGAGACCGGCTGCGAAGCTTGGAGGAAGCAGGCAGAATTCACCAGTTCCTCTGGCGGCGTTCGCGCGCCGTCAGTGACGCGAGCCAGGGACTGTGCGGCAAGGGGCGATGCAGAAACCGCTCCGAGCCGAGTCAAGTACCGTCGGGTTGGTTTCGGACCCGATAAGGAATCGCAGTCACCCAGAGGGTGCAAAGCTGCTACTGCGCGCCAGCACGGAGCAGGAGGCTCAGCGGCCAGCCGAGAGGTTGGTCTGCGTTCCAAAGGCGCCGAAAGGCGAGACAAAGTGAGCACCGGTTCCGGGGAGGCCACGGGGCGGGGCATGTCCCGTGAAAACCTCCCGCAACGCCAGCGATGTTACAAACGACACCGCTGGCCTGTGAGCGAAAGGCAGCTTGAGGGATAAGAGGTCAGACCCGTGGCACCGGGCCAACGCACCGTGACCAACGGTGGCCGACCCGGAGCAAGCGGTGGAGACGCGGAATTGGAGTCACAGGCGTGTCTTCACCTGGTTCGCAAGCCGGTGGCGCAACCACCAGCCGAAGCGAGCTAAGAGGCCTCACCCGAGAATTCAGCGACCGCAAGGCGCTGGACGGCCCTGCTATGAGGCCGGTAACTCCGCATGCCGCGGAGAATGGCGTCGGGAAGCCGGCAGCCCACACGAGGCGCCTAATGTCGGCACGGGAAAGAGAGCGTGGCGCACTCCCACCCCCAAAATTCGTCCCTGCTTGATCGCAAGGTCAGGCAGGGACAATTCTTTTCCGCGAACCTCCTCCAGTCTCCTGGCGAGGCGCGCCTCAGACCCAGTCGAGTCCTCAGGCTCATGAAGACCCTGCTGTGCTTGCCCTACCCTGTGGTCCGCGCCTCACTCCGCGCGCTGTCCGGGTGCCCGGAGGTTCTTCCCAACCCTCCCCACAGCCGCATCCCCAAGATCCTCCCTTGCCACCTCGGCCAACGCCTCGAGCCGGCTCACGACCTCCGGGTGTTCCGCGGCAACATCCCGCCGCTCGCCAACATCCTCCTCCAGATTGTACAGTGAACGGCCTATCCGATGGCTCACCATCCGACCCGGCTGGCCATCCTTCCCGGGCGCCTCGACGTGCGGATAAGCATGCGGCAAGTGCAGTTTCCATGGACCGCTGCGGATGGCGTGCAGCTCGCGGCCATAATAGCAGTAGTACGCCTCGTGCGGGGTCCTCGCCCCCGCCTCTCCCAGGATCAAGGGACCAAGGTCCCGACCGTCAATCCGTCGGTCCCCGGGCACTGCCGCCCCCGCCAGCGCCGCAAGAGTCGGCAGCACGTCGATCGTAGCCGCCAACTCCCCGCAAACGCGGCCGCCCGCAATCCGCCCCGGCCAGCGCATCACGCACGGCACCCGGATCCCGCCCTCGAAGGCCGTCCCCTTCCCCTCCCGCAACCCTCCCGCCGAGCCCCCATGGTTCCCGTAGGAAAGCCAGGGACCATTGTCCGACAGGAACATCACCAGCGTCTTCCGATCAAGCCGCTCCTTCCGCAAGGCATCGAGAATCCGGCCCGTGGACCGATCCAACTCCTCGATCACGTCCCCGTACAATCCCCCCGCGGACCTCCCCCGGGCGGCCGCGCCGGCGTGAAGCGGCACGTGCGGCATGCTGTGCGGCAGGTAGAGAAAGAAAGGCCGATCCCGATGGCGATGAATGAAATCAACCGCCCGGCGCGTGTATTCCTCGGTCAAGAGGTTCTGATCCGGCATCGTCTGGATCACCCGTTCCCCCTCGATCAGCGGCAGCGGCGGATAGGCTTGCGGATTCTGAGGGTGCTTGGGCCACATGTCGTTCGAGTACGGCAAGCCATAGTACTCGTCAAAGCCGTGCCGCGTCGGAAGAAACTCGGGCGCATCCCCCAGATGCCACTTGCCGTAAATCGCCGTCGCATACCCCCGAGCCTTGAGCACCTCCGCCAGCGTCGTCTCGTCGGCATGAATCCCCGTCTTCGACCTCGGCCCGAGCGCGCCCAGAATTCCGATGCGATTCGGGTAACACCCGGTCAGCAGCGCGGCACGGGAAGCCGAACAGACCGCTTGCCCAACGTAGAAACTCGTGAACCGCAGACCCTCCCGCGCCATCCGATCCAGATGCGGCGTCCGAATCCTCGAGGCGCCGTAGCACCCCAGATCCGCGTAGCCAAGATCGTCGGCGAAGAGCACCACGAAATTCGGCGGCGCCGCCGAGGAACCCCCGCCCTCCGCCGCGGCAGGCGAACCCTGCGGCGTCACAAGGAACAGCGCGAGGACAAACGCCAACCTGCGCACGCAGGACCGCCACCGGCCCGCCCGGCCGCTCCGGGATCGAGCGTCCGGGCCGCCAGGAATCCACCCGCGGCGAAGGCCGCGCGCTGCACCATCACATCGGTTCACGGTGTCCATCGGTTCACGGTGTCAAGGGGTTGTCAGGCGATGTTACTTCCACCAGGCAGGAATGGCGGTCGTCAGCCAGGGGACGTACGTGATCAACAGCACCCCCACGAGCAGCACCAACAGCATCGGGAGCACCGACCGCGTCACTTCGCCCATCGGTTTCTTGAAACGATACGATGCCAGGAACAGGTTCATCCCCACCGGCGGCGTCAGGAAGCCCAGCTCGAGATTCGCCAGAAAGATAATCCCCAGATGGACCATGTCGATCCCAAACGCCTGCGCAATCGGCACCAACAGGGGCACCACCACCACGATCGCCGAGTAGACATCCATCAGACAGCCCACGACCAGCAGGACCAGGTTGATCACCAGCAAAAACACGTACTTCGAGTGAATCGCCCCGGTCACCCAGGCCACTCCCTTGTCCGGGATCTCCGCATCGATCAGGTAATGCGTGAATCCCAACGCCACCCCGAGGATCAACAGGACGCCCCCCACCAACAACCCGCACTCGGTCATCACCCGGGGAACGTCCCGGACGATATGGAGATCACGATGGATGACCGCCTGCGTCAGGAACGCGTAGAGAGCGGTGACCGCCGCCGCCTCGACCGGCGTCGCGAATCCGCCAAACAACGCCACCAAGGCAACGACGGGAATCAGCAACTCCCACTTCGCGTCGCGCAGGGCCCGCCACGCGGCCTTCGAGTCCCACCGCGGCCGCATCACCTCCGCCCCGCCCGCCCCCCGCCACACCCCCCATAGCACCGTCAGACTCATCAACAGCACGCCCGGCAACAGGCCCCCCTTGAACAGGTCCTCCATCCGCACGCTGGTCTGCGTGCTGCTGCTGGCCACGATCGAGTACAGGATCGGCGGCAGACAGGGCGGAAACAGCAGACCCAGCGAACCCGCGCTGGTGAGCAGCCCCAGCGATTTCCGCCCGGTGTAACCGGCGGCCAGGAGAATCGGCAGCAATAGCCCGCCCAGCGCCAGGATGGTCACCCCCGAAGCCCCGGTAAACGACGTGAAGAACGCGCAGACCAAAACGGTGACGATGACCGGGCCGCCCCGGACGGGGCCAAACCAGGCCTGGAACAGCGCGATGAACCTCCGGGCCGCCCCGCCTTCGGCCAGGAAATAGCCCGCCAGCGTAAAGAGCGGGATGCTCGGCAGCGTGGGATTGACGGCCAATCGGTAGTGGTTCAACGGAATCGAGGCGATGGTCTCCCCCCCGCTCCACAGCAGGATCAGGGCAGCCCCTCCCAGGGTCGCGAACACGGGCGCTCCCAAAACCGTGGCCACTCCCAGGACCAACAAGCCCGGCACCCGGAGCGCCGAAGGATCCACCGGACAACGCCAGGCGAAGACCGCCAGACCCACCGCCAGCAGCGCCGCCCCGAGCCGGCCACGCCAGCTCGAAGCCGCACCCCAGATCAACCGGACCGCTACCAGGCCAAAACCGACGCTCAACACCAATTGGACCGTCCACACCGGGATCCCAAAGACGAGGATCTTGTTCAGCCGCTGGCTGGCGAGAACGAAGTCGACGCTGGCGGCGCAGAGAAAGGCCGTCACCGCTGCAGCGAAGCCGTGGCTGAACACCCGGGCAATCCTCTGGGGCCGTCCGCGCAACCAGGTGGTCGCCGTCGAGAGCGCGAGCAACCGATGCTCGCGGGCGGCAAGGGCGCCTCCCAACATGCCCACCAGGAGCACCAGGTGCTGCACGATGGGGGTGGCGGCCGCGATGCCGCGACCCCCGAGTTTTCTCAGAAGAATCTCCGTGCAGGGCAGCAGGACCATCGCGGTGAGCAGCAGCACCACCACCAGGTTTTCGGCGCCACAGAGCCACTGGACCCAGCGGGGCCGCGGGGCAGCCACTGGTGTGTCGGGAGAGATCTCCATGCGTCGCTCCGTTGCCGGACCCGGTGGCCGCCGGTCAGCGGGCGGCCGGCTGCGACCGGCACTCCCGGATCAGGCGCAGCGTGGTGTCGAAGATGTCCTCGGGCACGAGCTTGCCGCGGATCTTGGGATAGACGGCCTCGGCCGTGGAGCGCCACTCCGCCTCGAGCTCGGGGGTCATCCGCGTGACGGTCAGCCCCCGCTTGGTCATCGCCGCCACCGATTCCTCCATCTCCTTCCGGCCGCTCGCTTTGATCTCGCGGCCGGCGAGCCGGGAGGCCTCGAGCAACGCCGGACGCAACGCAGCGGGGATCTTCTCCCAGGTGGCTTTGCGGATCACACAGGCGCCGACCAGGGGCGCCCAGTTGATGTCGAGCATGTAGGGGGCCCGGCCGTCGATCTGGCCCGCCAGCGCGAAGACCGGCGGCGCCGGAGTCGCCTCGATCAAACCAGTCTGCAGGCTCGGTAGAATGTCCGCGGTCTCGAGCGGGACGGGATTGAATCCTGCAAACCGGTAGAGCTCGACCTGCTCCGGACTGCCCGCCCAGGTGAAGAGCTTGAGCTTCTTGAGATCGTCCGGTCGGGCCACGGGCTTCTTCGAGAAGAACCGGACCCAGCCGGCATCGGTCCAGAAGAGAACCATGAAACCCTTGGCGGCCAGCCGTTCTTCGAGCATGGGCTGCAGGCGCTCGCCCACGTAGTCGACCTCGGCAAAATCGCGGAAACCCATCGGCAGGCTCTGCAGGCCGGTGACCGCCTTCTCGATTTCGGACAGACCCACGCCGGTGAGCATGGCGGCCTGGATCGAGTTGACGCCCATCAGCCCAACCGTGTCGGCTTCGCCGCCGAGCTTGCCGTCCGCGTACACAACGAGATCGAGGCTCCCCTGGGAGGCTTTCCGCCAGGCTTCACGCAGGACAAGAAGGCTCTTGTGGTAGGTGCTGCCCGTCGGGGCGAGCGTTGCCAGCTTGATCCGCTCCGCGGCCCAACCGTCGGCGACGCCCAGCAAACACGCCGCCCAAAGCAGCCCACTCCAGCCCCAGCCCGCGTTGCGTCGAGGTTCGGTCTTCATGGCAGGTCGGTCACGGCGTTCCCGAACGGTCCGGGATCAGAAAGAGATCGTCCTTCTTCGACAAGAGCCAGCGGGCCCGGCGTTGCATGACGAGGTTCACCAGCCGGTCGTCTGCGGACGCATCAGGGTCCACGGCGAGCGCGCGCTCGAGCAGCGCCTGGAACTCGACGTGGTTCTGCTCGGAAACGGACACCGCCTCCGCGAGCGACACCAACGGCCCGGCCAGCCGCCCTTGCGACAACTCCATCGCCCGCTCAAAATGTCTCCGGGATCGCTCCTTCGGATCGCCCTCGCCGCCCTGGCGTGCCATCTCGTAGGTGATCAAAAAGGCGTGGATCGCTCCCCGGTCGAACGACTCATCCAGAAGCAGCGCGCGATCCATGAGCGCTTCCATCTGGGGGATCTCGGCGATCCGGTGGGGATCATCCTTCGAGAGGGAGATCGCTGCGGCCCAGGACACCGCGGTCCAATAGAGAAGCGGCACGTCGCGACGCTGCGCCCGTCTCACCGCCTCGAGCGGACGCTGCTCGAGCGCCGCCGAGAAACCGCGATGCGCCACGTCCAGCCCCCGTAGTCCGTAGTCGCGCGCCCGCAGATAAAGCCGCCGGGCCCGGGTCCGCATCGCCTCCGCCGCCGCCAGATCGCGGTCCTCGAGCTCATCCGCATCCTGCTGAACAAAGGCATACGCGAACTGGGTGAAACCGCTGGCCGTGGCGAAGAGCAGCCCCTTGTGCCGCGGGCTCTCTGCCAGAAGACTCTCCATGAGCTTCAAACTGAACGGCACCGCCGCCCGCACCAGCTCCGGATCATCGTCACGGGCAAAGGTCGTTCCCCCTCCCGAGAGGGCGTCACCCACCTTGTTGACCGCAAACCGCTTGATCGAGCAGCCGCCGCAAACGAGTGCCAGGGCCAGCCCCAGCACCACACTCCTGGCCCATCCCCAGGCGCCCGATGCCACACCGGGATTCCTCATGTGAGGGGAGGCTCCGTCTTTCCGCCCATGGGCACAAGTTGAAAAAGCTTCCGGCTTCATTGACTCCCTGTATGAGATTCCTCTCTCCCCATGCCCCGGTCCTGCGCCCGCCGTTCCACTGGCCGGGACCTCGACCGGGACTTTCCGATTCAAATCGGCCCCGGTTTGGCTTAGGCTGCGAGCACTGGCGGGGGCGCGCGTTGGGAACGCCGCGTGCGAACCCCAGGCAGAGGACGATTGACATGGCAGGACATAGCAAGTGGGCCAAGCTGAAGCATTTCAAGGGTGCGATTGACGCCAAGCGCGCTCGGATCTTCGCCAAGCTCTCGCGGGAAGTGGCGATCGCCGCGAAAATCGGCGGCGGCGGCGACCCGGACCTCAATCCCCGGTTGCGCATGGTGCTCCTCAAGTGCCGGAGCGCCAACATGCCTTCCGACAACATCGAGCGGGCGATCCTCAAGGGGACGGGCGGCGGCGAAGGAGCGGCCTTCGAGGACCTCACGTACGAGGTCTTCGGCCCGCACGGCGTCGCCCTCCTCATCGAGCTCAGCACCGACAACCGGAACCGCACGGCGGCCGCCATCCGGAGCCTTCTGACCAAGGCGGGCGGAAGCATGGCCACCGCCGGCGCCGTGACCCGGCTCTTTCACCGGAAAGGTCAGATCTTCGTGGCCCGGGACGCAGCCACGGAGGATCAGCTGATGGAACTGGCCGCCGAGGCGGGAGCGGAGGACCTCCGGGCCGACCCCGAAGGCTTCGAGATCCTCACGGAGCCGGCCCGATTCGAGGCGGTCCACCGTCAACTCGAAGCCGCCGGCATCCACCCTGCGGACGCCAGCGTCACCTATCTTCCCCACCACACCGTCCCGCTGCCCGGGCCCGGCGCCGTCCAGGCCGTCACCCAGCTCGTCGAGGCGCTCGAGGACCACGACGACGTCAAGGAAGTCCACCATAACGCGGAGCTCCCCGCGGACACCGGCGCATGAGACCCCGGCTTGACGGCGGCGCACTCCCCGGACCGGGGGAAGGTCGTCCAGCCCCCGGCCGGGCCTGACCGGGCCGCCCCGAGCGCTGACGGAACACGTCATGGCACGCACCGAATCCATCACGGTCCGCCTGCTGCGAAGACTGGCGGCCGCGGTGCATGATCACCTGCGCTGGTTCATCTACCCCCAACTCCTGCTCGTCGCCGCGGCGCTCTTCGTCACCTTCGACCGGCTGCAGTTCGACATGAACCGCAACAACCTGGTTGGAGCCGAAAAGCAGTATCACCGCAATTTCCTCCGCTACAAGGCGGAGTTCCCGGGCCAGGATGATCTCGTGGCGATGGTCGAGAGCGAGAGCATCGAGAAGAACCGCCAGTTCGTCGAACGCCTGGGAGCCCGCCTCGAGCTCGAGACGAATCTCTTCACGGACGTCTTCTACAAGGGCGATCTGAAGATGATGGGCGACAAGGCCCTCCTCTTCGTCACGAACGAAACGCTCCTGGTCGAGATGCTAAGTCGCCTCCGCGAGGCCCGCCCAGTGCTCGAGACGTTCTCCCAGGTGACGAACTTGAACGCATTGTTCCGGCAGGTGAACCGGCAGTTCCGCAGCGCCGGACACGAGCTCGACACCCACACCGAGGCCCTCATCCAGTCCCTGCCCGCCTTGACCCGCATCACCGACCTGGCCACCGAGGCCATCCTCCGGCCAGGCACGCCCGTCTCGCCGGGCGTCACGGCCCTCTTCGACGGCGGCGACCAGGCGGAGGAGAGCCTCTACATCACGTTCGCCACCAACCGCATCTACCTGGTGACCGCCCGCGCCCGGGCCGAGAATCTCAACGCCGCCGCCGTCCAGCGCCTCCGGGAACTCGTCGCCAAGACGCAGGCGGAAGTCCCGGGCCTGAACACTGGCGTCACCGGCGAGCCCGTGCTGGAAATGGACGAAATGGCCCAGTCCCAGCGCGACACCCTGCTCGCAACCGGGGTCTCGCTGTTCCTCTGCGCCCTCCTTTTCGTCTACGGCTATCAGGAGACGGGCCGGCCCCTGAAAGCCACGCTGAGCCTTGTCGTCGGCCTCATCTACACCCTCGGATTCACTTCGGCCGTGGTCGGGCATCTGAACCTCCTCACCATCACGTTCCTGCCCATCCTCGTGGGACTGGCCATCGACTTCGGCATCCACCTCGTCACCCGGTACGAGGAGGAGCTCCGCCACGGACGGTCCGAGCGGATGGCGCTCGAACGGGCGATGGTCAACACAGGACAGGGCATCTTCACCGGCTGCTGCACGACCGCCGGGGCCTTCCTGGCCATGGGCCTCACCGATTTCAAGGGGATTAGGGAAATGGGCCTGATCAGCGGCGGCGGCCTGCTGATTTGCCTGGTGCCCATGATGACCCTGTTGCCGGCGCTGCTGCTCCGGGGGCGGCAGAACGTGCTCGACCACAGGCAGCCACAACTGGACCTCGAGCGACGCGCCCGCATCGAACGCCTCTGGCTCGAACGCCCGGGCTGGGTCACCGGCATCACGATCGGGGTCACCCTGCTCGCCCTCTCACAGTTCCCCAGGGTCCACTTTGACTATAACCTGCTCCACATGCAGTCCGAGGGGCTCCCGGCGGTCGTCACGGAGCAAAGGCTGATCCAGGCCGCCTCGAAATCGGTCATCTTCGGCGCCGTGGTGGCGGACTCCCTCGATCAGGCCCTCGAACTCGAACAGCGCCTGCTCACCCTGCCAACCGTCGCAAGTGTCGATTCCATGGTGCCATTCCTGACCCAGGACCAGAGCCGCAAGCTCGCCCTGATCCGCCAGATCAAGAAGGAACTGGCCGATCTCGAGTTCGCCGAAACCGATCCCGAGCCGGTGAACTTGTCCGACTTGCGCCAGACGCTGCAGGTTTCCCATGCCTACTTCGGCATGGGTGCCTCCGGAGCCGCCAAGGAGGGAGAAGAAGCGTTGTCCGCGGAACTCCGGGCGCTGCGACAGTCCATCGCGCGGCTGCGCCAGACGATGGCGGCGGCCGACCCCGGCGTGGCGTCCGAGAAGCTCGGCTATTTCCAGCGCGCCTTGCTCCAGGATCTCCAGGGCACGCTGGGCGTGATCAAGAACCAGGATGCCCGGGCCCCCCTGACCGCGGAGGATCTGCCCGCCCCCCTGCGTCATCGCTTCGTCGGCCACTCGGGCACGCACTACCTCCTGCAGGTCAACCCTCGCTCGAATGTGTGGGATCGCGTCCACCAGGCGGCGTTCATCCGCGATCTCCGCACGATCGATCCGAACGTGACAGGCACGCCGGTCCAGTTGTACGAGTATGTCACGCTCCTCAGAGACAGCTACATCGAGGCGGCGTACTACTCCCTGGGCGCCATCGGCCTCATGGTGCTCCTCCATTTCCGCCGCCTCAGCTGCGTGGTGCTGGCGCTGCTGCCGGTGGCCCTCGGATCGGTCTGGGCGGTCGGCGCCATGGGCTGGGGAGGAGTCCCGTTCAACCCCGCCAACATCATGACGCTCCCCCTCGTCATCGGCGTCGGCGTCACCAACGGAATCCATATCCTCAACCGGTTCGCCGAGGAGCAGAACCCGGGCATCCTGGCCCGCAGCACGGGCAAGGCGGTGCTGCTCTCCGCGCTCACCACCGCCGCCGGCTTCGGCAGCCTCATCCTGGCCCAGCACCGCGGCATCTCCAGCCTGGGAACGGTCATGAGCCTGGGAACCGCCGCCTGCATGCTGGCAGGGCTGACCTTCCTGCCCACGCTCCTGAACTGGCTCGTCCGGCGCGGATGGCGGCTCGCGCGCCCCGGGCAACACCCTCCGGACCCGGAACGGAACGTCCCCGCTTGACCTGACTGCCTTCCGCCCTACCATGGCCGCTCCGGGTTGAACACACAATCCACAGCCGCAATCCGCCGCCACCGGACCAGCCTCCGGGCCTGGGTCCTGATGGCCGGTCTCCTTGGAACAGCCGCCGGTCATCCCGCGGCGGACATGGATGTTCCCGTCGGGGCCGGCCCGCTCTATTGCCGGTTCCCTCTGACCCTCGAAACCGGAGTGCGCACCGAGATCCTGGGACCACTCTGGAGCCGCCAGGAGGTCTGGCCCGAACCCCCGGCGGAACCGGCGGACGAGCCGGCGAATCCGCCAGCGGCGACCACAGTCCAGGAGGCGGCTGTCACCCTGGCGCTGGCGCCGCTCTTTTCCTCAGTCCGCCGGCCGGCGGTGGACGCTTTCTCGTGGGATTTTCTTTATCCGCTCCTGACGTATGACCGTTACGGCCGGGAGCATCGGCTTCAACTCGCCCAGCTCGTGACCTTGTCCGGTGGCCAATCCCAGGACGGCGTCAATGCCCGCACCACGTCGGTCTTCCCGTTCTTCTACGCGCGCCGATCCGAGGATCCGACTCGGGACTACACGGCGTTCTGGCCAGTCTACGGCCGGATCGAGCAACGGCTCTTGCGCGATGAGATCCGGTTCGTCCTCTGGCCCCTGTACGTTCAAACGCGGAAACAGGACGTCGTGACCGACAATTACGTCGTCCCCATCGTCCATCGGCGCCAGGGCGATGGATTGCGCGGATGGCAGGTCTGGCCCCTCGCCGGCCACGAGACGAAAACACCCAGGCTCCGCACCAACGACCTGGGCTTCGTCGAGACGGTGCCCGGCCATGACAAGCTGTTTGCTCTCTGGCCGTTCTTCTTCACCCATCATACCGGCTTGGGAACCACCAACGCCACGCACCAGCGGGTGTTCCTCCCCTTCTACAGCCTCCTCGAATCCCCGGCCAAGGACTCGCGCACCTACCTTTGGCCGCTGGGCCCGACCTGGCTCGACGACCGAGCCGGCCAGTACCGGCAGTGGGCGGCCCCCTGGCCGTTCATCGTGTTCGCCCGGGGCAAGGGCAAGCACACCGACCGCGTGTTCCCGCTCTTCTCCCACAGCCGAATCCGGGATACCGAGACCTGGTCCTGCCTTTGGCCTTTGTACTGGCATCGCGCGGTCCGGTCGGAATCGGGTTCGAGCGATCGGACCCGGGTGGGATTGGTCCTCTACACCGATACGCATGAGCAGCGGTCCGGTCAGGCCATCGAAACCCACCGGACCGGGCTGTGGCCGCTGTTCGTCGCCCACCGCGATCGCGAGGGCAACGAGCGCTTCCAGTTTCCAGCCCCGGTCGAGACGATCCTCGGGGACAACCCGAGCGTGCGCCGCAACTGGTCGCCCCTCTGGGCAGTCTGGCGCGCGGAGAAGAACCGCCGGACCGGCGCGTCGAGCCAGTCCTTCCTTTGGAACTTGTACCGGCGCGACGCGACTTCGCAGTCGACAAAATGCTCGCTCTTATTCGGGTTGCTCCAGTATGAGTCGGGACCCGACGGCTCGGGCTGGCACCTGCTGCCCCGCCGGCGGGGCGCCCGGGGAGAACCGGCGGGAACGCCGGAGCCGCGATAAGGATCGACCGGTCATGTTTCAGAACATCGGCGAATTGCTATTGCTGTTGTGGCGCACGCTGCAGGCTCTGCCTGCGGCGAAGCGCCAGATGCGCAAGACGTTCGAGCAGTGCTTCGAGATCGGGAACGCCAGTCTGCTCATGGCCTGCGTGCTGGCGCTGTTCATCGGGGGCGTGCTGGCGCTGCAGACAGGACCGGTCCTGGCCCAGCGGGGTCTCACGGGGTTCATCGGCCAGATCGTCGGCCTCTCGCTCTGCAAGGAGCTGGCCCCGGTCATGATGGCGGTCCTCATCGCCGGCCGAATCGGATCCGCCATGGCCGCGGAAATCGGATCGATGACGGTTTACCAGGAGATTGACGCCCTGCGGACCATGAACATCAACCCCGTCCATTACCTCGTGCTGCCGCGGTTGCTGGCGATCACAGCCTCGCTGCCGATCCTCGTCGTGTTCGCCATGCTGGTGGGATGGCTGGGCGGGGCGCTGGTCTCGGTCTACAACTACCAGATTGCCATTTCGTTCGAAGCCTACTTCACCAGCCTGCGCGAAGGCGTGGACAGCCTCGATGTCCTCAACGGCTTGATCAAGAGCGCGGTCTTCGCCGTCGTCATCGGCCTGGTCGCCTGCCACCAGGGGCTCCAGACAATCGGCGGACCCCGCGGGATCGGGCGGTCGGTCACCAAGGCCGTCGTCAACTCGATCGTGCTGATCCTGATCCTGGACTACTTCCTCACGCGCGCGCTGATCCAACTCGACCGATGAACCACGGACACCACCGCGGCGTGAGCATCCAGGTGCGGAACCTGCAGAAGAGCTATCATGGCCAGGCGATCCTCAAAGGGCTCACTTTCGAGGTCCAACGGGGCGAGATCTTCGCCATCATGGGCCCCAGCGGCAGCGGCAAGACCGTGCTGCTCAAACATCTCATCGGCCTGGAAACCCCCGACGCGGGCGAGATCCTCGTCGAGGGCGAATCCGTCCAGGCCCCCGGTGTCATGGACCGGTACCGGATGGCGATGGTGTTCCAGTCCGGGGCGCTCCTCAGCTCCCTGTCGGTCGGGGAGAACGTCGGGCTCTACCTCTCCGAGCACCGCCTGAAGCCGCCGGCCGAGATCGCTCGGATCGTGAGCGCCGCGCTCGAACTGGTCGGCCTCAACGGCGCCGAAGACAAAATGCCCGCGGAACTTTCGGGGGGCATGCGCAAGCGGGTCTCGATTGCGCGAGCCCTGGTGATCGAGCCCCAGCTCCTCTTCTATGATGAGCCGACGAGCGAGCTCGATCCGCTCATGGCGGTGACCGTGGGCGAGGAGATCCTGCGCCTCAACCGCCGGCTCCAGGTCACGTCGATCATCGTCACCCACGACCGCGATCTGGCCCTCGGCATCGCCCACCGAATCGCCCTCATCCATCAGGGCGAAATCGTCTCGGTCAGCTCGCCCGACGAGATCCGGGCCAACCCGCATCCGCTCTTGCGCCGGTTCCTGACCGCAGACTTCCGCTTCGACACGGAGACGACCCACCTATGAGAAACACGCTGGAAACCCGATTGGGGATCTTCTTTGCCCTCGCCATCGTGGCCGCCGTGATCATTCTCGAGATGATCGGCGGCATGGACTTCCTCCGCCACGGCCTGCACGTCAACGCTCGCTTCAACAACATCCAGGAGCTCAAGATCGGCGACGCGGTCAAGATGGCCGGCAAGACCATCGGCCGCGTCGAGGCCATCGAGCTCGCCGATCAGCAGGTGGTCGTGCGCATGAAGATCACCGATCGCACGGCCGTCGTGCGCACCGACAGCAAAGCCACCGTCAAGTTCTCGGGACTGATGGGACAGAACTACGTGGCCATCGACTTCGGCACGCCCGGCGGCGTGCCCATTGACCGCCCGGATCAGACTCTCGAATCCTACGAGCAGGCCGATGTCGCCAACCTCGTCACCAAGCTCGATAGCGTGGCCGGCGATATCAAGAAGATCACTGGCAACCTCACCGACGTCAAACTGGACGACCTGGTCGGTCTCGCCGTCGACGTCATCAAGGAGAACCGCACCAATGTCTATGCCATCCTGACCAACGCCCACATGATCTCCGAGAAGATCAACGCGGGCCAGGGCACCCTCGGCCGCTTGATCGCCGACGATGCCCTCTACCAGTCCGCTCTGAGCACGGTCACCAATCTGAACACCACCGCCGAAGACGTCCAGGGAATCGTCGAGGAGGCCAAGGCGGTCGTCGCCGGCATCCGGGCCGGCCAGGGCACTCTCGGCCGCCTGACCACCGACGATCGGCTCTACGCGGAAATCACCGAGGCCGCCACGAACCTCAAGGAGATCCTCCAGAAGGTCAACCGCGGCGACGGCTCGGTCGGCAAGCTCGTCAATGACCAGACGCTCATCGACAACGCCAAGCTCACACTGCAGAAACTCGACAAGGCCACCGAGTCCCTCGAAGACCAAGGCCCCCTCAGCGTGATCGGCATCCTCGTCAACCCGCTGTTCTGAGGCGCGGCGAGCCGCGGTCAGCGCCCGCGGCTTCTGACCCGGTCTGCACCCCCCCGCGACGAGGGCGGCCCGGGAAGTCGACCCGTCGCGGCCGGCGCCCAAAGCTGCAGACCGCCCGCGGCCCCCAATCGTGGCGCGCCGTCAATCCAACAGGCATTGCCGCACGTCCAGATCCGAGACCCCCACCTCCATCACCGCCACCTGGCAGGACGCCTCCATCCTCGGCCTTCCCGCCGATCCCGGGTTCACGTACAGCACGCCGTCGACCCGCTCGCAGAACGGCCGATGCGTGTGGCCAAACACCACAACGTCCGGCCGATGCCGCTCGAGCAGCTGAACCACGACCGGCGAGGGCCGGTGGGGATCGACGATGTGATGCACCAGAAACCGGTGCCTCCCAACCTCGAACACTTCGGTCTCGCGACAGGCCAACCCGAAGTCCGTGTTGCCGGTCACCGCGATGAGAGGCGCCATCGCTTCCAACTCCCGCAGCACCCACGGCAGTCCAATGTCCCCCGCATGAACAATCCGGTCCACCCCCGCGAAAATCCCCGCAATCCGCGGATCCAGGACGTTGTGGGTGTCGGCGAGGATTCCCAGCAAAGCGCACCTCAGACCCGGTCGAGTTCTCAGGCTCATAAAGACCCTGCTGTGCTTGCCCACCCTCTCCTCCGCGCCTCGCCAGGGGTCCAAGGGGCTGCGCACGACAGCCAACGCAGCAGCCCACACAAGACAGGGCCGCCGCCGTCCCTGACCGGGTCAAACCTTCGCCTCCTCAGGTTCCACGGCCGGCTCGGGTTCTTCCTCCCCCTCCTCCTCGGGCGCCTCCTGCTCCTGGGGTTCGGCGGCTTCCCCCAGCTTCATGGCGCCCGCAAACAGGCCGGTGAACAACCCGCCGCTCAGCAGGGTGCTGCGGAAGAACTCCCAGGTGGGAGGCAATCCCGGGTGACCGGTCGTCAACGCCTGGATCCAACCCGCAAGGTTCTTGGCGTAAGCCGCGTCAAACAGCCAGGAGGCCGTGTTCGTGATCAGATAGAACAAGATCGCCCCCAGCACGCCGCCGCCCAGCAACGACAGCCACGAGGACTTCCGGCTGAACAACCGCGACAATCCCAGGATCCCCAGGTACGCCGCGTAATTGCCGAGCATCTCCCACCGCAACCATGCCGCGCCGTAGTGCCAGTTCAACAGCACGTCCGTCACCAGCATCACCGCCAGCGGCACCCAGGCCATCCACCCGCCCCGGAAACAGATCCCGGCACAAAAGAGAAAACCGTATACCGCACTGAAATTGTGCGGCAGAAGCCCGGGCACTCGCGATACGGCAAACAAGGCCAGGAGAAGAATCGGAATCCCCTGCTTCAGTTTCACAGGGCCCCAGCATACGCGCCCGCCAGGGAAAAACAAGCCCGCCCGCGATCGGGCGGGCCACCCCGGAGCCGACAACGCACGCGCCGCTCGAGGCCAGGGCCCGCCAGGAACCGATGGCGACCATCCAAGCCACAGGCGCTGGAGGAGGATCCGGGTCCTTGGTTCCAAGTGGACAGCACCCTCAGGATCGGCGAAAGTCCACCCCTGGAGGGCAAGATGAGGGACCCCTCCGCGGCATCGGCGACACAGCGTGGGTGATCAGCAGACCCAAAACTGGCATGGATCGCGCCTGGCAATATGCGCTTCTGACCGCAACGCTGGCATTCGCGCTCGCGGCCTTCCGATCGTCGCGCCACCTGAGCAGCGTCCTGAAGGACCCGCTCACGTGGTGGGAGTACTTCCCGACATGGATGCTCGAACGACTCGCTCCGGGGCCGTCCGGGCGCCCTGGCCAGCTGCGGATCCCCATGGCCCTCCTCATCCTCGCCTGCCACGTCCTGCCGTTGGCCGCTGTCGTCAACGGGATTGTCACCTCCGGATTCTGGCCGACGGCCGCCGCCTTCTGCTTGGCGGCAGTTGCGAGCCCGTATGTCACCAAGCCCGCGGACGGGATCGGGCCCTGGCTCTGGAGCCGATCGTCCGACCGCTGGCGGCGCCTCCTTTGGCCGCGATGGTACTCGAGCGAACTGGTCTCGGTCGGCGCTCCCATCGAGATCTTCCGTCTGCCGTGGTGCCTCTCTTGGGGTGTCGCACTCCTCGCGGCGTCGCTGATTCCATGCTGATGATGCGTGCATGAACCTTCTCCTGTTCCGATTCAAACAGCTCCTTGTCGGGCTCTATCGCTGCGTCAGCGGTGTCGCGCAACCCCTGCTCTCCTTCCTGCAGCACCTGGCAGCGAAGGATATCCTGGTCGAGCGACAGCGGCGTGCCCTGATCACCACCGTGGATTACATCGAGCGCCACATGCGCCATGTGGACTCCGTCCGATCCCGGTCCGCGTTGTTGGCCCGGGCCTTCCGCCTCGCTGATGCCTCGGCCAATCGCCTCATCCTCGAGTTCGGAGTGTTCACCGGTGGCACGATCAACCAGCTTGCGAAGCTGACCACCCACACGGTGTTCGGCTTCGATTCCTTCGAAGGCCTGCCCGAACGCTGGCGTGACACCTGCGCCAAGGGACTCTTCGCCATGCCCACGCTCCCCCGGGTCAGACCCAATGTCACGCTCGTCAAGGGCCTCTTCCACGAGTCATTGCCCCCGTTCCTTGCAGAACACGCCGGAACGGTCGCATTCCTGCACGTGGACTGCGACCTCTGCTCATCAGCCCGCGTTGTTCTCCAGTTGCTGCGAGATCGGCTCGTCCCCGGAACCGTCATCGTCTTCGACGAGTACTTCAACTACCCCGAGTGGGAGCAGGGCGAATACCGCGCATTCCAGGAGTTCCTGGCGGACACAGGCCTGTCGTTCGAGTTCATCGGATACCACCGGACCGAGGAACAAGTGGCGGTCATTCTCCGAGCGGGCGAGCGCCCCATCCCCCAAGCTTGAGGTTCTCCGCCCCCCTGTCCCGCGCCTCGCTCATGGGGAATCCCCGGCGGAACGAGGGGAGGCCTGGAGCCGATGGCACCGGTTCGAGCCCCAGGCGTCAGGCGAAGATCCGGGTCCGGCGAATTCGCTTGCACACTCGTGCCGGTGTGCAAGGCTTTGGACCCAGAATTGTTGTCTGCGTGCTGCTCGTGCAAGCCGCCGGCAGTCCCCGAGCGATTTCTCCGCGGGAGAGTGCGGTTAGGGTTTGTTTGTGACGT
Organism: Verrucomicrobiota bacterium; assembly: GCA_029556615.1. GTDB lineage: Bacteria > Verrucomicrobiota > Verrucomicrobiia > Limisphaerales > J093 > JAKQDD01. The sequence continues at coordinate 31,924 of JAKQDD010000157.1, read as the reverse complement.
CTTTCGCCAGGGGTTCTTCCCATCGGACGGAGGGATGCCTCGGTGGGGGCTGTCCTGGTTTGACCGCCACATGTGTCCGGACGCCAGCGTATGGGTATTGACCTTGAGTGTGCCCGCTTCCTGCTCACAGCCCGCTCGCGCGGCGTGTCCTATGCCCGGTGTCTGTCGCTCGGCCGGCAGGAGCTCTTCATGAGCCGGGCGGAAATCCACCGCTTGTTTCGGGAGTTCGACATCAACCAGTATGAACACCCGAACTTCCTGGAGTCGGGCGCTCCGCAGTATGCCGACGCATTCTGGAAACTCCTGGGTGCGGTGGAAGCCGAGACCATGGACGTCTCGGACTACGAAGGCGCAACGATCGTCCATGACCTCAACCTCCCGGTCCCGGACCGCCTCAAGCTCAGGTATGATGCCGTGTGCGACCTCGGCACCCTCGAGCACGTCTTTGATTTCCCGACAGCCCTCGAGAACTGCCTCTCGATGGTCCGCGTGGGCGGTCACTTCCTGACCTTCAGCGTGGCGAACAACTGTTTCGGCCACGGCTTCTACCAGTTCAGCCCGGAGCTCTTCCACCGTGTCTTCTCACCGGCGAACGGCTTCGCGATCGACCAGATGGTGGCCGTCGAGTATGGCCCAAGGCGACGCTGGTACGACGTGGCTGACCCTGCCTGCACCGGGCGTCGGGTGCTGCTGATCAACCGCTTCCCCTGCCTGCTGTTCGTTCAGGCGCGCAAGGTGCGCGAGACCGCGCTGTTCGCGCCCCCCCCCCACCAGAGCGACTACGTCTCCACGTGGGCCCGGTGCACCCCCAACAGCACACCGCCACGACCGCCCCCGGCCACCCGAAGCGCGATCAGCCTGCCTGCCCTCAAGCGCCGGATGCTCAATTGGTTCCCAGGCGGGTGCCGCGCACTCGAGTCGCTGTACAACTCGCTCCTTAACCGGACGTTCTCGTTCCGCAACCGGAGCTCCTTCAAGCCTCGCAACAAGAGGTGATCCCGAGCCGACCGGCGCCACCTCATGTGCCGGCCGGCACTACGCGGAGCACGCGCAGGTCGTCGTACTGGATCGGGTTGCCCGAGAAAGGACAGCCCCAGAGCGCCGCACGGCCCGGCCGCGGCCCCGCAGACTCCTCGACGCTAAGCCCCCAGGCGGCCGGTTCCGCGGTTCCCTCCGTCCACGCCTTGCCTTGCACCCGCCACGTGCGCTCACCCGCCTTCACCACCTGAAGCCTCAGCAGCGTCCACGTTCCCGACCGCCACTCGAACGGACCGCTCGCCAGCTCCAAATCGCCCTTGCGCAACTCGATCGTCCTTCGACCGGGGCTCACCTCGAGACGATAACCGCCAGACCCGCCCAACCCCACGGCAAAAGTCGGATGCCGACGGCCCTGCGACGTCCCTCGGATGCGGGCTTGCACCACCACATTCTCCTTCTCCGTCGGACCCGCCAGGACTCCGTAGGTCTCGAGGGGGGCTCCCGGCAGCTCGAGCCACTGGCGGTCCCCCTCCCGCACGACGGCAAACCCGCCGTCCAGGACCAGCATCCCTTCCGGCGCCCTGCCAACAGGAGCGCTGTTAAAGTCGGCCTCGAACAACAGGGTTTCTCCCGCCCAGACTCCGAGGTTCATCCCGGCGGTCACCATCCAGATCAAGAGTCGGTTGCGCATGCAAGTCTCCCCTGCATTCTGCCGCACCATCACGCGTTCCGCAAGGCGTCCAGCAGCCGTCCCCGCAGCGCGAGCACCGTCGCCCCCCATGTCCACAGGGCGCCGCTCACCAGCACACCCGCCAGGGTCGCGCTCAGCGAGCGCAGCGGAACCGTCGCACCCGGCGTCAGCAGCGACGGCAGCACCGCCACCGTCGCAGCGGTCAATCCAACGGCCAGCCCGCACCCGAGCAGCGCGCCGTGCTCGATCAACACCAGACGCCTCAGGCTTCCCGGACGCCAACCCATCGCCAGCAGCACCGCCAGTTCCCCGCGCCGCTCCCAGACGTTCCGCAGGACCACCACCCCCAACCCCATGCTGCCCAGCAGCAGTCCCAACCCTCCAAGAGCCTGGAACGTCCCTAGATACGTATTCTGAACCGCATTGAACGCCGCCAATCGCTCGACCGCCGACACCAGCTCGAGGCCCTGGTCCCGCAAGGCCCGCGTCAGTTCCGCTGAAACCCGGTCTCTGCCTTCCGACGGAACGTCGACAAGAAAGAACCGATGGCCCGCCACACTCGGAAAACGCCGGGCCATCTCCTGTTCCGCGATGATCAGGTTCCCCTGGAGAATCGAATTCGCGACCGCCGCCACCAACCGGAGTCGGAGGAGTTGACCCCGCTCGTCCGTCACGTCCACGGTGTCTCCCACCCTTTTCCCCAGGGCCCAGGTGATCGACGCGGCATCGCCGATCGCCGGCACCTCGTCCGATGCACCCGGACCGCGCTCGAGCAACAGCCAGGGGTTCGACACCGTACGGCCTGGCGCCACCGCCGCGAACGTGAACGCGCCCCGCCGCGCCAGTTCGCCGGGATTCACCCCCAGCAACCGCGGCTGCTGCGCACGGTTCAGGTTCAGACAACTCGCTTCGTCGCCGTCACGGACGCGGAACGGGACGACGCCGACCCCCGCAAGCGCCGCGGCATCCAGCCCGTAGCTCTCCCGGCCCTTGCCGGTGTTCAAATCCTCGAGCACGGGCTGCGTCGAATGCCCCACGAGAGCAAACCCGCCCGTGCCAGAGCTCCGCCGGTCCGCATCCCGACCCGCGTCCAGCCGGAAAACGCCAATCGCCACAATGAGGAAACTGCCGGCGGCCAGCAGCCCAATGACGGCCAGACTGCGCCGGGGTCGGCGCGTCACGCTGCGCACCCCGAGCTGCCCAACGGTCAATCGCCGGTCCGCAGTGGCACGGGCGATCCGACCCAGCACAACGCCGGCCCACGCAAGCCCGGCAACCCATAGCAACCCCCCGGCACCAAAAAAGAGACCCGGCGAATGGTGGTGCGAGCCGCCGATGCCGAATCCGACCAGCAGCAGCGCTCCCAAACTCGCGAGGCAGGCGATCCAGAACCGCCGGCCGCGCGCCGCTGTTGGCGAGCCCAACCCAATCGACCCTTCGAGCGCCGCTTCGAGTTCGGCGCCGCTCGCCATCAACTGGCGCGCCGGTTGGCGGCCCTGGCGCCTTAACGCCAGTCCCATGGAAACCGCCGTCACCCCCAACGCCGCCGCCACCCCGAGGGCCAAGGGCCGCCAATCCGCATGATAGGCCACCGACGCACCGCCCACGGCGTCTGACCACGCCGTCGAGAGCCCGTGCAGCATCGCCCGCGCATACGCAATGCCCGCCCACGCCCCCGCTCCGCAGCCCAAAAGCGCCACGCACATCCCTTCCGCCCACAACAAAACCCGGATCTGCCCCCCGCGAAAACCCAAGGCCAGCAACGTTCCCACCTCGATGGCTCGCTGCTCCACCCCGAACTGGAAGAGCAACCCGATGAGCAACAGCGCCGCTACCATCAGAAACAGACTGAAACCCAGGAACAACTGCCCGAAATCCTGTCCCTGGGCGCTGGCAGCCAGAGCCTGCGCCCGAACCGGCTCGAAGCGGAGCCCGAACGCCGCCGGATCGAGCTGTTGCCGCAGCAGAGCAGTCAAACCGCTGCGCGCCGCACCGGCCCAGACCGGCGGGACAACGGCACTGCCGCGCGATGACGTAACGCCCGGCGACGCACCATAGAAGCGGACCGCGGTAAGATCGCCAAACCGGTTGGCCCAAAGCTTCCGCCCGGCCTCGAGCGTGATCAGAGCCTTGGGCGTCCCTCGCTGCTCGTCCCAATACCGCTCATCCTTGTCCCGGATCCGGCCCGTGTCGATCGGCAGCCCGGTGTCCCAGTCCCGGCAGTTGTCGGCTGCCGTCATCCCGGGAAACTGCGGCATGAGATGACGGTCAATCCCCGGCGCGTTTCTCGGGTAGATCCCCCGCACGCGGAAACGGGCTGTGGCCTCCGTCAGTTCCCGGCCCACCCCCACGACATAGTACTTCAAGGTCACCTCGTCCCCGGGCCCGACCGCCAGATCCTCGGCCAGCCACTCGCTGACCAGCATTTCGTTGTCACCCAAATCCTCCGGCGTGGCAGGCGCGCCAATCGCTGTCACCATCGAGTAGGGCGTCGCCCGATCGCCGCTCCGCAGTTCATTGACGAAGTACGTCAGCACGCCGGTCATCCGCAGCGCGGGAAACTGACGCCGAACCCGCGCCGGAAACGAGTTCGTGTCACCGCTCTCGCCGCACACCACCGCGCCCAACGCGGCATCCAGAAACACCCGCGGGCTCCGCAATTCGAGCACCCCTGATTCGGGCACGTCGTTCCACTCGAGACCGGCGTCCGCCAATTGCCAGGCGGATCGCAGCGCGCGCTGCGCCCCTTCCCGAAGCATGGCCGGCGGCATCACGGGCGGCCGATAAACGCCGGAGATCGATCCGAAGGCGGAAGCTGCAGCCGGCGGCGGCGGCATTCCTGCCAGCAGCAGATTCGCTCCGCCCGTGGCCCCAACCCGCGCCTGGAGCACCGCCAAAGACACAAACGCGTTGAGCGCGGCAACCTGGTTGGCCGCCAGACCAAACCTCCCGAACGCCCCGTCATCCGCAATCGCCCGAACCCGCAACCGCAGCGCCACCGCGCTCTCCTCCGTCGGCGTCAGCGGGGCGTCCCGGGACAGGGCCGAGGGCTTCTGCACCCGCAGGATCAGTTCGTCGCCCTCGCGCACCCGCAACTGCCGGGCCAAAGGCGCACCCAACACGACTCCGTCCGGTGCAATCGGTGCCGACACCCCGGGCAGAACCGGTCGGTCCGCCAAGGCCCAAAAACGCGGATCCACCCCCAACACCTGCACCTCGTTCGCCCGCGCCCCTCCGTCCGCCGTCGTCGCCACTCCCGGCAACCGCAGCGCCGGAGCGAGCTGCAGTCTCTGCGACGGAACCCCGGGCGCGGTCACCCCGCCGGCCGCGGGCGGGGCGATCATCTGGAGAGGGTGTTCCCCCGCCAGATCCGCCCGGAACAGGCGCTCGCCGGTGGCCACGGCAAGGTGGACCCGACCCAGGCGCAGCAGCGCCAACCGCTCGAGGCTCGAACGCACCGAGGTCCCAACGGCCAGCGCCCCGACCAGCACCGCCGCCGCCACCGCCACCCCCAAACCCGTCGCCACATGCCCCCGCCCATGAAATGCCAGACTCCGCAGAATCCAGCGCGCATGGGTCATCGGACGCATCGGTGCACCTGTAAAATCGACAAGCCTCTCTCAGGAACCCGCACCCGACCCCGGAACCATCCGGCCCTCCCGCAGCTCCAGCAGCCGCCCCATCCGGCGCGCCAGCGTCATGGCATGCGTGACCACCACCAGCGTCACTCCAGTCTCACGGTTCAGCTCGATCAGGAGCTGGCCCAACCGCTCCGCCGACGCCGTGTCCAGCGCCCCCGTGGGCTCGTCCGCCAGCAACAGGCGCGGCTCGTTGATCAACGCCCGCACCACCGCTGCCCGCTGGCGTTCGCCCCCAGAAAGCTGGCCCGGCCGATGCCGCAGCCGGTCGCCCAATCCCACCCGATCGAGCAGACGCCGCGCCCGGTCCGGCGCGCCGTCCCGGAGCACCTCGTTCTCCGTCGCCAGCGTCGGCATCAGCACGTTCTCCAACACCGTGCACTGCGGCAGCAGATAGTGCGCCTGAAAAACAAACCCAATCTGCCGGTTCCGGATCCTCGCCAGCGCGGCGGCATCCAGACTCGCCAACGGCTCGTTCTCGAGCCAGACCTCGCCCGAGGTCGGACTGTCCAGCGTCCCCATCAGATTCAGCAACGTGCTCTTGCCCGAGCCCGAGGGCCCCATGATGGCCAGCGACTCGCCGCGCGCCACCTCGAGATCGATGCCCGCCAGCACCGGCACCGAACCGGGAAGACCGGCTCCGTAACGCTTCGTGACCTGGACCAACCGGACCAATGGATCTGCCGACGCCATAAGCAACCCTCAGTCTGGCGAGGCCCGCCTCGCTAGAAAAGCAAAACCGCCAGAGACCTCGCGATCTCTGGCGGCTTCAGAATCAGACGGCTACGGAGCGCATCACCGCCCCCCCGCCGCGGGCTTCAGACCTTGCGGCGGGCCCAAAGAGCCACGAGCCCCAAACCCAAAAGCAGATACGTGCCCGGTTCAGGAATCATCGCATAGGCCGTCACGCCGTTGTTCGATTCGAGCACGTACATCATGCCGTTGCCAAAATCAATCGCCCCCGTGCCGTTGAGGTTGGCGTTCCCAGTCGGAATCACTTCGCTGTCCAGCCAAACCGGCGTTCCGCTCGAGATGTCGTAGAAATTCAGATTGTCAGGAGTCGGCAACGCGGTGTCCGAAAACAACTCGACGCCGGCGAGAACTCCGAGCGTCGGCTCAATCCCCAGGAACGCCGTCGCCAAGGGCACACCCTCGGCAGCGCCGAAGTTGCCCACCGTCATCGCGCTCATGGTCGAGGTGTTCACCTCGAGATGGCGGAGCGTGCGACCCGAGGCCGTCGCCCAAAAGTCGTTTCCAGTTCCAAACGTGGCGCCCAACCCGATGTCGCCCGCGGCAGCGTCCGTGGCAACCTCGTACGCCACAAAACTGGAACCGCCGTCAGGCGTCAGCAAGACCGCGCCCACCGTGCCCGCGCGCGACGCGGCGAGGATCTGGGTGTCGTTGCCCGCACCCCGGACGGCGAAGGTGTCGCCAAACCGGTTGGCCACACTCGGCCCCGGATTGCCCGAGTACACCAGCGTCGGAGCGGCAGTCTCGCTCGCCCACCGATACACCTTGAACGGATCGGTTGAGCCGTTCAGCGTGAGATTCGCCCCGTAGATTGCCCCATCGGCGGCGACGTCAATCAGGTTGAGGGCGAATGTGCCCCCGGCGATCCCGGTCACATCGAGGGTGCCCAGATCAGCGCCGGTCAACGAGTCCATCACGTTGACGCTGACGCCGCCAGCCCGATTCGCCAACAGCAGATGACCCGTCACCGGATTGTACGCCAATCCACGTTGCGTGTTGTCCGTTGTCAGGTACGAACGGGCGCCGGGCGCCAGCGTCCATACTTGCTCGAGCTGCAGTTGAGCCTGGAGGGATCCAGTTGCCAGGAGAGTCGCCACCACAGCGGCGACACGGAGCGTGTCCTTCTTCATATGCATCGGTTGAATTCGGATCGGATTTTGCCAATCCCCAAGGCCCGGGTCAACTCCTAAAACAACGAATCCGATGCCTCGACACTAGAGTCCTCGACTTGTGGAATATGGGGTCAACAGGAATTCGCTGTCACTCGGGTCGGCTCCTTGCCAGAATCACCCCATTCGAGTGACCGACCAACACGACCGATGAACACGTCAGATCCCATCCCGCCCGCGTCGGGCCCGGCGCCTCGCCCGGCCCCCTCCGATTTCATCCGCGACATCGTCGCCGGCGACCTCCAGCAGGGGCGGCACCAAGCCATTGTGACCCGGTTCCCGCCGGAACCCAACGGCTACCTCCACATCGGCCATGCCAAGTCCATCTGCCTGAACTTCGGCATCGCCCGCGAGTTCGGCGGCGTTTGCAACCTCCGCATGGACGACACCAACCCGACCAAAGAGGATGTCGAGTACGTCGAGTCCATTCTCGAGGACGTCCGCTGGCTCATCGAGGGTTGGGCGGACGATCGCCTGCGGCTGAAACCAGTCGGCCAGAAGCCCGAGGCGCTGTCGGTCAGCGGCCGCCAGGATTACCGCCTCGACGGCGTCCGCCCGGCGGATGCCGGCACCGTAGCCCTCGAGCCGTTCTACGCCTCCGATTACTTCGCGCAACTCTATGAGTACGCCCTCGAATTGATCCGGCGCGGCAAGGCCTACGTGTGCGACCTCTCGCCGGAACAGACCGACAGCACCCGCGGCGCCCCGGACCGCCCCGGCGAGGAAAGCCCCTTCCGCAACCGATCAATCGAGACCAACCTCGATCTCTTCCAGCGCATGCGCGCCGGGGAATTCCCCGACGGCAGCCGGACGCTGCGGGCCAAAATCGAGACGGGCATGACCTCCCCGAACATCTGGATGCGCGACCCGGTGCTCTACCGCATCCGCCACGCGGAACATCATCACACCGGCAACCAGTGGTGCCTCTACCCGATGTACGATTTCGCGCATTGCCTGAGCGATTACCTCGAGGGGATCACCCACTCGATCTGCACCCTCGAATTCGAGGTGCACCGGCCCTTGTACGACTGGATCCTCGAAGCGCTGGACCTGCCGCGTCCGCTCCCCCACCAGTACGAGTTCGCCCGGCTCAGCGTCACGTACACCGTCATGAGCAAACGCAAGCTGCTCCAGCTCGTGAATGAACAGCGCGTCCGCGGCTGGGATGATCCCCGCATGCCCACCATCTCCGGCCTGCGACGACGCGGCGTCACCGCCAGCGCCCTCCGCGCCTTCGCCTACCACATCGGCGTCACCAAGTACAACGCGCTCACCGATGTCGCCGTTCTCGAACACGCCATCCGCGAGGAGTTCAACCGCCACGCTCTGCGCCGCCTGGCCGTCCTCCGCCCCCTGAAGGTCGTCATCACCAACCTCCCCGAGGACGCCACCGAGTCCCTCGAGGCCGTCAATAACCCCGAAGACCCGGCGGCCGGCAAACGCGCGATCCCCTTCAGCCGCGTCCTCTACATCGAACAGGACGATTTCCAGGAGAACCCGCCGCCCAAGTTCTTCCGCCTCCGCCCCGGCGGCGAGGTGCGGCTCAAGTACGCCTACATCATCCGCTGCGACCAGGTGATCAAGGACGCCGCCGGCACTGTCGTGGAACTGCACTGCACCGCCGACCTCGAATCGAAAACTGGAGGCGCCAACGCCCAGCGCAAGGTCAAAGGCACCCTGCACTGGGTCAGCGCCGCCCATGCCGCAGACGCCGAAGTCAGGCTCTACGACCGCTTGTTCACCGTGCCCGAGCCCGATGCCGACGCCTCAGGCGCCGACTTCAAGTCGTTCCTCAACCCCCATTCGCTCACCGTGGCCACCGCGAAAATCGAACCGTCGCTCCTCGAGGCCCGACCCGGAGAGCGCTACCAGTTCGAGCGCCTCGGGTACTTCTGCCTCGACCCGGACTCGGACACTGCAGCCCACCCACCCCGATGGGTGTTCAATCGCACGATCACCCTCAAGGACACCTGGGCCAAAGAAGCACGGCGACCATGAGCCACCGCCGCCCCCGATCGCTCGGGGCCACATCCCACGCCGGCCTCGCCGCCCTGCTGCTCGCCCTCGCTGCACCCGCCCTCCTGGCCGCGAGCCCCAAGGCGATCTACCGCCGGTGCGAAGCCGCCGTCGTCGAGGTCCTCGTCGATTCCCACCACGCCGGCAGCGGCTGGTTCGCAACGCCCGAGGGCCTCATCCTTACCGCCGCCCATCTCTTCGATCATCGCACGTCACGGGTCGACGTCGTCACCGGCCGCGGCAGCCGCCATCCCTGCCGCCTCCTGGCCCTCAACCGGGGCGATGACGTGGCCCTCCTCGAAACCTCGGAGCCGATGGCGGGATCCCCCACCCTCCTGTTGGCCGCTCGACCCCTCGAGCCCGGCGACGTGCTCTTCCAGTTCGGCGCCCCGATCTACCGCAACGGCGTGCTGCAGACCGGCCGCGTCGCCCGCCGCACCGCCGCCTTCGAATTCTACGGACCCGCCCGAGGCTATGTCCGGATTCGACACGTCTCAGCCATGATGCAGGGCGGCACCTCCGGCGGCCCCTGGCTTGACTCGCACGGACGCGTGGTCGGCCTGCAGTCCGGCACCATGTCGCTCGACGGCAAACCGGTCGGCATCGCCTACCTCGTCGAGACCGGACCCCTCCGCGAAATCCTGCGCTCCCGCCGGGATGGCGCCACACCGGATCCGGGCCTCTGGGTCGATCATCTTTGGGAACGGGACGCTTCGTTCGCCGCCCGGTTTCCGCCAGGCATCGAAGGCTTGATCGTGAGCGGTGTGCGCGATGCCGGCCCAGCCGCCCGCGCCGGTCTCAAACCGGAGGACCTGCTCCTCGAAACCGACGGCCGCGCCCTCCTGCGCGTTGCCGACTTGCTCGAGGTCATCCGCAGCAAACGGCCCGGAGACCCGCTCCCTCTGCGCTTCGTCCGAGGCGGTGAAAGCGAGCGACGGACGGTGACCCTGACGCTCGGCAACGCCGAACAGGGCATTTAGACCATCTCCCGCCCCCGCCTACCGCGGCACCCGGAGCGTTCGCAGGATCTCGAGAAGATCGAACGGCCGATCAAACCCGTTCTCGGTCGCGATGTCTCGAAGGGACTGCTCCGGCGACGCCTTGATACCCTTCGCCGCCAAGAGCTCGATCGCCTTCTGCACCTCGATCTGTCCCTCGGCGCAGTACTCCGACAGCGTCTGCCGGCCCGCACCCCCGCCGCGTCCGCCTCCCGCGCCATATCCTCCGCCACCACCGCCGCGTCCCCCGCCTCCCTCGCCCACCCCACCGCCCCCGCGGTTCATGGTTCCTTCCCGCCGACCACCTCCTGAACCGCGCGCTTCAATGATCTCAAACAACCGCTGCGGCGTCAGACCATTCGTCGCGGCAAGCTCCGCCACAACGGCATCCGGCTGAACCCCCTTGCAGCCGCGCGCTTCCAGACGTTCCACCGCAGTCTCGTAAGGGACCCGGGCCTGCTCGACAAGCTCGCGGAGGGTCAGCAGCTCAGCATGCGGAATCGGCGCGCGGGCCCGCGGGTCCTCCCAACTCCGCTTCGCCTCTTCACCAACCTGGAGGAGCGCCGAGAACGGCGGCCACGCCGCCCGGGTGCCCGCGAACACCACCCCACAAAGCACCAAGGCCCCCACCCACTCCCACCGAAATGCCAGCCGGCGCGTCAGGCGGCTCTTGAAGTAGTCCGCCAGGGGCCGGATGTTGAACACCACGTGCGCCAGCGTCCCCAGCACAAAGACCGCCGCAAACCAAACGTGCAGGTCCGTCCAGTCGTGCTTGGTCAGCCCCACCAAACGCCAGTCGCTCCAGTTCGCCACCCGCCCGGGCGGCGAAATGAACAGAATCGCACCGCTCAACGCCAGCATCCCCGAAACCAGCAGCAGGCAGACCGACGTCATCGCTCGCCAGCTAAACCGGGATCGCCCACGCGCAGGGGCCGCGGGGGGTGTGCTCTCAACAGGTTCATTCGGTGTGCTCATGCTCGATTGCAGGGTGAAGCTTCACAAGACCATAGCATAGACCAAAACTGAGTCGCCGGACGCCAATAGGTTACAAACCACTGCACCCTGAAAACGCACAAACCAACTCCGCGCCCGCAGCGCAAAGAGCCAGCAGCAAAGTGTGAAGCTGATTCCTTGACGGCCCCTAGCGAGGCGCGGAAGAAAGGGTTCGAAGAGGCAGGAAGGCTTCATGGGATCGCGGACTTTGTTGGGTCTGAGGTGCGCCTCGCCAAGACGACCTCTGGCGCAACGAATGGCCCCCCTCGGACAACAGTCGCTTCTGGCCCGCCGGGGCACCCCCTTGAACACCCCACGGTCACCTGACGTTTCGCGCTCGCATTTCCGAGATCCTCCACCTACTGGTATTCCCCGGTGGTACCCGCGAAGTGGTCGAACGTTCCCCTGCTGGGAGACGAAGCCCGGAACGATGCCGGCGGCGCGCGGGAATCTGCCGGTGGCACCCTGGGCAACCGATGAACCCGAAACCGCAAGACCCGAACGGCGACAAGCCCTGCCGCGCGCCGCTGCGGCTGTGGTGGGTGCCGGTCGCGATGGCAGCCCTGCGTGCAATCCCGTTCCTCATGACCCGGGTGCTGACCCCGCCGCCCGGCATCACGCTGCCCGCCGTGGGCTATAACCCCATCGATACGTTCGCCTATGTCGCTTTCATCCGACAGGCGGCGGAAACCGGGGTCTGGATGTTCGACAACCCCTATGCCACACAGGTCCAGGACGGCCGGTTCCTGCTTCCCTTGTTTGCCTTCCTGGGACACGTCTGCCGTTGGACTGGCCTCGACCCGTTCTGGGCACTCGAACTCGCGCGCGTGCCGCTTCTCTTCCTGTTCGTCGCCGTCCTCTGGCGCTTCCTGGCGCCATTCATCCCGGAGATGAACCGCCGGCTCACAGCCGTCTGGATGGTGGGCTTCGCCGGCGGCATCGAGGTCCTCGCCCGGCCACTCGTCGGCCTGCTCCCCGCCGCCTTGCAGAACCTGGCGCACCAGGCGCTCTCCGATGAACAAGGCTGGAACACGTTCGCTGCGGCCTACAACCCTCTCTGGCTCGCCGGTCTCACCCTGACGATGATCGCTTTGCGCCCCTGGCTCGAGCCGCCCGACCGCCAGAAGGCACGCGACTGGTTCCAGGCCGGTCTCGGGTTGGTGGCCACGTATTGGGTTCATCCGTACTCCGGCCTGGTGGTCCTGGCCGTGATAGCCATGCTCCCCCTGCTCCGCTGGAGCCTCGGATTCCCGATCGGCTCACCCGGATACCGGCGCGGCGCCGGTCTCTGCCTGGGCGCCGCCCTCGCCGCCCTCGCCGCCGTCACCTTCTGGCAACACCAGGATCCGGTCTACGGCGCCTCCGCTGCGCGCGCCCTCGGGGATAATCCGCTCTCCCTGTTCTGGTACCCGGTGACCCTGGGGGGGGGGGATGGCTGGCGCTTCGCGGCTGGCGGTCCTGGGTGCAACACGCCGCCGCAAGCCGGGTCGAGGTCGCCGCGTGGACTCTCGCCGTCATCGCCTGCCACAACTCACCCCTGATCAACGGACACCACTTCGTGTTCCACCTGCACCTTCCGCTCTGCATCGTGGGCGCCCCCGTGCTGCATGATCTCCTGGCTGCAGCAACCCGTGGGCCGCGGTGGAAACAGGGTGCCGTCGCAGTACTCCTGGCCGCGCTGGCTCAGTCGCCCTTGGCCGTTACCTGGCGGTCAATCGGCGCGGCCTTGAACTACCAGGTCCCAACCCCGGTCATGGATGCCATCCAACGATTGGCACACGAACCCGCTGGCCGCGTCTACACCACGCCGCACATCGGCACCCTCGTCCCCGCTTACTCCGCCCATCGGACTTATGTGGGCCATTGGTTCCTGACGCCCGACTACTCGGCGCGCCAGGCGCAGTTCAACGGGCTCGTCGAGGGCCATGTGGCCCCGGCCGAGTTCATCGCCCTCCTCGAACGGGAAAGGATCCGCTACGTCCTCCTGCCTCCGGCCACGCCCCCGGCCATCACCGAAACCCTCGAACCCCTCGCCCGCGAACGGGTCCGCTTCGACAAGTACACCCTCGCCCTCCTCCGCTGACACCACACCAGGCTCATTCCGCAGCCGCCCGCGCTGAGTGCGGCCCGAGGACTGTCCGCGGGGCGCCCCCTTTCACCTGCAGTTGGCCACGGCCAGCAGGCTCTGACCGAACGGTGGCCGGACAACCCTGGATTCCCAGGCGTGCATGACCGGAAACACCCGCCGGTCAAAGAAACGCACCGCCGCCGGATTGAACCGGCGGCGGCGGAGCACCTTGAACGCCAGCCACCAGGCAAAGTACCCAACCATATTGAAGGGGTGCAACCGCAGCACATCGAACCCGGCCTCAACCAGAAGACGCCGCAGACCACCGCGCGTGTAGCGTCGATGATGCCCGAAGTCCCGATCCATCGGGGACAGCAGCCCGGGACCCGCCGGAACGAACAAACAGAGATGGCCACCCCGCCCCGTCAGCAACCGCCGGTACGCCGACAACTCCGCGGCGTCATCGGCAATGTGCTCGAGCACGTTCACCGAGATCAGCGCGTCCCAAACGCTCGATGGATCCACCGCCGCCACCGTGCCCTCGACGGTCTCCACGTCCGGCAAATCCTCCCGGAGCCGCCGACAAAACCCCGGGTCCGGTTCGACGGCCACCAGGGCCTCGACGCCCGCGCAATCGCGAATCAGCGCCGTCAGTTGCCCAATGCCCGCCCCCACTTCGAGCACCCGCCCCCGCAGCCACGGCCCAAACTCGCGCACGAGTGCCGCCCGATATCGGACCGCGCCAGCCAGAGCGTCGAACTCGAAACCTCCCCCCGGTGGCCCGTAAGACCTGCACGAGTCTGCCATGAGGCTCACCCCAGGTTGTACTTCACCACGCACCGCAGCGCGCTCAAACCGTCCCGCCAAGTCGCCTTCTTCCCCTCCGCATACGTGCGGCCATGATACGAGATCGGCACCTCGTACAGGCGCACCCCCAACCGGCTGATCTTCGCAATCACCTCGATCTCGAAGCCAAATCGCGATTCCTCGATCCGGATCCTCTCGAGCACCTCGCGCCGAAACACCTTGTAGCAGGTCTCAACGTCCGTCAGGTTCAGGTTCGTCAGCATGTTCGAGAGCAACGTCAGGAACTTGTTGCCCATCGCATGCCAGAAGTACAGCACGCGGTGCGCCCCAGACCCCTGGAACCGCGACCCAAAAACCACGTCCGCCTTCCCGGCGAGAATCGGTCCCAGCAAGACCGCGTACTCCGCGGGATCGTACTCGAGATCAGCATCCTGGACCAAGACGATCGGGGCTCGGACCTGGGCGAAACCGGTCCGCAGCGCCGCGCCTTTGCCCTGGTTCCGGTCGTGTCGCAGCAGGCGCAGGCGCGGATCGATGGCGGCACAGCGCTCGAGCACGGCCCAAGAGCCGTCCGTCGAGGCATCGTCCACCCCAATCACCTCCTGCACCACCGGTTGGGCAAGCACTGCCCGAACCGCCGCTTCCAGCGTCGCCGCCTCGTTGTACACCGGCATCACCACCGCCACACAAGGGCCGTCGGCGGCCCGCGCTGACGCCGCAGCCAGACCCGAAAAGGCAGGTGCCGGCCGCAGACTCGCCTTCTCAGCGGACCGGGAGTCGTTCGCGTTCATACGGTTTGGACTGCAGCCGGGAGTCTCGAAAGCCCGGCCCAACCCCGCAAGCGGAAACCGAGCCCGCTGTTGGCAAGAGACAGAAGTTCCTCTATCATTCGTGGATATGTCTGGTTCCCGACGTGCCTTCTTCCGACACGCGGCCCTGGCCGGAGCCGGGGTCCTCGGCTGCCCCGCCATCGTCCGCTCCGCCACGACCGCCGCCACAGCCCCGGACGCCCGTCCGCGACACCTCATCCACCTCGTCGCCGACGGCACCAGCATCGGGACGCTGACGCTGGGCGATCATTTCTCCCGGCTCCACCGGAAGACCGGACTGCGCTGGCTCGATCTTTGCCGCCAGCCCGCGGCCCACACCGCGCTCGTCAACATGCGCTCCCTCAATTCGTGGGTCACCGACTCCGCCGCCGCCTCATCCAGTTGGAGCACAGGTTCCCGTGTCGTCAACGGCGTCCTGAATCAGCTCCCGGACGGCACGAACCTCCGTCCCCTCTGCTCCCTGGCCGCCGAAGCCGGCTGGAAGCGCGGGCTGGTCACCACAACCGAAATCACCCACGCCACCCCCGCCGGATTCGCCGCCAACACCGACAACCGCGGCACCGCCGAGCACATCGCCCTCCAATACCTCGAACGGAAGATCGATGTCCTCCTCGGCGGCGGCCGGAAATACTTCGAGCCCACCCGGCGCAAGGACAAACGAGATCTCCACGCCGAGTTCGCCAGGGCCGGCTACTCGGTCCTCCAGACCGCCAGCCAGCTCGCCGCTGCACCCCGCGGCCAGCCCTGCCTCGGCACGTTCGCCTCCGGACATCTCCCCTTCACCATCGATCACCAGGCAAGTGACGAGCTCCGAAAAACCGTCCCCACCCTCGCCGACATGACCCGCGCCGCCCTCCGGCAACTCGAGGCCGCCGGGCACTTCATCCTCCAGGTCGAAGGCGGCCGCGTCGACCACGGCGCCCACGCCTGCGACATCGCCACCGCCGTGCGCGATCTCGTCGCCTTCGACGATGCCCTCGCCATCTGCCTCGAGTTCCAGCAGCGTGTGCCCGACACCCTCCTGGTCGTGACCACCGACCACGGAACGGCCAACCCGGGCCTCAACGGCACCGGCTCCGGCTACAAGGAAACCATCCCCCTCTTCACCAACATCCTGAAAGCCACCCGCTCCTTTGAAAGCCTCGAACCCGATCTCGTCAAGAACCCCTCCGCCGCCCACCTCCAACGCCTCCTCAAGGAGGCCACCGGCTACAACGCGCCCGATGCCAAGATCGCTCTCGTCCTCGCCGCCTTTCAGAAGAAAGGGCAGGCTCTCTACAGTCACATGAATTCTGTCGAGGCCCACCTCGGCCAACTCCTCGCCAACCACCTCGGCGTCGGCTGGACCGGCACTTCGCACACCGCCGATTTCGTCCCCCTCGTCGCCTTCGGCCCCGGCGCCTCCCGCTTCACTGGCTTCCTCCAGAATACCGACGTATTCCGAATCTACACCGACCTCGCCCAGATCGACTACCGCAACCCCGAAGCGCCGCTCCTCGGGGAATGCCAGCCCACCGCGGATGAGGTCGAAACCCGGGCCGCCTGGGTCTGACGCCTGCCCGCCCCACGCCGCCAGCCCATGCCCGCCGCGACACCATCACCCGCCGTCGGACCCCTCCTCGCCTGGTTGTGGGATCTTCTGAACTTCAGCAGCCCGCTCCTCCTCCTCTTCGGCCTATTCGCCCTGTGGATGGTCATCGACGCCATCCGGCGCGAGGAGTGGTTCTGGGTGCTGTTCATCGTCATCTTCCCGTTCCTCAACGCCGTTCTCTACTTCTTCCTCGTCTACCGGCAGTCGGCACCCGCGATCCGCGGATTCGAACTCCCAGGCGCCCGCGACCGTCGGCGCATCAAGGAGCTCCAGGACCAAATCCACCACCTCGACAAGGCCCATCACCACTCCCAGTTGGGCGACATCTACTTCCAGCAGGGCAAACTCGCCAAGGCCGAGGCCTGCTACCGGGCCGCCCTCGAACGCGACCCCCAAGACACCGATACCCTCGCCCATCACGGGCAATGCCTCCTCCGCCAAAAACGCGCCAACGAAGCCCTTCCCCTCCTCGAACAGACCTGCGCCGCCAACCCCAACCACGACTACGGCCACACCCTCATGGCCCTCGCCGAGACCTACACCGCGCTCGGCCAAACCGATAAGGCTCTCGCCACCTGGAAACGCGTCCTCGAACACCACACCTACGCCCGCGCCCGCGTCCAGCTCGCCGAGCTCTATGCCGCCGCCGGAGAGTCCGAAGCCGCCCGCGCCGAACTCCGCGAGGTCGTCGACGACGACGCCCACGCCCCAGCCTTTCAACGGCGCAAAGACAAGGTATGGCTCCACCGCGCCAAAGCCCTCCTCCATCGCCTGAACTCACGCCTCAATCCAGACCAGCGTGCCGCACGGAAGCCGGTCGTACCATAGGATCAAGTCGGCAGCGGCCAAATGCACGCAGCCTCGAGAACAGGGCCTGCCCAGCGTGGTCTCGTCGCCCACCCCGTGGATGTAAATGAAGCGATCGTAGGTATCGACGTTGCCCCCGCGATTCAAACCCGGCTCCAAACCCTCGAGCCAAAGCACCCGATGGGCGATGGCCGCAGCCGGCCGGCCCTGCCACGTGAACCCGATCGGCTTGCGATTCACCAGCACCACCCCCGGCGGCCACCCGCCCCCGGCTTTCACAGCGATCCGGTGCAGCCCCAGCGGCGTCCGATTCGAGTCCCGCACTTGACCCACACCATGCCTCGAGGTCGAGGCCAGGAATTCGCGGGTGAATACCGCCACCGGCCGCCGCGACAGGGTCGCCACGCCAATCACCTCGAACAGACCCACCCGCTGTCGGGCAACGCTCACGGTCAACAGCCAGCGGCTCGGACGCACGCCTCGACGCCGCAGGGCCAGGAAAAAGGCCTCCGGAAGACGCGGCCGGACAGCACGAGTCCCGGGAAACGCGCTCCCCTTCATTTCAGGTGCTTGAGCAGGACCTTCGAACGCCGCCCGCTCTGGTCGTACTTCTCCCTCCGCGAGGGGGGGAGATCGTCCGGCGAACCCTCGACGAACCCGGCCTTGGACTGGAAATACGTGAATGCCTGCGTCGATAGCGCAATCAGAATCCGCAAGCCCATCTCCCGCGCGCGATTCTCCGCGTAGTGAATCAGCCGCCGGCCAATCCCCTGGTTCTCATGGGACGGACTCACGCAAAGACAGGCCACCTCCCCCAAACCCTGCTCCGGATGCAAATGCAGCGCGATGCACCCCACCGGGTTCTTGTCGGTCTCGAAAAGATAAAACTCGCCCAGGGTCTTCTCGATCGATGCCCGCGAGCGCCGCACGATCTCCTGGTTCTCGACGGACGGCTGGATCAGCTTCAGGATGCTCGGGATGTCCTTCTTCAGCGCCCGGCGGATCTGCTGATACTCGTTCGCGTACACCAGCGTGCCCACCCCCTCATTCGAAAACACCTCCGTCAATAGAGCCTCGTCGAGCCGCCCGTTCAGGATGTGAACCCGCGGAATCCCCGCGCGCCCGGCAGCGGCGGCGTGAATGGCCTTCGACAGCGATTCCGGCGCCAGGTCGTCCCGGCGGTGGGCCAGCAGCTCCTCGAGGTCGCTCACCAACATCTGCCGGAACAGACGCCCCTGCCTCGTGAGCCCGTCACACGTGGTCACAAACACCAGCTTGATCGCCCGCAGCGCCTCCGCCAGGGCCACGGCCACACCGTCCGAGTTCACCCGGTATGTGCTCCCTTCCCCGTCGTACCCCAGGGGCGGGATCACCGGCAAAATCCCGTGCTGCAGCAGGGTTTGCAGGTGCTCGACGTCCACCCGCTCGACCCGGCCCGTGTACTGGTGGTCCACCCCCTGGAGAATGCCCATCGGCACGGCGCCGATGGCGTTGGGCGTGGCCGCCCGGATGTCATGCGCCGCCAGCCCCTCCAGGATCTCCTGGGTCAGGCGGCCCGCCGCAGTCAGCGCCAATTGCAGCGTCGCCGCATCAGTCGTCCCGCTGCCGTCGAAATCCGAAGGGGTAACGCCCCGCTCCGCCGCCAGCAGCCGGATCTGCGCCGATGCGCCGTGCACCAGCACCACCCGGATGTTCAGCGAACGCAACACCGCCACATCCAGCAGGATGTTCGCGAAATTCTCGTCGGTGACAATCGCCCCATCCACGCTGATCACAAACGTGCGCTCGCGGAAGCGCGGGACGTATTGCAGAATGCCGCGTAAGTCGGTCGGTTTCACGTGCGGTTCAGTCCATCCCAACCCGCCCATCAGTAAGGCGCCGGCCGCCAGTTTCAATGATTTTCTCGCTCCGTCTCGGCCGCCGCACCCTCTTCCGCCTCCGGCAGAATCACCGTGAACCGGCTGCCCCGCCCGATCTCCGACTCGACGGCCAGCCCGTGCCCCATCTCCTTCGCGGACTCATAGACCATGAACAATCCCAGACCGGCCCCCCGACGCGATGACAGGGCCTTGGTCGTAAAGAACGGTTCGAACAACCGCAGCCGAATCTCGGGCGCGATCCCGCAGCCGCTGTCCTCGACGCTCACCGCCACGTAGGTCCGCGCCGCTGTCGGCGCCAGGACCACCTCCGACGGCACCGCCGACAACCGCCGCGCCCGCACCCGGATCGTGCCACCCGACCCCACCGCGTCCGCAGCGTTCAAGATGAGGTTCAACAGCATCCGCTCGAGCAGATCCCGGGCTGCCCACACCCGCGGCAGGTCGCTCTCGACCGCTCGATCCAAGGCGACCTCCCGCGGCAGCCGATCCCCCAGCAGCCGCAGCGTCTGCTCCACCACCTCGGCCGGATCGCACGGCTCACGGCTAGCACCCCCCGCATGCCCAAATCCCAGCATCGCCGTCACAATCCCACTCGCCTGGTCCACCATCGCCTGAATCCGGGACAGCCGGGTCCTGACTTTCTCCCGGTCTTCGAGATTGGCCTCAATCACCTGCGCCGACCCCCGGATGATGGAGAGGATGTTGTTGAAATCATGGGCAATGCCCGCCGCAAGCGTCCCCAGCGCCGTCATCTTCTGACTGTGCGCCAGCGCTTGCGTCGCCTGCTCGAGCTCGCGCGTCCGATCCGCCACCTTCCGCTCGACCTCGGCAAAACTGCGCCGCAGCCGCCAATGACGGTTCAGAGCCACCCCGGCCGAGAACAACACCGCCACCCCGGCCGCCAACCCCACATACAGCAATCGCCGATCCCGGTGCCACGGCACGATCACCTCGAAGTCCAGCATCGCCGGCCTCGGCTCGATGTTCCAGTTCCGGTCAAGCGCCCGCACCTCCAGCCGGTGGCTCCCCGCCCTCAATCCCCTGAACACCGCCAGCGCCGTCGGCCGGAAAGGCGACCACGCCCCACCGTCCAGCCGGTGCGAAAACAACAGCCGATGATCCGCCGTCGCCTGCCAACGATCCCGCCCCCGAAACCGCACCTGCACCATGCTCTCCGGACCGCCCTCGACTGGCCCATCCACAACAATCGACACCGTCCGCGGCGGCTCGACATCCGCCCGCGGATGATACCGCGCCAGCCCGCGCGCCGTTCCCACCCAAAGCCGCTGCGCGCTGTCCTCGTAGACACTTAAACAAACCTCGCTCGGCAGCCCCTCATCCTCACCCACCGATGCCCATGTCTCCCGGGTGTGCCGGTACAGCCCGCTCCCCGTGGCCACCCAAACGCTGCCATCATGGCTCCGGATCATCCCGCTCACCCGATCCAACCCACTCAATAACGGCACCCAGGTCTTGCCATCAAACTCGCATAACCGCCCCAACCCCGCACACCAGATCCGACCATCCGGCAGCTCCACCCAACAGAGCGCGCCCTCCGCCGTATACCCGTGCGACGCGCCAAACCGCACCCAGCTCCCCGACCGCCATACCGCCGGCCCACCACTCCCCCCCAGCCACCAATCCCCATTCTGCGATCGCTCAAGGAAAAACAGCTCCTGGCCCAAATCCAACAGCGGCGGCGCCTCGGGCCAAGAGCGCAAACCGTCCCCATCGAACAGCTCGAGTCTGCCCCCGCCCTCAGGCCCCACCGTGTGAACCCCCAGTACGCCCTCCGACACCTGGCCCAGGATCTTGTGCACGGAACGATCGTCCGGTGCCTCCACCCGGGTCCACCGCCCCGATGCCCCGTCCACGACCCACAACTGGTCCGCCGGAGCAATCGCCAGCCTGTCCCCCCCCAGCGGCCACCACCGGTCCCCAGCCCTGAAGGAAGGATCAAAGCCCTCCGGCCACTTCCCATACTCCCACCGGCCCTCGACCCACCGCCAGGGACCATCGCTCGTCGCCAACCACAATCGCCCCCGGGCGTCCGCAGCCATCGAGTGGATCACCACCGGCGCCTCCTCGATACCCGCGACCGCCCTCCACGCCAACGGCGAGTAGCGAACCAGCCCGCCCAGGCTCGCCAGCCAAAACACCCCCCGCGGCAACACCGCCGCGTCATAATACTGGTTCGCCGGCACCGCCGCCTCCCGCATCACCACCCCACGGTCCGGATACAGCCGAACCAAGCCCCTCCGCGTCAACCCCCAGAACAAACCGCCCTCCTCCCCGCGCCATGCGATCAGCAGACTCTCCTCCGACACCGACATCCGCCGCCACCGGCTCCCATCGAAGTGCACCATCACCCGACGCCCCACATCGGAGGCCTCCGCAACCGCCGTCACCCCTCCCCCCTCGTCCTCGATCGGCCGCTGCAGGTCCTGAACACCCAACTCATGCGGCACCCGGTGTTCCACCGCAACCGTGTTCCCATTCAGCTTCGCCAGCGGTCCCGGCCAGCGAACCAACCCGTGCATCGCCGATACCCAGACCCCGCCGTCCAGCGCCGGTACCACGTCGTTTAACATCCCCACTCCCCCCTCCCCGCTCCGCCAGAGCTCCCCCACCTCCCGCGTCAGACTCCGATACGCGATCAGCCGATCCGGCAACAACACCAAGACCCGATCCTGTTCCGCCGGCAGAATCGCCATCTGCCGCAGCGCACGCCCGGGCCGATCAGCGAATCCCTTCTGGAGCGACGGCAAAGGATGCCGCATCCACTGGTCCGCGACGTACTCCATCAGACCCTGCGGCGACACCGCCCAGACCCGGCCCGCCCGGCTCTCGTAGATCCGGAATAACCGCTCCGGCGGAGCCGGGACCCGCGCCACCCCATAGCCATCCAGCACGCTGATCGTGTCCAACTCGCCGTGCTTCGCCCAAACCGAGCCCCGCGGCCCAACCGTCAGTGCCGTCGTCAGCGATTCCGCCAGGCCGTCCGCCGCCCTGTACAACCGCCAAGGCGACCCCCCCTCGACACGCCCGCACCCGACGGTCCACAACCCCAGCGCCACCGCCAAACCGGCCGCCGCTCGACCCATCCAATCCCACAGACCCGCCGACAACGCCCTCCCCCGGCGATCCTCGCCCCGCTTCTGGTTGTCGTCTCGTGGCATGTCGATCGTCCAAAGCCCGAAACCCGCAACCCCTGACGCCCTACAGCCCGCACCGGCTCAGGGTGAACCACCGTCCGATGCCTGGCTCAGCTCGGCAGCAATGCGGCGCTGCAAGACTCCGAAAACCACCGCCCCGGGCTGGTTCGCACCCTCGAGATACCCCCCGCGCGCCGCCTGCTCGCAGAGCTCCGCCGCCTCCCGCAACTGTCCGCGCCGCCTAAGCACATCCGCCATCCGACCAATCATCCGCAGCGGAACAGACCGGTCCAGGGCGAACTTGGCGGAGCCCCGGGGCAGATCCGCCAGCAGCGCCAGCCGACCCATTCGCAAACAGCCCTCGTCATCGCCCCCATCCCATGCCATCTCCCCAAGATACGCCTGGTACAACCGCTGGTTCTCAGGATCGCTCTCGATCAGCTCGGCCAGCGTCCGCACCACCTCGTTCGTCGGCGGCCCGTAGAACGCCGAACGCTGGCCGATATACTGGCTCATCAGGGCCAGCCCGTACTGCCGCAATAACGACGGATCCGCCGGCGCCCGCTGCCGTAGCCGATCCCGGATCGGCCCCAGCCGCAAGACCTCGAGTTCCCCCGGCGCCGACAGCAGCTTGAACTGGGTCGCCACCTCGAGCGGGCGCCAGTCCTCCGACGCCTCCTGCCGCCACCGGAGCAATATCGAGGCGATCAGGTCCATGAACGGCTTCGGTCCCGCCAGGTAGTTTCCGGCAAAGGCCTCGAAATCCTCCCGCTGCAGCGACGCCGTCTGCAGGTACTGCCCCAGCAATGTGCTGGGCCGCCGCGAGAAGTTCTCGTCCAGCTGCCGGAACCGCCCCACCATCCGCCGGGCGAAGAAGTCGCGCTGCGCCTGGTACTCCAGGACCGGATAGTAATCGCTGTGCACCGGACTGTCCGTCCGCGGCACATGAGCCCCGTGAACCGACGAGATCATCTCATGGGAGAGCAGCAGCGGCAGATTCGCCAGCTGCACGCGATCCAGGTCCGCGCGCACGGCCTGATCCGACAACCGCGCCCGCATGGCGGCAAAGTCCCCGGCCAGCGGCTGCATCGACCCCACCAGCAACACATCCGCCGCATCCGTGTGCCACACACTCACATACGGGAAAATGCGTCCAAAGGTCGCCAGTACCAGGTCCATCCCTTCGTCGCTGAACTCGTAAAGCTGCACCCACTGCACCATCAGCCCCCCCGGTTCGAGATGTGCCCGGCATTCGGCGTAAAACTCCGCCGTGAATACCCCCGCCACCCCGGCCATCCACGGGTTCGACGGCTCGCTGATGATCACCCCGTAGCGCCGATCGTTCATCAGCAGAAATGACTTCGCATCGTCCACGGTCACCCGGACCCTGGGATCCTCGAGCACCCGCCGGTTGTGCGGCGCAAACCACTCTGCAGCTTCCAAGACCTCAGGCAGGATTTCGACGACGTCGATCCGCTGCGGCGTCGGATGCGCCGCCACGGCGCCCGCCGTCATCCCGCTGCCCAAACCAATCACCAGGACATTCGTCGCCTCCGGTCGCAGGAACATCGGCACATGCCCCAGTAGAAGCTGCGTCGACGCGTCGTTCGGCATGCTGGCGTCCGTCTTGCCGTTGACCTTCAGATAGAGCCCGTTCGTGACCAGCAGGTTGCGGAGGACACTCACTGAAGCCCCGGCGCCATCCCGATGGTACAGCACCGGCGCCGTGCGCACCGTGTGATGAAACTCCCGCCATGACGACGCCAGCTCCGTCTGCCGCCATACGCCCAGCGTCAGCGACCCCCGCCATACCGGATCCAGAAACCACACGCTCGCACCCCAAAGCGCCGCCAACCCCACCCCCACACTCGCCACCAAGCCAGCCCGATGCCGCACCCCCGTCCGACAAAGCACCACCACCCCAATCAGCGCGTTCGCCCCCACCCCCACCGCAAACGTGCGCGCCAAGCCCAGCCACGGCATCAGCCAGAGACCCGTCAGCGCCGCCCCCAACACCGCACCCATCGTGTTCGACGCAAATACCCGCCCCGCAGAACTCCCCGCCCGCCCCAGAGCCGGCGTCGCCGCCCGACACGCCAGCGGCAAGGTCATCCCCAGCCAGAACGTCGGCAGGAACATCACCGCAACACAGATCAAGCCCTGGATGAACTGGTACAACGGATAGGTCTCGGCCCGCCGCACCAGCAGCTCCGCCAGCCGGCCAAACCAATACGGCAGAAACTCATACGTGAACAGGGTCACTCCCACCGTCACGGCCAGCGCCAGCTCGACCCACCCAAACGCCGCCAACGCTCCACCCCGCGGCGGACGCACCGCCACCAACCACGCCCCCAATGTCAGCCCCAGAATGAACGTCATCAGCATCAGCGCAAAGGCGTGCGTGCTCGATCCCAACGCCAGAGCCAATAACCGCGTCCACCCCACCTGGTACAACATCGCCACAAAACCCGATACGCCGGCGGCTGCCACCGCCAGCCGAAGAGCGCTCCGGGCATTCCCTCCCATCTCCGACTCCATCGCCGCCGCCCGACCCGCCGGCTCCGACGCCACGTCTCCCGCCGCCCCACGCTCCTCACGAAGCCAGCCGCTCACCAACAGGGCCACCGCCCCAACTCCCAAATTCAAAGCCGCCGCCCCCATCAGCGTCGCCCTCAGCCCCAACGCCTCGAGCGACCAAAATGCCGTCAGCCCGATCCCTAACACTCCCCCCGCGCTGTTCACCACGTACAGCCCGGCCACCGTCGACGAAAGCCCCTCCATCGAACGGCTCAGCAAGCGGATCAATAACGGCAATGTCCCCCCCATCAGGACCGTCGGAAGAAGGATCGTCCCGACACTGAAGAGCAGCCTCAGCCCCAGAAGGCCCGTCCCGCCCGCCTCCCAACCGCGCGCCAGCCCCACGAAGACCCGCTGACACAGGTCCAGATACGGCGGAAAGACCAGCGCATAGACCCCAATCCCGATCTCAACCCAGGCATACGCCGCCAGCGGACGCCTCACCCGGTCCGCCCATCGCCCAATCGCGTAGTTCCCCAGCGCCAACCCCCCCATGAACGCCACGAGCACCGCCACCACCGCGTAGCTCGTGTGGCCCAGAAATAAGGCCAGGTACCGCGTCCACACCACCTCGTAGACAAGACCCGCCACGCCCGAAAAAAACAGGCAGGCCATCGCCACGCCAGACACCAGCCGAGGAGCTCGTTCCACGCGGCGAGAGGTTACGCCCTTCCCGGGCCGGGGTCACGCCTACAACGTGTGGCCCTTCGTCGGCCCCAGACTGCAAAGCGGCGGCACCCCCACCACGTTGTACGTGTAGGTGCCGCCCGCCGGACACTCCGGCGCCTGGCTGTTCTTGAGAAAGCCGTTCACCATCGGCATGTCCACCGTCTCCCCGCTCCCCTTGCGAAACTCCGTCGCCCACGCCTCCTTCGCGCTGTCAATCGCTCGGAGGTTCATCTTGCAGGCTTCCTGCTGCGCCTTCTCGCGGGCACGCGCAAAATTGGGAATCGCCATGGCCGCCAGCAATCCGATGATGGCCACCACAATCATGATCTCCACCAGCGTGAAGCCGCCGCTCCCGATTCGTCGCATCTTCATAGGTCTGCCGTTGTTGCTGCGTCGATTCCCTGACACCCTTCGTCGCTCCCGCTCTTACTTGTAGGTCCCCGCCACCCCGAAGTCAATCGCCCTCGCTCTGGATTAAACAACCGCCAGACCCCAAAGTTCCGCCCCACACCGTTCCAGCCCTCGCTAGAGTCCTCGACATGTGAAACATGGGGTCAACAGGTCAAGTGTGGCCCCTGCCGTTCCAGGCCTCCCCACCTTCCGTCGAGGACTCTACATGAGCGAGGCGCGGGATAAAGGGTAGGGAGAGACAGCAGGGTCTTCATGAGCCTGGGGACTCGACCGGGTCCGAGGCCGCGCCTCGCTAGGCGTACCGATCGAGCATCGGCGCCAGCGCCCGCCGCACCCGCGCCGGCCACCGGCGACGCTCGGTCAGGATCGCGTTCTTGAGCGCCTCATGACACGTACACCCCGGCTTGGCCGGGATCCGCGGAATCACCGCCCGAATCATCGCCTGCGCCGTGGCCGCATTCCGATGCAGATGCTCGACCACCTGTTCGACCGTCACGTGCGCCTCCCCCCGCTTCCAGGCATCATAGTCCGTCACCATCGCCAGCGTCGCATACGCAATCTCCGCCTCCCGCGCGCACTTGGCCTCCCCCAGGTTCGTCATCCCAATCACCGCGTGCCCGGCACGGTGGTTCGCCAGCGATTCCGCCCGGGTGCTGAACGCCGGACCTTCCATGTTCACGTACACCCCGCCGTTGTGCACCCGAACCCCCAGCTCACGCCCCGCCTTCCACAGCAGGTTCCTCAACTCGGCACACACCGGCTCCGCAAACGCCACGTGCCCCACAATCCCACCGCCAAAAAAAGTCTGGTCCACGGACCGCTTCGTCCGGTCCACAAACTGGTCCGCCAAGACGACGTCGCAAGGCCGATACCGCCCCTGCAACGATCCCACCGCACTCACGCCAATCACCCACGCAACCCCCAATCGCTTCATCGCCCAAAGATTCGCCCGGTGATTCAGCTCGCTCGGCAATAACCGGTGCCCCCGTCCGTGCCGCGGCAGGAATACCACCGGCCGCCCCCCCAATTCCCCGGTGAGCAGAGCGTCCGACGGCGCCCCAAAAGGCGTTCGAAGCCGCACCCACCGCCGCCGGGTGAACCCGTCGATTCCGTAGAGACCGCTACCGCCAATGATGCCAATGCGATGCATAACGCTTGCCACTTGCGCACTCCACGCTCCAAAGGCTATAAAGACTCCTAGACAAGCGCAAGAATGGACCCGTTCTAAGGACCCGTTGTATGCCCTCCTCCATTACCCCCACCGCGGATCCCGCACGCGTGCTCGCCATGATCATGGGCGGCGGCCAGGGCACCCGGCTCTTCCCGCTCACCCGCGAACGAGCCAAACCCGCCGTCCCCCTCGCCGGCAAGTATCGCCTCGTCGATATCCCCATCTCGAACTGCCTCAACTCCGGCATCAAACGCATCTACCTCCTCACCCAGTTCCTCTCCGCCTCCCTCCACCGCCACGTCTACGGGTCGTTCAAGTTCGATCCCTTCACCCCGGGGTTCGTCGAGATCCTCGCCGCCGAGCAAACCCTCACCGATACCTCGTGGTACCAGGGGACCGCCGACGCCGTCCGAAAAAACCTGGTCCACCTGCGCCACGCCGAGTTCGACTACGCCCTCATCCTCAGCGGCGACCAACTCTACCGGATGGACTTCCGGGCGATCCTTCAACAGCACCTCGAGACCGGAGCCGATCTCACCGTCTCGACCACCCCCGTCTGCCGCGAGGCCGTTCACGCGCTCGGCATCATGCAGGTCGACGCCGATCGCCGCATCGTCCGGTTCGTCGAGAAACCCAAGGACCCCGCCCTCGTCGAGCCCCTGGCGATTCCGCCGGAAATGCACGCTCCGCTCGGCATCCAGGCGCCCGCCCCCCAGTTCCTGGCTTCCATGGGCATCTACCTCTTCAACCGGGATACCCTCTTCGCATTGCTCGATAATGACCTCGCCGACTTCGGCAAGCATATCATCCCCGCCGCCATCAGCACCCACCGCGTCTTATCCAGCGTCTTCCAGGGGTACTGGGAGGATATCGGGACCATCCGCTCCTTCTTCGACGCCAACCTCGACCTCGCGTCCGAATTGCCCCGGTTCAACTTCTTCGACATGAGCGCGCCCATCTACACGCGCCCCCGCTTCCTGCCCGCCTCGAAGATCAACGGCGCCGCCATCGACCACGCCATCGTCTCCGATGGCTGCATCATCAATCATTGCAAGGTCGCCAATAGCATCGTCGGCCTCCGCAGCCTCATCGATGAGGGCAGCCACGTCACCCGCACGGTCATCCTCGGCGCCGATTACTTCGAATCCGCCGAGTCCATCGCCGTCAACACCCGCGAAGGCCGGCCCCGCATCGGCATCGGACGCAATACCCGCATCGATTGCGCCATCATCGACAAGAATGCCCGCATCGGCGACCATTGCGTCATCACCCCCGCCGGCAAGCCCGACAAGGTCGATCACCCCCTCTACTTCATCCGCGACGGCATCGTCATCATCCCCAAGGACAAAATCATCCCGCATGGCACCGTGATCTGACCCCGCCATCGCCACGCCTCCCTTCGCCCATGAAGGACTCCGTGCCGACCCGCGCCGGCCCATGCGTTCTGGGATGCCCCCTCACCCGCGCGGACTTCCAGCGCGAGGCCGCCGCCGGATTGGCCACGTTCATGACGAT
The DNA here is from genome assembly GCA_029556615.1 of Verrucomicrobiota bacterium. Taxonomy (GTDB): domain Bacteria; phylum Verrucomicrobiota; class Verrucomicrobiia; order Limisphaerales; family J093; genus JAKQDD01. The sequence goes on along the minus strand of JAKQDD010000157.1, from coordinate 3,210 downwards.
GGCCTACATCATCTTCGTCAATCCCGCCCTCCTCGAAGGGGCCGGAATGCCCAAGGCCGCCGTCATCAGCGCCACCTGCATCGCTGCCGCCCTTCCCACCCTTGTCCTCGGCCTCTGGACCCGGTACCCCTTCGCCCTCGCCCCGGGCATGGGCCTCAACGCCGCCCTCGTCATCCACGCCAGCCAGCCCGGTTGCTCCTGGCAAACCATGATGGGCGTCGTCATCATCGAGGGCCTCCTCGTCACCCTCCTCGTCCTCGCCGGAGTCCGCGAGCAGGTCATGCAGGCCATTCCCCTTAACCTCAAGAAAGCCATCGGCGTCGGCATCGGCCTCTTCATCGCCTTCCTCGGCTTCCAGCAGATGGGCTGGGTCGTCTCGGGCGGCCCCGGCGCGCTGCTGGCTCCCGGCGGGTTCACCGCCAAACCCACCCTCGTGGCCAGCGCCGGACTGCTCGTCCTGCTCGCCCTCCTGGCCTACCACGTCCGGGGCGCCATCCTCGCCGGCATCCTGGCCACCGCCCTCCTCGCCTGGATCGCTGACTTCGCCGCTCCAGCCACCACGCCTCTCGTCCGCCTGCCCGACCAGTGGGTCGCCTTGCCCGCCTTCGACACGTTCGCACGCGCCGACCTCGCCGGCGCCCTCAAGCCCGCCCTGGTCGGCGTCATCTTCGCGTTTCTCATCACCGATTTCTTCGACACCATGGGAACCGTGATCGGTATCGGCGAACATGGCCGCTTCCTCGACGCCCAGGGCCGGCTCCCCCGCCTCAACCGCGTGCTGCTCGTGGACGCCCTCGCCGCCGTCTGGGGAGGTTGCTGCGGCGCCAGCTCCGTCACCACCTACGTCGAAAGCGCCGCCGGCGTCAGCCAGGGAGGACGCACCGGACTGGTCTCCGTCGTCGTCGCCCTCCTGTTCCTCGGCGCCCTCTTCTTCGCCCCCGCCATCGGCACCGTCCCCGCCATCGCCACCGCCCCCGCCCTCGTCGTCGTCGGCTTCCTCATGGTGGGACTCGTCCGTGACATGGACCTCGCCTCGCCCCACGAGGGCATTCCCGCCTTCCTCACCCTGATCCTGATCCCCCTCACCCAGAGCATCTCCTGCGGCATCGGCGTCGGCTTCATCGCCGCCGTCCTCCTGAAGGTCGTTGCCGGCCGCGCCCGCGAAGTCTCCCCCTGGCTTTACGCCATCGCCGCCCTCTTCGCTCTCTCCTTCGCCTGGCCCCATTCCTGACCCCAAACCCATGCGCGCCGTCGTCCAGAGAGTCAGCCGCGCCGCCGTGCGCATCCGCGGGGAAATCCGCGGCGCCATCGGCTCCGGCTTGCTCGTCCTCGCCGGCGTCGAGACCGGCGACACCCCGGAAGCCGCGGATTGGCTCGCCGCCAAGATCGCGCGCCTGCGAATCTTCAGCGACGACGCCGGACTCATGAACCGGTCGGTTCAGGAAATCGGCGGCGGCCTCCTCGTCGTCAGCCAGTTCACCCTCCTCGCCAGCTCCCGCAAGGGGAACCGCCCCTCGTTCGATCGCGCCGCACGCCCCCCGGAAGCCATCCCTCTCTACGAGCAGTTCCTCCGCGACCTGGCCCGCCATTCCGGCATCCCGATCGCCACCGGCGAATTCGGCGCGGATATGCAGGTCGAACTCGTCAACGACGGCCCCGTCACCCTCCTCATCGACACCCGCCTGCGGGAGTGATGCGCCCCCCGCCAGACCCAATCCGCTGACCCGCGCCCGGCTCGGAGCGAAGCCCGACGCAAATAAAAACCGCCGGACGGCTGAAACCGTCCGGCGGTGAAAACTGGCGACTACCTACTCTCGCGCAAGCTATACAAGCACTACCATCGGCAACGCGGTGTTTGACGGCCGAGTTCGGGATGGGATCGGGTCGGACCACCGCTTCATGGTCACCATAAATTGTCCAAGGAACACCCCGCCGCCCGCGGCCAGGGTCCCGCACTCTGAAAACTACACACAGACACTCGACAAACAGTCCTTGCTGAGTCGCTCTAAACTCCTTCCCGTAACGGGGAAAGAGATCAAGCCTCACGACCGATTAGTATCAGTCCGCTTTGGCATTGCTGCCTTTACACGCCTGACCTATCAACCCGGTGGTCTACCGGGGGCCTTACCAGATTAACTCTGAGGGAACCCTCATCTTGAAGCGTGCTTCCCACTTAGATGCTTTCAGCGGTTATCACTTCCCAACGTAGCCAACCAGCCGTGCTCTTGGCAGAACAACTGGCACACCAGAGGTTAGTCCGTCCCGGTCCTCTCGTACTAAGGACAGCTCTTCTCAAGACTCCTACGCGCGCAGCGGATAGGGACCGAACTGTCTCACGACGTTCTAAACCCAGCTCGCGTGCCGCTTTAATGGGCGAACAGCCCAACCCTTGGGACCGACTCCAGCCCCAGGATGCGACGAGCCGACATCGAGGTGCCAAACCATGCCGTCGCTATGGACGCTCGGGCAAGATCAGCCTGTTATCCCCGGGGTACCTTTTATCCGTTGAGCGACACCGCTTCCACAAGCCAGTGCCGGATCACTAGTTCCTACTTTCGTACCTGTTCGACCTGTCAGTCTCACAGTCAAGCTTCCTTGTGCACTTACACTCGCCACCTGGTTACCGACCAGGCTGAGGAAACCTTTGAGCGCCTCCGTTACCTTTTAGGAGGCAACCGCCCCAGTTAAACTACCCACCAGGCACTGTTCCTGGCCCGGATCACGGGCCGAGGTTAGATGTGCAGCACGGCCAGAGTGGTATTTCAACAATGACTCCACCCAAACTAGCGTCTGAGTTTCACAGTCTCCCACCTATCCTACACAAGCCGTACCGAACACCAATACCAAGCTATAGTAAAGGTCCCGGGGTCTTTCCGTCCTTCTGCGCGTAACGAGCATCTTTACTCGTAATGCAATTTCGCCGAGCTCATGGTCGAGACAGCGGAGAAGTCGTTACGCCATTCGTGCAGGTCGGAACTTACCCGACAAGGAATTTCGCTACCTTAGGATGGTTATAGTTACCACCGCCGTTTACTGGGGCTTAACTTCCCAGCTTCACCCACACAAGGTGGGCTGACCGGTCCGCTTAACCTTCCAGCACCGGGCAGGCGTCAGTCCGTATACATCGCCTTGCGGCTTCGCACGGACCTGTGTTTTTGATAAACAGTCGCTTCTCCCTGGACTCTGCGACCCTCACCCCTAGCATGCTAG
>JAKQDD010000150.1 GCA_029556615.1 Verrucomicrobiota bacterium | reverse complement strand
CCAACTGCGCTGCGGATTATGCGCCGCGTCGTCCAGGCGCAGTTCCTCGATCAACCCGCCTTCACGCCAGCCGGGCCGTCCGCCGCTGCAATCGGCGCCGACGACGTGCATTTTCACCTCGCTGGAGGCGTTGCCGCCGAGGCGCGAGCGGTCTTGGGCCAGCACCACCTTGGCGCCGTGCCGCGCGGCGGCAAGCGCCGCACACACGCCCGCCATGCCGCCGCCGGCCACCAGGACATCGCAGTCCAAATCCACCAGGGTCAGATGCGGTTCACCGGCAAACCGCGCGTCCCCCGGCTGGGGCGGGGCAATGGCGTCAAAGGCCTGGGCAATCTCGGCGCGTGAGGGCGGGGCGCCGGAGGGCGGGTCATTGGCGCGCACCAGCACGGTGTATCCGGCGGCGCCGGTGAGGGCGAGGAAGTCGCGGCGATTCATGCAATCACGGCCGATAGGAGTTCTCGTTGGTCTTGCCGTCACTCGGGATCGTAATCATCTGGGATCATAATCGCCCCCCCCTCGGCAATCAAGCCGCGCGGCGGGAGCGTTTGAAGCGCCGCGGACGCGACGTGACGATCTCACACGTCCAAGGCCCGCTCCCGCTCAACCGGCGGCGCCGGGACTGGGTCCCTGAAGAGCGCGCGGGCTGCAGTCGAAGCCCGCCGGCAGGGCATGCCCCCCGTGCGCCACCGACCACTCCGGCAACAACCGCTAAAACTGAATCGTCAATTCACGCGGGCTTGGTAAATTGGCGAAGTGAATCCACAGCAAGCCTTCCTTGGCCCCGTGGGAAAAATCCACCGCCGCCCCACCGGCGAAGTGAACCGCCTTCGGCGCTTTGCCCGTGCTGAGCAGCATGATCGCCGGCGTGTTCCCCACACCCTCAACGGCAAACGTCACGGCATCGTCGCTCTGTCGCAGGAGCAGCGCTTTGCAGGCCGAAGCGAGAAGCTTCGGTTGCGCACCGCGTTCGGCGTCCAGATCGCGCAGGAAAAAGCGCCTGCCGGGCTGAATCGTGATAACGGTCTGGACTTGCAGCTCGGGATCGAACAAATTCACAAACCGCCCGCGCAGTTGTTTGGGCTCGGCCGCAATGGATTCGTCCAAGCCGGCGACGATGACGTAGGGACCGCGGCGCAATTGCAGGTAATTGGTCTCGCGCCACTTCAAGCCCGCCGCCTTTGCCGCGCGTTGCGTGAGCTCAACCACCGGTTCGTCGCCCTTCGCGTCTTTAGCAAGACGCACCGGATTTTCCTTCAACCAGTAGACTTCGCCCTGTCCGCAGGACCATTTCAGCGGCGTCGTCTTGGCGGGCCCGTTTGGCGGTTTGAAACCCAGTTGCTCGAACAAGTGGTCCCGCGGCGTGGCGAAATGAAGGCCATCGCTGTTCCACCAATCGCGCACGACGTGGTAGGGATCGGAGCCATCGTCGCAGACAATCAGCCGCCCGCCCCGTTTGACCCAATCGGCCAGCGCGGGGTGAACGTCGGCAGACAGCGGTTTCATGCCGTGATAAGTGAGCCAAAGCACGCGGAAATCCTTTAGATAACGCGGCATGGTGACGTTTTCCAGTTGCACCGGCGCCACGGGAATCCCTCGTTTCAATAACGGCAGCGCCAGCCCGTAGACCTCGCTGAGATGCGGATCGCCCGGTTGCGGATCGCCGCGCTGGAACATCAGCGAATCGCTCACCATCACGCCGATGCCGGTGGTGCCGCAATCCCACGCGGTGTGGGCCTGCTTCATGTCGTTCAGGGCATTGAACACCACCTGCAATTCGGCGGCGTAAGGCGGTGGGATGGGTTGGCGCCGATCCGCGGGCGCGGAGTGGGGATAGCGACCCCGAAAGATGCGCTCCGGCCAGGGCGCGACCTCATACTGCCAGACGTCGGGTTGCAGCAGTGAGGCCACCAGAGTGGATTCCCAATTCCGCTGGTAATCGTCCCAATCGTGATTGGGGTCGTCCTCGATGGGATCGTTGAGATACCACACGGTGCGGCCGGTGGCGCGAACGAGATTTTGCATCGCGCCGTATTCGAGGAAGGCGGTTTCAAAGGTGCGTTCCCGCGACTGCCCGCGAAAGAGATTCGGCGTGCGCGCCGTGCCGGTCCAGACTTGGGCGATGTAACCGTCGCAGCCCTTCAAGCGGATCAGCGAAGATTCCGGACTGACGATGCGCCAGTGCGCGTAGCTGAGCAGACTGTGGGTTGGCACGTAACAGCGCACGCGGCGGCCGGTGCGGCGATTGAAGTCCTGCACGTAATCGAACACCTGCTGCAACGCGCGGCGATAGAGAAAGTATTTCAGCTTGGAAGCGCGCCACTGCGCGTCCACCGAACCGTGCGGCGGCTGCCAGTCCTCGCCGTAGTAAGCGCGCCATTCGCGCCGGAAGCCTTCCGAATAACCTCCGCGCACCCAGAATTCCGGCTCCTCCAGGTGAAGGGCTTCCGCACCGGCATCCAAGGCGCGCTGCACGCCGACGCACAGGAATTTGCCGAAGTTCGTTCCGGGCGACATGTAATACACATCGCCGCCGTGACTGATCTTTTTGCCGTTGCGCTCCGTTTGGGCTTCGTCCTCGTGATTGACGCCGTCGAAGCGGCCGTAGAGATAATCCTGATAACTGCCCCAGGAAACGCCGGTCATCACGTGAATGCGGTACCCGCGATCGCGCCAAGTTTGGATGCGATCGGGCAATTGCGGATCGATGCCGTAGACAATGGCCACGTCCGAGCGCAGATTGCCGAACTGGCTCCACGCCCCAGCGGTTTGAAAACAAGTGCGCTCCAACGCCTGATTTGGATCGGGCGGGAAACCGGGCGGATTAGGCGCGGCCGAGCCGAGTTCCAGGGCTGCCAGAGAAAGGATCAAAAGGAGCCGCAGTGTCCGCATAGTCGTTCCCTTCTACCCGCTGAAGGTGTTAAAACACAACGGTGGACTTTAGCGCTGATTTCCCAGCTTGGACCGCCGAGAGGCACGCTCGTTGCCGCCAGCCAGGAGCATAATCGAATCCTCCCCGGCTATCAAGCAGCAGGGCGGGAGCGGGCGAGCCCGGGCGTGCGCTCCACGCGGGGTGCGTGCCCGCCCGCGGCTCCAAGCCGCCTGGCCCTCCCACCCCGCCGAGATCGGGGTCGCAGGGGAACTCCTGGGTGCACTCCTCGACGTCCAGCCGCCGCGGCGCCGTTTCCCCGCGGCAGACTCAGCTCGCGGCGGAGCTTGGCGTGCGCCCCCTCCCGGTACCAGACGGGAAAGCCCGCCTCCGCGGCCCGCGGGCCTCGCCGCCGCCACGATTGAGCCTCGTTCCCGCGCCCGCTACAATTGATAGTTGGCGGTTTGACCCCGGAAATCTTCGGAAGGTCTCAGGAGCTGTTTTTCATGGGTGGATTGACCCGGTTCGCGCTTCTTTGGGCGAGTTGCCTCGCAACCGCTCTCGGCGCGGGCACCGTGGTCATCAACGAGATTCACTACGCCCCGGTGGATAAAACCGTGCCCGAGGAGTTTATCGAGCTTCACAACTGGGGCGCTGAAACCGTCGATTGCTCCGGCTGGTTCTTCTCGGCCGGCGTCAAGTACGTGTTCCCCGAGGGCGCGCTGATCCTCCCGGGAGGCTACCTCGTCATCGCCCAGGATCCGGGGACGCTGGCCCAAACCATGGGCTGCGCCGATGCCTTCGGTCCCTACGAGGGCCGGCTCGCCAACGAAGGCGAGACGCTCTGCCTGCGGGACCCCTCCGGCGCCATCCAGGACACGGTCGACTACCGCAGCGAGTTTCCCTGGCCCATCGCCGCGAACGGCCGCGGCAGTTCGCTCGAACTCCAGAATCCCACGTCGGAAAACGATGTGGGCGGCGCCTGGCGCGCCTCCGGGTACGGCGAAGTTCCCCCGTTCCCCCGCCGCATGTTCGTCGAGAAGGCGGACGCCCAGTGGAGTTATCGCAAGGGCACCTCGGAAGCCTCCACCCCCCCCGGCGCCTGGCGCGCCCTCGACTTCCACGAGGACTTCAGGTGGGCCTCCGGCCGGACGCCCATCGGCTTCGGCGGCGCCGGCAACAACACCGTCCTGACCGACATGCTCAACGGCTACACCTGCGTGTTCCTGCGCCGCGAATTCCTCCTGCCCGTGGCGGCGCCGGTGCCCGACGCCCTCAAGCTGGCGCTCTACGTCGACGACGGAGCCATTGTCTGGATCAACGGCATGGAGGTTCTGCGCGTCAACATGCAGGCCGGAGACATCCCGTACGACGGCCGCGCCGCCGCGAACCGCGACGCCCTCTGGCAAGAGTTCTTCCTGCGGGACCCCGCGGCGTTCCTCCGTCCGGGCCGCAACGTCATCGCCGTGCAGGCCTTCAACTACCGGATCGGGAATTCGGATTTCACCATCGACGCCGCGCTCTTCGCGCCGGGTTCGGAGGACTACAACACCGGCGCGCCCCTCCCCCCCACGCCGGGCGCCCGCAACACCGTCTTCACGGCCAATTCGGCGCCCTTCGTCCGCAAGGTCGAGACTTACCCGGCGCAACCCGCCGAGGGCGAGGACTTCCTCGTCACCGCCATGGTGACGGACTCCGACGGCGTGGCCTCCGTGACGCTCAGGTACCAGATTGTGCTGCCCGGGCAGTACGTGCCGGCGCGCCTGCCGCTTCCCTTCAACACCCTGCTGGCCACTCCGACCAAGGCGCGCGATCCGAACCCCGCCTTCGAGGATCCGGCCAACTGGACCGAGATTCCCATGGTGGACGATGGCACCCGGGGCGATGCGGTACCCGGGGACGGCATCTTCACGGCGACGGTGCCCGGTCAGATCAACCGCACGCTCTTTCGCTACCGCATCACGGCGACGGACGCCAAGGGCGCCGCCGTCACCGTGCCCTACCAGGACGACAAGTCGCTCAACTTCGCGTGCTTCGTCTACAACGGCGTGCCGGCGTACACGGCGGCGACGCGGTCGGTCCACCCCGACGGCAAGGGCCACGTGTACGGCGAGGACGTGATGCGCTCGCTGCCCGTCTACTTCCTCATCACGCGCTCCGAGGATTACAGTTACTGTCTCGGGTACGCCACCAACCAGATCCCCAAAAGCAACGAGGCCGCCCGGGACGCCTTCAACTGGGAAGGAGCCTTCGTCTACGACGGCAAGGTCTACGACCACATCAAGTACCGCCTCAGGCAGGCCAACGACCGCTACGGCCTGGCGGGCAAGCGCTCCTTCCGCTTCCGCTTCAACCGGGGCAACTTCATCCGCTGCCACGACAACTACGGCCGCCCGTATCCCGTCGCTTGGCGCACGCTCAACACGGGGAAGATGTTCGACAACCTGCGGGTCGGGAACTTCGGCCTGACGGAGACCATCAACTTCGCGCTCTGGAACCTGGTGGGCGTGCCCGCGCCCTGGGTCTACACCTTTCACTACCGCGTGATCCAGCGCGCCGACGAGGCGCCGGCCGGCGCCAATGGCCAGTACTACGGCGACTTCCACGGGATGGCCAACGTCTACGAGGATTACGACGCGCGCTTTATCGACACCCACGGCCTGGCCGACGGAAACCTCTACAAGCTCAAGGATGGGATTTTCGACCCCTCCCAGCTCATGCGCAACCAGGGCCGCTACGCCGTCAAGAACGGCGCCGATTTCCAGAACATCCGCGCCAACCTCCGCCCCACGCAGACGCCCAACTGGCTCAACGCGCATGTCAATTACGAAGTCTGGTACCGCTACCACGCCGTCGTCGAGGGCATCCGCCACTACGACTTCGTGCCCGCGGACTCGCACTCCAAGAACCGCGCGTGGTACTTCGAGCCCGATTATTCGCAAACGCCCTACGGCCGGCTGTGGACCTTGCCGTGGGACACCGACGCGAGCTGGGGGCCCAACTGGAACAACGGCATCGACTACTCCAAGGCCGCGATCTGGTCCGGCGTGGGCAGGGAGCCCTTCAGGGTCGCCTACCGCAACAACATGCGCGAGTTCCGGGATCTGGTCTGGACCGAGGAGGTCATCGAGCGCATGATCGACGACCTGGCCGAGCGGATTCGGGTTTTCGCCATGGCGGACCGCGACCGCTGGCGGGCCGCGCCGGCGGCGGTCGGCACGCAGGACTTCGGCGCCATGGAGACGAAGGTCGCGGACATGAAGCGCTTCGCCTTCGTCTCCTGGTCCGGAAGCACGGGGCCGGCCGTGCCCCAGGGCGGCCGCGCCTTGTACCTCGATCAGCTCGCCGCGGCCGAGGGCGACGCCGGGAAAATCCCCGCCACGCCGGCCGCCTTTTATACGGGCCCGGAGGGCTTTCCCATGGATGCCCTCACCTTCGCGGCCGGCGATTACAGCGATCCCCAGAACGATCCCTTCGGCGCCATGCGCTGGCGGCTGGGAGCGATCACGCCGCCCGGCGCGCCTTTCGACCCCGCCGTCCCCCGGGTCTACGAGGTCCCCGCGGTGTGGGAAGCCGAATCGACCGCCTACGCGCGCGACGTCACGATTCCCATGACCGTCGTGGTGCCGGGCACGCTTTACCGCGTCCGCGTGAAGATGATGGATGCGACGGGGCGCTGGAGCCACTGGTCGCAGCCGGTGGAGTTCACGGCGGGGCCGCCGCTGCGACCGCCCCCCCAGGTGCGCTGGCTGCGCGTGACTGAAATCATGTACCACCCCCTGGGGGACTCGGCCTACGAGTTCATCGAAATCCAGAACATCGGCCCTGAGGCCGTCGATCTGCACGGCGTGCGCTTTGACGGCGGCATCAGGTTCAAGTTCGCCGACAGTCCCGACTCCCTGCTCGGGCCCGGCGAGCACGTGGTTGTCGTCAAGGATCGCGCGGTGTTCGCCACGCGTTACCGCACCGCGGCGGCGCGCATCGCCGGCCAGTACAAAGGCCGCCTGAACAACGCGGGGGAGCGCATCGTGCTGGCCTACGGCGCCGGCCTCACGATTCTCGATTTCCGGTTCTCCGACGCCTGGTATCCGTCCACCGACGGCGGCGGCTACTCCCTCGTCCTCCGAGACCCGAGCGACGCCTATGCGGACCTCGACAGCGCCGAGGCCTGGCGGCCAAGCCACCGCCTCCACGGCTCGCCCGGGGAATCCGACGACGCCCCCGAGGGCGGCCTCCAACTCCCCGGCGACATCAACCAGGACGGCCGTCTAACGGTGGCCGACCCCGTCGCGCTGCTCCGAATCCTATTCGGCTACGCGGGAGCGCCGTTGCCGTGCGGCGACGGGACCTTCGAGGATCCGGGAAACCGCGCCATCCTGGACATCAACGGCAACGGCCGGGCGGGGATCGAGGACGCCGTGGCGCTCCTTGGCTATCTCTTCGCGGGCGGGCCGCCGCCCGCGCTCGGAACCACTTTTGTACCCATTCCGGGTTGTCCGGATGTGTTGAACGCCGATTCGGGGCGGCCTGAGGGCATCACGCCGCCCGCGGCCCCGGCGCGCGCGAAAACGACTAAAGCCCCCCTCTTTGCTCACGAAGAGCACGATGAAAGGAAGGTGCAACGATGAGGATTTTCGCAATTCTGTTGGTGGCGGGACTCACGGGCTGCGGCTGGGGCCAGCCGGCCCTGAAAGTCGAGATGAACGGACGGACGGTCCTGTTCAAGGAGTTCGTGGAGGGCAAGGTCCCCAAGGGGGTCGAGGTCACGCGCTTCGACGGCAATTCGATCACCGTCACCGGCCGAGAGCCCATTGTGGTGAACGGGATTCCGGTGCTCGTGACCGGCGACGAGGTCCAGGTCGGCGAGCGGCAGTTCATCGTGGACGCCGACGCGAAGGTTCTCGTGCTGGAAGACGGCCAGATCGAGATCAACGTGCCTTCCGGGCCGGTGCCCGACGCGACGAAGCCTTAGCCGTCCGACCGGGTAAGCAGCAGAGCGAGGGCGCCCGCCGGAAGGTCGCTGGAGGCCACGGCGGGCGTCCTCGCCGCGTTCAGGCGGCGCGCACGGAGAGTTTGCTCGCCGCCGCGCCCGCCACAACAAGGCCCACGCCCACCCACTGCAGGGGTGCAATGGGGACATCGAGGTAATACCACGTGACGCCCACCGACAAAAGCGGCGTGAGGTAGCTTGCCGCCGCGATCAACGCCAGGTTGCCGCGCCGGGCGGCGATGTCCCACCACACGTAGGCAAGCAGCGTCGGGAAGACGGTCATGTAACCGGCTTCCAGGAGCGTGCGGCCCGTCAACTGCGATTGCTCGCCCCGCAGGAAGCGCACCACCAGGAGCACGAAGCCCGCCGCGAGGAGAAACACGGCCATGGCTCCGTCGCCGCCGCCCGCGCCCCAGCGCCGGCCGGCCACCGAGTACAGGGCCCAGCACACCGCGCCGGCCGCGGCAAGGAGCGCCGTGGTCGCGTTCGATCCGGTGAAGAGATCCCACCGGAAGCCGGCGGCATCAGAGCAAACGGCGAGAACGACGCCGCTCACGCCGGCGATGGTTCCGACGGCGAGTCCGGGCAGTGCGGCCTTGAACCCGAGCAGCGCCACGGAAAAGATCAGCGTCAACGCCGGCCAGAGGTAGTTGGCGACGGCGGCGACGACGACTTGCGCCCGCGTCTCGGCGAAACCGACGGCGGCGAAGAGAAGCAAGGTGTAAGCCGTCATGAGAAAGCCGCAGGCCGCGAGGTAGCGCGGATTCGCCTCCCGCAGAAGCGGCTGGAGCCGCCCCCGCGCGGCGAGCACGCCGCAGCCGATGAAGCCCGCCGCCAGGTACGCCAGGGCCCCCGCCGAGAACACGCCGAGCTGCTCGGCGAGGCTGCGGAAGACGGCCACGGTCGTGCTCCAGAGCACGACGGCCGCAAGCCCGAGCGCGGTGGCGCGGACCGAGGACAAGCTTCTTCCCAACGTCATGGTCCCAGGGTATGTCTTCCAAGCCGCGACCGCCTTGCCGGGGCTCGGCCCAGAGGCGGCTTCCCGCATTATCGGCGCACAGGCTCAATTCGCCGGATACTATCCGCCGGAGCGGCGCCGTCAAGCGGCGCTCCGCCGGCCGGCGGGGAGGATTACGACGGACCGCGCATTGAAAATCCGCGCGCTCTGAGTTTCGATGGAGGAACGGCGCGCGGCTCGGCGCGCGAGCCCGAGCTCTGAGGGCGAAGGCGAGCAAGGAGCGCATCATGGCGAACGCGGGCGGCGACACTCGGCGGCGGTTCTTGAAAGCCGTGGGCGCGGTCGCGGCGGGGCTGGCCTTGCCGCGGGGCGGGCAGGCGGCTGACGCGGCGGCACCCGCGCCGGCGGCGCAGACGGCGCTGCCGCGCTGGCGCGGCTTCAATCTCGTCGACTTCTTCCAGGCGTTTTCCAGGGGCGAGGAAGGCGCGGGGATGGTGGCCGAGGACGACCTGCGGTGGATCAGGGACTGGGGCTTCGACTACATCCGCCTGCCCATGGACTACTGGCTGTGGATCGATGCCGACTGGAGGCAGACTCGCAAGCTCTCGCCCGACGACATGAACAAGATCAACGAAGGCGCCCTCGCCAAGGTCGACCGCGCCGTCGAGCTCTGCCGGAAGCACGGGCTGCACGTGACCCTCAACTTCCACCGGGCGCCGGGCTACTGCATCAACGATCCGGGGCGGGAGCCCTTCGTCCTCTGGCGCGACCAGGCCGCCGAGGATGCCTTCCTCTTCCACTGGGAGCTCTTCGCCAAGAGGTACAAGGGGGAGTCGCGGAAGGACGTGAGCTTCAACCTGGTCAACGAGGCGCCGTCGCCCCGCGCGGGCTACATGACCCGCGAGGATTACGCGCGCGTGATGACTCGGGCCACCGAGCGCATCCGCGCCATCAGTCCGGACCGCGTCATCATCGTCGACGGTCTGGAGGTGGGCAACAAGGTGGTGGAAGAACTGGCGCCCCTCGGCGTCGCTCAGAGCGTGCATGCCTACCACCCCGGTCGCCTGACGCATTATCGCGCGGGCTGGGTCGACCGCAACAGCTCCTTCCCCATGCCGTCGTGGCCGCTTCTGAAGGCGGACGGCTCGGTCGAGCTGGACCGCAAGGGGCTGGAGCGGCACTATGCGCCGTGGGCCGAGTTGGCGCGCCGGGGGATCGGCGTTCACTGCGGCGAGTGCGGTTGTTACAACAAGACTCCGTACTCGGTGTTCACGGCGTGGATGCGCGATGTCTTGGAGATCCTCAAGGGCCACGGCATCGGCTGGGCGCTGTGGAACTTCCGCGGCACCTTCGGCATCCTGAACTCCGGCCGCACGGACATCGCCTACGAAGCCTGGAAGGGCCACAAGCTCGACCGAGAGTTGCTGCGGCTGCTGCAGGGGCATTGACTCCTGAAGTCGGGAAGGACCCCGCGGGAGTCCCCTCGCGGGAGGCGCAAGCGCCTTGCCTCCGCGAGGCCCCTCGTCAAAGCGATCCGCGCGGGAAACCGGCACGTCCGACAGGAAGTTCACCGAGCGGAACTTTCGGGAACTCGGCACTGTACTCCAGAACGAAGCGGTCATAGACACGCGGAGTGGCAGCTTTGCTCGAAGTCAGCCATATATCGCGGATCCGTTTCTTGTCTTGCGTCTGCACACATTTCGGCAGCCTGTCCGTAACCACGCCACGCTTCCATGTGCCACATTCTCAAAGGGCGCGCCGCTACAGAGACTGTCAGACGATACTGGAGGCCCTCGTTGACCGCAGCGCGTGGCCGCCTGTATCGGTTCGTCCCGGATGGCTCGTTGGCCTGCGGAAGGTGTGTGGTCGTGTTTCGGTAACGCCGCGCTCGTGCCGCGCTGCCGGGTACACAAGAAGCGGAGCGCGACGCCCAGTGTCTCCCACCGGGGTCCGCTCGGTTTCTTGCCCTTGTGGGCGCGGCATTCGCGTCGTGTGGCGGCGAAAGCCAGCTCCTGGGGTTATCTACCAGAGTCCGGGAAGGAAGCTCGCTGGATGGGTTGTTCATTGCTTGACACGCGCACGCGAAACCCATAATTGCAGAGGGGTTTCGCGTGATGCTGTCAAGAAGCCTAGGCTTTGCACTTGACATCTTGACGCGAAACACATAATGCTACTATGGGTAACGCGAAACCAAGTCAAGGATACCAGAGATGAAACATGATGAGTTTTTCCGAAAGCACCCGGTTTTCACCGGAGAGGAGTTGGCCAAACATCTGTCATCCCATGGTGAAGTCGGCCGGCGGGCGCAGGAGGCACTCCTGGCGTACCACCAGAAGGCCGGACGCCTCGTTCGGGTGCGCCGCGGGTTGTATGCCGTCATCCCATCGGGAGCCGATACGGATTCGTATGCGGTCGATCCGTTCCTCGTCGCCGCGAAGCTGACGCCGGATTCCGTGTTGTCGCACCATACGGCGCTGGAATTTCACGGAAAGGCGCACTCAGTTTATACACGCATTACGTACTCGGCATCCCGCCCACTTGGCCCCCTGACGTTCCGTTCCCATGTTTTCCGGGGAACAAGGTTTCCACACAGCCTGCTGCGCGCGGGAAAAATCCAGGTCGGCGTTTCGACCTCAGAGCGCGCCGGAATGGAGCTACGGGTCGCGAGCCTGGAGCGGACCTTGGTGGACGTCCTCGATCGTCCGGACCTTTCGGGAAGCTGGGAGGAAATTTGGCGGTCGCTTGAGTCGGTCGAGTTCTTCGATCTCGACAAGGTCGTGGAGTACGCGCTCCTGCTCGGAAACGCGACGACCGGGGCGAAGGTGGGGTTCTTTCTTGAACAGCACCGCGAACCGTTGATGGTGGAAGACCGCCACCTCAAGGCGCTTCACGATCTGCGGCCCCGACAACCGCACTATCTGGACCGCGCCAAGCGGACGTCCGGTCGCCTCGTGTCGGAATGGAACTTGGTGGTTCCAAGGGAAGTGCTCGAACGGGCGTGGGGAGAGGTACTATGAGAATCTCCCCAGAGAAGCTCGCCGCCGAAGCGCAGGCAACGGGCTTCAGGCCGGATGTGCTCGAAAAGGCCGCTCACCTGCTCGGACTGCTCGATGCCATGCGAAGCCACCCTTTCCTCCAAGGGAAGTTGGTCCTCAAGGGTGGAACGGCCTTGAATCTTTTCGTCTTCGATGTTCCCCGGCTCTCCGTCGACATCGATCTAAACTACGTGGGAGCCGAAGATCGCGATGGTATGCTTGCCGAACGCCCCAAGGTCGAGCAGGCGATTCAAGCGGTCTTCGCTCGGGAGGGCTTCGCCGTCAGGCGGATGCCTGAAGAACACGCCGGAGGCAAGTGGTCGTTGCGGTATGAAAGCGCCCTCGGCCGGAGCGGGAACCTCGAAGTGGACATCAATTTCATGTTCCGTGTTCCGTTATGGCCGGTGGTGACCAGCGACTCTCATTCCGTCGGGACTTGGCGGGCCACGGGGATTCCCGTGCTGGATCGCCATGAACTGGCGGCGGGGAAGCTCGCGGCGTTGTTGGCGCGCAGACAGGCGCGGGACCTGTTCGACAGCCATCGGATCCTCCGAATGGAGAACCTCGATTCCCACCGCCTTCGTATCGGATTCGTGGTCTACGGCGCGATGAACACCAAGGATTGGAGGACGGTCTCCTTGAGCGATGTGGACTTCGACGCCATGGATTTGGCCAGGCAGTTGGTCCCCACGCTGCGCGTCAATGCGGCCGAGGTTCAAGCGGAATCCGCCGAATACGGGGCGCGCCTTGTAAGGGAATGCCGTGAAGGTCTTTCCGCGGTGCTGCCCTTCACGAACTCCGAGCGGGAGTTCTTGGACCTGCTGCTGGACCGAGGGGTGATCGACCCCACGCTCTTGACCGCCGACAAATCTTTTCAGCGGTGCATACAAGCCCAGCCGCTGCTCAAATGGAAGGCCCTCAACGTGCGGCAGCATAAGGGCTTGTCTTGACGAACCCCGCACGCAGCAAGCCGTCGCATCCCGTTCAAAAAAACACCGGCTCGGTCGTGAGCGGTACCCGAGAGGCCGTCTCCTCGCTCACTTGGTTGAGGGCGGGCTACTCCCGAGCCAGCATGGCGTGGCGCCGTGACGGGTGAGTTTAGCTGAGCCACGCTCCTGCCACGCTCGCAACGGGGAACGCTTTTTCATGGGCTCACAGCAGGCGGTGAACCTGTATTGGAGACTGCCTCCATGGAGCGGCGCCGTCAGTGTGCAGCGCGAGGGGCGCGTTCCGAACATGACATGGCGTTCGGCACCGACGACAATTCAGGCGAATCGTACGGCACAAGGGGTGCTGCTTCTGCTGGCGGCTCCCGCAAAAAGCAGTTGCAATTAAAAGACAGACTGTGTAACATGACTATCATTAGGTTGCCCCGAATTCCAACGACGAACAGAACGTCCTCGACATGACGACGCCGAGGAGACAACGGTGACGAGACCGGAGAAGCCGGGCCTGTTAGGTATTGGCAGGGTGGAAGCTGAGGAGTTGACCCTAACTGATGGGCTGGAGTGGCTCCGCCTTCGTCTAGGGAGATTCGTCAGAGGCGGCATCTACCTTCTTGCAGGGCAACCCGGTATAGGGAAATCCACCCTCGCGATCCAGCTTGCCCTTGATCTCGGGCGGCAAGGACAGAAGACCCTATACATCCTCACGGAACAATCTCGTGAGGAACTCGCTCAGCGAGCCCGTCTGATTATGACCGGGTGGCCTAGCGGAGATACCGATGCTGCTTTGTCACGCGTCGAACCCGAGGAAGGCGTCTACGACATCGAAACCCTCCCCAGCTTCCTCATGCACCAGATCATGAACCCGTCCGGCAAGCACCATGGGACCACGTGCATCATTATCGACTCGATCCAAGGACACGGCCTGCCCTCCACTGCGTCAAAGAAATACCGACAGCTTTACGAATTCGCACGGCAGTGCAAATCTGCGGGAATCACGGTCATCCTTGTCGCACACGTGACCAAGCGAGGGGACATCGCAGGCCCGAAAGACCTGGAGCATAACGTTGACTGCGTTCTCGTGATGCGGAAAGCAATGGCCTACCGCCCATTGTTCGTCCCCAAGAATCGCTTCGGTCCCGCCGTACTTAAGCCCGTACCCCTTCAAATGGACCGAAGTACCACGGCCCTCGCCGTGGCACCACACAGCGATGCGGTCAGCACTGTCGCTCGATCCTATCTTGGAAGGGACCCCATCCTGCCAGAGGTTCAAGCCGCTGTCTCGCTGCCAACCTATGGAACACGGGGCCGCATCACAGCCCCCGGATTACCCCGGAAGGAAATCGAGCAACTTGCCAACTGCATAAGCCAGATTCCTGACATGGACATCGGTGATTTGGACTACTCTATCCACTGCCGATTACCTGGCGAGCGTAGGTACCGCGGCATCCTCGGTCTTCCCCTGACGATTGCTCTTATCGCTTCGTACCTGCAGAAGGATGTTCCGGCTCACCACATCTACCTCGGCGAGATCGATTTGCTTCGCAAGGTCCGCGAGGTGCCCGAGGATCTCATTACCCACCTTTGGGAGGCAATCGAGGCCGACGAGATCCGGAAACCGCTTCGCCTTTTCCTCCCACCAGAGAGCGCCAGCCTCATCCGCGAGACGACGGCCGACGTGACGGTGATGACCTGCAAACGCCTGGAGGACGCAGTATATGGTACTTGGCCGGAACTTGCTGCCGGAGGAGCGCGGTGAATCTTATAGATATCGTTCGAGACCAGACGCGTCAGATTCAAGACATTCTCAAGGAAACTGAGAAGGAACTAGAGGAGCACATTAGGAATCACGTTGCGGCCGTGGAACACGATCGCAAGTTCACGCAAGAGGCAGCAGAGTGGCAGCCAGTCGTCTCGGAGCGAGAGAGAACTTTACGAGACTCTCAACTCAAGGTTCAGGAGATTCAAAGGCAGATAGCAGAACTGCAGGCCCGCCTGAGGGAACGCCAGAAAGAAAGTGAGCGCGCCGACGCAGACTACACTAAGGCCAAAGACTCTGCAGACGATCGGTTGCGAGAGGCGACGCGAGCGCGAAAAGAGGCCGAGCATTGGTACCAAAAAGCAACACAGGCACGTGAACGTACAGAGAACTACCAGAGGCGTCTCCAGGAGGAGCGTCGCCAAGCCGTACCCAAGCACCTTACTGCAATGTGGACGCAGCTGCTCCACGCCGCCCTAAAGGCAGCCAGCAGCGCAGACGCGCATGCTGCGTTAGAGAGGCTGAACCGTGCGAGACATGACGACCCTCAAGTAGCCGAGTTGTGGGAGGAGCGTCTTGAGTGGCTCCGCATTGCGCAATCCACTAGTCCGCCGCGGGTTCGCGCGACTGCAAAGGATGAGTTGAAGCGGATTGAAGACGACCTCGAAAAGCGATACCCGGGAGCGCTGAAAGCAGCGAGCACAGGCCCGCTGGAGGAGATAGAGGAGGTGTACTTCTATCATCGGGCCACGGAGGATAGCTGTAAGCTCTTGCTGTGCATTCCTGCTGATGTTTGCGCAAATCTTGACGCTGGGATTTCAACCCAGTCTGAGGATCTTGCCGCAAGGATTGTCTGGGCCTTCGCTCGCGGCATCCAGAAGAAGTCAGAGCATCGCGAAGCCGCGCGCTCCCGGTTCCACGTTAAGGATGGGCATCTCGTGATGACTGTCGACGGTGCGCCGGAGGACATGAAGAACCATGAAACCATAACGGTTCATTTTGCCGACGGGGGGCGTGCGGTCTTTATGCTTTGTGAGCTTCCTCCAGAGATTAGAGGAGCAATGCACGATGAAGGTACGAACAGCTGAGGCTGCGAAAAAGCTAGGATTAAGCGTGCCCGCGTTCCTTGATGCCGCCGCTGGTCTAATGGAAGATCTGCAGGAGGCATGGCCGAAGGTAGATAATGATTACGTCGAAACCATACAGAAGCTCTACCGCCTGGACGTTAAGGAGCAGGAGAGCGAGAAGACTCAAACAACACCAATCCACCGGGCTGGCCCACCGTCTCTCTCGCAAGTTGACCGCGCGAAGTTGAGGATTCTTGATAAACTGGAGCGCGCCGACAAGTGGGGCGGGAACGTAGTGAGTTTCGTTGTGCTACGCAATCATTACTGTAAAGGACTCGAGGGGTTCGATGAGGCCCTCCGAATACTACTTGATGATGATCTAGTCACGGTCCGAGAGAAGAGCAACAAGCGCAGAGGACCATTCAGTCTTAATCCAGCAAAGAAGCGCGTGATCAAGGAGGCGCTGGCACAGATGCAAGGTTGAGCAGGAGTCAATTGAAGCGTAACCGTCCGGCGAAGTCCATCTGGCCGGAGGGGCTAGAGCGCGCATAATGGGAGACCGGAGCGGGGGTAAATCGTGGTCGTCGTGAGCGCGGTCGCGGCAGGAGATATCGTCGCCTTACGTGGGTTAATGTCGTCAATGTTCGGTCAACAAAACTAAAGGAGATGAGATGAAAAAGTATAGGCTCTTGGTCGTGGGATGTGGACTATTGGTGACCGGGTTAATGGTTGGCGGATGTACTACGGCAGGTCCGTTTGTAACGAACATCTCCAGCGATGGCAAGGGCAACCTGATCGTTGAAAAAAACACAGTGCACCTAAATGCTTTTATGGGAACGGTCTCCTCCGGTGACCACCCTACGACGCAGACAATTCAGGTTGTTCCAGAAGACAGAAAATAGCACGCCCAAACTGGGGACTGAATTGGTACCCGAAGAACCAAGCGATGAAGTCCGCGCGTATTTCGGGGGGCGAAGACGACGACAACTTCCGGACCCCAGGCAAGCTGACCAGCGAGCACATCGCATTACTCGACACCGACCGACTGTACTTCGATCTGGAGCGTTTCAAAGCCGAGCGCGGCTGGCACAACCTGAACATCACACGTTCAGGCATCGCTGCGTTGCTCGTGGACGCGACCTGGTACCGCCTCTTGATCCCGGAATCCGAACTGACGTTCGACTCCTATAAAAAGGTGGTGAGTTTCCGGCAAGCATGCGTGGGTCGGAGAATTCTCCGTAATCTTGGGCAGAGATGAGCGCGCGGGCGTCGGACTGCGGCGAGTCGCTGGTCGCGCGGCCGGTCGTTATCTGGTCGATGGCCATCCCGGCACATGG
>JAKQDD010000133.1 GCA_029556615.1 Verrucomicrobiota bacterium | reverse complement strand
TTCCAGTCCTTCTTGCGGAGTTGGATTGCCCCGGCGGGCCGATCCAGATGGAGGGATGTGGCGGCGTACATGTCGAACTTCATGGCCGCGGCCTCGCGCAAGCGGTCGAGATCGGCGGTGAACTTGTCGCGGGAGTGGCCCGACACCAGGTAGACCTTCGGGTCATTGCCGCGCCGGGCGAAATACGATCCGCCGGAGAAATTCGGCGCGCCCAGTTCCAGCTTGTGCACCGCGCCTTTTTCCACCTCGAAGGTGATCACCAGCTCGGGATTGCTCAGTCCATATTGAGCGGGATTTGCGGGACGCTCCTCCACCACCCGTTCATAGTCGAAGGCGGAGAGCGCCAATGCCAACCCGTTCCATTCCTCCTTGTTCCCTTCGGCCGGAACCGGCTGTTCAATGGTCCATTTTTTGTCTCCACGGACGGCGGCGACGGCCTCGCCGTCCCGGACCAGGGTGATGCGGCTAATTTTGCCCTCTTCCACCTTGAACAGCCGCTTGTTATCGCCGGCCTCGTCGGACTTGGCGCCGTTCTTGTCAATGAGCAGGACGACGGCCAGCAGCAAGGCGCAGAGGACAATCAGGACGAGCGTACCCTTGAACTTCATCGCTTCCTTCTCCGGATGACGCGCACCACGACGCCGATCACCAGGGGGATCAGCGGCAGCAGCACCACGGAGAAATAGAACATCAGCTTCTCGTGCGCTGCGGTGAGCATCACCCGCTTGTCCGCAGGATTTTTGGGGCGGATCGAGATGAGGTTCTCGTCCACCGCCAGCCAGTTGACGCAGTTCAGGAAGATGTCGCCATTGTATTGCGCGCCGAAGTAAGCGTTGGCGGCGAACTCGGAATCACCGATGACCACCAGCCGCGACACCGTTTTCGCGGCATCCGGCCCGTCGCCGGACTTGAATTCCCGCTCTGCGGCCAGCCCGATGGTCACCGGACCGCGGGTGTCCTGCCCTTCGTTGAATTCCGCCTGGCCGGTCTTGTCCAGCGCCGAAAAATCGGTTTCCGCCCAGCTTTCCGGATCGGTCTCGAGCAGCCGTTGAATGGTGACACCGGCCGGCGCGGGTGCGATCTCCTCCAGGGAGCGGACGAGGGGGAACACGGACATCCCGCTCATGCCCCGGGTGATGGCGTGGTCCGGGTAGCGCGTCACCAGCGGAATGCCCGGGCTTGAGCCGAGCAGGCGGTTGATGTTGCTCGTGTCCAGCACGAGGTCGTTGCGCGGCCGGATGCCCCATTCCGCCACCAGCGGGTCCAGAGTCGCCGCTATGGGGTCGGTGAGCACCAGCAGGGCTCCGCCCTTGAGGGTGTAGTCCCGGATCCAGTCAAGCTCCTGCGGGAACGGTTCTTTCTGGGCGCCGGCGACGACGAGCACGGTGCAGTCGGCGGGCACGCCCTGTTTCTGCACCAGGTTGACGGCGGCGATTTCGTAACCGTCCTTCTTGA
>JAKQDD010000131.1 GCA_029556615.1 Verrucomicrobiota bacterium | reverse complement strand
TTGGGCGGCCGTTCTTTTGCCACCAGACGGCGTTGCTCGCTTCTCACAGATCTCTGCGGATATGCTCGTCGCTCGCGCCTTGTCTGGCGGCAAAACTCCTGGCCGCGAATGTCCATCCATTTGAGGGACACCACACTAGGAAACGGAACGGCCGGCGCGGGGTGCGCGCCGGCCGTGAACGGGTGAACTCGCTTGACGGGGAGGAAACTAGGAGCGACGGCGCAACGCCGCGGCGAGGCCGAGGCCGCCGAGGGCGAGCAGGGCGAGCACCGAAGGCTCGGGAATGGTCACGACGACGGCCCCATACATGTTGCGGCCTGCGTTGTCGGCTTGGAGCAAGGTGAACGTGCCGGCGTCGAAGTCCTTGCTGTAGACTGAATACCATTGTTGGATATCGCCGTTTGAGCCCTCATCAACGGCGACCTCGTCGGGGACAGCGGAATTGCTGAAGCGATTGAGGCCGTTGTCCGTGGCAGCCCAACCTTGATCCACGATCCACTGCATGTGGGTGGCGTCGAAGGTTGGCGGCGTCGCGTTGTCGCCGTCGGAGAGCCGGTTGTCGATCAGCATGTAGACCGTGACGGGAGCACTGACCGTCACGTCGAGGCGGTAACTCGCCATGTCGCGGTTATCGTTGCCCGACATGATGTACTCGCCGCCCACGAGATAGGAAGGTACGGGAAGGCTGTACGCCACGGACGGATCGTCCAGGACCCGGTGGTTGCGGTCCACGAATATCGGCGTTCCGCTGGCGAACGTGCCCAGGGTGTAGGAATCTCCCACGATCAGACCCGGAACGGGCTCGTCGGCCACGGTGACAGTCCACGTCTGCCCACTCCATTTTGCCGGGATGGTGTCCGTGGCCTCGTTCTTGCCGCCGGTTTCGACAATATTGACGATCGAGGCGGCGTTCAACGAAACCGCGATCGACGTCCCGAGGATCAAGGCTGCAACCAAACGGGTTCCAGTTTGCATGGGTTGGGTCCTTCTCTTCGTTCTTACTATAGTCTGCCCCTGGAAGGGGACTAAAACACCTGTTTCAGCTCGTCTGTTGTTTAGGCTATGGGCGGGAGTGTAAACAGGCGTCAGCGCTCTGCAAGGACTTTTTTTTGAGTTTCTCAACTATTTGTTGGACAACGAGTTAGGATTATCGCGGGAGAGGTCTCGGAAGGCCTGGTGCAGCCGTGGGGCAGTTTCCGGCCCGAGCGAGTTGATCTCGCCGTAGACTCGTTTCGCCGCGCCGTACAAATAGGGTGGGCGCCGGTCCCACTCGCTCTTGGGGATGATGTAGCCGATCTCGTCGTTGGCGAGTCCCAGAACGAACTGGATCTTGCCGGGCATGAGCGCGCGGATTGGCGGCACCTCGACCGGATCGAGGTCGAAATCGCCACCCGGGGCGCGCTCGATGCCGCCGTTCACGATCTCGGGATAGACTTCACCGGGCAGGCAGGCAAAGGAGGCGTCCCCGAGGGTCACAAGGGCGACCTCGGTGCGCAGGGTTTGCCAGCGGACATGTCCGCGGTCGATCAAGCCGAGGATGGGCGCCAGCAGGAACAGGGGGTTGTTGACGGGGAGATCGACCGTGCGAGCGCGGATGCCGATTGGCGCATAGGTAACGAACGCTGTGTTGGTGTCGCGCAGGCGCGGCAGGATCCGGGAGACGAGCTGATGTCCCACGGCGCGTGCTTTGTCGTGCGATGGTTTCTGGAAATCCTGCTCGAGGTACGGGTCGCGGACGGTGATGCGGGGTGAGGTGGTCATGAGGCCGCCCACGGCGCCATTCACGAAGACATGGATGCCGCCGACTCCTTCCGCCAGCACGCGACCGTCCCAGCGGATGCCCTCGGCGAGGGCGTCGCGGAGGTATCCGCAGAAATCCGACGTGATCTCGGTGTTGCCGCCCCAGACGGTCTCCGGGTGGTTCCCCCAATTCACGACCGTGCCGGCCGTGGTGCCATCACGGACGCGGACGCAGTGGAGGAGGCGCAGGTCCGAATCGTAGATTTCGGGCTTGCGGGTGTCGGTGACGATCCCGGCTGGGGGCACAGGGATTTCGTGGAACGCGATGCGGACGGGTTGTCGTGCGGCGATTGCCTCGCCGAGGGCCTGCACGCAGGCGGCCTTGACCTGTTCGCGATAGCGGGGGTCGACTCCGGAACGGAGGAAGTTGGGGCCCCAGAGGCCCATGAGGTCAGGGGTCGAGTGGTTGTGGGTGGAGCAGACGATGGTGTAATCCAGTTTCCATTCGGGTGGCAGCCGGCGGCGGACCGCGACGACGTCGTCGTGGAACAAGCCGATAGCGTCGAGCGCGACGATGCCGAAGCGGGAGCGGCCGTCATCGAAGACGCACGCGGCGGCCCAGAGGTCGTCGTGTTGCGAGGTTGCCGCGCGGTTTTGGGAGAACCCGGCCAGCCAGACGGGGCGCCGTGGATCCGAGAGGTCGGGGTTGATGCGGACCCGGCCGAAGCCGGCCTCGAGAGGTCGGGGTTCTGCGGCGGGCGTCTGGCCGTTGACATCGAGGGCGACGGTGTATCCGGGGCTGCGATCGCGGAGCGCGTAGGCGGCCCGTGCCAGGAGGAGGGCGAGCGCGGCGAGCGCGAGTCCCAGGGCGATCGCCATGAGCCGGCGTATCCAGCGAGGGAGTTTCATGACGGCCGGATTGGAACTGAGTTTGGAGCCCGATGCGACTTCTTTCCGCGCCTCGCTCATGGAGAGTCCTCGACGGAAGGTGGGGAGGCCTGGAACGGCAGGGGCCAAACTTGACCGAATCGCATCGACTTTCACAAGTCGAGGACTAGAGTGAATCCAATGAAAACGACATTCCGTGGGTGCGTTGCCGGCTGTGGTGCGTGGCGCGGGGCGTTGGCGGCCGCGAGTCTCGCGGTTTTGGTGTGCGGTTTGGAAGCCCGGGCTGCCGAGGCGCAGGCTGAGAAGGCCTCCCAGCCTGCGGCGATGGCAACGCCCGACAAGGGCCCCACGCCGCTGAAGCCGCCGGAGGGCGAGGGCTGGAAGGTGTTGTTCGACGGGAAAAGCCTCGAGGGCTGGAAGGTCACGGACTTTGCCGGGCACGGTGATGTTGCGGTCAAGGACGGCAATCTGGTGCTCGAGATGGGGGCCATGCTCACGGGGGTGAACCTGCTCAAGACGAACGACATTCCCAAGACCGGCTATGAGATGTCGCTGGATGCCATGAAGACCAGTGGCAGCGATTTTTTCTGTGGCTTGACGTTTCGCGTGGGTGACGCCTGCTGCAGTTTGATTGTGGGCGGGTGGGGCGGCGGCCTCGTTGGCATCTCGAGTATCGACGGCAACGATGCCTCGCTGAACGAGACCACCCAATACAAGGAATTCGAGTCGAACCGATGGTATCGGATCCGGGTGCGCGTCACGGCGGCGAAGCTCGAAGCCTGGATCGACGACAAGGCGATGGTGGACGTGAAGCTCGAGGAGCGCCGGCTCAGTGTCCGACCGGGCGAGATCGAGATGAACCAGCCCTTCGGGATCGCCACCTACCAGACGACGGCTGCGCTCCGGAACATCCAGTGGCGGCGGGTGCCGTGATGCCGGGCCTTCCGGGGGCGGGGGCGCTGCGATCCGCCATGACCTTGGTGGTCCAATTTGCAGCGACGGGGCACGTGGTCTTATTTGTGAGTTGGACCACTGAGCTCGGATTGCTCATCATTGAAGCGATGAACCGGGAATCCGAGCTCAGGCAAGACCGCGCCCAGAGCGTGGGGAAACCAACATCACGTCGGTTGGGATAGCGTTCGCCCGGCGGAACGCCCTGTGGCCTTTCATGAGATTCAAGCCCCTCCCGGCAGCTCCTTGACTGGACTAATGGAATGGACTAATCTGGGCTCATGTCGGCGACCATGGTCAATGTACACGAGGCGAAGACGCATTTCTCGAAGTTGCTGGCGCGGGTTGAGAGGGGGGAGCGCATCATCGTCGCGAGGGCTGGGAAGCCCGTGGCACGTCTGGTGCCTGCCGACGTCACGCCGCGCCTCGGGCTTCTGCCTGCCGACCCTTTGTTTCACCTCGACGATTACGCTTTCGACGGGCCGGGAGGCCCGCTGACGAACAGGGACATGGACGAGATCGTCTATGGCGCGGGACCTGTTCACTGATACGTCGGGTCTCTACGCCTTGGCGGACCGTCGTGATCCACTGCAGGCGAGGGCGCAGCAATGGGTCCTCTCGAGGGTGTCCGCCGGCGGCCGGTTGGTCCTCACGGACTACATTCTGGACGAGGCTTGCACGCTTGCCAAAGCCAGGGCGGGGGCTGCCGCTGCCCTGCGGTTGCTTGCATTGGTGGAGGCCAGTGCGGGGTTCCGCCTCGAATGGGTTGGTCCGGATCGATTCGAGGCGGCCAAGGCGTGGTTCCGCAAGCACAGCGATCACGGCTATTCCTTCACCGATTGCACGAGCTTTGTCGTGATGCGGGAGCTGAAGATCCGTGACGCTCTCACGAGTGACCGTCATTTCGTGGAAGCGGGCTTCCACGGACTCCTTCTGCCCGAGTGAGGACACCTGAGTGGGGCCGACGGGGGGGGTTACAATTGCCTGCCGGGTTCCTTGGGTCCGATCCCCTTGTCTTGCGGTGGCTGGCGTTCGCGGGCGCGTTTGGCGGCGAGGCCGACGCGGACGATGACCTCGAGTTCGCGTGACGGCCGGGTGGGGTCGCGGCGGGCGCAGAGATCCCGGAGGTTCCGCCAGACTTGGAGCGGGGTCATGAGGAGGCCCCAGGGCAGGCCCCACCAGCCCAGGGCCAGGCAATAGCCGATGGCGGCCAGTTGGCTGCGTCGGGCACAGGCGCGGCAGCAGACCTGCGGGGTGTTGGACCAGGTGCTGAAGAACAGGAGGGAACGAACCCGGTAGGCTCGGTGGGCGTCGTTGGGTCCCGGTCCACCGCAGCGGGGGCAGCGTCCCTGGTGCAGTTCGGCGACCTTACGGGCCACGACGTCTTCGTAGACGCGCTCGACCTGTCCGAGGAGCGCGTGGCTCTGGAGGCAGCGTTCATTGCAGAAGAGCCCCTCGGCGGTCCTGATGCCGCCGAAGAGGACGGTCGTTGCGCAATAGGTGCAGACGGCCATAGCCGACGATAATCGTTGCCTGTTGGGGCTTTGCAGCTCCGGGTTGCTTCGGGCCCGGGGCTCACCCCGAGCCAACGGTCTGTGCCTGCACAGACCCTAAGCCAAAGAATACCGCGACTTTTGCCTTTGGCGAGGCTGGGAAGAGAGGGTGGGCAGGCCCAGCAGGGTCTTTGACGAGCCTGAGGACTCGACTGGGTCTGGGGCGCGTCTCGCCGGTTCTGTATCTGGGGCGGTTGGCGGATGGGGGAGGGGGCTACTGGGCCGCGGCGAGCTGGTCGCGGTTTTCGTACACCTTGAGAATGGCGTCCGCGACGTCGTCCATGTCGGCGGTTGTGCCCAGGAGCGGGCCGGAGGCCCAGAGCATGACCATGTCCTGGCAGACCTGGTCGCACCGGGGGCAGACCATTTCCTCGCGGAACTGCTGAAGCCGGCGTTCCGGGAACATCTTCTGGTAGACGCGGTTGTTGCAGACGAAATCGATCCACGGTTCCCGGTGGAGGCCGCGTTCGATATAGGGGCTGAGACTGACGCCTTCGGCATCGAGGGCTTTGAGGAAGCGGCTACGGGGGATCTGGTTGAAGTGCTCCTTGTGGTAGCTCATGGCGTACAGGTAGAAGGAGCCGCTCTGGGTGCCCGGGTAGAGTTTTTGCGGAACCAAGCCCGGGAAACCGCGGAGTCGTTCGCTGAGGTGCCGGGCGTTGGCATTACGGCGTTCGTGTCGTGCCTGGACGCCGGCCAGCTGGCCAAGCAACACGGCGGCCTCGAATTCGTTCATCCGGTATTTGGGGCCGATGACCTCGGTGAGGCCGCGGCGGGAGGTGCCATGGTTGTGGACGGTGTAGCACCGGTCCATGAGGGCTTCATCGTCGCCCACGACGGCGCCGCCTTCGCCGCAGGCGATGGTCTTGCTGGTTTGGAAGCTGTAGCAGCCCACGGTGCCGAGGGTGCCGAGCTTCCTGCCCTGGTACTCGGCCAGGTGCGCCTGGCAGGCGTCCTCGATCACGACGAGATTCCGTTCCTTGCCGAGGGCGAGGAAGCGTTCGAGGTGGCAGGGTTGTCCCATCATGTGGACGGGCATGATGGCGCGGGTGGCGGGCGTGATGCGCCGCTCGACGTCGGCCGGGTCAAGCTGGAAGGACTCGGGATCGAGGTCGGCCAGGACGGGGAGGGCGCGGCTGGCGAGGATGGCGGCGATGGTGCCGGGATCCGTGTAGGGGGAGGTGATGACCTCGTCGCCAGCGCCGATGCCGAAAGCTTCCACGGCGGTGTGGAGCGCCTGGGTGCCGGACCCGGTGGCGACGCAGAACTTGGCGCCGATGAGGCTGGCGTAGGCTTTCTCGAAGGTGGGAACGGTGCCGGAGGCGGACTGGATGCGGCACCAGATCCCGCTGCGGGTGGTTTTGGTGATCGCGTTGACCACCTCCTCGTCGCAATGGGGCCAACGGGGCCAGGGGCGATTCTTGCGGATGGGATCGCCTCCGAGCAGGGCCAGCCGGCCGGTCTTGCGCGCGGGGTTGGCTCCGGCGGTCGAGGTCTGGGCGGCGGCGGCTGCCGCGGAGCCCGCCGAGGCGGCTGCGAGGAACTGACGTCGGTTGAGGAGATGTTGGCTCATGGGATTGCGAGAGTCCTCGAATTGTGGAATCTGGGGTCAGCAGGTCAAGTTCTGTCGGGTCCGGTTCCAGGCCTCCCCTTCCTCCGTCGAGGACTCTGCATTAGCGAGGCGCGGAGGAGGGTTGGGCAAGCACAGCAGCGTCTTCATGTGCCTGGGGACTCGACCGGGTCTGAGGTGCGCCTCGCTAGGGGGTGGGCGGTTCATCGTCGGCTGCGGAAAGGGCCGGGCAGGCTGATGAGGTCGGTGACGATCTTGCCGTGGCGGCGGACGCGGGAGAGGGTGTAGACGGTGCCGTCCTTGCCGACGGCGATCGAGTTGACATAGGCGGGGCGGTCGCCGTTCTCGAGTCGGATGGCGCCCTGGTCGCGGTAGGTGCGGGTGGGGATGTCGTAGGTGACGAGGTGGAGGTCCTCGATGCCCTTGGACTCGCCCATGGCGGTTGTGGCCTTGCCTTTGACGCGCCGGCCGTTCTCGTAGACGGGCCCGCCGGTGAGGTAATGGAGGGTGCGTCCGTCCGGGCCGAGGACGAATCCGAGGTAGCCATAGCTGAACTGGTCGAACATGCCGCTGCGTTGGGAGGGGAGGGACGTGAGGCGGTCGAGCACCTCGACCCGGCTGTGTGCGGGCTCGAATCGGAACAAGTAGCCGGAGTTGCCGTGGACGCCGTAGATGGCGCGTTCGGGCTGGTACCAGACGGTTTGGCGCCAGTTATAGCCCATGTGGCCGGGTGAGGTGGGATCGTACAGGCCGAAGTAATCCTTGCGCAGATCCTCGTCGGCGAGGGTCTCGATCGCATCCGTGTCATAGCGATAGCGGAGAATGGCGCCGTCGCCGTTGCTGAAGTAGACGGACCCGTCGTTGGGATCGACGGCGAACGACCGGCAGAGGGTGCGGTAGGTGGCGCCCCGGCCGTTTTCGCCCTGTTGAGCGTGCATGCCGAGGTTCTTGAGGTTGCCGGTGCGGAGGTCGAGGCGGAGGAAACTGCCGTTGGGCCAGGTGAGGCCGTAGAGGCGGCCCCGGCGTGTGTCCATATTCATGGTGAGGATGCCCTCGCCGCCGGGGGCGATCCCGAGGTCGGCGAATCTCCCGGTGGCGAGATCGTAGGCGAGGAAATGGCCGCCGGGGTAGGGCTTGTAGCCCGCGGGCGGCACGCCGATCTTCTCCATGCCATCGATGATGCTGTAGTAGCCGACGTGGGTGGCGAAGTAGAGTTTGCCGCCGGACTCGACGAAATTGACGTGGGACTTCCCCTGGGGGATGGCCTTTTGGCCGGCTTCGCCGCAGGCCTGGGTGAGGTCGCCCAAGTGCCGGATCGCGCGTGTGGACGGGTTGTAGGCGTACATTTGGGCGGCGACATCGAGCGACTCGGAGCAGAGGACGTAGTAGATCCGGCCATCGCTGGCCGCGAGCATTCCGTTATAGGTGTCGTGCGCCAGGGGGAATCCGGAATCGTGGATCCGGGCGGTGAGAATGCCTTTGAGTGGATCCGCGGAGCGCTTCCGGGCGTTGGCCGGATGAGCGGGGACGAGGGAAGCTCCGATGATCGCCAGGAGCGCGACACGGCAGGCCAAGGTGGAGTTCATGGGGGGGGTTAGCGAAATGACGACAGGGTTCGGAGGTAAGCGGCGGAAGCGGCGATGTCCTGTTCGATCTCGGCGCGGGTGCGGTGGACTCCGCGGACACCTTCGATTTCGAGTGTGAGGGGGCCCTGGTACCGATGGTCGCGCAGGATCCCGAGGATGGCGGGGAAGTTGACTTTGCCCTGGCCGAGCGCCGGGAAGCACCAGCTCTCGAACTCGCCGTTGTGGTCCTTGAGCTCGACGGTGGCGACGTAGTCGATGATCTTCCGGAGCTCGGTGGGGGCGTCGGTGTCGCGGTTGTAGAAGTGGATGTTGCCGGTATCGAAGTTAACGCGGACATTCGGGTGGTGGACCTGGCGCATGGTTTCGAGGAGGACGTCGCCGTTGGTGCCGAGGTCGGGGTGGGTTTCGAGGGCGAGGACGACGCCGTGGCGTGCGGCGAGGGCGCCCGCCTGGCGCAGGCGCTCGTAGATCACCGGTTTTTCGACGCCCTGTCGTTTCACGGACAGGAAGAGATACCGGACATCCATCTGCTGGCAGACGGCGCATTGGGCCTCGAGTGGGTCCAGGCCTTCGGGCCGCGAGAGGTCGGCGTTTCCGCGCAGCACCACGGCGGTGAGCCCGTGTTCCGCGAGTCGCGCGCGGGTGCTTTCGACCTGGTCGGCGGCGGGCGCGTTCATGAACACGTGGCGGATGCCGATCGACGGCAGGTGGGTCCAGGCGGCTTCCTCGCATCCGGCGTAGTTGGCGAATCGGCATGCCAGCACGTTGCGGGGGGCGGCGGCGTTCGAGGAGGAGTGCGCCGTGGGTGCGTGGGACTGGCAGGCGCAGGTCCAGAGCCCGAGCGCCGCGAGGGCGAGCGCGTCCAGACAAGCTCTCAACGGCATGAGGCGTGGCCGGGCGGCCTGGGGGGCGGCCGCGCCCCCGGGCGGAGAATCGGCCGGCGCATGGATCACCGCCTTCCGCGATCTGGCATGGTGGGTCCGCATCCGGTTCTGTGAGTTGACGATCCGGGCCTGTATAGCCGTTGGCCGGCTGGGGGAACAGGCAAAAGTCGCGCTACTCGAACGTCGGGGTATTCTGGACCGATTGCACGCGCCAGCGCGCCTCGACTTTGACGAGGTGAAAGCGGAGCTCGGCGACGACGGGGTCGGGTTCGCCGGAGACGGTGGCGCGGGCGGTGGCGTCGACGACGGCGGAGGTGGAGCCGAGGTTGAAGATTCTAGGGTCGAGGAGGTCGACGGTGAACGGGGAGGCGTGGGACTTGGCGGTGAGCGTGAGCTGGACGAGCTCGGTGCGGCTGCCGACGCTGACGTCGGGGGCGCCTGCGAGGTTGATCTGGATCTGCAGCCCTGGGGCAAAGAGGTTGGCCAACCGGTTGGCGGCGGCGAGGTCGGTGACGGGTTTGCCCTGGGCCGGGACACTGGCTTCGCGGGCGAGGGTGTCGAGCAGTTTGCGGATCCGCGCCTCGTCGTTGGGTGCGAGGAGGCGGACCAGGGCTATGAACGCCGCGACCAGCACGGCGATCACGAAGGTTTTTCGGGAGAAGGCCATGGTTACCAGAGCACCGGGCCGACGATGCGCCACCGTTGGATCACCCCGCCGGCGTGGGACTCGATGGGCATGGAGCGATTGTCGCCGAGGACAAGGTACTCGTCCGGCTTGAGCGTTCGGCGGGGGAAATCCCAGGGCTCGTCGCCGTGGACATAGGGCTCGGGCAGGAGGTCATTGTTGATGAAGAGCTTGCCATGGCGAAGTTCGACCTGCTCGCCGGGGAGGCCGAGGATGCGTTTCATGTACATGACGCTTGGCCCGGTGGTTTGGATGGCGATCACCTCGCCGCGCCGCGGCTGGCGGTAGAGGTAAGGGAACCGGTTGACGAGGTTGATGCTGCGGTTGCGGTAGGTGGGTTCCATGCTGATGCCCGTGATGCGGACGGGGAGCAATCCGTGCCGGAAGAGGAGCCAGCAGGCCAGGCCGAGGATCGCCGCCCGGATCAGGGTTACCCGTGGGTTCTTCCCCACGATCAGGCGCAGCCAGAGCGATCGGATGGGCGGAGCGTGGGAGTTGGCGGCGCGCATCGGGTGAAGGACATACCACAAGACCCGGATCGGGCGAAGCCCGAAACGTCGGCGGGGCCCCGTCGTCCTTCCGTCGAGGACTCTCCATGAGCGAGGCGCGGAACAGAGGGTCCGAAAAGGCAGGAAGGCCTCAGGGGATCGCGGACTTGGTTAGGTCTGAGGCAGCGCCTCGCTAGGGGAATGCTCGAGGGTTCGTTGCCTGTCCGGTGGGGGAGGCCGGGATGAACGGGATTTCACCTTGAAGAGGGCTCTGGGTTCGCGCAAGGTCGCCGCGCGCAGACGGGAGAGATCGGACGGACGTGTCGGCCAACGCCTGGAGTTCATGAAAGCCTCGGACTACATCGCGCGCTTCCTGGCGCAGCAGGGTGTGACGCATGTTTTCGAGGTGTCGGGAGGGATGATCACGCACCTGCTGGATTCGTGTCATCGGCTGGGGGCGCCGCGGCTGATCAGCGTGCGGCATGAGCAGGCGGCGGGATTTGCGGCGGAGGGAATGGCGCGGGCGACGGGGGTGCCGGGCGTGGCGATGGCGACGAGCGGGCCCGGGGCGACGAACTTGCTGACGGCGATCGGGAGCCTGTATTTCGATTCGTTTCCGGCGGTGTTCATCACGGGCCAAGTGAACCGGAACGAGCTGAAGGGGAACCGGGACATGCGCCAGGCGGGCTTCCAGGAGACGGACATCGTGTCGATGGCGCGGCCGGTGACGAAGGCGGCATGGCTGGTGGACCGCCCGGACCGGCTGCCCGGGCTGCTGCAGGAGGCATTCGACATTGCCCGGCGCGGGCGTCCGGGGCCGGTGCTCCTCGACATTCCGATGGATGTCTTGCGCGCGGACGTCGACGTGCCCGACGAGGTCCGGGTGGATGCGCCCCAGGAGTCGGGGTCGGAAGCGGAATTGGGGGCGGTTGTCGACGAGATGTTGGGGCTGTTGCGGGCGGCGCGGCGGCCGATGATTCTGGCGGGCGGCGGGTTGCGCAGCGGGCGTGTCGTGGAGGGATTTCGGCAGTGGCTCGAGGTGATCCGGGTGCCGGTGGCGCATTCGCTGATGGCGGTGGACGTCCTGCCGCACGAACATCCCTGTCGGGTGGGAATGCTGGGGAGCTACGGGAACCGGTGGACGAATCTGGCGGTTGGGGCGAGCGATTTCCTGCTGGTGTTGGGCAGCCGGCTGGACATCCGGCAGACGGGGGCGGACGTGGCGGCCTTTCAGGCGGGCCGCGAGATTGTGCACGTGGACATTGATCCCGGCGAATTGCGCCAGCGGATTACCGGTTGCCGGGCGCTCTGCGCGGACTTGCGCCGGTTTCTGCCCGTGGTGCTCGAACGGCTTGGCGGCGCGACGGTGGAGGCGCCTGCGGACTGGTTTCGGGAGATCGCGGATCTAAGGGGGCGGTGGCCGGACACGGCTGAAGTGGGGAGCGCGCGGGGGATCAACCCGAACGGGCTGATGCACATCCTGTCGAGGGTTTCGGGCCGGGCGGCTGCGTACGTGGTGGACGTGGGTCAGCATCAGATGTGGGCGGCGCAATCGCTCGAGCTGGGGCCGCGGCAGCGTTTTCTCACCTCTGGCGGGATGGGATCGATGGGCTTTGCGTTGCCGGCGGGGGTGGGGGTGGCGCTGGCTGCGGCGCCGCAGCCGGTGGTGGTGATCGCCGGCGACGGGGGCTTCCAGCACAACGTTCAGGAGCTGCAGACGGTGCGGCATCATCGGCTCCCGCTGAAGATGGTCGTTCTGAACAACCGCTGTCACGGGATGGTGCGGCAGTTTCAGCAGAGCTACTTCGAGTCGCGGTTCCCATCGACGCGGTGGGGGTACAGTCCGCCGGATTTCAAGCGGGTGGCGGAGGCATACGACATTTCGGCGTTGACCGTCGAGCACGAGGCGGAGGTTGCGGGGGCCCTGGCCGAGCTGTGGCGGGATCCCAACGCTCCCTTTCTGCTGCAGGTGGTGATCGATCCGGAGACGAACGTCTATCCGAAGATCGCCTTTGGGCGGCCGTTTACGGAGATGGAGCCGATGGCGACGCCGATCGAAATGGAAAGCACTTAGAGTCCTCGACTTGTGGAACCGAAAAAGGTCAGCGCTGCGGCGAAGCCGCATTCGCTGCACCACCTGGTTGGCGATCTGACGGCAGTATTCTTCGTTCGGCATCGGGATCGGCATCGGCATCGGGGGCAAGTTCCTCACGCCCAGAACTCGCGTCATCCCGTTCGATCCCGATCGCGATACCGACCCCGATGCCGATGCCACGCCAACTCGTGGTTGACACGTCAAGTTCGGCCGCTGCCGTTCCAACCCCACTCCCCTGCCTTTGAGGACTCTACATTAGCGAGGCGCGGAAGAGAGGATGGGCAGGCACAGCAGGGTCTTCATGAGCCTGAGGACTCGGCCGCGTCTGAGGCGCGCCTCGCTAGCCCGGTTGCGGGGCGGTTTCGGTGCGGGGCGGGCCCAGGAAGAGTTCGCGGATCCAGCGCCAGAGGGCCATAACGCCGATGTCCCGGAGGCCTTCTCCGCCATAGAGCCGCTCGAGGTATTCCTCGTGGGAGCGGTATCGGGGCGGAAACCGCATGGCGGGGAGGGTTGTGTCGCCCTCGATCTGCAGCAACTCGGGGCTGAGGAAGCCGCGGCCGACGGCGTGGCGGGTCCCTGGCAGGGAGAGGGTCCGCTCGAAGCCCAGGAGCCAGGGCCGGTAGCGGAACACCAGGGTGCCATCCTCGTGACGGCGCAGGCGGCCGTAGGACCGGATGGGGGCCTTGCCGATCCGGCGTGCCAGAAAGGCCCAGTGCTCGGCTGTCTCCCGTTCAGGCTGATGCCGGCGGCCGGTGACGAGGTCCCAGGCGAAGACCGAGCCCATGACCGTCAGGCGCAGCGACCATCCGGCGAGGGCATAGGCGATGACGATGACGACCAGGGCCCAGGCGGCGCCCCAGTAGGGATCGGCGAAAGCGGTGAGCGTCACGGTCGACAGGATGGCCATGCGGAAGCCTTTGAGGGCGGCGTCGACCGTTGCGAACGGGCTGACGAGAATCAGGATATTGATGGCGTGAGCCGCGAGCCAGACGACGAGGAACGCCGCCATGGCGAAGGGGACGAGCAAGGTATTCCAGACCGAGCCCCAGGGGATCGAGGCGAAGGCGTCGGGGGTGGCGAGGGCGCCCTGGGGGCCGACGGCGTCCGGGAAGACGGAGATGATGAGGGGCACGAACGCGCCGGTGGCGACGAGGGCGCTGATCTTGTTCTCGAAGACCTCGGCCAGGTCGAAGGGTTTCTTGAGGGCGGTGGGCACGGCGGGGCCGATGGCGTCCTTGGCGAACACGACACTGACGAGCAGCAGTGCGGGGATCCAGAACCAGGGTTGGGCGAACCAGGGGAGGGCGGCGCGATGTTCGGGGGGCGCCTTCAGGTATTTCCAGGCCCCGACGGCGCCGACGCCGAGGAGGGGGGAGATGGCGACGCCGGTGATCATCGAGACGGCCTGGGCCAGCTCGACGGCGGCGGAAGGCTGCGGGACGTTGGGCGAGTGTGCGGGGGGCTCGGCCCGGGCCGAAACGAGGAGACCGATCACGAGCAGGCCCACGACCCAGAGACGTCGTTTCATGGGGGGCAACGTTCCCTCTCATGGGCGCCGTGTAAAGGGGAAAGCAGCATTAGTATTGCGGCTTTCGGGTGTTTGGGTTCATGTAGGGCCCATGAAACTGAGGTTCTGGCGGTACGACCTTCGATTGGCTCACCGATGGACCATTGCGCGCGGGCTCGAGCCGGGCGGGGAGGGTGGGGCCGATATTTTCAAGGTGGTGTTTGTCGAGCTGACGGACAAGGACGGCACGGTCGGCTTGGGCGAAGCGGCGCCGTCGTCGCGGTACGGCGAGACGGTGGATGCGGACATGGCATTCTTCGAGCACGTGAACCCGTACCAGATCTCGTTCAACGACGTGGCGGGGAGCATGAAGTACATTGCGGGGATTGCGCCCGGGAGCCACGCGGCGAAGGGCGCGTTGAACATCGCCCTGGTGGACGGCGCGGCCCGTCTGGCGGGGAAGCGCGTGTGCGACCATTTGGGGCTGGGCTTTCGTGAGAACCACCATGTCACGTCGTTCAGCATCGGGATTGATACGCCGGAGAAGATGCGCCAGAAGGTCCTCGAAGCGGAGCCTTACCCGGTGTTGAAGCTGAAGGTGGGCAGCCCGGACGATCGGGCCAATCTGGGCGCGTTGCGGGAGGTGGCGCCCAAGAAGCCGGTTCGGGTGGATGCGAACGAGGCGTGGAAGACGAAGGAGGAAGCGCTGCGGCAGATCGAGTGGCTGGCGTCGGACGGCCACATCCAGTTTGTCGAGCAGCCGATGCCTGCGCGATCGGATCCGCGGGACATGGCGTGGCTGAAGGCGCGTTCGCCCCTGCCGCTGATGGGGGACGAATCGTACATCTACGCCCGGGAGATCGAAGCGTGCGCGCCGTGTTTTCATTCGGTGAACGTGAAGCTGGTGAAGGCGGGCGGGATCACGGCGGCGCACGAGGCGTTGCGGGCGGCCCGCCAGGCCGGGCTGAAGACGATGCTGGGGTGCATGATCGAGTCGAGCGTATTGATCACGGCGGCGGCGCATTTGGCGGAGCTGACGGATTATTTGGACATCGACGGCAACCTGTTGATTACCAACGATCCGTACCGGGGTGCCACGGCCCGCAAGGGCGTGATTTCCCTGGCCGACGCGCCGGGCAAGACCGGGCTGGGCGTGGAGAGCCGGCCGGCGACGGGGCTCTAACGTGGTATCAATTCTGCTGTGACAAAGGTCAATCGCGCACTGACGCCCGGGGCCGGGGTGTGTCCCGGCATGCCGCCTGCGGGTCAGGGGTGGGCCTGGCGTGTGCGCGCGTCGGGGTGCACAAGTGTTGAATGGGACCGGATCGCCTCCAACTGCAGCGGCTTGAACTGAAGTACATCATCAGCGAGGACAAAGCGCTGGCGGTCCGCGACTTCGTTCAGGCCTACCTCGAGATCGACGAGTTTTCGGCGAACAAGCCGAACAACTCCTATCGGATCCACAGTCTCTACCTGGATTCGGACGAATTAACGACCTATTGGGAGACGATCAACGGGAACAAGAACCGGTTCAAGCTGCGGCTTCGGTACTACGACGACCAGCCCACATCGCCCGTGTTCTTCGAGATCAAGCGTCGGATGAACGAGGCGATCTTGAAGCAGCGGGGGGGGGTGCGCCGGCAGGCGGTGGATTGGCTGCTGGCGGGGCATTTGCCCGAGCCGTCGCACATGGTCTCGGACAATCCGAAGCAGTTGGTGGCGCTGCAGCGGTTCAGCCTGCTGATGCAGCGGATCAACGCGAGTCCGAAGGCGCACGTGACGTATTTCCGCGAGGCCTGGTTAAGCACGCGGGACAACTCGGTGCGGGTGACGATGGATCGGAATGTGTACTGTTCGCCGGAGTTTGCGGCGACGCTGGGGACGAATCTGGCGAGTCCGGTGAAGCCGTTTGGCCACCGGGTGATCCTCGAACTGAAGTTCACCGGCCGCTATCCGAACTGGTTCCGGGATCTGACCGAGAGGTTCAATCTGGTCCGGGGCGCCGCGGCGAAGTATGCGGACGGGGTGGCGCTGATTGGAGCCGAGCAGTTCTATCGGCGGAGCGTGGCCCGTTCCCGTGCCGAGCGGGACGAGGCGCAGTCCGGCATGGACAACGAGGCCCCGGTTAGTGTAGAGGATTCGGATTGAGACGGCCATGATGGACCTGTTTTTCCGCGGGGACTATGCGGCGACGCCGGTGAGCGTGCCGCTGCTGCTGCTGGGATTGCTGCTGGCATTCCTGGGGGGGCACATCCTGGCGTGGATCTACATGTGGACGCACGGGGGTCTTTCGTACTCCCGGAGTTTTGTGGGATCGCTGATTGTGATTCCGGTGCTGGTGGCTTCGGTGATGACGGTGCTGGCGAACAACCTGGTGACGGCGTTTGGGATGATGGCGGTGTTTGCCATCGTCCGGTTCCGCAACATCCTGCGGGACACGCTGGACACGAGTTACATCCTGGCGGGCCTGGTGATCGGGATGGCGTGCGGCACGCAGCGGTTCCCGGTGGCGGTCGTTGTCACCACGCTGACGGCCGGCATCATGTTTTATCTTTACGTCACGGCATTTGGGAGCCGGCACCGCTACGACGTCATCATCAACCTGCACTGGGCGCGGCCGCTGGCGGAGCTGGATGACGTGCGCGGAGTGATGTGGCGTCACAGCCGGCGAACCCACTGTGCCAGCCAGCGGGCGAACGAGGGCTACGGGGGCACCGACATTTCGTATCGGCTGCTCCTCCGCGACCCGGGCCGGATTGACGAGTTGCTGACCGACCTCCGCAAGACGGAAGGCGTGTCACGGGTGACCAGCCTCCAGGCGGAGGACGAATCCGAGGTCTAGGCGATGAACCGTTCGGCTCCCATTCCCACTCCCTGGTCTCTGCGCTGGCGCGAATTCCGGATCCGTGGCGTTCCGGCCTTGGTGGTCGGGGCGGCCATGGTGACGTGCGCGTGGATCTGGACGCACCACGTGGCGCCGGCCACCGTGGTGGGCGAGGTCGAGGTCATCCGGGCCGACATCACCTCGCATCTGCCGGGCACGCTGGCCATGCTCGGCGTGGCGCAGTTTCAGACCGTGAAAGCCGGGGATCTGGTCGCCCGCGTGCTGACGGCGGATCCGAAGCTGCTCGAGAGCTCCCTGGCGGTGATCAAGGCCGAGGTCGAATTGCTCCGGGCGGGCACGGATCCGGTCCTGAACAAGGAGCGGAATCTGCTGGATTTCGAGCGTGTCCGGCTGGATCTGATCGACCAGCGGGTGCTGCTGGCGGGCGACCAGATCCGGTTGCGCTATGCCGAGTCCGAGCTGGCGCGCGTGGCGGCGCTTTATCGGGAAGGTTCGGTGACGAACGTGGCGTCGCGGGCCGAGCTCGAGATCGCCCAGCGCGACCGGGACGCGCTCGAGCGCGAGATCCAGGAGCGGGAGCGCCAGGTTGAGGTCATCGAGGCCAACCTCCGGGCGCTGCCGGCGTCGAATCTGACGAATGCGCTCGGCACGGACCCGGAGACCCTCCGGGCGGCCATTGATTTGCAGGAGAAATCGCTGCGGCTGACGGAGGCGGAGCTGGCACCGCTCGATCTCCGGTCGCCGGTGGAAGGGACGGTGAGCATGGTGTACCGGCACCAGGGGGAGAGCGTGGTGGCGGGGGAACCGATCGTGACGATCGTGGGGAGCCAGTCGGATCGGATTCTGGGTTTTGTTTTGCCGCCGGCGTCGATCGAGCCCGCGGTGGGGATGAGCGTCGAGGTCCGGACCCGCAACGGTCCGCGGCGCGTGGCGCAGTCGACCATCACCCATGTGGGCCGCTACATGGACCTGGTCCCCGCGACCCTCCTGCTGCCCGCGAGCAGCCAGATGCTGGGGCTGAGCAGTCGCACGATCGACAACAACAACGCCAACCAGTTCGTGCAGGTGGGAATCCCGTTCGCGCTCAAGACGCCCTCCTCGCTCGCTCTGCGCCCCGGGGAACGGGTGGATCTGACGTTGGTCCCATCCTTCGAGCCGTGAGCGGGCGCGTGGGCGGACTGTGACTTCTCCGTGGCGGCCCGGGCCGCGGTGCCGGCGGATGCAGAAGGACTCCGATGGACCTGAACACCTTCACCGAGAAATCCCGGATGGCGCTCCAGGAGGCGCACGCCGAGGCCTCCCGGCGGCAGAATCCGGCCGTTGACGTCGAGCATCTGGCCCACGCGCTGGTGCTTCAGGAGGACGGCCTGGTGCCGCGGTTGTTCGAGCGGGCCAAGGTGGCGCCGACGCTGGTGCAGGCGCGATTCGAGGAGGAGCTGAGCCGGCAACCGCGGGTCAGCGGCAGCGCCACCACCGGGCCGGGCATCGCGGTGACCCAGCGGCTGAACCGCCTTCTGGTTCGTGCGCAGGACGAAGCCCGCCGGTTGCACGACGAGTACGTGAGCACCGAGCACCTGGCCTTGGCGCTGTGCGACGAGCCCGCGGGCACCGGCGCGGGCCGGATTCTCAAGGACCTGGGAATCCGCAGGGAGGTACTGCTGCAGGCGTTGACGGAAATCCGGGGCGCCCAGCGGGTGACGAGCCCGAACCCGGAGGCAACCTACGAGGCGCTGGCGAAGTACGGGCGGGATCTGACCCGCCTGGCGCAGCAGAACCAACTCGATCCGGTGGTGGGCCGCGATGCCGAGATCCGGCGTTGCACGCAGGTTTTGTCGCGCCGCACGAAGAACAACCCGGTGCTTCTCGGGGAGCCGGGTGTGGGCAAGACGGCGATTGTCGAGGGGTTGGCTCGCCGGATTGTGGCGGGGGATGTGCCTGAGAGCCTGAAGGAGAAGCGGATCGTAGCGCTGGATCTGGGCGCCTTGATTGCCGGGGCGAAGTTCCGGGGCGAATTCGAGGAGCGCCTGAAGGCGGTCTTGCAGGAGGTGGTTCGGGCGCAGGGCGGGGTGATTCTGTTCATCGACGAGATCCACATGGTGGTGGGGGCGGGCAAGGCGGAAGGGGCGTTGGACGCGGGGAACATGCTCAAGCCGATGCTGGCGCGCGGGGAACTCCACTGCATCGGGGCGACCACGCTGGACGAGTACCGGCGGCACATCGAGAAGGACGCGGCGCTCGAGCGCCGGTTTCAGCCGGTGCTGGTTGCCGAACCGAGCGTGCCGGACACGGTGTCGATCCTGCGGGGTCTGCGGGAGCGGTATGAGCTCCACCATGGCGTCCGCATCCAGGATGCGGCGCTGGTGGCGGCTGCCGAGCTCTCGCATCGGTACATCGCCGACCGGTTTCTTCCCGACAAGGCGATCGATCTGGTGGATGAAGCGGCGGCGAAGCTGCGGACCGAGATGGAGAGCATGCCCGAGGAACTCGAGCAGCAGGAGCGTCTGTTGCTGCAGCTGGAGATCGAGCGCGAGGCGCTTCGCCGGGAGAAGGACGAGCCGTCGCGGGAGCGTCTGACGGCGCTCGAGCGGCAGATCGCCATCGTGCAGCAGGAGCGCGACCGGCTGAAATCCCAATGGCGATCCGAGAAGGGTGCGATCGGCGAGCTCCAGCAATTGCGGGCGGCGATCGAAGTGGCGCGGAACGAAATGGAGACGGCCCAGCGCCAGGGCAACCTGGGGCGCGTGGCCGAGTTCAAGTACGGCCGGGTTCCCCAACTGGAGCAGCAGCTCCAGGCCATCGAGGCCCGTCTGGCCTCCGGGTCGGGCGCGCCGGCTTTGCTCCGCGAGGCGGTGACCGCGGACGAGGTGGCGGAGGTTGTGGCCCGCTGGACCGGCATTCCGGTCGCGCGCCTGCTCGAGGGCGAGAAGGAGAAGCTCCTGCGCCTCGAGGAGATTCTGCATCGCCGGGTGATTGGCCAGGACGAAGCGGTGAAGGCGGTGGCGGACGCGGTGGTCCGGGCCCGTTCCGGCTTGAGCGATCCGCGGCGGCCGCTCGGGTCGTTCATCTTTCTGGGGCCGACCGGGGTGGGGAAGACCGAGCTGGCGCGGGCGCTGGCGGAGAGCCTGTTCGACAGCGAAGAGGCGCTGATCCGGCTGGACTTGAGCGAGTACATGGAGAAGCACGCTGTGGCGCGGTTGATCGGTGCGCCGCCGGGCTACGTTGGGTACGAGGAAGGGGGCCAGCTCACGGAGGCGGTCCGGCGCCGGCCGTACGCGGTGGTCTTGTTCGACGAGATCGAGAAGGCGCACTCGGATGTGTTCAACGTCCTGTTGCAGGTGCTTGATGATGGCCGGCTGACGGATGGCCAGGGGCGGACGGTGGATTTCCGGAACACGCTGCTGATCCTGACGTCGAATCTGGGCAGCACCTGGCTTGTCGAGAACACCGGGGAGACCGGGGAGATCGCCGAACCGATCCGGGAGCGGGTCTACGGGGAATTGCGGGCGCGGTTCCGGCCCGAGTTCCTGAATCGCGTCGACGAGATCGTGTTGTTCAAGCCGCTCACGCTCGAGAACATCGGGAGCATTGTGGAGCTCCAAATGGACCTGCTGCGGCGCCGGCTCGCGTCGCGGCAGATTGAGATCCAGTTGACCGATGCGGCCAGGGAACACATTGCCCGTGGCGGGTACGACCCGGTATACGGGGCCCGTCCGCTCCGGCGGTTTCTGCAGCGCCATCTCGAGACACCGCTGTCGCGCCTGCTTGTGTCCGCCCG
The DNA here is from genome assembly GCA_029556615.1 of Verrucomicrobiota bacterium. Taxonomy (GTDB): domain Bacteria; phylum Verrucomicrobiota; class Verrucomicrobiia; order Limisphaerales; family J093; genus JAKQDD01. Next base: position 30,547 of record JAKQDD010000131.1, on the reverse strand, counting down.
CGTGACGGATCGGAGCCGGGTGACCGTGGACGTTGCGGGGGGCGAACTCGAGCTGAACGTGGACACCGCCCGCGGGCGCTGACCGCGGCGGGTGCAGGGGGTTGCCGCGCGGACGGTTCCCGGGCCGCCCTCACCGCGGGCGGCTACAGCATCTCTTTGCGGACTGGAATCTGTGCTCCGCCCTGGATCGGCGAGGAACTATCCCCGCACAGATTCGGGTCGGATCGCCGATTGGGGGGGGCGGGAGAGCCGGCTTCGCAGGGACCCGTCTGTAGCCGCGGGGGAAGGCTGTAGCCGGCGGAGTTCCACTCGTTCAGGGCGCGTTCGCCCGGGGTGGTGGCGGGCGTCAGACGTTCGAGCACTTCGCCCACGAGGTAGAGGGAGCCGGTGACGAGGCGGAAGGGAGAGGAATCCGTGGCGTGCAGGGCTTCGTCGAGGGTCTTCCACGGCGTGATGGGTATGCCGGGGGCGGTGATCTGGCAGGCTGACCGGAGGTCCTCGGGGGTGGCGGTGCGGGAGCAGGCGACGGGAACCAGATGGAGGCTTGAGGCCAGGGGGGCGAGGCGGTGGCACATGGCCGCCCAGTCCTTGTCCTGGAGCACGCCCAGGATCATGGCGGGCCGGAGCCCGGGGAAGTACTGGGCCAGGGCGAGTTCGAGGGACTGGACGCCGGCGGGGTTATGGGCGCCATCGAGCAGGGTCATGCGGCCGTCGGGAGCGATCCACGGCTGGAGCCGGCCCGGCCAACGCACGGACTCGAAGCCGCGAACCCAGGCGTCCGTGGCCACGGGAAGCTGGGGATGCAGCGTTTGGATCACGGCTTGGGCGAGGGCGGCATTGAGGCGCTGGTGTTCGCCGAGCAAGGGGAGGCGGACCTGGTCGAGGGGCGGTTGCCGGGTCAGGGCGGGATCCACGAGCACGAAGGGCGCCCCGGCGAGTTCGGCTGCGGCGTGGAGGACTACCAGGGCCTCCGGTGCGTCCGTGGTGGTGACGACCGGGACGCCGGGCTTGATGATGCCGGCCTTTTCGGCGGCGATTTTGGCGAGCGTGTTGCCGAGCCACTGTTCGTGGTCGAACTGGATATTGGTGATGGCGCTGGCGAGGGGGGTGACGATGTTGGTGGCATCCAGGCGTCCGCCCAGACCGGTCTCCCAGATCACGAGGTCGCACTGCTGCTCGGCGAAACAGCCGAGAGCCATCACCGTGACCACCTCGAAGAAGGTGGGGGCGTGATCCCTGGGGAACGCTTCCAGCGACTGGCGCATGCGGGTGACCCAGCGCACGACATCGGCTTCGCTGATCGGCTCCCGGTTGACCTGGATCCGCTCGCGAAAGCTGATCAGGTGGGGCGAGGTGAACAGGCCCACGCGCAGTCCGGCAGCGCGGTAGGCGCCCTCGAGCAGGGCGCAGGTGGATCCTTTCCCATTCGTGCCAGCGACGTGGATGAACCGCAAGCCGTCCTGGGGATCGCCGATCAGGCTGGCGAGGCGCCGTGTGTTCTCGAGGCCGAGCTTCAGCCCGAACACCCTCAGGTCATACAGGAAACGGATCGCCTCAGTGTAGGTCATCGGGAAGGGGCTGCTTGGCTTTCCACTTCCGGATGGTGTCGTGGTGGACGCCGCCGCACTCCAGGAGTTGATCGAGGGGATAGACCAGGTCGGCGCGGCGGGAGGCGGTGAGGGAGTACTCGCGCATGAGGAAGATGGCCTCCTCGGGACAGACCTCCTGGCAGAGCCCGCAGAAGATGCATCGGAGATAGTTGATCTCGAACTGGCGCGGCGTTTTCTCGACGTTGCCCGCGGCGGCGTTGAAGGCGGGTCCGGGCGGGGTGATCCGGATGGCCTTGGGCGGGCAGACGAATTCGCAGAGCTGGCAGGAGACGCACTTGATGCGGCCCTCCTGGTCTTTGACGAGGAAGGGGGCCCCGCGGTAGTCGGGGGGGACGACCCATCGTTCCTCCGGGTACTGCATGGTGACCTTGCGGCGGAGGAAGTGGCGGAGCGTGACCTTGAAGCCATACCAGATGGCGGGCAGGTAGAGGCGCTCCCACCAGGTCATCGGTTGTCGGTTGACGATCATGGGCGGGCCGGTGCGGGGTTGGGCGCGGGAGGCTCGGGTGTCAGTGGCGCAGCCATAAGAAGGTGGCGGTGACGAGGATGTTGGCGAGGGCCAGCGGGACAAGCCGCTTCCAGCCGAGGCTCATGAGCTGGTCGAAGCGGAACCGCGGCCACATCCAGCGCACCCAGATGAACAGGAGGAGGAAGGCGACCAGCTTGGCGAGGAAGATCCCGAGGTGCAGCAACCCGACGCCCAGCGTGGCGGCCGGCTGGTCCAGGCCCCACCAGGGCAACGTCCAGCCCCCGAAGAAGAGGGTGACGATCATGGCGGAGGCGGCGATCATGGCGGCGTATTCTCCCATGAAGAACAGGGCGAACTTCATCGAGCTGTACTCGATGTTGTAGCCTCCGGCGAGCTCCTGTTCGGCCTCGGGGAGGTCGAAGGGCAGCCGGTTGGTTTCGGCGAAGGCGGCTGCGAGGAAGATGACGAAGGCCAGCGGTTGCTGGAAGACGAGCCAGCGGCTCAGGCCGCCTGCCTGGTGGCGGATCACCTCGCTCAGATTAAGGTCGCCGACGAGCAGGAAGAGCGGGATGACGGACAGGCCCATGGCGATCTCGTAGGAGATGAGCTGTGCGCCGGACCGGATGCCGCCGAGGAGAGGGTACTTCGAGTTTGCGGCGTAGCCGGCCAGGAGAAGCCCATAGACGCCGAAGGACACGACCCCGAAGGTATAGAGGATCCCGACGTTGAGGTCGGCGATGACCATGGGGTTGGCGGGGTTCCCGAGCGAGGATCCGAAGGGGATCACGGCCAGGGTGAGGAGGCCCGGGATCATGACGATGCCCGGCGCCAGCCAGAAGTAGACTCGGCGGACGTGGCCCGGGGTGAAGTCCTCCTTGAGGAGGGCCTTGACGGCGTCCGCGAGCGGCTGCAGGAGTCCGAAGGGTCCGGCGCGGTTGGGGCCGATGCGATCCTGGATGGCGGCGCAGAGTTTGCGTTCGAGGAGGACCACGTACGCCACGAAGAACATCATCACGGCGAACGCGCCGAGGATCTTCGCTGCGCTGAACACGAGGAACTGCTGGGCCTCGGGGAGTTGATGAAGCCAGTTCATGCGGTGGGTTCCTGGCGGATGCCCTTGCCGCCATCGCCGAGGCCGGCCCAGGTGAGGCCGCCGAAGGCGGGGATCTCGAGGGTCATCTGGTTGAACACCGTCTCGACGGAGCCGGGGGCGGGCCGGTCGGTCAGACCGGCGAGCATGGCCTGGAGGATCTCGATTTCGGGCCGGGCGGTTCCCGGGGGATCGATGGCCTCGAAGAACCGCTGGACGCGCCCGTGAACGTTGGTGTACGTGCCGCGCTTCTCCGGCGTGGCGCATCCGGGCAGGAGGTAATGAGCGAGCGCCGTCGTCGCGTTGGGCAGCAGATCGACGACGACGAGGGCGTCGAGACCTGCGAGCAGATCGGGCGTGAGACCGTGGCGGGCAACATTCTCGCCCAGGACCAGCAACCCCCGGATCTGGCCGGTGCGGATGGATTGGGCGAAGCGGGCGAGGTTCGAGCCCGGCGGATTGGCGGAGAGCCCCAGGAGGCGGGCGCCGACGGTGTTGGGGTTGCGGTCGGCGTTCAGAAGGAGGGAATCGGCTTCGCCGGTGCGGGGCAGGGTGTCGGTGGGGGCGCCCCAGCGCTGGGCGAGGAGCCGGGTGAGATAGAGCTCCTCGTTGGTCATGCGGGCGGAAGCGATGATGGCGCTTGCGCCGGCGGGGATTTGGCGCAGGGCCTGGATGGTCTCGTGGAGGGCGGTTTCCCAGTCCGGGCGGGTGAGGCGGGTGCCGGCGGGTTGGGCAAGGCGATCGGGGCGTTGGATCCAGCGGAAGTTGAGGCGGCCGTAATCGCAGAGCCAGGACCGGTTGACGGCATCGTTGTCGCGCGGGGTGTATCGGTAGAGGTGGTTCTCGCGGGAACCGATGAGGCAATTGCAGCCGGTGCCGCAACTGGTGCAGAGGCTCCGGGTTTCCTTGAGGAACCAGACGCGCATTTGGAATCGGAAGTCGCGCGAGGTCAGGGCGCCGACGGGGCAGAGATCGACCGTGTTGAGGGTGTAATTGTTGTCGAAGGAGCGGCCCGGGTAGGTGGCGAGGATGTTGTGGCCGCCCCGATTCAGAATGCCCAGCGCGTCGTCCCCGACGATGTCGCGGGTGAACCGGATGCAGCGGGTGCACAGGATGCAGCGTTCGTCGTCGAGGACCACGCGGGGGCCGAGGTCGACCTGCTTGGGCTTGGGGACCTTCGCTTCATGGAAGCGGCTGGTTGCCGGGCCGAAAGCGACCGCGTACTCCTGGAGTTTGCATTCTCCGGCCTGATCGCAGATGGGGCAATCGAGCGGATGATTGATGAGGAGGAACTCGAGGACGCCCTCGCGCATCTGCCGGACCGCCGGGGTGTCGGTGTAGATCTCCATGCCCGGGGAGACCGCGGTGGCGCAGGCGATGGCGGGGCGGGGGGACTTTTGGATGACGACGGAGCCATCGGGGTTGCGGAGCGGCTGGCGGTCGGGGCCGAGGGCGGGGGTGCCGAACTCGACCAGGCACATGCGGCAGTTGCCGGCGACGGGGAGTCGGGGGTGATAGCAGTAGTGGGGGACCTCGACGCCGGCGATCGCGCAGGCCTGAAGCATCGTGGTGGGCACCGGTTGGCCCTTCCAATCGGCAGTCAGGCGGGGCACCAGGGCGACCTGGCCATTGACCTTGATGGCGAGGGTCTCGGCGGCGGGTGCTGGCGGTTTGTCGGTCGGTTCGGGCATGGCATCGTCGGGTCGCCGCCTGAGCGGCGTCCATCCTTCACGGGGATCGGCCTTCGGCGAGAGCCGGGGTTGGGACGGGGCGGGAGTGTCGCGCTTCGTCGGCCTTGCCCCGGGCGATGAACTCGGCCTTGAACTTGGCCAGGAAACTCTGCACGGGCCACGAGCACGCATCTCCGAAGGCGCAAACCGTTCGTCCTCCGGGGATGTTGTCGGCGATGCGTGCCAGTTCGTCGGCATCGATGGCCCGGCCTTCGCCGCGGGTCAGGCGCCGGAGGATCTTGGCGATCCAGAGGGATCCCTCACGGCAGGGGGTGCATTGGCCGCAGCTTTCGTGGGCAAAGAACTCGCTGATGTTGGCCAGGACAGCGACGAGATCGGCGGTGTCGTCGAGGACAATGATGGCGCCGGACCCGGACATGCTGCCGGCGGCCATCAGCGTGGTGAAATCGTACGGCAGATCGAGGATGGGGATTTCCTCGACGACTTCGCGGCCGCCGGGCCCCTGGCTCTTGAGTCGAAAGGTCTCGTCAGCCCGGAAGACCTTCGAGGAGACGCCCCCCGGGATGACGGCCTTGAGTTTGCGGTCGGGCCGCAATCCGCCGCCGAAGGCGGGGTCGAAGATCAGCTCGCGCAGGGTGGCCTTGCCGACTTCGATCTCGAAGTAGCCGGGCCGGCGGACGTGGCCGCTGAGGCAGACGATGCGGGTGCCCGTGTTGTTGGGGGTGCCGAGCTTGGCGTATTCGGCGCCGCCCATGGCGATGACGTGGCGGACGGCGCAGAGGGTCTCGACGTTGTTGACGATGGTGGGGCACTGATAGAGGCCGAGCACGGCCGGGAAGTAGGGCGGTTTGATGCGGGGGTAGGGACGTTTGCCTTCGAGGGATTCGATGAGGCCGGTTTCCTCGCCGCAGATGTAGGCGCCGGCGCCGCGGTGGACGTGGACCTCGAGATCATAGCCTTTCCCGAGGATGTCCTTTCCCAGGTATCCGGCGGCTCGGGCCTCAGCGATGGCCCGGTTGAGAATCCGGGCGCCTTCGACGAATTCGCCTCGGATGTAGATGAAGGCGAGGTGAACGTCATTGGCGAAGCAGGCGAGGATGAGCCCTTCCAGCAACTGATGAGGGTCTTTGTGAAGGATCTGGCGGTCCTTGAAGGTGCCGGGCTCCGACTCGTCGGCATTGCAGACGAGGTAGACGGGCTTCTGGCTGCGCCGGTCCACGAGGGACCATTTGAGGCCGCACGAGAATCCCGCGCCGCCGCGGCCGCGGAGGCCGGAGGCCATGACGTCCTGACGGAGTTGTTCCGCGGGCGAGAGCAGGTGGCCGTCCGGGTGGGGACGGGGTTCGAGAGCGAGGGCGCGGCGCAGGACCTCGTAACCGCCGTGGCGCCGATAGCACTCGAGGTCCGGCGTGTAGCCCGGCTGGTCGATGTGCTTCAGGATAAGGCGGTGTTCGGCGGCCATAGCGTCGGCTTGACTCTCAGGACCAATGGTCTACGGTTTTCGGGACGCGGCACTGCCGAGTGGTGTAACGGTAGCACAGCAGACTCTGGATCTGTTTGTCATGGTTCAAATCCATGCTCGGCAGCCACGCCTCGTTCCTTCCCGGCCTCCGCGTCTTCTCCGAGCGCGTCTTCATTGGCAATCCTCGAGGATGGCGTCCGCCTGGTCCGGAGTGACCGAGGGATGGAACCGGTCATTGCACGTCAGGACGGGGGCGGTGTCGCATGCCGCCAGGCACTCGACGAATTCGACCGTGAACCGGCCGTCGGCGGTGGTTTGAGGGCCGTGCACGTCCGGGTCGAGGCCCAGTCGCTCGCACAGGTGCCGGTGGATGTCATGCGATCCTCCGAGGGCGCAGCTCAAGGTCCGGCAGATCTTGATATGGAACTTCCCGGCCGGGGTTTGCCGGAACATGGGGTAGAAGGTGACGAGCTCGTAGACATGGATGAGTTCGAGCCCAAGTTTGGCGGCTGTCCAGCGGACCGTCTCGGGCGGGAGACAGCCGAAGTGTTCCTGCAGGGCATGGAGCACCATCAGCGTGGCGCTGCGTCGCTGGGGATAGCGACCGATCAGCGCGTCGATCTCGGCCTCGAGTGCGGGGGGCACCTGGGCATTCATCGGTCGCATTCTCCCATGACGAAGTCGAGCGAGCCAAGGATGGAAACGACGTCGCTGAGGCTGTGGCCGGGCAGGAGTCGGGGCAGGATGCTGAGGCTGACGAACGAGGGGGATCGGATCTTGAGCCGGTGGGGGGTGCCGCCGCCCCGGCTGTGGATGTAGAAGCCGAGTTCGCCCTTGGGGTTTTCGGCGCCGAAGTAGACCTGGCCGGGAGGGGCGTTGACGCCCTGGGTGACGAGGACGAACTGATGGATCAGTTCCTCCATGCGGGTGAGGACCTTCGGTTTGGAAGGGAGGACGACCTTGCCGTCGGGGATGTTGACGGGGCCGCCGGGGAGCTGGTCCAGGCATTGATGGAGGATCCGGACGCTCTGCCGCATTTCCTCCATGCGAACGAGATAGCGGTCGTAGCAATCCCCGACGCTGCCGAGGGGGACATCGAATTCCAACTGGTCGTACACCAGGTAGGGGAGGGCCTTGCGCAGGTCGTGGTCGACACCGCTGCCGCGGAGGTTGGGTCCGGTGAGGGCGTAGGCGATGGCGGTCTCCCGGGGGATGACGCCGACGTCGCGGTTGCGATCGATCCAGATCCGGTTGCGCGTGAGGAGTTGGTCGACGTCCGCGATGGCGGCGGTGACCTCGCGGGCGAACTGGCGGCATTGATCGGTCCAGCCCGGCGGCACATCGCGCGCCAGTCCGCCGATCCGGGTGTAACTGGTGGTGAAGCGGGCGCCGGTGAGTGATTCGCAGAGGTTGTAGACCTTCTCGCGTTCGGTGTAGGTGTGCAGGAAGACGGTCATTGCGCCGACGTCCATGGCGAAGCACCCGATGCCCAGCAGGTGCGACGAGATCCGGGCGAGTTCACAGCAGATGACGCGGAGGTACTGGCAGCGGGGGGGGAGGTCGCGGTCGATCCCCAGGAGCTTCTCCACTGCCAGGGCGTAGGCGACGTTGTTGGCGAGGGGAGCGAGGTAATCGAGCCGGTCGGTGTACGGGATGAACTGGGTATAAGTCAGGTTCTCGGCGATCTTCTCGTCGCCCCGGTGCAGGTAGCCGATATCAGGGACGGCCTTGAGGATCGTCTCGCCGTCGAGCTCGAGGAGGATTCGGAGCACCCCGTGGGTCGAGGGGTGGGACGGCCCCATGTTGAGAATCATCGGCTCCCCGCCGAGCCGTTCATCGGGTCGGGAGTCGGCCTTCGGGGCGGACCCGGGCGGGTCGGCATGGGGGGCTCCGGTTCTCCCGGCGGAATCGGCAAACCAGAGCTCGCGCGGTTTCTCCATGGTTTAGCCTTCCGGATTGCGGGCGCGGGGTTCTCGGGACGGGGCGTCCGGGGCGCCTGGGGTCGTGACGAAGGGGCCGCCGTCCAGGGGTGCGGGCTCGGTGAACGCGACGCCCGGGATGCGGGTGGCCTTGCCTGAGAGGGGGAAGTCCTTGCGCAGCGGATGGTAGGGGTACCCTTCCCACATCAGGATGCGACGGAGATCAGGGTGGCCCCGGAACCGGATGCCCATCATGTCGTAGATCTCGCGCTCGTGCCATTCGGCAGCCGGCCAGACCGGGGTGACGGTGGGGAGCTCGGCGCGTTCTTCGCTCACCGGGGTCTCCAGCCGGAGATGCGTGCGGTGGGCGAGGCCGAAGAGCTCGTAAACGATCATCCAGCGGGGGTCCTGGCCGTGGTGGTCGACGCTCGAGATATCCACCAGGAAATCGCAGCCGAGGGCGGTCCGGGCGTACTGGCAGACGGTCTCGATGGCCTCGGCGTTCCGGACGGTGAGCGTGGTCTCGCCGCGGAAATCGACCGGGTCCGAGAGGAGGTCGCCGAAGCGGGCGCGGAGTTGGCTGGCGAGGTCGCGTGGGGTCACAGGGCTTTGGCGGGTTGGGCTGGGAATCAGGAGGACTTCTTGAGTGTGGCGAGGACCGGTTCGCGCATGACTTTGGCCTGGAGCTTCAGGAGGGCGTCGAGGAGCGCCTCGGGCCGGGGCGGGCAGCCGGCCACGTAGAAATCGACCGGGAGGATCCGATCCACGCCCTGGAGGACGGCGTAGCTTCGGTACATGCCGCCCGTGGAGGCGCAGGCGCCCATGGCGATGACCCATTTGGGCTCGGTCATCTGCTCGTAGAGGCGTTGAACGATCAGAGCCATCTTGTAGGTGACCGTGCCGGCGACGATCATGAGGTCCGATTGCCGCGGGGAGAACCGCATCACTTCGGAGCCGAACCGGGCGATATCGAACCGGCTGGCACCGCTTCCCATCAATTCAATGGCGCAGCAGGCCAGGCCCATGGGCATCGGCCAGATCGAGTGTTTCCGGAACCAGTTGATGGCCGTATCCAGCCGCGTCACCAGCAGGTCGCCTTCGATCTTCGAGTCGTAGCCCAATTCCGTTGGTTGTGATTGTGACATGTTCCGCGCTCCACCGGCTGGCCCGGGGCGGTCCCTGGGATCGCCGGGGCCGGTGGAGGAGCCCGGCCTTGCCGGCCGCAGATCCCCCGTGGGCGGCGCTCCGGACGCCCCGCCCGACTTTGGGCGCACGCTAAACTGCAGGGGTGGGGGCGGCAAGTGGATTCTGCCCCATGAGACGGGAGCGACGGGAGCCCGTGAATGCCGGGTTTCCCGGCGGTTCACGCGAGGTTGACGGGGTCGACGTCGATGGCGAGCGTCACGCCTTCCGGCAGGTTGAGGCGGTGGTGGATCGCGGCGAGCCGGCGGCTGGTGCGGAGCATCTGACGGGTGCGCAGCAGGATCTGGTACCGATAGAACCCCTCGGCCCGGAGGAGAGGCGCTGGAGCCGGCTTCCCCAGGATGTAATCGGTTTCATCATGAAACGCCTCGGTCAACAGACCATGCAGATGGTCCGTGGTGAAGCGGACCTTGTCCTCGTTCCGCCCCCGGAGGGTGAGCAGGGCAGCCCGGGCCAGCGGGGGGTACGAAAGCTCCCGGCGGAACTCGATCTCCTGCTCGTAGAAGCTGATGAAGTCATGCCGGCGGGCGTACTGAATGGCGGAGTGAAACGGGGTGAACGACTGGACGATCACTTCGCCCTCGATGTCGCCCCTTCCGGCACGTCCTGCCACCTGGGTCAGCAGCTGGAATGTCCGCTCGGCGGCCCGGAAATCCGGGATGTGCAAGCTCATGTCGGCGAGGACAATTCCGACCAGCGTGACATTGGGGAAGTGCAGCCCTTTGGCGATCATCTGGGTTCCGATGAGCAAGTCGATGCGGCCGGTCCGGAAATCGCCGAGGATCCGGCGGTAGTCCTCCTTGCGCTGGAGGATGTCGGAGTCCATGCGTTGGATCCGGGCCTGGGGGAACTGTCGCCGGAGCGCCTCCTCGACCCGCTGCGTGCCAATCCCGGCGTATCGGATGGCGGGGCTGCGACACTCGCGCTGCGGGCAGGCGTTGGGCGGATTCTCCCAATGGCCGCAGAGGTGACAGCAGAGGCGGTGATTGGTCCGGTGGTAGGTGAGGGCGACGCTGCAGTTGGGGCAGCCGACGACATGACCACAGCGGGGGCACTGGAGGGCGTTGGCGTATCCGCGCCGGTTGAGGAAGAGGATGACCTGCTCTCGCCGTTCGAGCCGCTGAAGGATGGCCTCGCGGAGCAGGGGAGAGAGGATCGGGCTTCCCCGTTCCCGTCGGACCTCGTGCCGGAGGTCGACGACACGCACAATGGGCAACCGTTGGTTGTCGACGCGAGTGGGAAGCTCGAGAAGCCGGTATTTCCCCTGGCGTGCGTTGTAGTAGCTCTCGAGTGATGGGGTGGCTGAGCCGAGAACGACCACGGCGCCCTCCTTCTGGGCGCGGAGGACGGCGACGTCCCGGGCGTGGTAGCGAGGGGTCTCTTCCTGTTTGTAGGAGTGCTCGTGTTCTTCGTCCACGATGATCAGGCCGAGGGGTTCGATGGGCGCGAACACGGCGGACCGTGCGCCGATGGCGATTCGGGCGCGGCCCTGCCGGATCTTGTGCCATTCGTCATGGCGTTCGCCCGAGGAGAGATGGCTGTGGAGGACAGCGACGAGTGTCTGGAGGGGGCCGTGGCAGAACCGGCTTTTGAAGCGCTCGACCGTCTGCGGCGTGAGGCTGATCTCCGGGACGAGGACGATGGCTCCGCGGCCCTGGCCCAGCGTGTGGGCGATGGCCTGGAGGTAGACCTCCGTCTTGCCGCTTCCGGTCACGCCGTGGAGCAGAAAGACGCGGGCCGGTTCGCCCGGCACGGGGCGCGGCGTCGGGTTGGGCCGCTCGAGGGCGGCCAGGATCTCGCCGAGCGCCCGCTGTTGCTCGGGGTTCAACGTCAGGGGCGAACTGGGGAGGATGGTCTCGTTGGCGTAGGGGTCGCGTTCGGCAACCCGGGGGGCGATGGCGATGAGACCCTTGTCCTCGAGCCGGCGAACGGTCTCCGCGGTGGTCCCGGTGAGCCGCAGCAGCTCCTGAAGGGGCAATTCCCGCCACTCCTCGATCACCTGCCAAACGTCGTTCTGGCGGCGGGTCAGCTTGGGAAAAGGACCGGAGACTGGCGTCATGCGCACGCAGAGCCGCTCCCGCCACCCCGCCTCCTCCCGCCGTACGGCCTCCGGCAGGACGCTCTTCAGCGCGATCTCCGCGGGGCAACAGTAGTATTCGGCGACCCAGCGGGCCAGCGCGAGGACTTTGGGGGTGATCAGTGGTTGGGCGCCGACGACTTGCAGGATGGGACGCAAGCGGGCGTGGGGCGAATGGTCGAGGAGCGCCGTGACGCAGCCCATGGCCTGGCGGGGGCCAAACGGGACGCGGACGCGGCTTCCGACCTCGACCCGGGGGAGCAGTTCCTCGGGAATCGTGTAATCGAATTCCCGCCCGAGGGCGATCTCGAGCGTGACGCGGGCAACCATCTGGGTGGGGAGAGTCCGTCCGGTTGGGGCGATCGTCAAGCGGCGCGTGGGGTGGCCTCGAAACCGCGTGAGCGTTCTGGATTTTGCCGGCGGCGCCGGATAGAAAGGGCGGGGTGAAGCGCTTCGCGAGATACCTCGGGCTGTGCGGGATTGCCGTGGGGATTCTGCTCGGGGCCGGCTGGTGGTCGAACTGGCGGTTCGAGCATTCCTGCGACAAGGTGATCCTGGCCGCGGCTTCCCGCTACGGGGTGGATCCCGCCCTGGTGAAAGCGGTGGTCTGGAAGGAGAGCCGCTTCGACGCGTCGGCGCGGGGGAGGGCTGGCGAGCTGGGCTTGATGCAGTTGATGGACTCGGCGGCGCAAGAATGGGCGGAGACCGTGGGCGCCTATCCCCTGCCGGAAGGCCATCTGTTGGATCCCGGTACCAACACGCTGGCGGGCACGTGGTACTTGCGCAAGATGCTGCAGCGTTACCGCGGTACGGACAATCCCGCGGCGTTTGCGTTGGCGGACTACAACGCGGGCCGGGCGAATGTCCTCAAGTGGGGAAGAGGCATGGCGGCGACGAATGGCGCGGCGTTTCTCGACCAGATCGGGTTTCCCGGCACGCGGGATTACGTGAGCTCGGTGCTCAGCCGGCGCGAGCGCTACGTCCGGGATTTCTAACGCAGCTCCCGGATCCGGGCATTGCGGATTTGGACGTGGGATTCGCCCCGGCTGAGCTCCTGAAATCCGATGTGTCCACGCCGCGGCCGATCCCGGAGCGGCGGCGCCTGGGTGCCGTCGTGCCGGAGGGTCGGGGTGGTTTGCTGGTCCAGATCCAGGTCCAGGATGAGGGTGTCGTTAAGGCGGACGACCACGCGGGAGCCGGCGCACCGGATCTGGTAGCGGTTCCAGTCGGTGGGCCGGTAGACCTGGACGCGTGGCGCCACAGCGCGATAGAGCCCGCCCGTCAATTCGGCCGGCTTGGCTTCCGTGTTGTACCGGAAATCCGCCATCTGAAGTTCCATGCCATCGAAGGCAGGATCGCCCCAAAGAGGAGCGCGCAGCGCGCAGCCGCTGTTGCCCGTCTCGCCGAGCTTGAACTCGTATTCCAATTCGAAATCTGCGTACTCACGTTCGCTGACGAGCCAGGTGCCGCGGGGTTCGGCTCCCGTCAGGACGCCATCCACCACGCGCCAGACGGCCTGGGCGGGCGCGGGCTCGCGGAGGTCGTTCCATTGTCGCACCGTCCAGCCATGGGGAATGCCCTCCGACGGAAAGAGAGGGGTCCAGGAAGGGGTTCGCGGCGGCAGATCGGCACAACCGGCCAGGAGCAGGAGAGCGCCGAGCAGGACCGCCGCCGTCCGGGGCCGGGGCCGAACTCGAGTGTGCATGGTTGCGGTGATCTTAACGCGCTTTGACATCCAGGCAGACCAAGTCTCTCTGGCTGCGGCAATAGAGCTGACCGTTGGCCAGAACCGGCAGCGCCCATGTGTCCTTGCCGCCCAGCACCTGGAAGCCGGAGATTTCCTTGCAGCCCGCTGGCGTCAGTTCGGCAACCGCCACGCGCCCACGGTCGCTGTAAACCACAAACAGGGCCCCGGCCTTGACGAGGCAGCCCTTGCCGTAGGCCCGCTCCGCCCACTTCTCCTCGCCGGTCTTGAGGTCCAGGCACTTGAGCTGGGATTCGTCGAATCCGTAAAGATGATCGCCGGCGAGGATGCAGGTACCGACATGGTTGCGCATCTTCTTATTCTCCCAGCGAACGCTGGGCTTGCCGCCGGCGAGATCCAGGAGCGCACAGCCCTTGTTGTATCCTGACGAGATGAAGACGCTGTCGCCGACGATGAGCGGAGTGGCCGCATTCACATCGTAGCTGGTCTTCCACGGGTGGCGCCAGAGCTCGCTGCCGTTGGCGGCGCTGCGCCCGACGATGCCGGCGGCGCTGAACACCGCCAGACACCGCTTGCCGGCAGCATCGAAGGCGACCAGGGACGAATAGGCCGGAGCGTCATCGCCGGCCTTCCAGGCTTCCTTGCCGTCCGTCTTGTTGAACGCGACCACTGCCGAGCCGGCTCCGCCGACTTCGGTAATGACCCAATTGCCCTCGATCAGGGGCGATCCGGCGTAGCCCCAGGTTGGGGCTTTGGCGCCGTAGTCACGGCTGAACTCCTTCGACCACAAGACCTTGCCACTGGCGGCGTCCAGACAGAAGAAGTGCCCCCGCCGGCTGAGGGTGTAGACTCGGCCGTCGTTAGCCGTGGGCGTGCAGCGGGGGCCGACGTAGCCGTTCGGGTCCTTGGCCGTGCACGGGTAGGAGTGCTTCCACAGCTCCTTGCCCGTGGTCGCGTCCAGGGCGTAGACGGAGTCGGTTTCCTCGGTGTTGCCCATGGTGTAGAGCCGGCCGTTGCTGACCGAGACCGAGGAATAGCCGGCGCCGACCGCGGCCTTCCAGAGCTGTTGTGGACCCTCCTGCGGCCACTGGCTGAGCCAGCCGGTTTCCGCAGAAATACCGTTGCGTTGGGGTCCGAGCCACTGGGGCCAATCGTCCGCCTGGGCGGCGTGCCACCCGGGCCAGAAGACGACCAGAAAAGCGCCGAGGAGGGCACGTACAGCGCGCGGGACCAGGAAATCAGAGATCATGATGGCGTTTTCGACGTTGTTCCGGTTGTTGCCTATTCAATGCAAATGCCGTTGGTGCCGTGACTCGTAGGGAAACTGGCCTTTCCTGTCAAGGCGAGGATCGGGTCCGCCGCGATCGGCTTGCCGATTCCTGCGGTTTATGCAATGAACTCCCGACCGAACTCCGCCCACAACGGCACTGCCCATGAAAACTCGATGCAGGAGTCGGCGTTCGCGCACTGCTGTTCGCCGCAGGCGAATCCCATTTCCCCAGCGCAGTCTGGGAGAAGGCGTGGAGTCCTCAGTTTGTGGAACATGGGGTCAACAGGTCAAGTTCGGCCCTTGCCGTTCCAACCCCGCCCCCCCCGCCTTCGAGGACTCTACATTAGCGAGGCGTGGAGGAGAGGATGGGCAGACACAGTAGGGTCTTGATGACCCTGAGGACCTGACCGGGTGTGAGGCGCGCCTCGCCAGCCGGAACGGTGACGATCTGACGGAGGAAACGCGATGCGAGAGTTCACGATGGTCCTCGAGCGATACCCGGAGGTCCCGCTCTTCCTGTCCTTGGCCGTGGGCTATGTTGTCGGGAAGCTCAGGTTCAGGGGGTTCGGCATCGGCACGACCGCGTCGGTTCTGCTCGCGGGCATGGCGTTTGGACAGCTTGGCCTGCCGGTGCCGCCCATCCTCAAGAGCGTGGGCTTCGCGCTCTTCGCCTTTTGCATTGGCTACCAAGTGGGACCGCAGTTCTTCGGCTCTCTGCGCAAGGAGGGGATGAACTACCTTGCGATCAGCCTGGTGGTCGCCGTTGTCGGGCTCGGCACGGCGCTCGCCCTCGGGAAGGTGTTTGGCTTTGACCGGGGGACGACCGCAGGGCTGTTTGCCGGGGCCATGACGCAGTCGGCGGCGATCGGGACGGCGGAAGGTGCGGTCGACAGCCTGGCGATTTCCAGTGCGGCAAAGCGTCTCCTTGTCGACCACATCGCGGCGTCCTACGCCATCACGTACCTCTTCGGTGTGGTTGGCGTGGTTGTGTTCTTCAAGTTCCTTCCGCGGCTGCTGCGCGTCGACTTGAAGGCCGAAGCCGCACAACTCGAGGAGAGGATGGGCGGGCAACGTGCGGAGTCCAAGCGGCCTGAGCTCTTCGCCTGGTCGGCGCAGGTCGGCTTGCGCGCGTTTGCAGCGACGGGAGCGGATGTCATCGGCAAGACGGTGGGCGAGCTTGAGTTCGCGCTGCGATTCCCGGCCCGGGGTGCTGTGTACCACATTCGGCGCGGCGCGGCGCTGCTGCCCGCCACGCCCGAAACCGTCGTTCAAGCCGGTGACATCCTCGTCGTGGGCGGCAAACACGCGGGGCTGGTCCGCGCGGCGGAGCTCATTGGGCGGGAGGTGGATATCTCAGGCGTCACCAGCATGCTGGGTGAAGCGGTCGCAGTCCATGTGCTCAACCCGGCGGTGATTGGCCGCACGCTCGGCGACCTTGGGCGCCTGCCCGGAGCGCGAGGCATCTTCCTCTCGCGGATGACAAGGCAGGGGCATCCGCTCCCCCTGCTCGAGGAGACGGTGATCGCCAAGTGCGACGTCATGCATGTGGTCGGCGCTCAAGAGGACGTTGAGCGCGCGGTCAAGGCGCTCGGCTATGCCGAAAGGGCTTCGGCCGTCACCGATCTCGTGATGGTCGCCGTGGGCTGTCTGGTGGGAACGCTGCTGGGCATGATCGTGATTCCCGTGGGCGGCATTCCGGTGACGCTCGGCACCGGAGGCGGCGTGCTCCTCGCGGGGCTGATTTGCGGTTGGCTGCGTTCGGTCCGCCCGATGTTCGGTCGGATTCCGGATGCAGGGCAGTGGCTCCTCAATGAACTCGGCCTGAGCCTCTTCGTCGCCTGCATCGGGTTGACCTCAGGGAAGGCGGCGATCGCTGCTCTTCAGACGGCGGGCATGTCGATCTTCGCCGCGGGCGTCATCCTGGCGCTCGCCCCGGTCGTGGCTGGCGCTCTCATCGGCCGGTACGTGCTCAAGATGAACCCCATCCTGCTCCTCGGCGCCTTGAGTGGTGCGCGGGTGATTCCGCAGGCCATGCTCGCGATGCAGGAGGACGCGGAGAGCGCGACGCCAGCCCTCGGCTTCGCGGCGCCCTATGCGTTCGCGAACGTCTTGTTGACCGTCATGGGGAGCATCATCATCAATCTCATGTGACCGCGCGGCGGCGGGGAGCTCCGCGGGTCGCTCCACACGGCGCTTCTACTCCCTGGCGTTCAGGAGTCTCTTCGCCTGCTCCTCCATGTACGCCACGTTCCGGGCCATGTCCTCCTGGAGGGCCGGGGTGTCATGCTCGAAATCAATGGTGGTGAGCCCGCGGTAGCCCAGGCGCTTCAGTTCCTGGAGGACCCGCGGGAATTCCCCTTCCCCCTCCCCGAACACCGTATTGCGGGAACCCGGGTCATTCCGTGTCGCGATGTCCTTGAGGTGGAAGCTGAGGATGCGCCCCTTCAACTTGCGCAGCGATTCCACGGGGTCGAGCCCGGAACGAGCCCATTGCCCGGCGTCGGCGCACGCGCCCATGCGCTGGGTGCGGCCCTGGCAGGCCGCGAGGACCTGTTCCGGCTGCCAGTAGGGGGATTGGCCGCGGGCGTGATTGTGGAAGGCCACCTGGATTCGGTACTCGTCGCACAGGGTCTCAATGAGATCCAGAGCGTTGGCGGGCGGTTCGGCCACGATCGTGCCGGTGCCCATCTCCTTGCAGAACTCGAAGAGGCGCCTTGCCTGGTCGGGCGCCCCGGTGAACGAGGCGAAGAGGCTCGACAGCGACATGCCGCGTTCCGCGAGTCGCGCCTGGAGTTCCTTGCGCATGTCGGGAGGCATCCCTTCGCCGGCCTTCACGTCCGGCCGTTGGCGGTCGACCGTCAGGCCGGTCAGCGGTTCGATGTGACGAATGCCGAGCGCGGCGACCAGGTCCAGCGCCTCGAAGAGCGGGAATCGCCGGTAGGTGTAAAGCTGGACACTCAACTGCCAGCCCAGTTTCTCCAGCGTGGGGGTGCTGAGCTTCACCGGCACCCCCTGGGCCGGGAGCGCCCTGTGAACCCCCACACCTGCGAGGAATGCCGCGCTGACTCTCAAGAACTGTCGCCGGCCGATGATTCTGTTCATGCTCATGATCCTTGGATGGTCGCCTGCCGCATTATTGCCGATCCCCACCGGAACGCCATGGCGAATTTGCCGGGGTCCGTGCTCCCGGATGGCGCCAAGCCCTCGCGCGGGTGAACCGGGTCTTGGTTCGGCGGCCCTTTCATGGCACGCTGGGGCCGGCATGTTCCCGGTGATCTGCCATGTGGACATGGACGCGTTCTTCGCCTCGGTCGAGCAGCGCGACGATCCGGCGTTGCGGGGCAAGCCGGTGAACCGGCAATTCATGCGAAACCACCGCCAAGGCAATCCGAAGGGAAGTAGATTGGCACGAGAGAACAAGTTCCTGACTATGAAAACGCGCCTATCCCTCACCCTCGCCGCCCTGCTGCTCGCGCCGCTGGCGGCGTCGCAGGCCGCCGACGCGCCCAAGCCGGCCCGCAAACCGAATATCGTCATCCTGCTCGCGGATGACCTGGGCTATGGCGATCCCGGTTGCTACAACCCGAAATCGAGAATCGCGACACCCCACATCGACCGGCTGGCCAGGGAAGGGATGCGGTTCACCGACGCCCATGCGCCCGGACCGCTGTGTCATCCCTCGCGCTACGGGCTGATGACCGGAAGGTATCCGTTCCGCACCGACATCTCGCGGTGGCCCCAGCGGCCGTTGATCGAGGAAGGTCAGGTGACCATCGCGTCGCTGCTGAAGGCGCACGGCTATCGCACGGCGATGGTGGGAAAGTGGCATCTCGGTTTTCACGAGGATGGCTACGACAAGCTGCTGCCCGGCGGACCGGTGGCGTGCGGCTTTGACACGTATTTCGGGATGCGCGCCTCGACGGACATCCCGCCGTATTTCTTCATCCGGGGCGACCGCGCCGTGACACCGCCGACGGATCACATCGCGGAACACCACTCGGCGGGCTGGTCGCCGAACCAGGGGGAATACTGGCGAGGCGGCGGCATCGCGCCCGGCCTGGAGCTCAAGGAGGTGCTGCCCCGATTGACCGAGGAGGCCCTACACGTCATCACCACGCAGGTCAGCGCAAATCAGGTCAGCCGAAGGCCGTTCCTGCTCTACTTCGCCCTCACCGCCCCGCATACCCCGTGGCTGCCCTCGCCCGAATTCGCGGGCCGCAGCGGTGCCGGCCTGTATGGCGACTTCACCATGATGGTGGACGCGGAAATCGGGCGCATTCTCGCCGCGCTGGACCGGGGCGGACTGGCCGGGGACACGCTCGTCATCTTCACCTCGGACAATGGCCCCGTCTGGTATGACGCCGATGGGGAGAGGCTCGGGCACGACGCCGCCGGCGGGTTGCGCGGCATGAAGTCAGACGCCTGGGAAGGCGGACATCGCATGCCGTTCATCGTGCGTTGGCCGGGCCGGGTCAAAGCCGGGACGGTGAGCGAGCAGACGATCTGCTTCACGGATTTGCTCGCGACGTTCGCGGAGATTTGTGGCGCCACCCTTCCGAGCGATGCGGGGCCGGACAGCTTCAGTTTCCTGCCGGCGCTGGAAGGCGTGCAGCCCGCCGACAGACCCCTTCGTGCGTCCGTGGTGATGCAGGCCGGAAGTGCCGCGTCCATGATGATGATTCGGTCCGGCGATTGGAAGTTGATCAACGGACTCGGCTCCGGCGGCTTCACCAAGCCCAGTTCCATCAAGCCCAAGCCGGGCGAGCCCGCGGTGCAGCTTTACAACCTCCGCACGGATCCTGCCGAGACGACGAACCTCGCCGCCCAACACCCGGACAAAGTCAAAGAGCTCCTGTCCGCCATGGAGGCAACCGTGAAACGCGGGAGGAGCCGGTGATGCGACCCCATTGCCCTGCCGCAGGAGCAGGTGCGGAAACGGGCGCTGCCGGCGCTGGTGCGCGTGCTTTAGCAGCCGGCGGAGTCGCCTGTGCCGCGCCCATGACCTGAGGCGTCTCCGCCAACGTGCGGCGGCGGCCACAGCGGACCGGCCCAACTCGGCGGCCCGGTCTCTGGGGATATCGAGCTCTTGGCGGCGGAGTGTGGCCAGTGAGTCGTCATCGAGGCAAGGCGTGCAGCGAAGCATGGGACCGTCTCTCTATCTCCGCGCGTTGCCGGTGCGGAACGTCCCCGCTTCGCCAGCTGAAGACCTTGCCCTCAATGCGCGCGTCTCACCGGTTGCCCCCAATGTTCTGGCTCGGCGGTGCCGTAGCGTTATGACTCCAGCGTGCGATAGAACTCCCTGGGGGTGACAATCTCGATGCCGAAGGGCTTTTCCAGCACCAACAAGTCCTTGTCCTTCGTCACGATGAACTCGGCGCGGCTGGCCAGGGCACAGGCAAGAAACGGGTCATCCTTGGCGTCCCGGCTGCGGCGCTTACCGAGCGGAGAAGGCTGCACCATCAGAGCTACGCGCTCGATCCAGTCCAGGAAGGGGGCTGGGTCTTTGTCCGGACACTCCCGGTGTCCGATCCGAGTCGCAAGGACACGATACTCGTCCAGGATGGTCTCCGTGACGGCCAGGCGACATTTGCGCCTCGCCAGAAGCACGAAGCACTGACGATCTTCGCTCTTGGGCCAGAACGCCGCCGACACCACGACGTTCGTGTCCACGACGACGGTCACGGTCTCCGCCTCCGTTGTTCAGCACGGTGTTTCATGATCTCGTCCTGGATTCGAGCCTCGTCCGCGGAGGTCATGGGCCGGGTGCGCCGTCCCTCATCCAGCGCCTTGAATACCATCGCCAGTTCGGCTTCGGTCGGCTCCGGTACGGGCGTCACGTAAAAGCCCTCGCCGACCTCGGTGATCCGCAGGGAGGTGCCAGGCCGGATGCGCTTGCGCTCGCACATGGCCTTGGGCAAGACCACCTGGCGCTTGGTGGTCACGGTAATCGTCGTCGTCACATTCGTAAGATTATCCTACACCGTGCGTCGGTCAAGCCCAGGGTGCCGCAGCCTCGCCGATTCGGGGCGGAACACCGATGGCCCGCCGAAACGGAAGTGTTCTGATGGACGTTGCCGCAGCGAAATGCCTCGCCATGAAAATCATCCCTGGCGAGGCGATCCGCATGCGGCTGACGGGTCATTCGTCGAAAGCGATGAACGCCCAGTACACGCACATGGAAGTCGCCACGCTGAAGAACGCCATGACGGCGCTGCCCCTGTTCGGCGCAAGGCCGGACAAGTATGAATAGGGAAGTCAGCCTTGAGGACGCATGGCGGGGGGGCTCTTTTTTGGTTGATTATCATCCTCGGAATAGTAGATTATATGACCATGATTCAGCGCTCCTTGGCGTACCCGCTGCAGCAGGCGCTGGCCGACACGCCCGTCGTTCTCGTCAACGGCGCCCGCCAGAGCGGGAAGAGCACTCTCGTGCAATCAGCCGAGCTGACCGGTTCAGGCCGGCAGTACCTGAGCTTCGATGACCCCGGGGTCCTGGCGGCAGCCCGGCGCGATCCCAACGGCTTCATCGCCGGCTTGGACCGGGCCGTCACGCTCGATGAGGTGCAGCACGCTCCCGGTCTCTTCTCCGCCATCAAGGCGGCGGTCGATCGGAACCGTGAGCCGGGTCGCTTCCTGCTCACCGGTTCGGCCAACGTTCTCCTCTTGCCGCGGTTGTCCGAGTCCCTCGCCGGTCGCATGGAGGTCCTCACGCTTTGGCCCTTTTCGCAGGGCGAACTGAGCGGGGCACGTGAAGGATTCGTGGACGCCCTGTTTGGGGAGAAACCCATTCGCCATGCGGTCGGCGTGAAGGGAATGCGCCGGGAGGAGTTGTGGGAGCGAATTCTGACCGGCGGGTATCCCCCGGTGACGGCCCGTCCATCCCGGGCCCGGCGCAAGGCGTGGTTCGAGTCCTACCTGATGACAACGCTCCAGCGGGAGGTCCGCGATCTGGCGAATCTGGCCGATCTGACTGCCGTTCCGCGATTGCTGGCCGTGGTGGCGAACCGCGCCGGCGGGCTGTTGAATTCCGCTGATTTGTCGCGCAGCCTCGGATTGCCCCAGACGACTTTGAAACGATACTTCGCCTTGCTGGAGCTGACGTTTCTGGTGCAACTCTTGCCGCCCTGGCCGGGCAACTTGAGCCAACGGGTCATCCGCACGGCGAAGGTTTATCTGAACGACACCGGCCTGCTGGCGCATCTGCTGGGACTGACGGTTGACCGGTTGGCCCTGGATCCCACGCTCGCCGGGGGTGTCGTGGAGAACTTCGTGCTGATGGAGCTGCACAAGCAGTGTGCGTGGAGCGAGACCCAACCGCAGGTCTATTACTGGAGGACGGCTTCGGGACAGGAAGTGGACTTGGTGCTGGAAGACAGCGCCGGCCACGTGGTGGGGGTGGAGGTGAAGGTCGGCGCCACGCTCGGGGGCGGCGATGTGCGGGGGTTGCAGGCGTTGGCGGGCGCCGTCGGCAAGCGCTGGGTGCGCGGGGTTGTGCTGTACACCGGCACGGAGGTCATTCCCTTCGCCGGCAATCTGCACGGCGTGCCATTGCCGGCACTCTGGGCCGCCGCGGCCTGACCGGCGTGGCCGGCTGTTGGTGGTTGCCCGTCAGGTTGGCCAGGCTGCGACAGGACCGTGCTCCCGACCGCCGATGGAGAAACGACCCTGATCTTCGGGACGCTCGTGCGCGCCCGTTTCGAGCAATTTCGATCGACGTTGTGCCTGCGGAAGCGGCTGCTTCTGCCTTGCGCCGCGATGCGCCGCCCTGGCGACGAAACCGGAATCTACCCCCCCGGCCGGTGCTTCATCGCATCCGCAATGCGTTTGAGCATCTCGCCTTCGCGCTTGCTACGTTCCTCTTCGCTCAACTGAGCGGCGTCCAGACTAATGGCCCGCTTCCGCGGTTTCCCACGCTCGACCTCGCCGCCGGACGGATCTTCCCACGCCCAGTCGAACAATCGGCTCTGGAACTCGTCGGGACGATAGTACCGCGGTGGCACTTGGGCCAGCGCAACAGACCAGTGCCGTTCAGCTTTCCGGTTCTACTCGGATTGGCTTGGCTTGGGCAAAGGACATTACATGATCGGCTTCCGAGTGATCTTGGCGCGGAGCCAGTAGCGGTCGGGCCGTGCCATACGGCGCCGACCGATGCCGACAGCAGACGACGGGAGGCCGACTGTCAGAGGATGTCGAACTGGGTTCTGCGAGGCGAAGCGAGCCGACGCCGGCATGCAACTGATTGGTAAGGCCCCGGGGTCATCGTTTGGGGATGTAGCGAAAGTCGTTCAGGGCTCCTTCCGTCACATCTTCTCGAGGACGTCGACTGGCTCGGATTGCACGACCTTGCCCTTCTGAAGTTTGATCTCCGCCTGGGGTAACACCCAGACTGCGCGCGATGTCCCCGCCAGCACGGCGTAGCCCTGTCGCAGCTTGTGTCGCGTCAGCACTGTCTCGATTTCCAGCGGCAACCGGTCCCGGAGCCATAAGTCGCCGTCCGCCATAGCCCGGAAGGCGGCGTCGACGGTGAGCTTCTTCGCCACGGCCTCCTGCAGGTAATCGCGGCTGAAGGCAACCAGTCCAGACTCTTTCTTCCCGTGCAGGCTGCTCACGGGGTAGAGCCAGACCCGTTTGCCCGATACGAGCGCCTCGTGAACGGCTCGGGCGGTGAGACCGCTGAGTCGCTTGGAATCGGGCTTCGCCGCCGGCGCCGCCGCGGCCGAAGGCACGGGGCGTTCGCAGACACTCTCGAAGTTGCACACGCGAGCAGGGAGCACGAAGGGCTGGCTGGGGGCGCTCCAGAAATAGCAGTTGCCACGGATCGGTTCAGCTCGGATGAAACCGAGGATTTCATCACTGAAATGGGCGTTGTGCCGTTTGAGGGTTTGCAGGTCGTTCTCGTTCAGCAGGTGGAAGACGAAGAAGTTGTCGTCTTGGCTGATGATCTGATTGGAGATCGAACTCGGCTGCTGAGTCACCAGCACGCAGCCGAGCCCGTACTTGCGCCCCTCCTTGACCCAGCGGACGAACACATTGCGGTCATCGAGGGTCCTCTCGCCCAACATCGTCTGGGCCTCTTCCAGAATGGCGAGGCAGCGAACCGTCTGTCCGGCCACGTCGGTCAAATGCCGCACATTGTGCTGGAAGATGCGCCGCAACAGCATTCCGGTGATCGCGAGGCCGTCCTCGCCGCCGAGGAGCGACACATCAGCGATCACGACTCGGTTCTGCTTCAGTTCCTCGATGAGGTTCTTGCCAAGCGTCGCGCCGGACTGGTGCAGCCGGCGGAGGGGCGGGACCAGGTTGTTCTTGATGGCGCCCAGGCTGACATCGTCCTTGCGCGGCTTGTAGCCCAGCAGCTTGGCGATCTCCTGCTCATCGGCCCTATAGCCGTCCGTTGCCAACAGGGCAACCAGCCTTCTCCAAGCGCTCCACTCGAGGCTGCGCAACAAGTTCGCGAACACCGTTTCCTGCTTCTCCGCCGAGACAAACGCGGCGACGATGTCCTGGGGCGGAAAATCACCGAAGTCCACATACACGTCACCCTTGACCACCTCCGCGTGTTGCGGCTCGACCTGGAGTTGGCCGAGCAACTGCATCTTGAGGTTGTAGCGCAGCATCTGGCGCATGAGCGGCGCCGGAACGGTGTCCTGGGTCTTCGCAAGGTCGACCAGGTAGGCGTCGCCGCGCTCTGTCGCCAGTTGTCCGGCCGCGTGGTAGCGGCTGACGCGTCCCACAACCGCCTCGGTGGGAGTGAGTTCGACCAGGAGGAACTCTCCAAACCCCGGCAGTCCGCCGTCGTGATGGGGAACCACGACCTCGACCTCGAGTTGGTGTGGTACCGGGGAGAAGCCCTTCAGCAACCCCACCGGCGCGGCCGGGGCGTACAGTTCAACCGCCGTCGTGCTCATGGTCCTCAATTCCCTCGCTCAGTTGTCTGCCCAGCAGCATCAGTTGTCGGGCCGTCTGGCCCACGGCTGGGTCGCGTCGGGCGACTTGCTGCAGCAGCAGTGTTTCCAGCATCTCAATCTCCAACCCGCCCAAGCGAGCGTGTTCATGGGCCTGCACGAGCGCCTGCGGATACCCCCGCAGGGGGAAGCTGGCCCGTGCCGATTCCTGCAGCAGCAACATGGCCTCCGCGACCCGATTCCCCTGCCACTCCGCGATGTCGACGGGCATCAGCGGTACGCTCTCGCCCCGGTCCAGGCGGGCGATGTGGAGGAGTCCCATCGCCCGGCTGCCGATCCATCGATATTGCGACGGCGCCGCCTCACGCTCCAGCTCCTCGGGGACGGCCAGGTAGGCGGGGTCGCCCCCCCCAAAGCTCTCGGTGAGGCCCAAGGCCACGGACAGGTAGCTAAGCACCCGCGAGCGTTTGGCGACGCCGACCAGAAGATGTCCGTGCTTGGCGGTCAATGCCTCGAACTTCACCCGAAGCCGGTGAAATACCAGGTCCGTGAGCAGCACGCTGCGCAGCAAGCCATCGCGGATCAGCAGCTTGGCGGGCGGTTGGCTGGCCAGCTTCAGCAGCGCTGCCCACTCCATCAGTTCGCGGAGCATCGACAGCAACTGGCTCCGCTGGAAATCCGAACGGGGCAGCAACTGGTCCGGCTCCAGTTGGAGGTACGCGAGAAACCGATGGAGCTTCTCATTGGACTCCGAGAAGAACTGGAGGATCTCCTCCGGCGCGAGCGAGCCGGCGATGAAGTCCTCGAAGTAAATCTCGCCGAGACTGTCCGCGACCCGCACCACTTGGACTCGGATCGGATCCAGGTTCAGCTTGTTCTCACCGCCGTCGGTGGCCACGGTGGCTACGACCAGCAAGGGAGTCGAGGAGGCAGGGCGCGCAGCGATGGACGTTGGGCGAAGCCGGGCCAATCGCTTCTGTGCGGCCGTCAGTTGGGGCCATTCCTGATCGAGTGCCAGTCCGAGGCTCCGCTGGAGCCGTTCCAGCCTCTCTGCCGACAGTTGCATCGGGACCCACTTGTACCGGCCACGGCACCGAAAGAACAGGAAAACACGACCCCTGCAGCGCGCATCGACGGCGCGGCCTCGCGGTCAACACAGCGAGCATCGAACGCATTGCCCAGACGCTTGGAAATCTTCGAAGGGGAGCGCAATGGAGCCAGCAATTGACAATCGACATTGTCGGCAAAGCCGAGGAGGTCGGAGGCATGGCGCGGCGGTTGAGGATCCGTGTTCCCGGGGGCGGAGACTGTTCCAGCCGGTGCTGATCCGGGCGGCGGCGCTGCTCCGTGGGCTGGAGAGGAAACCGGGGGGACAGACGGAGGACGAGGCGCAACAGGCGGTGTTCGTTCGTCGGAGGAGGGCGGAACTGGGAATACTCGATGTCTGACCTCGTTACCGCTGTCATTTCCAGCCGGCCCAAACATCTCTTGAGGCCTTCTGGCTCAGCAGGGTAGTGTCCACCGTTGGAACGCCCGGCCGCTCCGCTCTGGAAGGGGGGCGCCAGTATGGACCTGCGGACCGTTGGATTCTACGACGCACAAGCCGATGCGGTGGACGGCCGCTATGCCGCCACCAGCAGCACTGCGGCCGCTTACTTCGGCGTTTCGTTCGTGCCGGGAAGCCGAGTTCTGGACGTCGGGTGCGGCTCGGGCCGGGATCTCAAGGCGTTGATCGATTGCGGATATGACGCTGCCGGGGTCGATGCCTCGGTCCAGATGCGCCGTGTCGCCGAGGCGCGGTATCGCGCACTGGCGGGCAGGATTACCATCGATTCGCTGCCGAACCTTGCCACGATCGGCGATGCCAGCATCGACGGTCTCCTGTGCTGGGCCGTCCTGATGCACGTTCCTGAAGAGTCGTTGTTCGACACGGCCTTCAACCTGCGGCGGGTGCTCAAGCCAGGAGGGCGCCTGCTGCTGTCCACACCCCTGGAAGGGCCGGCGATCGATCCAGCGACCAAGCGCGATGAAGACGGACGGCTGTTCAACCAAGTCACGCCGGAAAACCTGCACTTTCTGCTCGAGAGGGTCGGCTTCCAGCGTCTGAACCGGTGGGATACCGAGGACTCGCTGGGCCGCGAACACCGGCGTTGGGCGACGCAGTTGTTTGTTCTGCAAGGGGCCGGTTCGCGCAGCCTCGAGAAGATCGAGGCCATCCTGAACCGGGACAAGAAGGACGCGACGTACAAACCCGCGCTGTTCCGTGCCTTGGCGGAATTGGCCACCAGCAGCTATCACGCGGCCCGTTGGTTGCCTGAAGATCGCGTGGCTATTCCGCTGCGGCTCATCGCCGACAAATGGCTCGAGTACTTCTGGCCCTTGTTCGAGTCAACCACGTTCATCCCGCAGAAGCGGGGCGAGCGACCGGGGTGCGGCAAGCCGGTCGCGTTTCGGGCCGAGTTGGAGGAGTTGATCCGGCTGTACCGAGGCGCGGGCGGACTGTGCGGCTTCACGGTGGACTACCGGAGCAACGAGTTGTCATTGCGGGCGGTCAAGACCCACAGACGCGTCCTGGCCAGACTCTGCGATACGATCCGAGCGGGACCGGTGTACTACGCGGGTGGCGGGGGTTCCGGCACGTTCACGTATGATGTGACCACCCGGAGCGTGGTGTTGGACGCCGACCTCTGGCGCGAGCTGTCGATGATGGGCAACTGGATCGCGAACGCCACGGTTCTGCACTGGGCGGAGCTGACCGCCGAGATCTCCCAAGGTGCACTCAGACCAAGCCAGGTAATCGACCAACTGCTGGCGGCCCCCATCCCCGAACGAGACGTCGGCGCGGCGCGCAGCCTTTACGCCGCCCTCGCGGCGAAGGTCTGCGTGTGGACCGACCGCGATCTGCGCGAGTCGTTTGAGGTCGATCATGCGATCCCTTTCGCCCTGTGGCGCAATAATGACCTTTGGAACCTGCTGCCCGCCTCTCGGTGCGCGAACAACGATAAGCGGGATCGGCTTCCCACGCGTTCCCTATTCAAGCGGCGCAAGGACTGCATCGTTGGTTACTGGACCCTCATGCGTGAAGGTCATCCGGATCGTTTCGTTTTCGAGATCGGCAGACTCCTGGGGCCAGAAGGCGACACACGCTCGAATTGGGAGAACCGCCTGTTCAACGCCGTGTCGGAAGCGATCGAGTACACCGCCATTCAACGGGGCGTGGAGCGATGGGAACCGGGACGAGAGTCTGCAAGAAGACGACGCTCGGCGCCGGTCCACTCGCAGGTTGCGGCTGCAGGCGAATCCCCGGGTGCTCACGGACTCGAGTTGATCCTGCTCGATCCGTCTGACGCCGAGCGGTTCACCACTTGCGTGCCGTTCTACGAACCGGAAGCCGCAGCCGGGAACTTCGGACCGGAACAGCCTGCCGTCGACTCGCACGACCATCACGCATGGATCCGTGTGACGGGCCGCAGAGTGACGCGGGACATGTTCAGCATCCGTGTCCGCGGACACTCGATGGAGCCACTGATTCCCGATGGTTCTTGCTGTTTGTTCCGGGGTGGCGAAGCGCTGGCCGGCTCGCGACAGGGCCGCATCGTGCTGGTGAGCCTTCGCACCGGAGTGGATCCGGAAACTGGCGGCCAGCTCACGGTGAAACGGTATTCGAGTGATAAGGTGGTTAATGATGAGGGAGAATTCAGACACCGACGCATCGTCCTCGAGCCGCTCAATCCCGATTTTTCTCCTATCGTCATCGAAACCGCTGATGCTGGCGCGCTGAAGGTGGTCGCGGAGTTCGTTGCGGTATTGGGCGCCGAGGGTGGGATTCAGAACGGATGACCGTCCTGTCGCGCAGTCAAGACCCCAGTCGTGCCCCGGATCCTCGCCTAACGCTTGTGGCTCGACTGTTCGCCATCGGCTCCTGATGGGTCTTGGGCTTGAATGGCGGGTGCGGTGTCGGCTCCGGGGAGTCCCGCACCCAGCGGGGGGTATAGACAATCGAGGGGAGGCGCTCGTCCTTGGGGCGGGTATCCAAATCCGCGGAAACCCCTGGCTGGGCGGCTCTCGAGCTTGCTCAACCCCAGAACGTTGAGCCGCAACGGACGCCTACGTGCGGATTTGGGCGTACGCTCCGTCGGATGCGGGGCGTCGAAGAACTGCAGGAGAAGGCAACGGTTCAGCTCCGCGCGGTTGACACCTAAGACAGGGCTGAAGCCACCGCCTCCGGGCGACTGAAATGCTCACTCACAAGCGTCCAATCCTCGTCGCGGACAGCCCCTTCGAATCCACTCTCGGCCGGCGGCAGACGGCGCGCGGCCTGCTCGCAGGCGCCGGCGGCCAAGAGCCTCAGGAACTCGATGCCGGCGTCCATCGATTTCGCTGGACTCGGCGGGATCACCACTTGTGTGCCTTGCCTGCCGTTGAACCACCCGGCGGGCATGCCGGTCAAGCCGCACTCCGGTTGCATCAGGCACCAGAGCAGGCGGACCAGCGCACGGTGGATCCAGGTCACCTGCGCCCCGTAGGGGCCGACGGCGGACCAGCCTGGTTCCGGCTGAGCATTGATCGCGAGTTCGAGTCCGTCCGGGCACACCCGCCAGGCGAGGAACCGCTGCGGTTTGGGCCAGACGCCGGCACGGTTGAACCGGGGTTTGAGGGACAGCAGCAGTTCCGCTTCGCGCCGGAGCGCTGCGGCTTCGTCGGCGCACGTCTCCCACTCGATGCGCTCGACCTGGGTGAGCAGTCGGAGTAAGCGACGGGGCAGGCGGTCCGGATTCGCCACCCGGTAGCTAGCGAGGCGATGCCTGAGGTTGCGCGCCTTGCCGACGTAGAGGACCGAATCTCCAGTGCCGTACATGCGATAGACACCCGGGCGCCGCGGCAGTTGCTGGAAGAAGACTTTGCCCAGACGATCAACGATCGGCTGGGGGTCAGCCCAGAAGCGCAACTGTGCGGGGTTCATGAGAGGATTCGGGTCAGAGGTGAACGATGCAGCGCCGAAGCAGCAGGACTCGCTCGCCGATTCTCACCGGTCACCTTCGCTCGTCCTGTGCCCTCGCCCCTCGGCTGCGCTCGGGGAGAGGGGATCACGAGAACATGTCCAGGACTCGTGTATTGCGCGGGAAGCTCGGACATCAGAAGCAACCACGTTCCGATTGCAGGATTGGCATGGTGTATCGGCACCTCGGGTAGCCTGAGCAACCCCAGAACTCTTCGCCAGTTCCACGCCCCGGTCGTGCCGTGCGCCGGACCATCTCGCGTTCGCATCTCGGACAGAACTTCCGTCGGTCCAAGAGGATCAGGTGAAATGTCGGATCAAAGTCCGCCCACGCCTGCTCCAGCAAGGCCACCACATCGGCTTCGGTCTGAATCGTGATTCCTTGCTTCGCCGCAAGTTCGCGAGCCTCATCGTGCGCTCCACGAAGGGTCATGATGATCCCGCTCTCGAGACCGGCGATCGTCAATGCCCCCACGAAGTTGCGTACTTGCGGCACGCCGACCTTCTGGAAGCTCCAATGCTTGCATTGGACGGCGAGGGTTTCTCCGCCCCGTGTGATTCGGAGGTCCATCCCGCCGTCGGCTCGAGCGCCACCCTCACGCACGACCTCATAGCCCACCTTCTGCCAGGCAAGCGCCAGCAGCTTCTCGAACATGAACCAGGCGATCTCGTGCAGGGCCTGCCGCAAGTTTATGGCGGAGCTGGAGCGGTTGGCGGGCGCAACACCGCTATTCTGTGCAGGCGCAACCGACGCGTGCAGTACGGCGTCGATGCTCGCAGCGTCCAGGGACATGACCGAGCATGGCAGGCGAGGATGAACGGGCTCTGGGTTCCTGCGACGCGGCTTGAAAACCCAGTACAGCAAGGCTGCCGCGGCCCCCAAAAGTGCCAGCACAAAAAGCACCGAAAGCACCGCGTGCAGAATGGCCTTGGATTCCGGAGAGGCAACGTTAGCGAGGATGATGAGACCAGCAATTAGCCCGATGAGCCCCAGAATGTCCTTCGATGCGCATTCCGATGAAATCGGACACGGATTCCGATTTGATCCGGACAGGAATCCGGCCGATGTCGGACAGCGCTCCGGAGTTTGCCGGACAGTTACTCGGAGCGAAGCGACGCTCGGATTCGTCAACTACTCTTCGGAGGT
>JAKQDD010000120.1 GCA_029556615.1 Verrucomicrobiota bacterium | reverse complement strand
CTCGTCGTACTCAGGAAGTCCGCAAACCACACCACAAACTCGCCCGTGTCCGACTGATCCGCAGGCGCGCCATCCGTCCCGCCGTCTCCGTCTTCGCCGTCGGCACCACCGTTGCCGTCACCGTCATTCTCCGCGCCACCGCCGTCCTCTTCCTCGCCGCCGGAATAGCCGCCGCCTTCACCCGCGAGCAAGCCCCCGCCGCCGCACGGATCGGGACAGCCCGTCAGCACCGGCTTGGACGTGTTGAACCAAGGATCGTAGGCACCGGTGCCGTTGAGCAGGTTGATCAATTCGTTGAGGTCAGCAGCAGTAATCGCGCCGCTGTTGTTGATGTCGGCCTCCCAGAGGGGTACGGTGCCACCTTCGAACACGATGTTGATCCGGTTGATCAACTGGACGATGTCCTGAGCGTTGACCCGGCCGCTCCCGTCCACGTTGGCCGGGTGTTTGTAGTAGGCGACGTAAGCTCCGGTCGGCAGGTATTGGATCGTGGTCACGCACGGCGCCGCGATTCCGTGGGCCAGCGTAAGCTCGTAGCAGCCATCGCCTGCATAACTGCAATCCTCGATGGAGTTGGGTCCGCAGTTGGGGTCAGAGCACGTCTCGCAGAGTACGAACTCACCGCACATCCCCGCCTGCGCCGGATACAGGCAGATCGCAATCTCGTCACCCACTTCGCCGATGCCGTGGCAGGGCTGGCCGGCCGAGATGGGATGATCCGCGCGCGCGTCGGTCACTCCGTCGGGCGGACAGGCCGTCAGGTACTCGCACTCGTCGGGCACGCCGCTGTTGTCGAAGTCGGGGCTGGCTGGGGGGCGGTCCCGTTCAGCAGCACCCAGAGTGCCGAACTGCCCCAACACGGAACCGCCAGATCCGGGAGCCCGTCGCCGTTGAGAAGTCCCGTTTCCAACTGGTCCGCCTTGTAGCCCGCCGTGAATTGTACGGGCCCCGTCAGTCCGCCGTCGCGGTCGTTGACGAGGACGGAAATGTACGTCGTGTTGTGCGTGGTGACGGCATCCGGAAACCCGTCGCCGGTCAGGTCGGCGGCGACGACGTACTTGGGACTCGCCGCCACGGGAAACGTATCTTCGGCGCCGAGGTTCACGTCGAGCCCGTTCCATCCCCCCGGTCCGGCACGCAGGTTCCTGAGAATCGCAACCTGGTCCGGTCCGTCGTTCGCCACCACCACGTCGAGCCACCGGTCGTGGTTCATGTCGGCCACGGCCACCGAGATCGGGTATGTCGCGCTGAAGGCAGGACCGCTGAGGTAACAGTCGTGCTACACCGAGCCCGTGAAAGACAGGTCGGCGTCCGTCCCTCCGGCGTTGCGCAGGACGGCGATCTTGTTCTCTTCCCCGCCTGCCACGATCAGGTCTGGGAGGCAGTCACCGTCGAGGTCGCCGGTGACCACCTGTTCGGCCGTGCCGGCGCTGGGCGCGCAAACCACGAAAGGCGAACTCGTGACTCGGGCGAACACTCCTTGGGCGTTGTAGAACACCGACACCCTGTCTGAGTACCTGTTCCCCCACGCCAAGTCGAGGTCGCCGTCGAGGTCCAAGTCGCCCGCGACCACCGACTCAGGCGTATTGCAGTTGGTGTCGGGCGGCTCGCAAACCTCCGTGAGCGTCTGGTCCACAGTAAACGTCCATGCCGGCGGCGGGCTGGGGTTGGCCCCGTCGTTACGCAGGATCGTGACCGCACCGGGGTAACCATTGCGGGTGACGGCCAGGTCGAAGTCGGCATCGCCGTCAAAGTCTCCCGCGGCCAGGGCGTAGGGTTTGGGGTACCCGTCGGCCAGGGAAATCGTCTGCGGATTGGCGAACGCGCCCTGGCCGTCATTCCACCAGATGGTCAACCCGAACTCCCACTCCCCGTTGGCGACGATGAGTTCCGCGTCGCCGTCGCCATCAAGGTCCAGGGGCACCTCCACGTCGTCCGCCGTCTGCGCTCGGGCAATTACGCCGTAGGTTCGGGGCCCGCTGGAAACCGTGTAGGCCGTGCCCGCCAACTGCACCTCCCCACCCGCCACGTCGCACTCGTCGGGGATGCCGTTCGGCTGGCAGTCCTGACTGGTCTCGGAGGCGATGTCGCATTCGTCGGGTATCCAGTTTCGGTTGCAGTCGTCGCTTGCGCCATGGTAGATGTCGCAGATATCGGGAACATCGTTTCCGTTGCAGTCGAACCCCTCCCCCGGCGGCCCATCGTCGCACCAGTCGAGGCTTACAAACGAGATCGCGGCGAAACTGTG
>JAKQDD010000105.1 GCA_029556615.1 Verrucomicrobiota bacterium | reverse complement strand
CGCCCAAAACTCGCGCGGATTCAAGAATCGTGCCAAAACCGGGGTTAACCTGCTGAAGACCAGCGGCTTAAGTGCTTGGTAATCAATGGCAGTCGGTTACGGCGGCGGTTTCCGAAAAGGTGGGCGTAGGATTATCCGTCTGAAGGTCTGGTGTTCAGTTTCCGGCTGTGCAATGGTTCCGACATCGCTGCCGCCGACCGGCACTTGCCTCTGGAAGTGCGCGAAGTTTGGGGGAAACCACGTTGCAGGTTTTGGAGCGGGTGATGGGAATCGAACCCACGTGGCCAGCTTGGAAGGCTGGAGCTCTACCATTGAGCTACACCCGCTTCCGGCTCCTGTCCGTATGTAACCGACCGCGCTTGCCTTGTCAATTCGGGAGCGTATAAGCTCCCGCCCGATGAAGGCGCTCCTCCTTGTCCAGGGCCGGGTGATCGACCCCAGCCAACGACTGGACGGCGTCATGGACGTTCTCCTGGCGGACGGCAAGGTGGCCGCTTTCGGGGCCGAGGCGGTCGCGCGAGCTCCCGCGGGGGCTGAGCGTCTGGATCTCCGCGGCCTTATCGTCTGCCCGGGACTCATCGACCTCCATGTCCACTTGCGCGAGCCAGGGCAGAGCGCGAAGGAGACGATTGCCACCGGGACGGCGGCGGCTGCCCGCGGGGGGTTCACCACCGTCGTGTGCATGCCGAACACCCAGCCGGTCATTGATTCCCCGAGCGTGGTGGCCTGGATCCTGGAACGCGCCGCCCGCGAGGCCCGCGTGAACCTGCTGGTCGCCGGCGCCCTGAGCACCGGGATTGGGGGCGAAGAACTCGCCCCGATCGGCTCGCTCCGCAAGGCGGGCGTCGTCGCCGTGACCGACGACGGGCGCTGCATCCAGAACCACGAACTGATGCGCCGTGCCCTCGAGTACTCGACCATGTTCGATGTCCTGGTCATGGACCATTGCCAGGACTACTCCCTGGTGACCGACGGTGTCATGCACGACGGCTATTTCAGCCTCCAACTCGGCCTCCGGGGCTGGCCGGCGGAAGGCGAGGAGATGATGGTCGCGCGCAACATCCTGCTCGCCGAACGCACCGGCGCCCGGATCCACTGCCAGCACGTCAGCGCCGCCGGCAGCGTCCGGTTGATCCGCGAGGCCAAGGCCCGCGGTCTCCCTGTCTCGGGGGAAGCCTGCCCCCACCACTTCACCCTCACCGACGCCGCCGTGGCGGGAAGCGAAACTTTCTGGAGCACCGATGGCCAGGGGTTGTTGCCGGAGATCCCTGAGGGCGTCGCCCTGCCCGGCTGGCCATCGTACGACACGAACTTCAAGATGAACCCGCCGCTCCGGACCGCTCGCGATCGGGAAGCGATCTGGGCCGGCCTCGCCGACGGCACGCTCGAAGTCATCGCCAGCGATCATGCCCCGCACTGCAACCACGAGAAGGAAGTCGAGTTCGACTATGCGCCCTTTGGGATCATCGGGCTCGAGACCGAGCTGGCCCTGGCGCTGACGGTGCTCGTCCACGCCCGGCGTTTGCCGCTGGCCGACCTCATCGCGCGATTCACCACCGGCCCCGCCCAACTCCTCCGCCTCCACACCAAGGGTTCCCTGCGACCCGGTCTTGACGCCGACGTCACCGTGTTCGACCCCGATCTCGCCTGGACGTTCCAGGCCGCAGACACTGCCAGCAAATCCCACAACAGCCCGTTTCTTGGCTGGCCCCTCAAAGGCAAGACCCTCGCCACCATTGTCGGGGGCAACTTCGCCTGGCGGGATCCCGCCCTCAAACACGCCACCGAGGCCCCTGTCCGTCATGCCCGAAAACCACGAAAGCGAAAGACACGACCGTGACCATCAAATCCTGGATCCTCAGCACCCTCGCCGGCGCGGCGTTGACCGTCGCCCAAGCCGGTGAGCTCACCTGGCTCACTGACCTCCCGAAAGCTCAAACCCTCGCCAAGACGGAAAAGAAGGCGGTCCTCGTCGTCTTCACCGGCTCCGACTGGTGCCCCCCCTGCATGAAGCTGAAGGCCGAAGTCCTCGACTCTGCCGAGTTCCAGAAGTACGCGAAGGAGAAGCTCGTGCTCGTCGAGTTGGATTTCCCGCGAAAGAAGACCCTGCCCGACGACCAGAAGAAGGCCAACGCGGCGCTCAGGGACAAGTACCAGGTGCGCGGCTTTCCCACCCTGCTGCTTCTGGGGAGCGACGGCGCGAAGCTCGGACAGAAGGTCGGCTATGGCGGCACCGGACCTGCCGCAGTGATCAAGGAACTGAACGAGTTCGCCGCCGGGAAATAGCGCGCCCTCTAGCGAGGCGCCGCCTCAGACCGATGAAACATGCAGTCCAGAGGAACCGTGGGGGGGGCAGCGGTGCACCCTGCCTCCGCGCCTCGCTAATAGTAGAGTCCTCGAAGGCGGGGGGGCAGGGCTGGAACGGCAGGGACCCAACTTGATCTGCTGACCCCACATTCCACAAGTCGAGGACTCTAGCGCGCCACGCCGAGCTCGGCAGCCGCGCCCTGGAGGGCTGCGATCACCTCCCGGATGTGGTCATCGAGGCTCACCCCCAGCAGGGTGGCGCCCTTCTCGATGTCCTCCCGCCGGACGGCGGCGGCGAAGGACTTTTGTTTCATCTTCTTGCGCACGCTCGAGGGCTCCATCCCCTCCAGCCGGTCCGGCCGGACATAGGCCACGGCGAGCAGGAAACCGCAGAGTTCGTCCACGGCGTACAGCGCCTTTCGGATCGGCCGATCGAGTGGGTACTGGTCCTGGTTCCACTCCACATGCGACAGGATCGCCCCAACGATCTCCTCGTCCACGCCCCGCTCCCGCAGAATCCGCGCTGCCTCCCGGCTGTGGTCGGGCGGATTGGGCCAGCGCTCGTAATCGAAGTCGTGGAGCAGACCCGTCAAGCCCCAGATCTCGGGGTCGCCTCCCAACCGCACCGCGTACCGGCGCATTGCCGCCTCGACCGCCAAGGCGTGCTTGCGCAGGGCGGCTGAGGGCGTGTACTCGCACAAGAGCTCCCAGGCTTCAGTTCGTGTCATGGCTGATTCTCTTTCTTCTTCCGGAACCCCAGGTTCTCTTCGTGCCTTCAGGTCAGGGCAGTCCGGCGACCCGTGGGGGAGCGGCCTCGAACGCCTCGGTGTACCGGCGACGGAACTCATCCACGACCCGACGATCCGCGATGGCGCGATCCCAGTCCAGCACCGGCCGGTCGGCTCGCCCCGCTACGACCGCCGAACCGTCTTTCACGCTGCGGCCCAATTCCTCAAAGACTCTGCCCCACGCCTTCACCTTGCCCTCGGCGGTCAGCAGACCGGTGTACTCGGTGACATCCCGGGCCTGGGGATGGTCGTGAAATCCCCAGTTCAGCCATCCACAAGCCAGACCCAGCGTGGTCTCGACCGCGCGCCGACACCAGTGCGCCTGGTGTTCCTCGGTGGCCGCCGGATGCCGGCCGCCGTCGGAAGTCAGTTGGCCCCCCCCGTACCAGCCGAACTCGGCCAGCACCACCGGCTTCCCTGGTCGCGCCGTCTCCCGGACCACCGCTTCGAGATACGCCAGATTCTGCCGCTCCGCCTCCGGACCTCCGTATTCGTAGAAACCGCCTGCCAGCGGATAAAAATGCACTTCGAGAAAATCGAGCCAGGGAGCGAGCCGCTCGGGGCGAAACGCGGAGTACTGGAAGGGGCCGGCCAGCAGGACAGGCACCGACCATTGGATCAGGCCGACCGTCACCAGCGCGCCCGGGTCCGCCCCGCGGATCGCCATCACCTGCCTCCGGACCCACTCCTCGGCCACCTCCTCGCGAAACCGCTGGTAGTCGAGCAACGGGGCGCCGGGTGCGGCGTCGCGCGCCGGCGGCGCCAGCGACGCCAGCTCCGGCGCCGGCCCGGTGATGCCCCACGCGCGAGCCGCCGCCTCCCCCGATCCGTACTTGCGCTGCGTCCACGCCCGCCATTTCTCCCTCATCGGCGCGGTGTCCCAGCGGATTTCCGGCTCGTTCAGCAGGTCATACGCGAACACCCCGTTCCGCCCCCGATAACGCGTGGCAAACAGCCGCCAGAACTGTTCGAGCGCCGCCAGGACCGACTCGTCCGCGTAACGGTCGCCGCGCGCCCACTCCGGCAAGCCCTCCCAGTGGTCCGGCCCCGTGGGATGCACATAGAGCCCCGCCTGCTCCGCCATCTCGAGGAACTGATCGAATTTTGCGAGCCCCTCGGGATCAAGCCGTCCGGGTTCGGAGTAAAACGAGCCGAACGTGAGGAACACACGAACGCAGTTGGCACCCAACTGTTTGAGCCGTGCGAAGTCGCGACGGGTCGCCTCGGCATCGAATTCCTTCCAAACCCTTGGCGCCCACCCCGTGCCCGGCCGGAAGTAGTTCACCCCCCACGGAACGAACGGACGGTTGTCCGCAGTCGTGAATCCGCGTCCGTCCGCCGACACCTGAACCCGGGGCAGCGCCTGATTCAGCCGGGTCTGGACGACCCGGACCGCCTCGGCCGCGCGGGGCGAGAGCGCCGCTTTCGGCTCGGGGGGATCCTGGGCAAAGCGCTCGATGAATTTCTCGGGCGTCAAGCCGCTTTCGTTGATCAACTTGACGCGTGTCCAGTCCCGCCCGGGCTCGCCTTGCGCCACCTTCAGCCATTCGTCGGCCACCGCTTTGCGCGAGGCGGGCAGCGGCCAGATCCCGCCCGTCGACACACATTCTTCCCGCAGCTTCTCCCACCGCATGAGCCAGGCGTAGCGGACCGGCAGCCGGGCGAGTCGCACCCGCGCCAGAAGCTCCGGGTTTCCCGCCGCAGCCTCCTCCGCGTGCTGCCACAACTGCTCCGCCCGGACCAGGGTCCCAAACCGGAGGAACGGCACGTCGGTCTTCGAGAAACAGGTGAGGTTCACACCGTGCGACGCGGTTTGCATCAGGTCCAAATAGGCCCGCAGGTGGGAGGCTGCCCCTTTGCCGTAGTAGCCGTTCAGGAAGGTGTCGATCAACACCCGATCGTCGCAAGACGGCTTCCAAAGCAGCTGCGCCAGAACCCAGGCCCGCAGTTCCCCAAACTCCGATCCAAACGACTGGTAGGCGCCCTGCTCGAACACCCCTTTCACGTGGTGCGCCTCGAAAAAGCGGATGTTCGGCCCCAGCACGAACCAGTTGGGATGCGGCTGCACGTAGTGCGCAAAATCCGTCGTGTAATCCCAGATATAGAGCCGGTTGCAGATCTTCGACCACCCGCGGATGTCGTCGGCAAACGAAGCGTTCGACGGATGTTCGAGCGGCTCCCGGAAATTGCACTCGATCGAGCAAAGCCGGATGATCACATTGGGTCGCGGGCGGACGTTGCGCGGCGGTTTGCGCGTGTACTGATAGGCGAGCGTGTCGACCGCCACCTGCGGGAACTCGGGCTCGATCTGCTCGGCCACGAAATTGACAAAGTCCACCATCGTCCCCGCGCGGCTTCCCTCGGCATCGTCGAACGCCCGGCACGCGTCGCACTGGCACGCGCCATGCCAGTCGTTCTGCGAAACCGAGACGATCCGCGCCTCCGGCGATTCGCGGAGCCACTGCCGCACCCGCTCGACCACGTGCTTCCGCAGTTCCGGGTTCGTCAGACACAACTGCCCATGCTGGTGGGTCCGCTTGCCGTCAATCAGGCTGTACCATTCAGGATGCCGGTCGAAGTGCTCCTCCGGCGGCACCAGCGGGTAGAACGTATGCACGAATCCCTTGTACCCAATGCACCCCCCGAGCTCAGGCGGGATCCGAGCGCTCTGGCTGTTCGAGAAGTTGCGGACCGCCCATTCGGCGTTGAACGCCGGGTACCAGAACGGATCCCGCGACTCGAAGGGCGGCTGGTAGCGCACGTCCAGGGACCGAACCTCGAGCGTCGGCCGCCGCGGCACGTCCTTCGCCCACGGCGTCCACCACCTCACGCCGCACTCCTCCTGGAGAAACTGTGACACGGCGTACCGCGTCCCGCGTGGCCGCCCCCCCGCCAGCAACAGCCGCCCCCCCTGGCTGCGCAGCACGATGCCCTCCGCCCCGAGGGCGTCCCAGGCCACCCCCGGAAACGCTGCCTCCGCCACCGGCCCCGGGCCCACCACGATCGCCTGCGCCGGCACCGGATCGCCTGCGCCCACCTCCTGCACCGGGAACTCCGCGCCCGTAATCTCTTTCAGCATCTGGCGCAGTTCCTCGAGAGCATTCGTCTCGGCCGGGACCAGACCCGGCTGCCGGACAATCACGCACTCGGCCTTGCCATCCCGCGCCAGGCGGAATTCCGATGCCGCATGCGTGCCCAGGACAAACCACGCCGCCAGAAGAACAAGGCTGATTCTCACGGGCCTCAGCCTACTCCATCCCGTGGTCTAAAGGGAAGCGCCACCAATCCGCGATGAGATGCTGTACCCGCCCTTGCCGACGGAGGTGCGAGCACTGATCGCGGGCCCCCCCCTTTCAGCTGCCGCGGTCAGCGCCCGCAGTTGCAGGGTGAGACCGGATGGTATCGACCATTGCCGCTCAACTTACCGCCGCTTCACTCCTCACTCTTCACTCTTCACTCTTCACTCTCTCGTGCCCAGAGCCAGAGAACATCGGCCAGCCGATTCAGGTAGACGCCGACCTCGCGATTCTCGAGTTCGCCCGCATCGAGGAGGGCGCAGACCCGTCGCTCCGCGCGGCGGCATACGGTTCTTGCAAGATCCAGCGCGGCGGCGACGGGCGACTCCCCTGGCAACGCCCAACCGCGGCGCCTGGGCACTCTGGCTTCCACGGCGGCTGCGATCCCGTCGAGTTTCCGGATCCTGTCGGCACCGACGACCGTGAATCCGTCCCGCTGATAGCGGTCGCGGTCGGTGCGAAGGGTGGCCAGTTCGCCCATGAGAACCACGAGATCCTGCTGGACATCCCGGAGCTGTGTCCGGAGGGCGCCGCGGCGGAGGGCAGCCCGGGCCAACCCGAGGGCGGCATTGAGCTCATCGACCGCGCCGCAGGCCTCGACCTGGGGATGGTGCTTAGGCACTCGCCGGTTGTACATCAAGCCGGTGGTGCCCCCGTCGCCGGTCCGCGTCACGATGCTCATGGCTGGTCGCAATGCCGGTTGACGCGGCGGGTTTCCGAACCTATGGTGCCGCCGGTTTTGACCATGAACACCAAGCTGCTCCTCAAGATCGTTTTCATCATCATCCTGCTGTTCCTGTTGGTATTGATCGGCCTGAACAACAAGCAGGCAGTCTCGTTCGCGCTACCCCCCCTTCTGCCGAAGGCGGTCCAGCAACCGGCGGCCATCATGTACTTCGCGTTCTTCGCCGTGGGCATACTGGCCGGCGCGGTGCTGACGAGCGGCGGCGGCAAACGAGGGGGCTCGGGCGGAAGCAAGTCCAGCCCGCCGCGCTAGTGTGGTGTGGTCGAGGCGAGATCTCATTTCCGTTCCACGAGCCGTTTGTAGGCCAGCACGCCATCCACGATGGCGCGCGCCAATTCGGTTCGCTGATTGATGTTGAAGATGCGCTTGGCCTCGTCAGGGCAGCTCATGAAGCCGCCCTCGATGAGAACGGCGGGGATCTCTGTCGACCGCAGGACCTGGAATCGAGCGCGCCGCAGGCCGCGATCTTCGACCGGCAGACTTCGGACCATGGCTTTTTGGACCTGGTAAGCGAGCAGTGCGCTGCGGCTATTGGCCTGGTTGCCGGGCACAGCCCGCGTCGACCCGGGTTCGCTCGGGTCGACGTTGGTCGACACCGCGCCGGCGGGGGTGATGCAGTACACCTCGACTCCCTTGGCGTCCTTGTTGCCCGGCGCCGCCGCGTTGTAGTGGAGGCTCAGCAACACATCCCCGCGAGCCCGCCGCGCGATGGCCGCCCGTTCGTTCAGATCGACCGTGGTGTCGCCGGACCGGGTCAACACGACCTTGAAACCCGCTTCGCTGAGCAGCGTCTTCAGCCGGAGGGCCAGCAACAGGGTGTGGGTTTTCTCCTCCCGGTCGCCGACCCGATACCCGGGATCGCGGCCCCCGTGACCGGGGTCCAGGACAACCGTCCGGACCTTGCGCCCCGCCTTGAGCCGGACCGGCTGGAGCACGGGTTCGAACGTCGTCCGCACATCGAGCACACTCACGAATACGTCGTTGTCCCGCGCCGCCAGGGGCACGGAAAGCCACGCCTTGACTCCGTTGATGGTCGCCAGGCGGGAGCCGAGGGCCAGGTCGAGGCGCGTGTACCGATTGGTGAGCCGCACCTCCCGGCTCTCGCGGTTCACGGTCATCCGCAGGGCCTGCGCCCGGCCCCACCGCGCGAGGTCATAACACTCCTGGCTGTTCACGCGCACCGCCGTCAGCCGCGCCACCGGAGCGGCCGCGCAAGCCGCACCCGGCATCAGGCACACCGCGCCCGCCAGCCATCCGAGGATCACCCACCCTGCCCAGCCTCTCATGCGACGGCCAACGTCGCACGCCTCGATAGAGTCCTTCAAGCCGGAAGCGCAGCCAGTTCCCTCCACAAGTGCGCCCCCACACGCATGCCGGCAGCGTAGTTGGCCAAGTCGAACTTCTCGTTCGGCGAGTGCGCGTTGTCGTCGGGCAACGCCAGCCCCAACAGCAGCGTGTCCGCGCCAAGGATCGACCGGAACTCGGTGACGATGGGGATGGATCCCCCTTCCCGCAGCAGGACGGGCTTGCGTGCGAACGCTGCCTCGAGCGCCCGCAGCCCCGCTTGGGCCTCGGGCCGCGTGGGCTCCATGAAGTAGGCCTCCGCGCCGTGACCGGCCTTCATTTCGAGGCGGACGGTGGGCGGGCAAACCGCACGAAGCCAGCGCTGCACCTGGCGGAGCACGCGATCCGGCCGCTGGTCAGGCACCAGCCGGATGGTGATCTTGGCGCTGGCCCAGGACGGCACGATCGTCTTGCTTCCCTCCCCCTGGTACCCGCTCGTCAGCCCGTTGATCTCGAACGTCGGCCGGGCGGTCCGCTGCTCCCAAACCGTATAGCCCTTCTCGCCGAAAAGGCGGCGGACCCCCAGGAACCGGGCGTAAGCGCGCTCCTGATAAGGCAACCGCGCCAACTGGCGCCGCTCGAAGGCGCTCAACGGGCGAACGTCGTCGTAGAATCCGGGGATCGTGATCCGGCCGCGGGCATCGCGCGCGCGCGCCAGGAGCTGACTGAGCGCCATGGCCGGGTTGTCCACGGAACCGCCGAAGATCCCGGAGTGCAAGTCGCGGTCGGGTCCCGTCAGCTTGATCTCGAGCGCTGTGATGCCGCGCAGGGCGTAGGTCAGGGCGGGCAAGCCCGAGGCGGGCATGCCGGTGTCCGATACCACCACGGCGTCGCACCGCAACTCGGGGCGATGCGATTTCAGGAACCCGGAGAGACTTCGGCTGCCCACTTCCTCCTCGCCCTCGATCAGGAAGGTCAGATCGCAGGGCAAGTCGGTGTCGGTCTTGAGATAGGCCTCGACCGCATTCAAGTGAGCCAGGTGCTGGCCCTTGTTGTCGCTGGCCCCCCGCGCGTAGAGCGCGCCGCCCGCCAATCGCGGCTCGAAAGGCGGCGATTTCCAGAGATCAAAGGGCTCCGGCGGCTGCACGTCGTAGTGTCCATAGACCACAAAGTGCCGTCGGCCCGGCCGGCGTGGCGTGCGCGCCAGCAACACCGGATGCCCCTCGGTCGGGCAGAGCCGGGTTTCGAGGCCGAGACTCCGGCATCGGGCGGCCATCCACTCCGCGCACGCCTGCAGATCCGCCCGGTGATCGGCCTGCGCGGAAACGCTGGGGAACCGGACGTATTCGCACAGGTCCTGCACAAACCGGGCCTCGTTGGCTTTCAA
This sequence comes from Verrucomicrobiota bacterium, assembly GCA_029556615.1. GTDB lineage: Bacteria > Verrucomicrobiota > Verrucomicrobiia > Limisphaerales > J093 > JAKQDD01. The sequence goes on along the minus strand of JAKQDD010000105.1, from coordinate 66,309 downwards.
ATAGTCCAAGACAGCTTTCATAAGATGGGTTGGGTCTGAGGCGGCGCCTCGCTAGAGTCCTCGACTTGTGGAATATGTGGCAAACAGGTCAAGTTGGGTCTGAGGCGGCGCCTCGCTAGCGCTTCTTCAGCAGATCGAGAGGGTTGATGGGCAGAATCGACTTGGGTGCGGGCGCGTTAGTCGCTCCGGCGGCCCTGTTCGTTTCCGACTTGGCTCCGGGGGCCATACCGCCCAGCAGGTTCCCCACCGTGTTGAGCACCTCCGAAGCCTTGTCGAGCCCGGCGTCGCCGGTGTTTCCCACCAGGCTGGCTCCCGCCCGGGCTGTGAGGGCCAAGAGGGCGGTCTTGTTCACGTCGGTCTTCGGATTACCCAGGGTCCCTTCGACCGTGACAAAATCGGGAAGCTCGACGAAGGGGGTGTTGGTCGGAGCGCCGGGTGGCACCAGCCCTACCCGCTGCGCGAGAGCCCGCTGCAGGGCGACGGTCACGGGCATCTGGAGGGTCGAGTTCGTGAGGACTGGCGCCAGCGTGATGGTGCCGCTGGCTCCGGCCTGAAAGGCGGCGCTCTGCACCGCGGCCTGCTCGAGGTTCACCCGGCCGCCGCCAAGGGTCCCCCTGGCCGTGATCCTCTGGATCGGCGCATTGGCGAACTCATCGAGCAAGCCTCCCTTGCTGGCGCCGGCGCCGCCGCCTGTCAGTTGGCTCAGCACGTTGCCCACCACGGCGGTCGGATTCCTCACCAGGTCCGGGATGCCGATCACGACATTCACCACCGACTTGAGCAGCGAGTTGCGGATGTTCCCAATCGCCAACTGCAGGTTGGTGCTCCCGCCATCGAACTGGCCGGACAGGTTCTGCTGCAGGCTGGCCCCGGTCATCCCGGCCCCCTTGACCTTGAATACCGCCGCCAGATCGCCCCGCACCCTGCCCTTCTGATCGGGCGCGAGCGTCCGCAGGAACGGCTCGATCGGGATCTGCTGCGCGTTGAGGTTGACGTCATACCCGTACCCCGGCCTGCCGAGATCCACGCGGGCATCGGTGCTGACGGGGCCGCCGTTAACGGTCAATCGGCAGGGATCGATGACCACGCTGTTCGAGGTCACGCGAACCGAGGCCACCCAGTTGCTGATCGCCACCTCGCCGAACCGCATGAGCCCGACGTTCACGTCCGCGAGGAACAGACCGATGGGCAGGTTCATCGCCGGCGGCTCGGTCTCAGGCACCCCCGGACCCGGGCCCGACGCCGGCGGGGTTCCGGCGGCAGCGGGGGCGGCGTTCGTGGTGAAGGCGGTGTATAGCGGCATCAGGTCCAGGGTCTCCGCGGCCAGCTTGAGCTGGCCATTCACGGCGTTGGCATTCGCGAGTTCGATGCGGGCGGTGGCATGCACCCGGTTGGTGGCGGGGAATGCCACGGTCAGCTTCTTCACCTCGACCACGTTCGTCCGGTAGACCGCATCGCCCTCCGCCTGAAGATCGATGGGCAGCCGGGGGAGCGGACCGTCGGGTCCGTGGAGCTGGAGCTTGGCCACTTCCATCGCCATCGTGGCGGTGGACTCGGCACGGAGGTCGACGTGCACGTTGGCCGTCCCTCGAACCAGGGCTGTTCCCAGCCGGCGCGGCGCCAGCATCGGCGCCAGCAGCGGCTCGAGTCCGCCTTCGGCCAGGTTCTCGAGGTTCAACACGAAATCGCCCACCTCGAGCACCCGATCGTAACGGCCGCTGATATCGAGGCTCCCGAGCGGGCCCGGTGCCTGCCGCAGCGAGACCTGGGCGCGCCGCAGGTTCACAAACTTGTCGGACATGTCCGCGTCGAGATCGACTCGCGCCTCGTAGTTCGTGAACTGATAGGGGCCATACCTCCCTGCAAACTCGGTCAGACCGACATCGGCACTGGCCTTCTGCATGCCTTTCTCCCGGGTGATCAGAGTCTCCAGGGTCAGGCGCCCCTGCCTGACATCGAGGTCCGGCACCGGGAAGTAACGGACGACTGCGGGCAGATCCGACCTGATCTCCGCCTGGAGCGTGGCGTCTTGACTGCCCAGGTCATAGCTCGCCGAGCCCGTCACCTTGGCCAGGAGCGTTCCCTGTTCGTTCAGCTCGAACGCATACTGCTCGACGTGAAGGGCCCGATAGTCGCTGAAGACCGCCCGGCACTGGAACTTCGCCTCGCCTTGCTTGATCGCGTAGCCTGCCGCGGCCGCAGCCAGCTCGCTGCCCCCCCCGCTGAGCTCCGCCACAAAGCGCTGGCCGTCGCTCATGCAGGTGATCCTGCCCTTGGCACTGATCAGACCGTTCGGGGCGTTCGTCGGCAGGAACATGCGCCAGTCCTGCAGCCGGAGGTCGCTCAGGGTCACGTCCAGGACCGATTCGTTCAGCCCGTGGACCAATTGGCCCCAGGAGAGGTTCATCGGCCGGTTCAAAACGACCCCCAGCAACTCCCGGCCCTCGCGCTTTCCGGTCACCGAGAACTTGTGCACAACCGCCGTCTCGTCATCGACGCTCACCGTCAGTTGATAGTCCAGGCCCAAATCGACGGGCGGGCTCGCAACCCCGGCGCGTCGGAGACTGAACTGGGTTGCGGACGCCTTGCCGGTTGCGGCCACCGTGCTGCCCCGCCGCGACACGTCGACCATCCCCGAGGCGCTGATGGCCGTTTCCACGAAGTCAATCCCGAGCGGCGCGCCAAACAGGTTCAACACGTTGCGGTCGATTCCCGAGACCTCGAGTCGAAGCCGGGCCTCGTTCTTGCCGAGGTCAATCGTCCCGCTCAGACCCGCCGATCCGAGCCGTTGGCCTCCCTTCTCAAACCGCAAGCCCAAGGCGCGCACCTCGGTCGGCGAAACCTCGCAGGTCAACAGGCCACTTAAGCCCGACAGCTCGCGATACGACCCTTCGGCCGGATCCACCGTGAAACGCAGATCCCCCTTCACCGCCGAGGGCCAAAGATCACCGTCCAGGGTGAACTCGAATCCTCCCTTGAAAGGCGCCTTCAACGTGTCGCCGGTCCCCGCGACAGGCCCGGCCGGCGCGGCCTGATGGCTCGCGGAACCGACCAGCGCCAGCTTGCCCGAGGCCCCGTTCGCCAACGTCTCGACCTGCACCCCCAGGTTCGACACTTCGGAAACCTGCCGTGAACCGTCCGCAGCGATCCGCGTGACCCGCACGACGCCATTGGTGACCAGCAACCGGTCAAGCTTCACCGCCCATGGCGCCTCCCCGGCCGCGGTCTCGACCCGGTTCGTCCGGGAATCCACCAGCGGATCGATATTGCTCTTCCCATCCGCGCCCATGACCACGCTCACCCGGGGTCCGACCAGGCGGACTTCGGGAAAAACCAGATCCCCCGCCAGCAAACCGAACAAACTGTAGCGAACGAGCACCTCCTCGGCTTCGAAGACGGGATCGCTGCCCTGCGTTTCAAGCCGCACCCGGCGCAGTTCGAGCCGCTTGAACGGGCTAAAGGCAAGGTCCTCGACTGTCAGCTTCGCGTGGATGGCGCTTCCCACCCGCGGCAGCACCACCGATTTCAGGAACGCCGCGCTCGTCAGGCCGAAATACAGCACGCCAACCACCGCCAGCGTGACCAGCGCGGCCACTCCAAACGACCGCTTCCTGGAACGACGCAGCCGCCTCGGGCTTCCGGAAGAGACTTCATCTGCCATAAAATCAACGCCTTGCCTGACCGCTATTGCACCAGAGTCCTCGACGACAGGAGGGGAGGCCTGAAACCGAACCGGACCAGATTTGACCTGTTGACCACATATCCCAAGAGTCGAGGACTCTAGAGTACCCCCTTCCCCGGGGGAGTCAATCATGGCGCCGCTGATAAAGGCGCCCTGTAGCCGCCCGCGACGAGGGCGGCACGCGAACTGTCCGGGGGGGGCGCCCCCCTTCCACCGGCCGCGGCCATCGCCCGCGGCTGCATCCTGGCTCAGAGAGTCCGCTGCACGCAGGTGTCGCGTTGCGCCCAGAGCGGATTCGGCTCGGGATAGTCCAGGGTGTAGTGGAGACCCCGGCTCTCCGGCCGCTGGATCGCACAGGCGACGATCAGCTCCGCCACCGTCGCGATATTCCGCAGCTCGAGGAGGTCCGAAGTGACCGTGAAATCCCAGTAGTACTCCTGGATTTCCGCCTGCAGGTTCTGAATCCGCTTTTGCGCCCGCTGCAGCCGTTTGGTGGTCCTGACGATCCCGACGTAATCCCACATGAGCCGCCGAATCTCGTCCCAGAGATGCGCCACCACGACGAGTTCATCGGCGTCGTGGGCCTTACCCGACTGCCAGGGAGGGATGTCGGCAACCCGCGGATCGGACGAGAGACTGCCGGCCCGCTGGGCCGCGCGATGGGCACAGACCAGGGCTTCGAGCAGGGAATTGCTCGCCAACCGGTTGGCGCCATGCAGCCCCGTGCAGGCCACCTCCCCCACCGCGTAGAGCCCCGCCAGGTCGGTCTCGCCGTCCACGGTCGTCACCACCCCGCCGCACTGGTAGTGCGCCGCCGGCACCACGGGGATCATCTCCTTGGTGATGTCGATGCCGTACTCGAGGCACGTCCGGTAGATGTTCGGAAACCGATGCATGATGAAGCGGGCCGGCCGGTGCGTGATGTCCAGATAGACATGCTCGCTGCCGCTGCGCTTCATCTCGCTGTCGATGGCCCGCGCCACCACATCCCGCGGCGCCAAGGACTTCAGCGGATGATACGACTCCATGAACTCCCGCCCGTCGTGCGTCCGCAAGACCGCTCCCTCCCCGCGCACCGCCTCGCTGATCAGAAAAGACTTCGCCTTCGGATGATACAGACAGGTCGGATGAAACTGCACAAACTCGAGGTTCGCCACCGGCACACCCGCCCGATACGCCATCGCCACGCCATCCCCCGTCGCAATGTCCGGGTTCGTCGTGTACAAGTACACCTTGCCGCAGCCTCCCGTCGCCAGCACGGTCGACCGCGCCGCAAAGACCCGGACCGCCCGCGTGTCCTTGTCGAGCACATACGCCCCCAGACACCGGTTCGGACCCGAGATCCCCAGCTTCTGGGTCGTGACCAGATCGATCGCGATGTGGTTCTCGAAGATCCTGAGGTTCGGGGTCCGTCCCGCAGCCATCAGCAGCGCCCGCTCGATCTCCCGGCCCGTGACGTCCTTCGCGTGCAGAATCCGGCGCTTCGAGTGCCCCCCTTCGCGCCCCAGATCCAGCTCCCGCCCCCCCGCGACCGCCGGGTTCGGCCGCTCGCTGAACTGCATCCCCAACGCCATCAGCTCCTCGATCCGGGCCGGGCCGTCCTCGACAATCTGCCGCACGACCGTCTCCTGGCACAGACCCGCCCCCGCCACCAGCGTGTCCCGCACGTGCAGCTCGAACGAATCCTCCCGGCTCGTCACCGAGGCGATCCCGCCCTGGGCGTGGTTGGTGTTGGATTCGGCGCTGCTCTTCTTGGTGACGATGGCCACGCGCCCGTGGGCGGCCAGCTTCAGCGCACAAAACAAGCCCGCGATGCCGCTCCCCAACACCAGGTAGTCAAACGAGCTGGTTGCTTCGTCCATGCCGCCCAGTGTAGGACGCCGCCTCCTTCAAATCCAGCACTCCCCTAGCGAGGCGCCGCCTCAGACCTAACGAAGTCGCGATCCCATGAAGCCTTCCTGCCACTTCGGACCCTCTCTCCCGCGCCTCGCTAACACAGAGTCCTCGGAGGCGGGGGGGCGGGTTTGGAACGGCAGGGGCCAAACTTGACCTGTTGGCCACATATTCCACAAGTCGAGGACTCTGGTCATCCCACCGGCGCGTTGTCGATCAGCCGCGTCGACCCCACCACGATGGCCAGAGCCATCCGCGCCCCCCGCGGGACTGGATCCAGGGGTTCGAGCGTCTCGGGATCGAAAAACGCCACGTAATCCAGCCTGGCCGCCGGCTGCGCCGAGACCAGCGCCACCACTCCCGAGCGAAGCTCCGCCGCCGGCAGCGGCTGCCGCGCCGAGCGCAATCGCCGGTCCGCCCATCTCAGGCACTGCCAGAGCACCCGCGCCTGGGGCCGCTCCGCGGGCGACAGGTACCGATTGCGCGAACTCATCGCCAAACCGTCCGGCTCCCGCACGGTCGGCGCCACCAGGATCCGTATCGGGAATTTCAGGTCCCGCACCATGCGCCGGACGACCGCGGCCTGTTGAAAGTCCTTGGCCCCAAACACCGCCACGTCCGGCAGGACCAGATTGCACAACTTCGCCACCACGGTCGTCACTCCGCGGAAATGGGTCGGCCGCGAAGCCCCCTCCATGCTCGTGGAAAGCGCTTCCTCGACCACAAAGGTGCTCGCCGCCCCCTCCGGGTTCCTCGCATACATCTCGGCGTCCCCGGGCATAAACAGCACGTCGGCACCCGACTCGCGACAGGCCCGCCGGTCCCCGGCCGGATCCCGCGGATACCGCGCCAGGTCCTCGTGCGGAGCGAACTGTGTCGGGTTGACGTAGAGGCTCACCACCACCACTCCGCGGCGCCCCACCGCGCGCCGCGCGCGCCGGACCAGGCTCAAATGCCCCTCATGCAGATAGCCCATCGTCGGCACCAAGCCGACCCGCACACCCCGGCGCCGCCACCAACGCCCCAACCGCTGCATCGTCGCCGCTGACTTCACCACTCGCATCCGGCGGACCTTGCGCCCCCGGTCCCACGCGCGCAACGCTATTGTCGTCGGATGGCTCGCGGCGGCAGCCGCTCACAGCCGGGCCCTGCCGGCAACCCCGCCAGCAGCCTCCGAACCGTCGCCCTCTGCCCGGGCAGAACCCAGTCCGGCGCGATCTCCGCCAGCGGTTCGAGCACGAACCGTCGCACGCAGGCCCGCGGATGGGGCAGCGTCAACGTCGCCGTCGCACGTGTTTCCTCCCGAAACGCGATCAGATCCAGATCCAGTCGGCGGGGAGCATTCCGGATCCGCCTCGACCGCGGACCCCACTCACGTTCCATCGCCAGCAGGAGTTCGAGCAGGGTCTCGGGAGTCTCCCCGAGGCGAGGGAAGAGCGCCGCCACCGCGTTCACAAACCAGGGCGATCCCGGCGGACAATCCACCGGCGCACTCCGCCACAGCGACGATCGCACCAGCGGCCCATCCGATACCCGCCCGAGCCGGTCCATCGCATCCTCGAGGGCGGCCTGCGGATCCCCCAGATTCGAACCCAACGCCACGAAGGCCCGCTGCCGCGCGCCTTCTGGCGTGAGCAGCAGCGGCGGAGAATCGTCCGCGGAAGCCATGCACCGGAAGGGCTCAGCCCGCAAGACCAAGCACGTGCTGCATGGAATACACCCCCGGCGGACGGCCCACCACCCACGCCGCCGCCCGCAGCGCCCCCAGGGCCAGCGTCTCCCGACTCGACGCCTTGTGGGCCAATTCGACGCGTTCGCCGGGTGCCGCGAACAGCACGGTGTGCTCCCCCACCACGTCCCCACCCCGCACCGCATGCACGCCCACCTCGGCCACGGGGCGCTCCCCCACCATGCCCTCTCGCCCATGGCGCAGGACCGCCTCCCCCCCGCGGGCCGCCCGCACCGTCTCTGCCAGGGTCAGCGCCGTCCCGCTCGGAGCGTCCTTCTTCAACCGGTGGTGCACCTCGATGATCTCACAATCGTACCCGGGGCCAAGGATCTCAGCCGCTTTGCGTGTGAGCCAGAAGAGGACATTGACCCCGGTCGAGTAGTTCGACGACCAAACCAACGGGATCCGGCGCGCGTGGCTGCGGATGGCGTCGGCTTCCGCCGGGGTGTGGCCGGTCGTGCCCAACACGAGGGCCTTGCCGTGCCGACTGCACAACTCGACCACGCGGGCGGTCGCCGGCGCCAGGCTGAAATCGACCACCACATCCGCCTCCCCGATCACCGTCGCCAAATCGTCCCCCAGGTCGATCTCCCCCACCACGCGAAGATCCGGCGTGCGCCGGGCACAAACCGCCAACACCTGCCCCATGCGCCCCCGCGAACCGTGGATCACAACGCGCGTCATGCGTTCTCCTCAGGCCTTGGGAGCCCGCGCCGCCCGGAGAAGCCCGCAGGCCCTCAGCGTGGCTTCGAGCCGCTCCCGGCTTGCGGGACGCAGGGGTGCCAGCGGCAGGCGGACGTCCTCCGCCATCCACCCCATCATCGCCAACGCCGTCTTTACCGGCACCGGGTTGGTCTCGATGAACAGATCCTTGAACAAGGGATAATACCGCGCGTGCAGTCTCAAGGCCTCCGCCAGCCGCCCCGCGAGAAACGCCCGGACCATCGTGGTCACGGGCCTCGGGATGACGTTCGACGCCACGCTGACCACCCCCTCCGCCCCCACGGCCATGAAGGGAAGCGTCAGCGAGTCGTCGCCGCTGAGAATCGTGAATTCCCGCCCCAGCGCCCCTCGCAACTGGCTCACCCGATCGGCGTTGCCTCCCGCCTCCTTGATGCCCACGATGCCCGGACACGCCGCGGCCAGACGCTGGACGGTCTCGACCGCGATCTCGACGCCGCACCGCCCTGGGATGTTGTACAACACCATCGGCAGCCGCGCGGACCGTGCGATCGCCCGGAAATGCTGGAACAACCCCTCCTGCGACGGGCGATTGTAGTACGGCGCCACCTGCAGCGACGCGTCCGCTCCCGCCTCTGCCGCCGCCTGGGTGAGGAAAATGGCTTCTTCCGTCGAGTTGCCGCCCGTGCCCGCGATCACCTTCACCTTTCTGTCCGCCAGGCGCACCGCCAACCGGATCACTTCAACGTGCTCCTCGAACCCCAGCGTCGGCGACTCGCCGGTGGTCCCCACCGGCACAATGCCGTCGACGCCCCCCCGGATCTGGGCGCGGATCAACCGCGCAAACGCCTCCTCGTCCACCCGGCCGTTGCGGAACGGAGTGACCAGGGCGGTGTGGGTGCCGCGAAATGACAACCGTGCCATAGTATGCCCCGCCACGATGCGCGGTTCCGCTTCCGTTGGCGAGCGAGAAGTTCACGCCGCTTCGCCTCCCCGGGTTCTGTTTCGCGTCTGGACTTCCCCCCTCCGATTACGCTAAACGTTCCGGGCGAACCCGATGGGTTTGCTGCCATGTTCGGTTCCCGGCGAAACCGCGAACAACATCGTTACTACTTGCTGCCCGGCATGGGCCGCAGCAACCGCCGCCATCGCCGCCGGGTCCACGCCGCCGCCATCATTGCGGGCATCATCTTCTCCCTCCTCTTCGGCTACCTCCTCTACTGGCTGAACCGGCGCTAGCGAGGCGCGGTAGAGGGGTGGGCAAGCACAGCAGGGTCTTCATGTGCCTGGGGACTCGACTGGGTCTGAGGCGGCGCCTCGCTAGGGTGCCATATACCAAAGTTTAGTATTCGGACACTCGACAGCAGGCCGGGGACCGTGCTAGAGACCTCGACTTGTGGAAAGTGTGGTCAACAGGTCAAGTTTGGTCCCTGCCGTTCCCAACCCGCCCCCGTGCCTTCGAGGACTCTATATTAGCGAGGCGCGGAAGAAAGGGTTCGAAGAGGCAGGAAGGCTTCATGGGATCGCGGACTTTGTCAGGTCTGAGGCGCGCCTCGCTAGAGCCAAGACGAGTTCAGATCAACTCGAGTGCGAGTGATGATGCTGTGGCGCATACCGTTGGCTTTGGGTCTCTTCGGGATCGGAGTCTGGTGCCTGCTCTACGCGGAGCGGGTGCAGGTCCGGATCACGTACTATCATGAGAGCCTCAAGCGGACCCGTTACGCCTCCCAGTTCTTTCTCCGGGTGACGTCCGTCAACTACGAGATGCTGCTCCGGTTCTTCGGCCTGATCCTGATCCTGGGGTTTTTCCTCCTGGTCGTCGACACCGGGATGCGGATCGAACGTCTGCGCACGCCCTGAGAGCCTGTCGGGTCGCGGCCCGCCGGCTGGCAATCCCGCCCCTCCTACGGCTCGGACCCCGAAATGCAAAAGGGCGAGATCCAACGACCTCGCCCGGCATTGATCGAGGGTCAGGCCTTGCTCGAAGCAGCGGCTTCCTTCTTCCAGGTGCGCGGGGGCGGCTTGGTGACGAGGCCCTTCTTGATGGCGCTCGCCGCAACGCGGATGTAGCGCACTTCGCCGTCGACCACCGCTTTCACCCGCTGCAGATTGGGGAAGAACCGTCGCTTGGTGATGGCGGTCACGTGCGTGCCGATGCCACCGGCCTTCTTGGCCTTGCCACTGCGCCAGATAATGCTGCCTTTGCGGGGGCCTTTCCCGGTCAGTTCACAACGTCTTGCCATACGCCTCAGTCCTTCGTCAGATCGAAAGCGCGAAACCCTATCAGCGGCCGAAAACTCCGCGCAAGCACTATTTCCCAAGAGTCCTCGACTTGTGGAACGTGGGGTCAACAGGCCAAGTTTGGTACCTGCCGCTCCAGGCCCCCCCTCCTTCCGTCGAGGACTCTATGTTAGCGAGGCGCGGAACAGAGGGTCCGGAAGGGCAGGGAAGCTCCATGGGATCGCGGACTTCGCTGGGTCTGAGGCGCGCCTCGCTAATGGTACTCCTGCAGGGGCCGCACCGAGTATCCCTTCCTCCGCAGGGCGGCAATCCCATGGGCCGCGGCCCGGGCGCCGCTCAGCGTGGTCATGATCGGCGTGCCGGTATAGACCGAGGTGGTCCGGATCCGGACTTCGTCGGCTCTTGGCGCCTGCCCGGAAGGGGTGTTGATGACGAGCTGGAGGTCACGGTTCTTGAGGAGGTCGAGGGCGTTGGGCCGCCCCTCCTGAAGCTTGAAGATCCGTTGGACACTCAGTCCGGCCGCCTCGAGAACCCCGGCTGTCCGCCCCGCCGAGACAAGACCAAAGCCCAGATCCGCATACAGCCGCGCCACCGCCCCCACACCCGGCTTGTCCGCATCGCACACGCTGATAAACACCCGGCCCTCGAGAGGCAACGGCGCCCCGGCCGCCATCTGGGATTTCGCATACGCAATTCCCAGGTCCGCATCCAGGCCCATCACCTCGCCGGTCGACCGCATCTCGGGGGAGAGCAGGATATCCTGTCCCTGAAACCGGTTGAACGGGAAGACCGATTCCTTGACCGCCCAATGAACCGGCCAGATCTCGGAGGTGAACCCCAATTCCCGGAGCGGTTGTCCCGCCATGATCCGGGCCGCGAGCTTGGCCAGCGGCACCCCGATTGCCTTGCTCACGAAAGGGACCGTCCGGGAAGCGCGCGGATTCACCTCGAGCACATAGACCGTCTCGTCCTTCACGGCGTACTGCACGTTCATCAACCCCGCCACCCGCAACTCCCGCGCCATCGCGTGCGTTTGCTCCCGGATCGCCCGCATCACCCGGTCGGTCAGCGTGTGCGGCGGCAACACCATCGCCGCATCCCCGGAGTGCACCCCGGCGAACTCGATGTGTTCGAGCATCCCCCCCAACACCACGTCCCCTTGGTCGGTCCCCGGATACAGCCCCACATCCGCGATGCAATCCACGTCCACTTCCGTCGCGTCTTCGAGGAACTTGTCCACGAGCACCGGCCGTTCGGGCGACGCCTCGACCGCCACCCGCATGTAGTGCTGGAGCTCTGCGTCCGCGTCAACGATCTGCATGGCGCGCCCGCCCAGGACAAACGAGGGCCGGACCAGGACCGGATAGCCGAGCTGACGGGCGACCACGAGGGCCTCGGCTTCGTTGGTGGCAATCCCGTTGGGCGGCTGGGCAATCCCCAGACGCGTCAGCATCGCCGCAAACAGCTTCCGGTCCTCCGCCACCTCGATGCTCTGCGGGGAGGTTCCGAGAATGCGCACCCCGTTGCGCTCGAGGCCGAGGGCCAGGTTCAACGGCGTCTGGCCTCCGAATTGGGCAATCGCCCCCCAGCACCGCTCCCGGTGGTAAATGTGCAGCACGTCCTCGAGCGTCAGCGGCTCGAAGTACAGCCGGTCGCTGGTGTCGTAGTCCGTCGACACCGTCTCCGGATTCGAGTTCACCATCAGGGTCTCGAACCCGATCGCCTTCAGCGCAAAGGAGGCGTGGACGCAGCAGTAGTCAAATTCGATCCCCTGGCCGATCCGGTTCGGCCCGCCCCCCAGGATCATCACTTTCCGGCGGTCCGACGGCCGCACCTCGTCGTCGCCGCGGTCGTACGTCGAGTAGTAGTACGGCGTGTAGGCCTCGAACTCCGCCGCACAGGTGTCCACCAGCCGATAGCTCGGGACCAGCCCCCACTCGGCGCGCAACGCCCGGATCGCCTCCTCCGATCGGCCGGTGAGCCGCGCGATCTGGCGGTCGGAGAACCCGAGCGCTTTGGCTCGAGCCAGCAGTTCGGCGTTCATGGGCCCCGTCCTCCCCGGGCCCCGCCACCGCTCGCCGGGGCGGACCCCGGCGGACAGGTCTTGCTGACGTTCATGCGGTCCATCGCGGGGGCCGATCACCGGATCTTCTCGAGCAACAAGGGGAGCAGATCGTCGATCCTGACCCGGGTCTGCTGCATGGTGTCCCGGTCGCGCAGGGTCACGGTGTCCCGAAGCTCGGGGCCCGCCTCGCCCAACGTCTCGAAGTCCACAGTCACCCCGAACGGCGTGCCCGCCTCGTCCTGCCGCCGATAGCGACGGCCAATCGCCCCCGACTCATCGTAGAAGACCGACAGGTGCGGCCGGAGTCGATCCCGTATCGCAAGCGCGCGTTCGACCAATTCCGGCCGGTTCTTGAGCAGCGGGAAGACTCCCACCTTGACCGGCGCAATCCGCGGATGGAACTTCAGGACGACCCGCGTCTCCTTTCGGCCCTTCTCGTCGGCAACCTCCTCCTCGGTGTAGGCGCTGCACAGCAGCGCCAGCGCCAGGCGGTCCACACCCGCGCTCGGCTCGATCACGTGCGGGATGTACTTGGCTTTGGCTTCCTCGTCGAAGTACTCCATCGACTTGCCGCTGTGCTTCTGGTGCTGCGAGAGATCAAAGTCGCCGCGGGCCGCAATCCCCTCCAGCTCCTGGGTGCCGAAAGGGAACTTGAAGAGGATATCCACCGTCGCCTTGGCGTAGTGCGCAAGCTCCTCCCGCGTCTGCCAATACTCCTCGAGCGAGGTCCGGGGCAGCCCGATGCTCTCGTACCACCGGAGACGTTCCTCGACCCAATACTTGTGCCAGGCCTCCCACCCCCAGGTCGCAACCGGAGCCCGCAACACCGCCAACGGATCCGCCGGATCCACCGCCGCCACCTGCCCCGCCAGCTTCTGAATCACCTCGTCCGGCCGGATGAAGAACTCGAGCTCCATCTGCTCGAACTCCCTCGAGCGAAAGGTGAAATTCCTCGGCGTGACCTCGTTGCGAAACGCCTTCCCCACCTGGCAAATCCCAAAAGGCACCTTCTGGCGCGACGTCTCGAGCACGTTCTTGAACTGCACGAAAATCGCCTGCGCCGTCTCCGGCCGCAGATAGGCCAGGTTCTCCTCGGATTCCACCGGCCCCACCGTCGTCCGGAACATCAGGTTGAACGCCCGCGCCTCGGTCTTCTCCCCGTGGCACTCGGCCACGCACTTGCTGGGTTTCTGCGGGCACGGGATCTCGGCAATCTGATCCGCGCGAAACCGCCCCTTGCAGGTCTTGCAGTCGATCATGGGATCGCTGAACGTGTCGACGTGCCCGGAAGCCCGCCACACCGCAGGGTGCATGATGATCGTCGCGTCCAACCCCACCACATCGTCCCGCTGCTGGGTCATCGACCGCCACCAGGCCTCCTTCACGTTCCGCTTCAGCTCCGCCCCCAGCGGACCATAGTCCCAGAAACCGTTGATCCCGCCGTAGACTTCCGATGACGGAAAGACGAACCCCCGACGCTTGCACAGGGAGACGATCCTCTCCATCAGCTCGTTGCTCTTGGACTCCGCCATAAGTCGGGTGAGTCTTCGGAAAGCACCCTCTGATGTCAAGGCGGCGGCGAATGCAATTGCGTTGACGCTGAAGAGGAATGCCTTACGCTGCGTCCAACGTTTCGTTGACTGTGACATCGCGCCTTATGCAACCGATTCAAACACCCGCTGTTTCCGGCGGCGATACCCGCCGGAGTTTCATCAAGAAAGCCGCCACCGCCACCGCCGCCGTGGCCACCACCAGCCTGTTCAGGACGCCCGTCTACGGACAGACCCAGGCCCCCTCGACCGGTCGCGTCATCGGCGCCAATGACCGCATTGTCGTCGGCTTCGTCGGCCTCGGCGGCCAGGGCATGTTCCACCTCCGCACCGTCAAAGCCAACGCGGACAAGACCAACACCGCGATCGGCGCGGTCTGCGATCTCTGGGCGAAACGCCGCGAAGCCGCCAAGGCCGAGGCAGGCAGCAATCCGCAGACCTACACCGACTATCGCAAGATGATTGAGCAGAAGGACATCGACGCCGTCCTCTGCGCCACCGTCGACCATTGGCACGCCCGAATCGCCATCGACGCCATGCGCGCCGGAAAACACGTCTATGTCGAGAAACCCTTGAGCCGGTATCTGACCGAGGCGTTCGAGGTCTGGGATGCCGTGAAAGCCACGCGTCGCGTCTTCCAGGTCGGTTCCCAGGGCTGCTCCGACGCCAAGTGGCATAAGTGCGCCGAACTCATCAAGGCCGGCAAGATCGGCCCCCTCGTCCTCGGCCAGGGCTCCTACATGCGCAATAACCCCAAGGGCGAGTGGAACTACACCATCGACCAGGACTTCAAGGCCGACGGCATCCAGTGGGATCAGTGGCTGGGACCCGACATCAAGAAGCGGGCCGATTTCAGCCCGGATCACTTCTTCCGGTGGCGCAAGTACTATCCCTACTGCGCCGGACTGCTCGGCGACCTGTTCCCGCATCGGCTTCATCCGCTCGTGCTCGCCACCGGCAATCCCGAGTTCCCAGTCCGCGTCGCCGCCATCGGCACACGGAAGATTCACACCGACAAGAACACTCCCGGCACCCCCGAGCGCGATGTGCCCGAATGCCTCACCCTGATCGCCGAGTTTCCGAGCGGCTACAGTCTCATGGTCTGCAGCAGCTCCGTCAACGAGGTCGGGCTCCCGGATGTCATCCGCGGCCACATGGGCACCCTTATGATCGGCGGCAACCGCGTCGAACTGAAACCGGAACGGCCCTTCACCGAGGACATGGATCCCGAGGACTACCCGAACCTCGAACCGGTCGAGGACGTCGGCGTCCATGAAGCCAATTGGTTCAGCTGCATCCGGTCCAACAAAGCCCCCAACGCCGATATCGAGCTCGCCATCCGCGTCCAGGCCATCGTCTCGCTCGGCGAACTCTCCGACCGACTCGGCATCACCTGCCACTTCGACGAGAAGACACGCGCGATCACGGACGGCTCCGGCAAGAAGGTCACTCCGCTCAGCTACGGAGTCCTGGAACCTTCGTAACCAGGACCCGCTCCGCAAGTCTCGGGAAGGGGTTCCGCCGGCGCACCGCCGCGGGACCCCTTCGTCATTCCCGCCCCGCGCCATGCCCTTCGAGACCGTCACCCTCGCCCGCCGCGCCATGAACACCCGATTCGAGGTGCTCTTGCACGGCACCAATGCCGTCGCCCTCCGCGCTGCCGGTGAGGCGGCCCTCGACGAAATCGAACACCTTGAAGATCAGCTCAGCCTTTACCGGCCCGGAAGCGAGATCCACCGCGTCAACCGCCATGCCCATCGCCAGCCCGTCCGCGTATCGCCGACCGTCTTCCGCCTCCTCGAACAGGCGCGCGACCTCAGCCGCCTGGCCCAGGGGGCCTTCGATCCAACGGTCGCACCGCTGCTCGATTGCTGGGGATTCCTGGACGGCGCCGGGCATCCCCCCGACCCTGAGGCGCTCGCTGAAGCCCTGCAGGCCGTCGGCATGCAACGGGTCGAACTCGATCCCTCCACTGGAACCGTCCGCTTCCCCAGGCCCGGCATGATGCTCGACCTCGGCGCCATCGGCAAAGGCCACGCCCTCGATCGCGCGCTGGACAGCCTCCGCGAAGCCGGAGTCGAGTCCGCCTTCCTTCACGGCGGGACCAGCAGTGTCGCCGCCCTCGGCTGCCCCCCGGACGCTCCGGCTTGGCGGGTTGCCATCCCCCGCCCCCATCCCCCTCAAGCCAGCGCCCCTCCCGCCGCATCCGATATCCTCCACGTCGTGGAACTTAAGGACGCCGCGCTGGGCGTCTCCGCATGGTGGACCAAACACTTCGTCCATCAGGGCCGTACCTGCGGTCACGTCGTCGACCCGCGAACCGGCGAACCAGTCGCCGCAACCTTGCTGGCAGCGGTTGTGCTCCCTTCTGCCGCCGAAGCGGACGCACTGTCGACAGCCCTCCTCGTGCTCGGCCAACCAGGGATCCCATGCCTTGGCCGTGCCCGACCCGAAGCCCATCTGCTGACCCTTGATCCAGCCGAGGGATCCGTTCCGTGCCTGTCTCATCCGCCAGCCTGAACGCGCGGCGGTCTCTCCATCCCGCGCCCCGCTCGCATAAAGTCCTCGACGACAGGGGGGGCTGGAGCGGCAGGGAACGAACTTGACCTGTTGACCCCACATTCCACAAGTCGAAAGCGGTGCCGCCTTGGGTCGCGGCACCGCACTCCAAAACGCTATCGCGCAAACCGTGGGGCCGTGGCGCGAACGCCAGTGTCCTGGCCCGCTTTCCCGGCTTGGCACCGGGAGTGCCTTCCGGTTAGCCTGGGCTTGTGCAGGCGTTCATCCGATTCGTCGGGGTGGTTAATGCTGCGATCTGGTTAGGATCGGCGGTGTTCTACACCCTCGCGGCCGGGCCGGCCTTCTTCTCAAGCGAGATGTTGAGCTTCCTGCCACGGCCCCATGCCGGACGCGCCGCCGAGATCGTCCTTCACCGATACTACCTGATTCATCAGTGGTGCGCCGCGATCGCCCTGCTCCACCTCCTCCTCGAGTACCTCTACACCGGACGCCCCGTCGACCGGGTCAACGTCGGACTTCTCTCGGGGCTCTTCACCGCAGCCCTCGTGGGCGGCCACTGGCTTCTGCCTCACTTGCACGGGCTGCAACGGATCCGCTACTCCCCGGCGGCCACGCCAGCCCAGCAGTTGTCCGCCGCCAATGCGTTCGGCCTGCTCCACGGCTTCTCGCAAGTCCTTAATGTCTTGATGATTATCGCAATTCTCTACTACCTCTGGTCCCTGTCCCGCCCTCTGAACACCCTGCGTTTCACCTCTTTCGGCAAAATAAGAAGTTGACAAACGACGTCAAATAGTAAAGAAGACTTACGGTCGCGCGAAGGACGCCAAGCTGGCGTATGGGTTTATGACATCTGACGATCGTCCGCCGACGACAGGGCATCGATACTCATCAGGGGGTTCGAAAGCCTACGGGGAGGAGAGCACGCTGCGAACAGAGAAGATCCAGATCGAACGTAAGACTTTTCTGTTCGCCCTGAAGGAGAATCCCCGAGGCCGCTTCCTGCGTATCACCGAGGACGTCAACGGACGGCGCGATAGTGTCATTGTGCCATCCACCGGGCTCGAAGAGTTCGTCCGGGTCGTGGATGCCATGGCGCGCGAGTCAGCTAACACGCCCATCCAGGGTGAGGCCTGATCCGGCCTCGATGTGCCCCAAGCCGGCACGCCCGGTGATCAAGGGCGCGAAGCTGGCTTTCGCAACCTCCTCCGGGCAGGGGGTTTTGTCGTGCGCGCCTCCCTTCCCAGGCTTGACCGTCGCGTGACACGGCGTGCCCGCACCCGGGGTGCATCGCCCCAGAGACTCTCGAGATCGTACTTCTGACGCACGCCGTCCCGCATCAGGTGCACCATCACGTCGAAGTAATCGAGCACCACCCATTGCGTCTCGACGGTGCCGTCCGTCGCGTGTGGCTGTTCCCCCCTCTCTTCGTGCAGTTTCTCGACGATCTCGTCCATGATCGCGCGGAGATGGGGTTCGCTCGACCCGGTGGCGATGACAAAGTAATCCGCCACGGAGCTGAGTCGGCGCACGTCCAACACGACGACGTCTTCCGCCTTCTTGTCCTCCGCCAGTTCGCGGCAGCGGAGGGCCAGTGTTCGAGAATCCATGGAGACGGGAGGATGGTTCATTCAAGCATCAAGATAAAGCCGATTATTGCGAATCGCTTCCGCGACGGCCCCAGGCAGGAACAGGTCCACCGACAGGCCCGCCTGAATCCGGGACCGAACCTGTGAGGCTGACACCGCCACGGGAGTGCCCTTCAGACAGATCACCCGAAACGGCGGCGGTACCGGCCCCGACACCTCGCCCGGCCTCGGCACCATCACAAACCGTACCAGTGCCGCCAGAGCCTCCGCCTCCCGCCACTGGGGGAGATACGCCAGATGATCCGCCCCCAGAATCCAGTACAGCTCCGCACCCGGATGCTGCCGGGCCGCCGCCTGCACGGTGTCGATCGTGTACGACACGCCGCCACGGCGCAGTTCTGAATCGTCCACGTCCCACCCGGTCCGGCCGGCCAACGCCAACCGCAGCAAACGCAGGCGAAACGCGCCGGGCGCCAAAACCCGATCCGGCTTGAACGGAGACTGGTTCGTGGGAATGAACCGAAGCCGGGTGAGCCGCAACTCCTCCTGCGCAGCCAACGCGACCATCAAATGCCCCCAGTGCACCGGGTCAAAGGACCCCCCAAAAAGCCCGACCCGCTCCCCCCGGCCTGACTCCCCTTCCGCCAGACTCTCGGTGCATCGGGACCGGTTCATCGTCGTGTCAACACGCGAACCCGGACGCCTCAAGGCGTCGATGCCGCCGCGCCATCCGACTCCGCAGACACCGTCAGCACGCGCAGCTTCACGTTGCGGAACCAGATCTCGCCCCCGTGGTCCTGCAGCAGCAGCCGACCCGGCTGTTTCGTCCCAAACGCCGCCACGTTCCGGAACTTGCTCGCCGCCACGGCAGCGCGAACCCTGGCCGAGCCCAATTCATAGTCGAGCGCCTTGCGCCCGTTGAGCCAGTGCTCGACCCGATCTCCCTGCACCACAATGCGCGATTGATTCGTCTGGCCCGCCGGATGCGGCGGCGCGTCGATGTCGGGCGCCAGGACGTCATAGAAGCTCGCCGTTTCGTTCTTGCTCCGGATCCGGGATCGGCGCGCGCCATCGTCAAGCAGTTGGTACTCGTGCCCGATCGCACCCCCACCCTGCTCCCGGACGAAATACTTCACCCCGCTGTTCGCGTTCGCTCCCGATCGCCACTCGAACGCCAGCTCGAAATCCCCGTAAACCTGATCGGTCACAACGTCCCCGCCACCACCGCGCGCGACGTGCTTCAGCCATCCCTCCTCGACGGTCCACCCCTTCTCGGGGAATGCTGCCTTCCCGTAGCCCCGCCACCCGCGCGGCGTCTGGCCGTCAAACAGCAACTGCCAACCCTGCGCTCGTTCCTCCGCCGTGAGTTGATTGGCCTCGCTCCCCGCCGCCGCGCCGCGGCACACGGACAACATCAGCCCCGCGACGAGGACCCACCGGACACCCGACCACGGAGCCCAACAAACACCTGTCATAGAAGTCGATTGGCCTTTTCTAGCCCCCGGACCTGCCCCCCGTCAAGCCCGGGCGCGCATCCCGGAGGCGGGCTTCCCAATCCACGAAAACCCCGGACCGGCAGGCTCAAGGCGCCTGGTCAAGCCCAGGAGGTTGAGCCGCAAGGGACGCTTACGCGCGGATTGGGGCGCCTCGCTCGGTCACCAGTCGACGGCAATCGACAGCTTCTTGCCGCGCCGGTCCGTATAGTAAAGCCGGTGATGCTCCCGTCCGTACTCATGCACGAGCCGGGTGATCTTGACGTCGAAACAGCAGTACTCGGCAATCTCGACCAGGCGCCCTTCGCGATACCACCGGATCGCCTGCATGCCGTCGCTGGTCTTCTCGACGCCCAGCGTGGCGCCGGCAATGGCGTCCAGCGATAACCGATGCGGCAGTTTCTTCTGCAATTCCACCAGAAGATCCAGCGTCGGCACCTGCTGCGGATCAAAGAACGGCGTGTACCCCCCCAGCACGTCGTAATCAAACCGCACAATGTTGAAGCCCACCACCAGATCCGCCCGCCGCAACTCCTCGATCAGGTCGGTCACCTGCCGCTCCCCGTAGATTCGGTACCCGCTGCGGGCGGTGCTGAACGTCACCCCCACGCTCATCCGCATGTCGCGAATCCTGTCCCAGCCTCCGACCTCCTCGGCTGACTTCTGAGTCTCGAGATCGAAGTAGACGATGTTCTTTGCTGGCAACGCCATGGCATGGGGTCAATCCCCGCTGCCGAGTGTACCGGCACACCGCACGGCGTCCAATCCAAACCGCGGGCGCCGGCCGCGGCTCAGCCCGCATCACCCGTCGCGGCCTCGCCGAGCCATGCCAGATAGGCGACGCTCCCCGCCGTCAGCGGCACAATCAGCACCTCGGGCGTCTCGTAGGGATGCAGCGCCCTCACCAGCGTCGCCAGACGCCCCACCAACGACCGACGCGTCTTGCAGATCATCAGGACTTCACCGCTTCGATCGATCTTCCCCCCCCACCAGTAGTGCGACTCGATCTGCGGCACCAGATTCGCACAAGCGATGAGCCGGGCCGCCAGCGCTGCTGTCGCCAACCGCCGCGCCACGCGCGGGTTCGGAGCGGTGATCAACACCAGACAGAACCGAGCCGCCGAAGCCACCCGGACGGGTTCACGGACCGTGTTGTTCCTCATAAGCGAACGTCGGGCTGCTGCCTTCACGCCGGGGTCGTCTCCTCATCCCCCGCCAGCGGCCGGTGGCGCGCGATCCATCCCCCGCCCACAACCTGATCCTCCTGATAAAAGACACACGCCTGGCCCGGCGTCACCGCCCGCTGCGCCACCGCGAGATCCACCGTCGCACGGGCGCCGGCGCCCGGCATCACGATCGCGCGGGTCCCGGGATGGTTGTACCGGATCTTGGCGGTCACTTCGAGGACGGACGGCGGCGTCTCCCACGCGATCCAATTGCAGCGCTCGATGCGGAAGCGGCGGCATTCAAGGTCACCCGGTCCTCCCACCACCACACGGTTTCCCACCGGGTCCAGATCCACCACGTACAGCGGCGCCGACGCGGACACGCGAAGTCCCCGCCGCTGGCCGATGGTGAAAAACGCAATCCCCTCGTGCCGGCCCAACACCCGCCCTTCCAGATCGACAATCTCCCCCGGGTGCGGCGTTGCCAGAGCCGTCTCCTGCAGAAACCGCCCGTAGTCGCCGTCCGGCACGAAGCAGACCTCCATGCTCTCCGCCTTGTCTGCGGTTTCCAGGCCAAAACGGCACGCCATCGCCCGCGTTTCGCTCTTGAGACAATCCCCCAAGGGGAACACCACACGGGCCAGTTGCTCCTGCCGCAACGAGAAGAGGAAGTAACTCTGATCCCGACGCGGATCCCGCCCCCGCCGGAGATGCTGCCTCCCGGACGCCGGATCCGCATCACGGCGGGCGTAGTGGCCCGTGGCCATCCAGTCCGCGCCGAAATCCCGAGCCCGGTCCAGCAGAAGGCCGAACTTGATCGTCTCGTTGCACACCACGCACGGATTGGGGGTCCGCCCCGCCGTGTATTCATCCGCGAAATGGCGGATCACCCGGTCGCGGAACTCCGCGGAGACATCGATGCGATGAAAGGGGATGCCGAGCCTCCGGCAGACGGCCTCGGCATCCGCCGCGGCCTGCAATCCGCGGCGGCGACCGGGCATTCCCGGCGCGCCGCAGGGCGGGTCATCCCGCCAGAGCTGGAGCGTCACCCCAATGACGTCGCACCCCCGCTCGAGCAACAGGGCGGCCGCGGTCGAGGAATCGACCCCGCCGCTGAGAGCCACGATGCCGCGCGAACCCTTGGGGATCTGGCCTGACTCAACCCCCGACCCCGCCGTCCGCTCCGGCACGCGTGGATCCCCGGTCACAGCCGGATCGCAGAGATCGCCCGCGAGGAGCGGATGGCCCCCTCGTACTTCCGGCTCATGTCGAGCGAGCGATTGGTGATCACCCGGGCGATCGCCAGGAGAAACGGGGCTGCCAAGGCCGGAGCTTCACGGATGACCCGCTCGAACGCCGCCGCAGGCAGCATCAGCAGCAGGCTCTCCTCGTTCGCCACGACGTCCGCCGTCCGGGGACCATGGATCAGCAGCGCGATCTCGCCGAAGGACTCGCCGGCCGCCAGGGTGAAAAGCGTGGTCTCCTTGCCGTCGATCAGGTTCATGGCCCGCACCTCGCCTTCGAGCACGAAGTACATCGCGTCCCCGTGATCGCCCTTCCGGAAGAGATGTTGGAACTTGTTGACCTTCACCACGTCCAGGTAGCTGAGAAACGACTCGAGCTGGGCCCCGTCCATCTCGGCGAAGATCTTGATCCGCCGCAGATTCTCGGGCTGAACCACGGCCGCGGCATCCGAACCGGACGCCGCAGCGCCGCCTGCTTGTGGATGCCCCCGCTTGGCGTCAAAGAACATCTTCAGCTCCGGCAGTTGGGCCGCCGGCACCCATTGGCCCTCGTCCTGAACAAAGATCCAGCTCGCGGCTGATACCCGTTTCTGCTTGATCCAGGTTACCAGCATCGGCAGCTCGAAGGGGCCGTAAGCGATGTTGTCTGCACCCCAAACCCGGTATTGCGGTGCCGTTTGTGCGTTTTGCATAGGCGATGGCGATCCGGCACTGTGTATAACTCACCCATCCGCCCCTTCCCAAGCCAAAAATGAACCGGCTAGGCGAGGATCCGGGCCCGGAGCCGCCACTGGACAGTCCGCGACAATCCTGGAACCATCCGCCCCGTGAAGCAGAGCATCGTCACGCTCGACATGGAAGGCGTGCTGACGCCGGAGATCTGGATCGCGGTCGCCCGCGCCACGGGCATCGAGCGTCTCCGGCTCACCACGCGCGATGTGCCCGACTATGACGTCCTCATGCGCGGCCGTCTGGCCGTCCTCGAGGAGCACGAACTCACACTCTCAGAAATCCAGTCGGTGATCGGCCGTCTCCATCCGCTCCCCGGCGCCCTCGAGTTCCTGCGCGAGCTCCGCAGTTTCACCCAGGTCATCATCCTGTCGGATACCTTCGAGCAGTTCGCGCAACCGCTGCTCCGGCAGCTCGAATGGCCAACCTTGTTCTGTCACCAGTTGCGGGTCGAGAACGACCGGATCCTCGATTACCAGCTCCGGATCCCAAACCAGAAGCGGGCTACGGTCGACGCCCTCCGATCGCTCAACTACCGGGTGATCGCCGCCGGCGATTCGTACAACGACATGGCCATGCTCGCCGCGGCGGACGCCGGCATCCTGTTTCGGCCCCCGGCGAAGCTGCGGTCCGATTACCCCGCATTCCCGGCGGTCCGAGACCACGCCGGCCTGATACGAATGATCCGAAAGGCCTATGACGGGGTCTGACACCCACCCCCCTCCTCAACCGCCGACGGGGGGTGTCAGACCATGCCCCTCGTTGACGCTGCCCCGGCGATAGCCGCGCAAATCGAGTGTCACCTGCGAATAGCCCAGCCGGCGCAACGCGTCGGTCACTCGGGTCCGCAACTCCTCCTCCAGCAGGTGCGCCAGCTCCGCCGACCCCACTTCGATGCGCGCAAGATGCCGCTCCGGTTGACCCGGCACCGGCTTTAGCTCGTGGTGCCGAACCCGGACATCGTGGAATCCAAGATCCCTGAGAACCACCTCGGCGTCCTCGATCATCTGCAGCTTCTGCGGCGTCACCGCTTCCCCATACGGCACGCGAGAGCTCAAACAGGCCATCTGCGGCTTGTCCGCCGTGGGGAGCCCCGACTGCGCCGACAACGCCCGGATGTCCTCCTTCGTCAAACCCGCCTCCTTCAGCGGGGCGCGCACCTGGAACTCCGCCGCGGCGCCCGCGCCGGGACGGTGATCGCCGGTGTCGCTCGCATTCTCGCCATAGGCAATCACCGCAAAGCCGCCCTCCCGGGCAATTGGAACGAGTTCGACAAACAACTCGCGCTTGCAGAAGTAACAGCGGTTCTCCGGATTGGCCACGTAGTGCGGGTTGGCGAACTCTTGCGTGCGCACGACGCGGACGGGGATTCCATGGCGCTCGGCCAGGGTGAGAGCCTCCTGCAACTCGCGCCGCGGCAGGCTGGGCGAATCGGCAATCGCCGCCAACATCCGGTCCCCAAGGACCTCATGGGCCACATAGGCCAGGAACACCGAGTCCACCCCCCCGGAATAGGCCACCACGCACGACCCATACCCGCGCAACAACGCCTTCAACATCCTGAGTTTGTCCGTCGACACCGCGGGAAACTGCCACCACACCCCGCGCCTGTCCAGCCGGCGCACAGGACCACGGGAAACAGCCCGGTCAGTTCGTCTTCCGGGTCGTACGTTCCATCATCCAGAACACGTCCGGGTTGTTGGCACTGCCGACGTTCAACGAGAGTCCCTGCCCCTTCTTCAGGACCGGACAAGTTCTCGGGTCCTGCCACTTCTTGATCTCAGAGTGCCCGTCGGCAAAGGCGAAACCGGCGGCGCGGTTGTGGTAACTGGCCGGGTAATCAACCATACGCCACTGGCTGGGATGGTCCGGATAGCCGAACATGCCGACCACAAACTCGCCGTCGTTGATGCTGTCCTCGCGCTCGTCCAGAAACGCCCAGGTCATGCTCGGCCCTGGGTCAATAAGATCGCTCATCTTCTTGTAGACCAGGAAGCCGGCTGGGCCGAATGCGGCTGCATCCGAGCCGTTGAACCAGGCGTTCATCGAGATGCTGCGTACCCGGGGCATGACACGGCCGGCGTAGGCCCCGCTGGCCGGCTTGACGGTGGACTTGTCGGCCGGACACTTCCAAATGCCCGCCGTGCCGCCGCAATAAGGCCAGAGCGGACTCTTCATAAGGTCCCGCTCGATGTCCCAGTTGCTGGGATTGCCGGAACTGAAGTCCAGATCCCCGCTCACCCATTCCCCCGGCCCCTGGTAGGCCGAGGGCAGCTTGTCCTGGTAATCATCGACGTAGAGCCGCCAGGCGGTCATCATCTGCCTCCCGTTCCCCATGCAGAGAATACCCTGGGCCTTGGTCTTGGCCTTGGCGAGAGCGGGGAGCAGCATGCCCGCCAGAATGGCGATGATCGCGATCACGACCAGCAACTCGATGAGCGTGAACGCGCCCTCGGCGTCTCCGGACCGTCTGAGATCCTGTACGCACTTCCCGGCGGTACTGCACCCCTTACTCATGTATCCCCCAAACGCCTTCCGGCTGAGTGCTTCTCGTACGGATGCTCCCCGCGGTCAAGTCTGAAGAACCAGCGGGGGGCGCCTCAGGACCAATGAAGCACGCCGTCCAGAGGAACTGGGGGGGGCAGCGGGGCACCCTGCCTCCGGGCCTCGCTATCAGAGAGTCCTCGACGAAAGGAAGGGAGGCTGCAGCCGGAGGGACGAAGGATTGACCTGCTGACCACGCGTTCCAAAAGTCGAGGACTGTAGAAACACCGGCCGCCCCTCCGGTGTTCTGAAAGAGGTTCTATCATGAAAAACCTAGTCTGTCTTGCCGGCCTGACGGCCGCCCTCGGGTTCGCCTGCGCCCTGCGCGCCGCCGAAATCGACGATACCATGGTCAAGTCCTTCCCCGCGCCGGCGGGAGGCAAACTCGTCATCGACTCCGACCGAGGGTCGATCGACATCAAGACCGGCGACGGCGATCAGGTCGAGATCCGGGTGCAGCGAACCGTCAAGGCCCCCACCGCCACCCGGGCCGAGGAAACCCTCAAGAACCACGAACTGACCTTCGCGGCCGAGGGCCCCCAGGTGACGGTCCGCGCCAGGTTCCGTGGGAAGCTCGGCGGGTTCCTGCGCCAGTCGCCCGAGCTCCAGGTGCGTTACGTCGTCCAAGTGCCAAGGCGGTTCAACCTCGACCTCCAAACCGCAGGAGGCTCGATCACCGTGGGTGACCTCACCGGCACCCTCCGCGCCCAAACCGCCGGCGGCAACATCAAGACCGGCAAGATCGACGACACCGTCTGGGCCCGAACCGCCGGCGGCAGCATCACCATCGCCGCCGCCGCCGCGCGCGTCGATGCCCGCACGGCAGGAGGATCCATCGACATCGGAACCGCAGGCGGCGACGCGGTCGCCGAAACCGCTGGCGGCTCGATCCGAATCCGGCAGGCCGGCGCTGGCGTCCGCGCCGAGACCGCCGGGGGCGGCATCACCCTCGACGAGTGCACCGGCCCCCTGCACGCCCGCACCGCCGGGGGATCCATCAGCGCCACCCTCACCGGTTCGCCGGAGACCGACTGTTCGCTCGAGACCGCAGCCGGGAGCATCGAGCTTCAGGTGCCACGGACATGCTCGGCCGAGATCGACGCCGCAACCGCCGGCGGCACCGTGAGGACCGACCTGTCCATCGTGGTGCAGGGCGAACAGAAACGAGGCGCGCTGGAAGGTAAACTCGGCCAGGGCGGCCGCACCCTGCGCCTGCGGACCAGCGCCGGAAACATCCACCTCAAGGCGAGGTAAGGCTCTGTCCCAACCACGACCCCGGTCTTGCTGAAGGAGATTGGGCTCGCTGTTACTTCTTCTTGAGCAGGCCGCCCACGCCCTTGGTGATCTCGTCGATCCCTAGCGAGGCGCTCCCGCCCACTGCCGTCGCGGCATCCACCGCCTGCTGGCCGGCCTTGCCCGCGACGCCGGCGACCGAGGACGTGACTCTCCCGAGCAATTCGCTGAACACCCGACGCATGACCTCGGCGCCGGTGATCCCCTCCGAGCTCGTGCCCAGACCGCGCAATTGAATGTCCGGCAGCGGCACCGACAACGCCTTCCCGCCCAGCAGGGCCGTGCTCACGTTCACCTTGCCTCCCGTGAGCGTGAACTCGTCGATCTGAAGCTTCTTGACCGGCCCCTCGCCCGGAGCGGCAGTCGAGGGCCCCCCGGCAGCCGCCTGGATGTTCTCCATGATCCGCTTCAGGTTGTTGTTCGCCGGCCCTCCTTCGAACGTGATCTCAGGCGACACCAGAGTCACACGGCGCACGACGATCTTGTCCGAAAACAGCGACCGGGGCTCGAGCGCCACCTCGGCGTGGCCCACCTGAATCGCCGAGGGCGTCTTGTACCCTTCGGGATTCCCAATCACCAAACCGCGCACTTCGCCGCTGCCGGAGAAGAGCGAGAGCCGGACGCTTGACAGCTTGATGTCGACCCTGGCGACTCTGGGGCCTGCGGCCTCGACCCCGGCCTTGATCAGCGGGTCGATGAAAAACAAGGGCACCGCGACCAGAACACCCAGCAGCAACACCGCCAACAACACCACCACCACGATGATCTTCTTCATGGCTCGAATTCCCTTTCTGGATACCACCCTACAGCATTCGCCGGAGCAGCCTGGCTCCGCCTCAGCGCACGGTTTCCACCCCGCACAAACACCAGATCAGCTCCGGAGAAAACCGGTGGTAGTCGTCCGTCCGCTGAAACACCAACGCCTCGCCAGCCCCGAGCCGCGCGTACACCTGCCGCGCCTCCTCAACACAGGACCGCAGTTCGTCGAATTCCGACCGATCCGTCAGCCCCGGCGTGATGACCAGCAGCGGCCGGGGCGCAATCAAAGCCATCAGTTCCGCATCCGTGTACGGCATCTGGTCTTCCCGTCCCACAAACGTGCCCAGGCGCGGCGCCAGGGGATAGAGCCGCGACACGGTGGCCAGGGCGCTGCTGGGCTTTCCCGGACCGTCGGCCCGCAAGGGCAGCGCGCCAGCCAGCGAGACCACCCCCGCCACCCGCGAGTCCACGGCCGCCGCATGCATCGCCACCCAACCGCCCACCCCATACCCAACCAGGAAGATCTGGGCCGGATCCACCCGGGGATGCCGCTCGAGCGCATCGACCGCCGCTCGCACGTCGGCAACGGTCTTCCCCAGTAGCGACCACCGCGGGTACCGGCGGTAGAAGTCCCGGACCTCGGCAATCCGCGAGCCGTTGCCGATCTGATCGAAGGCGAACACGGCGCAGCCGCTCCGCGCCAGGGATACATGGGGCTGTTCCCCGCGGAAATAGCCGGCCGTGTAGCCGTGCGACACCGAGATGGGATGGAGCCAGATCAGCACCGGCAGTCGCCGATCCGTCCCCAACACGTTCGTGCGATGGTAAAGATCCCCCGTCACCGCATTGCCAAAATTCAGACTCTCCTTGTGCAGCCAGGAGGGCGGTGTCGCCCGATTCAGGAGCGTGGCCACCGGCTTCGGCTCCGCCCCATACGCCCCTGCCTCCACCGCCGCCAGGGGCGGCGCGTCGCCCAACACCCAGCCGACGCGCTCGAGCAGCTCCGCCCGAGCCCGATCCCAGCCGCCGTCGCCTCCCTCCGCAGCCGGAGGCCCCGCAGGCACCCCCAAAGCCACCCTGCCCCGCCATGCAGCCCGACGCGGCTCCCCCGGCTCCCCGCTGAGCTTCTGCCACTCCGCGTAGGTCGGAAACACCGGCGCGCTCGGCCCCGTCGACGCCATGGTCTTCCCCGCCTTCCGTCGACCAAAACCCGCGTCCAGCCAGTCCAGATAAGCCTCGATGTCCTCCGCCCGGGTCGCGTGCGGCCCGTCGCGATAGCGAAGGCCCAGATGATCCTCCACACCCAGCAACCGAAACACCGGCAGCGCAGCGTGGTACGTCTGCTCGACGGCCCAGGCACTCTCGACATTGTCGTTCAGCGCGGTCGAGATCAGGCACCGCCGCGGCGCGATGCACGCCACCAGTTCATGCTGGTCAATCGGCAGCCGATGCTCGCGCCCGACAAAAAACCGCAACCGGGGATGCAGCCAGTCCGGAAACGAACGGGTGATCAACTCGATGCCTTCGCCAAACTGCGCCTCCGAGAACCACCGGTACGGACATGCGCCTCCCGCCCCGGAGCTGCTCGAAATCACGGCGGCGATTCGATCATCGAACGCGGCCGCCATCAGCGCCGTTTTCCCATTCCGGGAATGACCCGTCAGCGCGATGCGCCCGGCGTCCACCTCGGGCCGGGTCTCGAGATAGTCAAGGCACCGGCTCGCCGCCCACGCCCGCCGCTGGAGTTTCGTCCAGTCCGCCTCCGGCCACAACGCCACCCAATCCCCCGTGTCATCCCGCACGTCCGCTCCCGCGTAGACAACGCCCACGTAGCCCCGGCTGACCGCAATCGCCGCCCAGCGCCGGTGGTTCTCCTGCGTCAGAAAGACCGGCGCCGGATACCCGCGCCCGGGCAGCATCAGGTCGAGGTGCAGGCGCGCCTGATACCCCGGCCCGAACTCGAGCGTCACCGATTCGACCGCCACGCCGTGCGCCCCCGGGTCCACGCGCCGCTCCGCCACGCGCCAGGCCGGCGCCGGCGGCCAGGCCCCCGTAACGTAATGCTCGAATAGCCGCAGCAATTCGGCCCGCCGCGCCGGCCACTGGCCGCGCCGGCGAATCGCCCGCCCATCCTCGAACCGGAGCGGATCCGGCAGCAACCGACGGGCGGGAAGCTGGTCGAAGGCCGGAGGCAATTCCCCCGTTCGCTCGAGCCACCGCTCCCACGGTGCGCTGGCGGGCAACAGGCGCCTCAGCTCCGCCAACGCCGCCTGCGGCGTCCCCGCCGTCCCGAGCCCCTCCGCCACGGGGGACGGAGCCTCTCCGGCGGCCGCGTCGGCCCCCGGGGCAAGCACGGCAAGGAGCACGCTGCAGAATGCTGCACGCAATCGCCTGCGACCTCGAGG
Source organism: Verrucomicrobiota bacterium (assembly GCA_029556615.1). Classification (GTDB taxonomy): domain Bacteria; phylum Verrucomicrobiota; class Verrucomicrobiia; order Limisphaerales; family J093; genus JAKQDD01. Next base: position 36,729 of record JAKQDD010000105.1, on the reverse strand, counting down.
TTCCTGAATTGCACCTGCTTGATTGAGAAGCGTCATGGGATGGCGGGGAGCACGCCGGCTCCCTCCGTCATTCTTACTGCAGGCCCGACAGCGCTGGCAAATGAAACCAGGAGACCAAAACCGCTTCCCCGGGCGCATCGCCGACGCTACGCTCGTCTCATGACTGCCTTGCCCACCGAGCTCGGCCTGATCGCGGGAAGCCGGTCGCTGCCGCTGCTCTTCGCGCGCGAAGCCCGCGCCCGGGGCGTCGCGCGGCTCGTGGCGGTCGGGTTCGAGGGGGAAACCGACCCCGCCCTGGCATCGCTCGTCGACGAATTGATCTGGATCCGCGTCGGCCAGCTGGGAAAGCTCATCGGCGCGTTCAGCAAGCGCGGGCTCCGGCACTGCGTCATGCTCGGCCAGGTGGCGCCCAGGAACCTCTTCGAGGTGCGCCTTGATCTGCGGGGGATGGGAGTGCTCATGCGCTTGCGGGAGCGGAACGCCCACACGGTCTTCGGAGCGGTCGCCGAGGAATTGGCCAAGGACGGCGTGACCCTGGTCGAACCGGTCCCCTGGTTGAGCTCCCACATGCCGGGGCCAGGCTTCCGGCTGGGCCGGACGCTCTCGGCCGAGCAGATCGCCGATGTCGGGTTCGGGTTCCGGATCGCGAAGGAGGTCTCCCGCCTCGAGATCGGACAGACGGTCGTGGTCAAGGCCGGCACCGTGTTGGCTGTGGAAGGATTCGAAGGGACCGACCGCTGCCTGGCCCGCGGGGGAGAGCTGTCCGGACCCGACCGCGGCGCCGTGGCGGTCAAGGTCGCCAAGGCGAACCACGACCTGCGGTTCGACATCCCGTGCGTCGGACGGCAGACGATCGAGACCTGCGCCGCCGCCGGTGTCGCGGTGCTCGCCGTCGAACCCGGCAAGACGCTGCTCCTCGAGCGAGAGGCCGTCGACGCCCTCGTCGAACGCCACCGCCTCAGCCTGGTCGCCGCCGCCGCTGCGCCAGCCCCGGAGGAATCTGCTGGAACCACCGCGCCGGTCGTGTAGGATCGTCCGGGCCTCATGCGGTCCGCGAACGTCGCCGCCGCTGCCCGTATCCACACATGGACGCTCAAGCTGATATTGCCGTGATCGGTCTGGCCGTGATGGGCCAGAACCTGATTCTCAACATGAACGACCACGGATTCACCGTGGTCGCGTTCAACCGGACGGTGTCGAAGGTCGATGACTTCCTCGCCCGCGAAGCGAAGGGGACCAGGGTCCTCGGGGCGCATTCCCTCGAGGAGATGGTCCGTCTGCTGAAACGCCCCCGCCGGGTCATGCTCATGGTCAAGGCGGGAGCGGCCGTCGACGAGTTCATCGAGACGCTGCTGGGGGTGCTCGAGCCGGGCGACATCATCATGGACGGCGGCAACTCGCTGTTCGAGGACACCATCCGACGGACACGCCACGTGGAATCCAAAGGCCTGCTCTACATCGGCACCGGCGTGTCCGGCGGCGAGGAGGGAGCCCGCCGCGGACCGTCCATCATGCCGGGAGGATCCCCGGCGGCGTGGCCGCACGTCCAGCCGATCTTCCAGGCCGTCGCCGCCAAAGTCGCCGATGGCACCCCGTGCTGCGATTGGGTGGGCGAGAACGGCGCGGGCCATTACGTCAAAATGGTCCACAACGGAATCGAGTACGGCGACATGCAGCTCATCTGCGAGGCGTACCACCTGATGCGGGATGGCCTCGACATGACCGCAGACGACATGCACGCCGTGTTCGCGGAGTGGAACCTCGGCGAGCTCGATTCCTACCTCATCGAGATCACCCGCGATATCCTCGCGTTCCGGGACACGGACGGCCAGCCGCTCGTGGACAAGATCCTCGATACGGCAGGCCAGAAGGGGACCGGCAAATGGACGGTCATCTCCTCGCAGGACCTGGGGATCCCGATTACGCTGATCGCCGAGGCGGTCTATGCCCGGTGCGTCTCCGCCATGAAAGCCGAGCGCGTCGCGGCAGCCCGCGTCTTCAAAGGCCCCGCCCCGCGCATCGCCGGCGACCGCCAGGCCTTCGTCGGCGATATCCGCCGGGCGTTGTACGCCTCGAAGATCGTGAGCTACGCCCAGGGCTACATGCTGATGCGCGCCGCTGCACAACAGCACCAGTGGAACCTCAACTACGGCGGCATCGCCCTCATGTGGCGCGGCGGCTGCATCATCCGCAGCGCGTTCCTGGGCGAAATCAAAAAGGCCTTCGATCGGAACCCGCAGCTGACGAATCTGCTCCTCGACCCGTTCTTCAAGAAGGCGATCCGGAGCTGCCAGCGCTCCTGGCGCAAGGTGGTCAGCACCGCCGTGCGCAAGGGAATCCCGGTGCCGGCGTTCAGCACCGCCCTGGCGTTCTACGACGGCTTCCGCAGCGAGCGACTGCCGGCCAACCTCCTGCAGGCCCAGCGGGATTACTTCGGCGCCCACACCTACCGCCGGATCGACGATCCGCCTGACGCCACTCCCCACCACACGAACTGGACCGGCCGCGGCGGTACCACCGCCTCGAGCACCTACACGGTCTAGCGAGGCGCCGCCTCAGACCGATGAAACATGCAGTCCAAAGAACCGTGGGGGCAGCGGGAGACCCTGCCTCCGCGCCTCGCTAGAAATGCAACACCGCGCCCAAACGAGGGCAGGGGAAGAGACTGCGCCGTGTCGGGACGAGCGTGCGTGTCCCGAGGCCGCTTCATCCCCTCTTCCTGCACTCAGGGCGCGGTGTTGCCAAAGCCCGGAAATCCTGGCACCGGTGCTTCGGTGAGATTTCCGGGCTAGGGCAATCGCCCCTTCGTCAGCGTGCGCACCCGGCACAGGTGCGTATTGGCGGTCAGGTAGAGCGTCGACCCGCTGTCGCCCCAGGCGCAATTCGCGGTCGTTAGCCCCGGATTGATCGTCCCCAGGTGGCGGCCTTCCGGCGAGAGCACCAGCACGCCCCCCGGGCCGGTGGCAAACACGTTGCCTTTGACGTCCACCTTCAGCCCGTCCGGCAACCCCTGACGACCCGCCGCCAGCGGCGCGGCGTCGAAAAACACCCGGCCCTCCCCCAGCGTCCCGTCCGCCTTGACCGCGTACGCCATGATGACCGGACGCGCCGGGTCCGACACCGCAACGTACAGCGTCTTCTCGTCCGGGGACAACGCAACGCCGTTCGGAAACGCCAGGTCCCGGGTCAATAGCACCACATCGCCTCCGCGGCGCAACAGGTAAACGCCGCTGAACAACAGCTCCTGGGTCGGGTCCTGGTTTCCTTTCTCCAGACCGTAGGGAGGATCGGTGAAGTACAGATCCCCGTTCGAGCGGTACACAAGGTCGTTCGGACTGTTGAAGCGGCGTCCCCGGTAGTATTCGGCGAGCACGGTGAACGCGTTGGCCTTCTCGAGCCGCCCGATCAGACGGTCGCCGTGCATGCAAATCACCAGCCGGCCCTCGGCATCCAGCGTCAGCCCGTTGGATCCCGGTGACCCGCCGCGCGGCGTCCGACCCGTGTACCCGCTCGGAAACAGGTAGTCGCGCGTCCCCACCCCCTCGCGCCACTCGAAGATCACGTTCCGGGGCACATCCGAAAACAACAGCGTCTGCGTCTTGCGATTCCAAACCGGGCCCTCGGCCCATTCGAGGCCGCCCACGAGCTTCTCGATGACCGCCCCGGGGGCAATCAGGGCGTCGAGCGCGGGATCCAGCCGCTCGATCGTGCCGAAAGTCGGATACACCTTCGGTTGAGCCTTCGACTGGGCTTTCTTCGAGCCAGCCTCGGCGTCCGCGCCGCTTGCGGAAAAACCGGCGGCCAGGAACACGCTGGCCGCGGCCAGCAGGAGTAGCGAGCGATGACGTTTCATCGGGATAATGTGGGCGATTCCACGGCCCAAGTGACTTCCTTGAAGATTAAGAGACCCTCGCTGCACTTTCAAGAACATCGCTAGCGAGGCGCGCCTCAGACCCAGCGAAGTCCGCGAACGCCGATCGCCGCATCGAGTCCGCGCACCGGTTCTTCCCTCCCCCTGCGACCACGGAGCGGGGGGAGGGATCGAGGGAGAGGGGGGCCCCGCCCGCGGAGTGACGAAGGCCCCTCCTCTCCTCGGCCTCCGCCAAGGCTACGGCGGACAGGCCGGCCCTCTCCCCCGAGCGCAGTCGAGGGGGCGAAGGAGACAACATGTTGGCAGATTATGTCTGACAAGGGGCTCGGTTTGCCTCTTCGCGGCCATTCTTCTGCTCCGTCGCGGCATCGCCTTCTCTCTCGCGGCGCTGAACCGGTCCCCCTGCTTTCACTTCGGGCTCGCTTCCCCCGCCCTGGACCTGGATAATGCCCGCAAAGGACCCATCACTATGACGAGCCGCGAACGTCTGCAGGCCGCCCTCGAGCATCGAACCCCGGACCGTGTACCCATGGACTTCGGGGCCACGGCGGTGACCGGTATTCACGTGTCGGCGGTGCACCGGCTCCGGCAGCGTTTGCTCGGTGAGCCCGACCATCGCGTGAAGGTGATCGAACCGTACCAGATGCTGGGGGAGGTGGACGATCGCCTCCGCGAGGCGCTGGGCATCGATGTGATCGGCATGCTGTCGCGGCGGTCGATGTTCGGCACCGAAGGGCGGGACTGGAAACCGTTCACCCTGTTCGACGGCACGCCCTGCCTGGTGCCCGGCCAGTTCAACGTCACCCGCGCCCCCGACGGCGGTTGGTACATCTACGCCGAGGGCGACACGAGCGTGCCCCCGAGCGGTTTCATGCCCGAGGGAGCCTACTTCTTCGACTCGACGGTCCGTCAGGACCCGATCGTCGAGGAAACGCTCGATCCGGCGGATAACCTCGAGGAATTCGGCCTGCTGTCCCCGGCCGACCTCGATCACTACCGCCAGCTGGCCGCGTGGCGGGACGCACGACCGGACGCCGGCGCGATCCTCGTCGTGCCAGGCACCGGTTTCGGCGACATCGCGCTCGTGCCCGCGCCATTCTTGAAGCATCCGAAGGGAATCCGCGATGTCACCGAGTGGTATGTGTCCACCAAGACCCGCCGGTCGTACGTGCTCGAAGTATTCGAGCGCCAGTGCGCCATCGCCCTCCAGAACATCAAGACCCTCATCGATCTCATCGGAGATAAGGTGCAGGTGGCCATGATCACCGGAACCGACTTCGGCACGCAGCGGGGGCCGTTTGTGTCGCCGGCGACCTACTGTGACCTGTTCCAGCCCTTCCACCGCCGGGTGAACGATCTCATCCACCGCCAAACCCGGTGGCGGACGTTCATCCATTCCTGCGGGTCCGTCTACCGGTTGATCCCGCATTTCATCGAGGCGGGCTTCGACGTTCTGAACCCAGTCCAGTGTTCCGCCGCGGAGATGGACCCCGTCCGGCTGAAGCGCGAATTCGGAAAGGACCTGGTCTTCTGGGGCGGCGGTGTCGACACACAAAAGACGCTCCCGTTTGGCACGCCCGACGAGGTCTACCGCGAGGTGCGCGAGCGGATCGAGATCTTCAACCAGGACGGCGGCTACGTGTTCGATGCGATCCACAACATCCAGGGGAACACCCCGCTCGAGAACATGCTCGCCCTGTTCAAAGCCGTCCGCGACAGCGGCGGCTGAGACGCCGCTTCATGACCCTCGGATGCCAGGGGTGGACTCGGGCACTGGCCTTCACCCTCGCGGGGTGGGCGGCCCTCGCCCTCGCGCCCCCCGCCGACTTGCCTATGAACCCGAGCGAACGCCAGATCACCCGCGGCCCCGGCGGCCGGATCCTGACCAATACCGGCGTCTGGTCCCCGGACGGCGCCTGGATCGTCTACGATGTCCGGTCGGACCCCGCGGGAGAACGCTTCGACGGCGACCGGATCGAGCAGGTGCACGCGGACACCGGCCGCGTCCAGACGCTCTACCAGGCGCAACAGGGCGCCCGCTGCGGCGTCGTGACCCATCACCCGAGCGAACCGCGCGTCGCGTTCATCCTCGGCCCCCAAAACCCCACCCCGGACTGGCAGTACTCCGCCTTTCATCGCCACGGACTCATCGTCGATACCTCGCGGCCGGGAACCGGAATGCCATTCGACGCCCGGGATCTCGTGCCGCCGTTCACCCCAGGCGCCCTCCGGGGCGGGTCGCATGTCCATGTCTGGGATCCCCGCGGCGACTGGATCAGTTTCACCTACGAGGACGCCCTCCTGGCCGGGTTCACCGACGACACACCCGAGCACGACGCGAACCTGCGCAACGTCGGCGTGGGCGCGCCGGGCCGGCCCGTCCGCGTGTCGCGGGACCATCCGCGAAACCACGACGGCGAGTACTTCTGTGTGCTGGCCACTCGGACCACGGCTAATCCCGCTCCGGGATCGGATGACATCCTGCGCGCGTGCGAGGAGGGCTGGATCGGCACCGAAGGCTACGTGCGACCCGACGGCACCCGACAGCGTCGGGCGCTGGCTTTCCAGGGCCACGTGGTCACGCCGCGCGGCCAGACGATCGCCGAGGTCTACCTCGTCGATCTGCCCGAAGACCTCTCGATCCCCGGCGATGGCCCGCTGCCCGGCACCGCCACGCGCCGGCCGGCGCCGCCAAAGGGCGCCCGCCAGCGCCGCCTCACCCGCACCGCGGACCGCCCCCACCCCGGCATCCAAGGCCCGCGCCATTGGCTCCGGGCGTCCCCGGACGGAACCCGCATCGCGTTTCTGATGAAAGACGACGCCGGCGTGGTCCAGGTGTGGACCGTCTCCCCCAATGGAGGCTCCCCCGTCCAAGTCACCCACAACCCGCACCCGATCGCCTCGACGTTCACCTGGAGCCCCGATGGCCGCTGGCTCGCCCATGTCATGGACCGAAGCGTCTGCGTGACCGATGCGAGCTCCGGCGAAACACGCCGGTTGACCCCGCGATGCGACGAGCCCGAGTCTCCGCGTCCCGAGGCCTGCGTGTTCTCCCCGGACGGCCGCCGGATCGCCTTCATCCGCCATCGCGCCTCCGACGGCACGGCCGCAAACCAGATCTGCGTTGTGGACTGGGCGCCGCCGACGCCGGTGCCCCGAAGCGTTCCGTAAGGGGCCGTCAGCACATTAGTGTAGTGTCTCACAAACGGCTGGTGTTTCGTTGCGCCCCAAATGGCCTGGGGCGCGAAGCGAGGAAGGAGCATACCCGCCAGCGGTCTGTAAGGAGCGAGCGACAATCACCCGGTGACACTCGCTACGATCGATCCTGCGCGGCCATGCCCCCCCCGGCGAACGCGGAGCTTGTCGCCGGGCCGGACGGGGTGCACGATGCCGGCCATGCGTCATCAGCCCATACCGACCGAGTTGTTCAAGGAGAACCGGGCGCGGCTCCGCCAGTTGCTGCCGCCCCATGCCATGGCCGTCGTCAATGCCAACGATCTGCTCCCCACCAATGCGGACGGCACCCTCCGCATGGTGCCGAACACCGACCTCTTCTTCCTCACCGGCGTCGAGCAGGAAGAATCCGTCCTGGTCCTGTTCCCGGACGCGGACGACGAGCGACAGCGCGAGTTGTTGTTCCTGCGGGAGACCAGCGACCTGATTGCGGTCTGGGAGGGCCACAAGCTCACGATCGAGGAAGCGCGCCGCGTCACCGGCATCCAGAACGTCCATTGGCTGAAGGATTTCCCGGCCTTGTTCCACAAGCTGATGTGCGAGGCAGATCAAGTCTACCTGGACGCGAACGAGCACAAGCGGGCGCAGATCGTCGTCACCACGCGCGAAGCCCGGTTTGTCCGCGAGGTCCAGGAGCGCTATCCGCTCCACACCTACCGCCGGCTCGCGCCCCTCATGCACCGCCTGCGCGTTACCAAGTCGCCCATCGAGGTCGACCTGCTCCGCCGCGCCTGCGGCATCACCCGCGACGCCTTCAAGCGGGTCTGCCGCTTCGTGCAGCCCGGCGTGTGGGAACATGAGGTCGAAGCCGAGTTCGCCCACGAGTTCATCCGGCAGCGGGGAACGTTCGCCTACAACCCGATCATCGCCTCCGGGGGCAATGCCTGTGTCCTCCACTACCTCGACAACGACCGCCAGTGCCGGAACGGCGAACTGCTGCTGCTCGACGTCGGGGCGGCCTACGCCAACTACAACTCCGATCTGACCCGCACCGTCCCCGTCAATGGCCGGTTCACCCGCCGTCAGCGCCAGGTCTACAATGCCGTCCTGCGCGTCCTCCGCGCATCCATCCAAGGCCTCGTGCCCGGCCGGAAATGGTCGGACTGGCAGAACGCCGCCGAGGAGATGATCGCCAGGGAATGCGTCGACCTCGGCCTGCTGCGGCCGCGCGACCTGCGGCCGACCGACGGGAAGATCACCGCGCTCAAGCCCTATTTCATGCACGGCCTGGGCCATCCGCTGGGCCTCGACGTTCACGACGTCGGCTACCTGACGGAGCCGTTCGCCCCCGGCTGGATCATGACGGTCGAGCCCGGCATCTACATCCGCGAGGAAGGCCTCGCCGTCCGCCTCGAAAACGACGTGCTCATCACCGAAAACGGCGTCGTCGATCTCATGGCCGACATCCCCCTCGAGGCGGATGCGATCGAAGAGTTGATGCAACGCCGCGGCCGGAAGGCCCGACGGTAAGCCCATGCACCCAGTCCTCCGGTCGGTCCTCAGAAGAACCGGGCTGGTTGGCCTCGGCTTGGCCTGTGCCCTCGCCGGCCTGCTGCAGGCCGGCGTCCTCGATCACGCCGCCCAACTCGAACGCAAGGGACGCTTCCGCGAGGCGGAAACCGCCCTCGAACGCGCCCTCGAAACCGCCCGCCCCGGCTCGACCCACCGCCTCCGCCTCGAGGAGGAGCGCGAGCGATTGCGGCGCATCCGGCTCGACTACCCCCTGACCCGAGCGGCCCTCTGGACCGCGCTCGAGGAGTCCCTGGTCGATGCTTCGCCGACCGAGTTCGAACGCTGGCTCGCGGAGGGCCGCTTCGATTCGATCCAGATCGACGGCACGCGCTGGTATGCGGACACCGCCATCAGCAACCTGTTCTTCCGACACCCCGAGCTCGGAGCACGACGGCGCTCCCCCGGGCGCGCCGCCGGCAAAGCCCGGCTCTCGTGGGAGAACGCTGTCGCCATCCGCGATGCCGCCCGCCGGGAACAGCGGCCGTATGTGCTGCCGAAGCGGTTGCAAGTGACCATGACGCTCACCGTGCCCGCCGACACCATCCCGCCCGGCACGACCGTCCGCGCCTGGTTTCCTGTGCCTCGGCGCTACGGATTTCAGGACCGCCTGACCCTGCTCGGTACGTCCTCCCCGCTGCAAGCCCTGGCGGATCCGGATAGCCCCATCCGCTCCGCGTACGTCGAACACCCCGCGGCCACCAACGCCGAAACCCGGATCTGGATTGAGTACGCTTACACCGCCTGGGGAGTGCACTTCGACATCGACCCCGCTCGTGTCGCCCTGCCCCGACCCCTCGATCCCGACCTCGACCGGCACACCCGGCAGGAAACCCATGTCGAATTCACCAGCCCCCTCCGCACCGTGGCCCGCCAAATCGCCGGCGCCGAGCGCAACCCCGCCCGGCTGGCCCGCCGGTTCTATGACTGGATCGCCGACAACATCCGCTACAGCTACAGCCCCGAGTACGGCACCATCCGGAACTTGAGTGACTACTGCCTGTCCCATCGGTACGGCGATTGCGGCCAGCAGGCGTTTCTCTTCATCGCCCTCTGCCGCCTTCACGGAATCCCCGCGCGCTGGCAGTCCGGCTGGAGCCTCTTCCCGGGATCTGAGTCCATCCACGACTGGTGCGAAATCCACCTCCCCCCCTACGGCTGGGTGCCCGTCGACCCCTACATGGGCGGCTTCGCCACCCAGTACGCCACCGACCTCGACCCCGCCCAGCGCCGCGAGCTCCGCGATTTCTACTTCGGCGGCCTCAGCCAATACCGGCTCGCCGCCAACCGGGACCACAACCAGCCGCTGACACCCCCCAAGCGGAGTCTGCGATCCGATCCCGTCGATTTCCAACGCGGCGAACTCGAAGCCGCAGGCCGAAACCTCTACTTCCCTGAGTTCCGTCGCCGTCTCGTCTGGAAGGAAATCGAACCATGAAGCATTCCCTGTCCAACAACGTCCTCCCCGGGGTCCGCCCCGGTCATCCGCCAACCTCGCCGTCCTCGGCCCGCGGCCGGAACGGTTCCCGGATACGGCCACAGAATCTCCTGCGCCGCGCCTTCTGCATCCTGGGCTTGGCGACCCTGCTCACCGGCGCCGGACTGGAAGCCGGCGGGGCCACAGATGCCGATGCGACGCTTCAGGAGTTCTTTCGCCAGTACCAGGAAGCCATGTTCCGCCTGCGGCCCTTCGAGGCCACCCGCCTCGGCGATCACCGCTTCGACAACCAACTCGAGGATCTCCGGCCCGAAGCGCGACGGGAATGGACTGCGCTGGTCCGCCAGACCCTCAAAGACCTTCCCCGCCAAGTGCCCTGTCGCCAGCTCTCCCGCGACGGGCAAGTCGACTACGACATCTTCCAGCACGAGCTGACCAAGATCCTCTGGCTGGCAACCCGCACGCGTCCGTTCGAGGAAGATCCCCGGGTCTATAGCGAGTACGTCAGCGACAGCGTCTTCCTGCTCCTCACCCAGTCGACCCTGCCCCCGGAGACCAATATCGCAAATGCCCTCGCCCGAATGCGGGCGATCCCTGCCGTCATCGCCGCGGCCCGAGCCAACCTGCGGCATCCGCCTGCCGCCGTCCTCGAGACCGCCATCCTCCAAAACCAGGGCGCCGTCCAGTTCTACGAAAAGGAAATCCTCGAATTCGTCGGCAACAGCCCGCAGCGCCAGGCGGTCGCCACCCTCGGAACCCAAACCGCCGCCCTCCTCCGCGAGTACCAGCGCTTCCTGGAACAGGAGCTCAGACCGCGAGCCACGGGCGATTGGCGCCTGGGCCGCGCCCGGTTCCACCACAAGCTCGAGCTCGAGCTGGACGCCGGACTCACGGCCAACCAGGTGCTCGCCGACGCCGAATCGGAGTTCAGCCGGGTTCTGTCCGAGATGTATGTCATCGCCCGACAGCTTTGGAGCCGGTACCACCCGCGCACCGCGTTGCCGCCCGCCGACGAAACCGGCCGCCGCGAGACCGTCCGCGCCGTGCTCCGCGCCGTCAGCCTCGAACACGGCGAAGGCAAAGACCTCGTCCGCGACGCCCAGGCCGCCGTCGACCGGATCCGGACTTTCATCCGCCAGAGCGATTTCCTCCGGCTGCCCGACCCGGACCGCTGCCAGGTCATCGAGATGCCCGAGTTCCAACGCGGTAACTCGGTCGCCTACCTGAACTCGGCGCCCCCGCTCGATCCCAAGGCCCCCAGCATGTACGCCGTCAGCCCGCCGTCCGCTGATTGGCCGGAAGACCGGGTCCGCAGCCTGCTCGAGGAGTACAACCGGCACATGCTCCAGATCCTCACCATCCATGAGGCCTACCCGGGACACTATGTCCAGCTCGAATACGCCAACCGCGCCCCCTCGCTCATCCGGCGCGCCATCCAGTCCGGCCCCTACATCGAGGGATGGGCGGTGTACACCGAGCAAACGATGCTCGACCAGGGATACGGCGAGGGCGATCTGGCGCTGCGGTTGACCCAACTGAAATTCTACTTGAGAGCGGTGGTCAACGCCCTGCTCGACCACCGGATGCATTGCACCCGGATGTCAGACCAGGAGGCGATGACCCTCCTCACCGAAGGCGCCTTCCAATCCGCGGAAGAAGCGCGCCTCAAAATCGCCCGCGCCAAGCAAACCTCGGTGCAGCTCTCCACCTACTTCGTCGGTCGCATGGCCATGGTCCGCCTCCGACAGTCCATCCAGAATGAGCTGGGAGACCGCTTCGACCTGGGCCGCTATCACGAGGCGGTCCTCGGACTGGGGTCGGTCCCGCTTAAACACCTCCCCGTTCTGGTGCGCGCCCGGCTCAGCCAGCCGCGCTGATCCCAACCGGAAGCTGCCCCCTCGAACGTCCGCGCGCACCGCATGGCTCCCCCGGCCGATCAGCCCCCAGGACCGGCAGCCGGCCTACCCTCCCCGGTCCCCTCCGGCCATCCGCCAGGCCTGCTGACGCTGTTCCTGACCGAGATGTGGGAGCGGCTCGGGTACTACGGGATGCGGGCCCTGCTGGTCTTGTTCATGGTCGACGCCATCGCGCATGGCGGCCTGGGTCTCTCCGACGTCACGGCCACCGCCATCTACGGACTCTACACGGCCGCAGTCTACCTGGCAGCCTTGCCCGGCGGATGGGTCGCAGACCAATGGCTCGGAGCCCGGCGCTCGGTCTGGTGCGGCGGCGTCGCCATCGCTTCCGGCTACTTCCTGCTCGCCGTTCCCCGGACGGACACGTTCTACCTCGGGCTTCTCGCCGTCGTGATCGGATCGGGACTGCTGAAGCCCAACATCAGCGCCCTGGTCGGTCAGCTTTATCCGGAGGGAGGCGCCCGGCGGGACGCCGGCTTTACGTGGTTCTACATGGGAATCAACGTCGGTGCGGCGCTGGGGCCGCTGCTGTGCAGCACGGTCGGACAACGCTTCGGCTGGCGCTGGGGCTTTGCCACCGCCGGCCTTGGCATGCTATTGGGGCTCCTCCAGCTCCGCTGGACCGGGCACCGCCTCGGCACCGCAGGTCTCCCACCGCCGGCGACGGAATGCCACCCCCGGCGTGTGCAGCGCGTTCTCCTGGTGGCGGGCCTGGTGTTCACCGCCCTGATCGTCGCGCTATGGACGGGCTGGATCGAAGTCGACCCCGTGACCGTGGCGCGGGGCACCACGTACGCCATCGTCCTGATCGCCCTCGCCTATTTCGGTGCCGCGTTCGGGTGTTTTGGTTTGTCGGCCGTGGAACGTCGGCGGCTCGGGATCATCGTCGTGTTGTTCCTGGCGGCGGCGCTCTTCTGGGCCGGCTTCGAGCAGACGGGCTCGACCTTCAACCTGTTCGCAGACCGCTATACGCGACGCCAGATCGCGGCGTTGTCCTGGACCATCCCGGCCGGGTACTTCCAGTCGCTTGGGGCGGTGTTCGTCATCGTGCTGGCGCCGCTCATGGCCGCCCTCTGGGTGCGGCTCGCAGCCCGGCGACTGGATCCGGCCGCGCCGGTGAAGTTCGCCCTGGGCCTCCTCCTCCTCGCGTCCGGGTTCGCCGTCATGATCCGAGCCGCCCAATGGGTCGCCGCCGGCGCGCACGTGGGCCCCGTCTGGCTGGTCACCACCTACTTCCTGCACTCGGTCGCCGAGCTCTGCCTGAGCCCGGTGGGCTTGAGCACGGTCACCCAGCTCGCCCCGCGGCGCCTCGTCAGTCAGATGCTCGGCGTCTGGTTCCTGGCCAGTTCCCTCGGCAACCTGCTCGCCGGCTTGATCGCCGGTGGCTTTCGCGCGGAAGCCGTCGCCGCCTTCCCAGCCCAGTACCTCCGCATCACCCTGATCCTCGCCGCCGGAGGACTCGTGCTCCTCGCGCTCGCGCCCACCATGGTCCGCCGGATGCGCCAGCGCGAGAATGGAGTCTCCCCACGGACCGATACTGCACTTCCGGCTGGGGACTGAAAAGCCTCGCGGACCGACCATGGTTCTTGACTCTCCGGGGGTGACCTCATGAGGACCGGGCGTTGGAGTGCTTCCGCTCCAAACGCAAAACCAACGCCACCCCGCCGAGCCGATTGGCGCAGTCGCGCCGGTGAAGCACTCGAATCCGTTGCATCAGGTTTGGAATAAGTCGAGGACTCTAGGCGGACGGTATCTTTGGCAGTTCCCAAGGCTTGCGGTACTCGTAGCTGAGGTGCCGGGCCAGGGCGTCGTCGCCGACGATCTGTTCCTTGGCCGGGTCCCACCGCATTCTGCGGCCCGTGCGCACCGCAATGTTGCCGAGATGACAGACCGTGGCGGAGCGATGGCCGATGGCGACGTCGCAGATGGGCAACTGGCGGCTCTTGATGCTGTCGAACCAGTTCTTGTGGTGATCCCTGCTCACGGACAGCTGGACCTCATCCGCCGCCAGGGGCTCGGCAAGCGCGTCCTTGACCGTGGACTCGAGGCGGCCGCGATCGACATAGATGATGCCGTCCTGTCCCTGGAAGGTCGTGCCGATGCGATGGCTCTGCCCGCAGAGCACCTTGATCCCGCTGGCATACGTGTACGTGATCTCGAACCAGGAGGGCACTTCGTACCGCTTCTGCGGGTCGAACTCGGCCCGGGCCTCGATCTCGACCGGACCGCTCTCGTCCATGCCAAGCCCCCACTGGGTGATGTCCAGGTGATGCGCCCCCCAGTTGGTCATCTGCCCGCCCGAATAATCCCAGAAGAACCGGAAATAGTAGTGCACGCGGTGCTTGTTGTACGGCCGGAACGGAGCCGGCCCCAGCCAGAATGGGTAGTCGAGCTCGGCGGGCGGCTCCCCATCCGGGACGGCGGCATCCTTGGTCCAGTTGACCCCCGGCAGCCCAACCCGCACGGTCTTGATGTCCCCAATCCGCCCCGACCGCACGTACTCGCAGGCGCGGCGGAATTTCTGGTCCGACCACGAGCGCTGCTGACTGCCCGTCTGCACGATCCGCTTGTAGTATCGGGCGGCTTTCACCATCGCCCAGCCTTCGTGCACGGTCAGGGTCAGGGGTTTCTCGACATAAACGTCCTTGCCGGCCTGGCACGCGTGAATGGCCGGCAACGCATGCCAATGGTCCGGCGTCGCAATCAACACCGCATCGATGTCCTTGTCCTCGAGCATCCGGCGGTAGTCCGGGCAGTACCCCTTCGCGTCATAGCCCGTCTTGGCCTTCAGTTGCTTTTGAGCCTCGGCCACATGACTCCGGTCGACGTCGCAGACCGCCACAACGTGCGGGGCCATGGTCGGCGTGCTCATGTTGGATCGGCCCTGGCCGCCCACGCCAATGATGCCCACGCGAATGGCCTCGGAAGGCGACTCGCCCGTCTGGGCGCGGGTGCGGTTCCAAAACACATGGGGAGCCCAGAGCACCGCGCCGCCGGTCACCGTGAGGCGCGTGGCTTGCTGGAGAAAGGCGCGGCGAGGCAGGCGATTGGCATGTTTCATGGCATCGCTTATCCGGTTTTTGGAGTCTGCTGTCAACGGTTTGCCGCCCTCCCGGAGGGTGCAAGAAGGCTGCCGGAGCCGTGAGTTCGGGTGCCAACTCCGAACCTGCTCACCCTATTCAGTTCATCCTGTCTCGGAAGAGGCCCCATGGGGATAGGTTCACAGTCGGCCCTCGGTCGTAACGAGGCAGCGGCCGCCTACCAGAGAAGCACGCCTCTCAGGTCACACTTCCGGACTTCGCCCCAGCAGTGGAGCGCCTGCGGGATCTGTCGGTTATCCCCCATCACCAGATACTCGTCGACGGCGAGAGTCACCGCCGGCCAGCGCCAAGCCGAGGAGAACAGAGCGTGCGGTTCCGGCACCTGCCGGCCGTTCACCCAGAGCTCACCGTTCCTCATCTCGACGGTCTCACCAGGCAGGCTGAGGATGCGCTTCAAGTAGCCGTAGGCCAGGCCCTTCCTGCCGATCAGCACGATGTCCCCCCGGCGCGGTGCGCGGAACCAATAGGGCACGGGACTCGCCACCGAGAGTCGCCCATGGGCGTAGGTTGGCAACATCGAATCGCCGGTCACCCGCACAGGAATGACCAGGCAGCGGGCGGCCAGGGCCAAGGCCAGGAGGACGATGAATCTCCAACGCACACGTCCAAGCCTCCGCCGCGGTTCCCGCCGGGCCGGACCCGACGTCTCCGAAGCCATTCTCCCCAAGTCAGCCCAATGCGACGTCGCCGGACCCAGTCCATCCCGCTTCCCGTCGGGTTTTGCCAGCACAGTCTGGTTACAGGCGATGTCCACGGGAGGAAACCCTATCGCTGTCCGGCGCGCACCTCCCCCAACAGGGCCAGCACCTTCGGGCGAAGCTCCTCGCTGCCGTTGGCGGCCAATCGGACAAGGACAGGTTCGACCATGGCCGAATCGTGCTCGATGGCCCAAAGGGCCCCGGCGGCGGCCAACACGGCGCTCTCGTCACCGGAATCCAAGGCCGCCGACAGGGCAGGCGTGGCGACCCTGGCCGGCGGGCCGATCCGGCCCAGGGCTTTGATGACTGTCCGCTGGTAATCGCCCTTGCTCGTGCGCAACCGGTTGGTCAACTGCGGCACCGCGCTCGCGCTGGCCGGCCCGATGCAACCGAGGGTTTGGGCAGCCAGCAGGCAGGTTCTTCGGTCAGCCGAACCCAGCGCCTGCGCCAGGGCCGGAACGGCCGCGGCGGCGTTGGTGCCCATCCGCATCAGAGCGTAGAGGCTAAGGCTGCGGGTGGCCTCGGGAAACCGGGGCGTCACGAGGCCGGTCTCATGGTTTGTGATCATGCCGGCAAACCGATCCGCCAGCAGGGGCACCAACCGTTTGGACTCAGCCTCAGAGACGGCCGCGGCGCCTGGATCCTGGCATCGCATGAACAACCAGTAGTCGAGGGGCTTGCCGGCGACGACCAGGTCTGCGCCAACGTAGGCGATCACGCCGTCCCCATCCAACTCAGCCTCCTCCAGGCCGGTCCACCGGGAAGCCGTCTGCCATCCCTCCAGCCCGATCCAGGCAGCAAGCGCCCCCGAGAGGATCCGACCCGTCAGCCCACCCGGATGTCGCTCACACTTTGACGAGTAGGAAACATCCGGACTGGGCAGCCCTCCGAAAGGTCTGAACAGCAGATGCGGATCGGTCTTGGTCATTCGACCCAGATCGTCTCGGACGTCTCGAGGTCTCGATACGAGTCGTGGACCCTCAACGCCTTCGACACGTCGTCCACGGTCAGGGTGAACTCGGTCGCGCTTTTGACCTTGGCGGAGGTGAACTTGACCTTGCCGTTGCGATCCGTGGTTCCCTGAACCGTCCCCTGCGCTGAACCGCTCCAGTGGGCGGTCACCAGCGCGCCACTTGCCGGATTGCCCGCCAGGTCCTTGACCAGCACGATGGCAGTTGCTTGAGCCGAACCTTTGACCAGTTTGAGGTTCAGGTCGATGCTCTCCACGCGGAGGTACAGATCAGCAATGTTGGCCACCCAAGCTTCCGGCCGGCTTTCAGCATTGATTCCCCAACCGCATACCAAGGTCCCGTCTGCCGAAAGGCCAGACACGGCTCCGAGATCATGCCAGGAGCTCACGGCGCTGCAGCCCAAGTCAGCTATGAGCGGCTTTAGCTCAGCCAAACCCAAATCCTCATGCCACAGAAAGGCATCGACCGAACCAATTCTCCCTCCGAGTGCCGTTCCGTCACCGGAAATTGCCAAGCCCTGGCTGCCTCCGGCCCCCGCCGGAAAGCCCAGCCGGCAGAGCCCGGATTCGGCAGTCCACAGGAACGCCTGAGGTTGGGCGGTGATCAGCGGTTCGCCGGTCTGCGGATCAACGCCGATGAAATACTCCCACACTTCGCCAACAATCCGTGCCCCATCCTGGGAGATGTCTTTCGGGATGACGTTAAAGCGACCGTCGGTTGGCAGACCGTTCAGTTCGACCATCCCTGTTTCTGGTGCCCAGACGAAACCGGCGCTGTCCGAGCCGACCGGATCATCGGGTGGCACCGGCCGATGGTTGCAGCCGGTGACCACCATCCCGTCGCCGGAAACCGCGCGCGCCTCGCTCTGGAGATCGCCCGGATTGAGCAATCCCAGAACGATCACGCCCGTCTGTTCACTCCACAGAGCAGCCTGCAGAATGTCGTTGGCATTGACTGCGCCCACGATGACCTGCCCGTCGTCCGAGATGTCGAACGTGTAATACGGATCCAACGGCACCGTATCGGCGGTCAAGCCGTACGGGCCAAAAGTCCAGCGGTTGCCCAGGTATGATCCCAAGACGACCACAACCGAACCGTCTCCCGACACGGCGCGCGCCTCGTGCCAACCATACTCGGGGGTACTGATGCCCAACAGGTTCATCATCCCCAGCATCCCGGTGTCACTGCTCCACCAGAACGGCTCGTAGGACGGGAGCCCGGGAATGTCGCTGCTGCTCTGGCCGACCACGACTTGGCCGTCCGCGGACAGTGCGTGCCCGTTTCCGGCAGTTGTCCAGCTCCAGACAGTGCCCCCCGGAAGGTCACCCAGACCTTGAAGCGTGGCGCCTCGAATCCCGGGCGCCGTTCCCGTCAACCCCAGCAAGGCCAGGGCGACTACGACCGGTCGTATTGTTGCATTGCATCGTTTCACTGCTTTACCTTTCATGCGTCGAGGCGCCGGCGAACCGACCGCCTGACGGACCGGAATTGGCCTCCCGAATCGAGTACCCGGTTCTTCGATAGGCCTTTCGCGGCTTGCCTCGGTTCTGTGTCCGCGCTATACACAAGAAGGTCTGACCCCCGGGCGGGCGGACGTTTCGCCCGGGAGCGACCCCGGCCGGCGAGTGCGCTGCTCTCCAACAGGAACTCACCGGCCGCCTGTTTCCCGGCACCCACCGTGGCCGATCTGCGCCGGACCACCGCGGGTGCCGAAAGCTCTGGGATCCATCATTTCATCGGCGGTTCTTCATCTGGCTCCGTTTGCGTCACGTCGACCTCCGGCCCGGCAGTGGGTTCGGCCGGCACTCGAGGTCCAACAGAAGAGGGATTGCGACTTGGTCCTTGGGCCGCGTGCAAGGCGCGGATCTGCTCCGCACTCAGGGCCGTATTGTGGATCTGCACGTCGTCGATCCACCCGTTGAAGGCGCTGGAGGGAGTCCCGGGGTTGTCGCCGATCCAGACGGCGAAGGCGTTGGTCTGCAGGACGCCGCCCACGACTTCCTGTTCGCCATCGAGTTGGCCATCCACATGCAGCGCAAGGCGTGAGCCGTCATAAACCGCCGCCAGATGGTGCCATTGGCCGTCGTTCGCCGGGACGGTTCCGCCCGCCGCAAGGCCGCCGCAGGAATCCGCCGGTTTCAGTCCAGCGCAGTGGACGCACAGCCTGTCCTGCGCCTCCTGCCGGGCCAACCTCCATGCACTGATCCCCTTGGCAACCACCGCCTGCCAGGGACGCTCGAACTCGTTGACCTTCACCCAGGCAGAGATGGTGAAACCGTCGAC
The DNA here is from genome assembly GCA_029556615.1 of Verrucomicrobiota bacterium. GTDB lineage: Bacteria > Verrucomicrobiota > Verrucomicrobiia > Limisphaerales > J093 > JAKQDD01. Next base: position 17,708 of record JAKQDD010000105.1, on the reverse strand, counting down.
CAACGCCAGTTCCGCTTCCCCGCCGCACTCGACTCGGTCGCCATCGCCATCGAGCTCGAGGACCCAACCACGCTCGGGATCCTCCGTCACATGGGCGTGCCCGACGAATCGACCGGTGCGCCCAAAGCCGCTGGCATCGGCCGCGTCCTCCGAATCCCGGGCATCGAACGCCCAGTGGGCGAGAACCCGGCCGGTCGAGAAGGTCCAGAGCGGGCCGGGCACGGTGCGACCGTCTGTAGTCAGCGCCTCGACTTTCCAAGCGTAACGGGGCTCCACAGCGCAGACCGTCAGACGAACCTCGCATCCTTCCCCACTGGGAACCTCGGCCACCCGTTCGAGGTGATCGGCATCGGCACCCAAATACACTCGGTGCGCCAGCACTCCATCTCCCGCCACCCATCCCAGAGAAACCGGCAGGCCGACCCCGAAGACTCCTTTATCCGGCGGTCGCGGCGCCGTCGGCTCAGCCCCGCGCGCCTCGGTGAACCGGACTGCGCTCAAGCCCATGACGCCACCCGGTTGGAATGCGCGAAGGTCATCGAAGCGGACCTTCCGGGCCCGGGCGGCATGGGCACTGAGAATGTCGGGCTCGTCGTAATCGAACCGGTCTCTCGCGGGCAGCAGTGCCGCGTCATCGAGCAGGCGTTGCCAGCCGTTGGTTGCGGTCCACACCGACACGTCGAGGGAAGCGATGCCGAGGTTGGTCTTTCCCTCCTGGTTGTAGTTCCAGACCTGAATGGCCCCCAGCGGGCGCGCCCGGCCAAGGTCAAACTCGACCCAGGCCGGCGGACCGCCTTCCGACGACAACCACATCTGCGCCGGATCCACGTCGTGCTCGAGCAAGCCGTCCCGGTCGCCGTCGGCCAAACCGCTGCCATCCACCAGCCGGGACAAGCCCGATCCAGCCTCGCCCGACCCGACCCGGACCTCGACGCCCTCGATGGGCTTGCCGGTCGAGGGGAGGCGACGGTGAAACGGCTTGCGCGTGATCCCCAGGAGCTTGCTCACTTCGAGTCCCACCCAATCGAACGGGGGCTCATCGCTGCCCTTGGATAGCGGGCGGAGCGCTGCCAGGTACTGCGCCGCCGCGGCAGGGCGGTCACCGGTCTTCTCAGCAGCCGCGGCCAGGATCAGCAGGGGCGTGGCATCCTCGGGGGTGTCGCCGGCGGCGTGCAACGCGGCGGCCCGACGCGCCGCTTCCGCGGCATCGGCCCAGCGCCCGGCCAGAAGCAACACTCCGCCAAGACTCTGCCAGCAGGCGGCGTTCTCGGGATCCAATTCAACGGCGCGCCTTCCCGCGGCGAGGGCCTTGTCAAGGTCGCGCAGCGTGGAATCGTTGCAGCGGGCAAGGAGCGCCGACAGGCTGCCGAGGACGTCGGCGAGAAGGACGCCTCCGGTGCGGTTCACGTGGTAACTGCGAATGTCCGGGAACTCCGCCGACAGGCCTTCGAGCAGTTCAACCGCTTTCCTAAACTCAGCGATCGCTTCCTCCTGTCGATTCAGAGACTGGTAGCGACTTCCCAGCATGCGGTGCACCTGGGCCAGGGCGCGGCGCAGAGCCGGATGCCGGGGTATCTCCGCCACGATCCCCTCGGTTATTCGCAGACCACGGAGCGTCGACTCGATGGCCTCCTCCTTTTGACCGTTCTCCCACTGGATGAGGCCACGATTAAGATGGAGCGTGCTGGCGGTCTCGCGGAAGTCCCTGTTGGCGGGAACCTGCTGAAGCAATTGTCCGGCGATCCCGAGCCCCCTTTGAAAAACCCGGTCCGCCTCCTCGAACTCCGTGTGGCCGGGCGGCATGGGATACACGCTGCAGGTATAGGCCAGGATATTGCGGAACTGCAGGTTCTCAGGGTGCTGCCCGCTCAGCTTCTCCGCCAGAGCCAGGGCCCTGGCCAGATGCGCGTGAGCGTCGGCGTACTGTTTGACTTGCCGCTCCGCAGTGCTCATCCGGATGCACGTCAACACGAGGAAGGCCTGCGCACCGGGCGACGCCAGGAGCCGTTCTCCGCCGGCCTCGACCATCTTTAGAGCCATCGCATAGGCAGCAATGGCTTCGGGGAACTTCATGTTCTGGTACAGTATGTCGGCACAGTCCCCCTGCTGCCGGGCCTGGTCCATTATGTGGCTGGACATCTCCGGATGGGCCTGCCGCAGGACTTCGAAGGCCGCCATCGCTTTGGCGCTGTGCTCTTCGAGACCCTTGAGATCACCGGCGATCCCCCTGGCGGCCGCCAGCGTGCCATGACACCTGCCCAGGGCAAATCGATGGGCCGGCACCGCGGGCTGCCGCGCCACCAGATCTTCCAGCCGGGGCAGGTTCTTCCGAGCCAGGGCTTCAGCGTTCTTGACGTCCCCCAACCGGAACAACAAGCCGGCGCAAACAGCCTGGATATCGGCCAGCCGCTTCGCGTACGGGACGTTCGCCGGACACAATGCCATCGCTTCGTCCATGAGGGCCAAGGCCCGTTCGGCATGCTCCTGGATCGCATCGGGGCGGTTGAGCAGTTCGAACACGCAGGCCAGGTTCAGATGCGTGCGGGCCTGATCGCACTTGAAAGCCGGCACGGCGGGAAACTCCTGTTCGAGCGCTTCCTGGGTGGCCGTGGCTTGGCGCAGGCATTGCTCGGCTTCGGCAACCCGGCCTGCGCAGCTCAGGAGATTGCCCAGGCCTTCGAGCGACCGGCCGAGCTTCTGCCTGTGCCCGGGTATATCGGGCTCCTCCCGGGCCATGGCAGAATAATGGTCCACGCAGCTTCGAAAGTCCTTCTCGGCTTGACGCCGATTGCCTTGTGCGAATCGGGCCTCCGCCAACTTGAGCGTGATGTTCGCAATGGCGGTCCGGGTCTTGGCGTCAGCCGCGGCATCGACGCTTAACGCCTCGAGCACGGCGAGGGCTTTCTCGGAGGCCTGGACCTCACGAACCGCGTCTCCTCTTTCGCCGTGGATTCTGCCGAGTGTTTCGCAAGCCTGGGCCAGTCGGCGGCTGTGGGTGTCCCTCTCCGGGTGCGCCTGCACCAGTTCTGCCCCAAGCCGGATCGCTTCCTGGGCGCGGGCAATGGCTTCCTCGAAACGCCCCAGACTGGAGAGGACACCCGCCACGTCGCACAGAGTCTCGACGAGATTCTCACGGTACAGCGGATTATCCGGGACCTCGGCGACCAGCGCCTCCCAGCTTGAAGCCGCCTGCTCCAGCGCAGCCTGGGCCTCTTCCAGGTCTCCGAGGTGGCGCCGCAGCCGGCCCACGCGCGAGAAGGCGTGGGCGACGTCAAAACGTGCCTGGGGCCGGTCCTGGTTGTTGTCGAGAAACCGTTCGTAAAACCCCACGGCGCCCAGCAGCAGTTCGCGGTCGCCATCGGGAGACTGTTGCCTGGGCAACTCGTCATACAGCACCTTGAGCACGCTGCTCTCGATGGTGCTCAGTGCCAGGTGATAGTTGAGGTCCGCGCGCCGCGCTTCCGCCAGCGCCCGGTCCTGCTGGCGGACGGCTTCCGCCTGCTTCTGAAGCACCAGGACCGTGCCGATCGTCGAACCCACCGCGAAGAGCGCGAGCACGACCACCGCCGCCACCACCGCCGCGCGATGCCGGCGCGACCACCGGCCAAGCCGTTGCGCGCCGGACGGTCGCCGCGCCTCGATAGGCCGGTCGTTCACAAAACACTCCAGGTCCCGCGCCAGGTCCTTTGCGGTGGCATACCGCGACTCAGCCTCCTTGGACGTCGCTTTGAGGACGATCGTCTCAAGCTCCACCGGCACCGCATCGTTCCACCGCCGCGGCGGCGGCGGATCCTCGGTCTCAACCCGCCGCAACAGCTCCTGCCGGTCCTGCCCGGCAAACGCCGCATGCAGCGTCAGCAGTTCGTACAGCGTCACCCCCAGCGAGTAGACATCCGTGCGGGGATCCACCAGTTGGCGCTTCCCGCTCGCCTGCTCCGGGCTCATATAACGCAGCGTGCCCAGCAGGTCACCCGGCTGGGTCAACGTCTCGCCCGTCGCCAACCGGCAATGCGCCAACCCGAAATCCGTCACCCAGAGATGGCCCTTGGCGTCCAACAGCAGGTTCGACGGTTTGATGTCCCGATGGATCACCCCCAGCTCGTGCGCGTGATCCAAAGCCTCCGCCGCCTGAATCCCCAGCCTGGCAACCGACCTGAAATACGCCGGGCTCCGCGTCGACCCGCCGCTCGTCAGCCAACCGGCCGGCCCGGAGGTGCCCTCAGCTTCCGCCTGCGGACCCAGCAGGGCCGATCCGCCCTCGGTCCGCTGCCGCAACTCCTTAATCACCGCCGACAGCGGCTGCCCCTCGACAAACTGCATGGCGTAGTAATGGACGCCGCGTTCGCACCCGACACTGTATACCGGAACGATGTTGGCATGATGAAGTTGGGCGGCAGCCTGAGCCTCGTTCTTGAACCGTTGCTGCAGCCGTTCATCCAGCAGCGCCGTAAACGGCAGCACCTTCAACGCCACCCGCCGCCCCAGGGAGATCTGCTGCGCCTCGTACACCACCCCCATCCCCCCGCGCCCCACCTCCCGCAACAGCCGAAAGTCCCCCAACGCTTTGCCCTCACCAAACAACGGATTCTCACCCCCCGACGACGATCTCGCCCCACGCGCCCGGTCGGCGAGAAAAGGACCCGCCTCCTGATGCGCCGCGATCAAGGCCTCCACCGACTGCCGCAGTTCGCGATCGCCGCCGCAGACTTCCGCCAGATAGCGGGATCGCTCCTCTCCCTCAGCCCGCTCCAGGGCATCGGCGAAGATCTCTTTGACCCGTTCTTCGCGATCGGCACTCATGACGCCTGGCACCCAGTGCGCCGTACACTTCACTCATGCGCCGGAAACTGCTCCACAGTGCCAAGTTCCTTGCCAGCGGCACCGACGGAGAATCGCCCCCGACTCACGGGTTACCCGACGCCACCTTGCCGGAACCGCCCCCGGCTTCAGTCAACCGGCGGAACAACCACGCCCGGGCGTAAGCCCACGTGCGAAATGCACTGCGCCGTGACATCCCCAGGATCTCCCCCGCCTCCTCATACGACAGGCCGGCAAAAAACCGGAGCCTGACGAGCTGAGCGGCTGGCGGATCGGTCCGGGCCAGTAGATCCAACGCCTCGTCCAGCGCCAGCAGATCTTCCGACGGCAGACTTGCCGCCACATCCGGCTCGCTCCATGCCACCTTCTGCCAGCCGCCGCCGCGCTTCACCCGCTTTTTCCGCCGGGCGTTCTCGAGCAGAATCCGCCGCATCGCCTCGGTTGCTGCGGCAAAGAAATGGCCCCGCCCCTCCCAGCACGCCTTCGAGTCGCCGACGAGTCGCAGGTAGGCTTCGTGGACCAGGGCCGTCGGTTGGAGTGTCTGGGTGCCCTGTTCCCGGGCCAGCTGGCAGGCGGCCAACCGACGCAGCTCATCGTAGACCACCAGGATCAGTTCTTCAGTGGCCTGAGGTCCGCCGGCCCGGATGGCCTTCAAGATCTCGGTCGCCTCGCTCACGCAGCCGGTTTGTGTTCCTTACCGATCTCGCCGTGCACTGCCAATAGGATGCGACGCATGAACTCATCCCCCTGCCCCCAGGGTACTGAGTCCAACACCTCGAGGCTGGGAACACCCAGCTCGGGGAATCTACGCGTTGCAGAGGCGCAAATCCAGCCCGAAGCTGCCCTTTGTGCTCCCTCCTCGGGTGACAATCACTGCTGGCACACGCCGACTCCTCGGGATCCTGTCTTGCGCCCAAACGCGAGGGGATGAACGAGGAACATGGCCCGGGGGGTGACCGCGGCCCGATGCCTGTCCGGCGGGGGAGGACGCGATGAACCGCATCTCGCGTCTGCTGGAGAATCCTGTCGTGCGCCCCATCCCGGATTCTCATCGAACGCCCGCGGATTGCGGGGGGCGAAATGCTGGTCAGCGGTCAGAGAGCAGATTAGCCTCCGCGGGCCATGCGTGCGTTGTGGAACTGGTTGCTGTTTGTCGGCGCGGTGCTGCTGGGGGGCGCTCTGCTCGCTCCCTGGCTGTACCAGGCCGGCTGTTTCCTCGCACGAACGTTTCCCGGACTGCGGGTGCTCGAGACCATGCCTTTCCATCGCTACGTCCACCGGTCGCTACTGCTGATGGCGCTGGCTGGACTCTGGCCCATGCTCAGGGCCCATGGCCTCTCCTCGTTGGAGGACCTGGGACTCGGCCGTGGCCGCAATCCGACCGGCCAACTTCTCCGGGGCGCCATCGGCGGTTTCCTTTTGGTGGCCGTGGTCGCGGTGTTCGAGGTCACCCTCGGGCCCAGGATGTGGGACACGGGGCGCCAACCGGAGGCGATCTGGCGCCACGGCTTGAACGCGAGCTCTGCAGCCCTGCTGGTGAGCCCGATCGAGGAGATCTTGTTTCGCGGGGCCATGCTGGGCTCGATGGCACGCGCCGCGGGGCCCCGCATCGCGCTCGTGTCGAGCAGCCTGCTCTATGCCCTGGTGCATTTCTTCGAGCGAACCAGGTGGACGGGACCGGTGGAATGGACGACGGGACTGACGGTCCTGGGAGGCATGTTGCGGGGTTTGGCGGATTGCGACACCCTGGTTCCGGCCTTCTTCACGCTGGCCATGGCGGGAGCAGTCATGGGCTTGATCTATCAGCGGACAGGGGCCTTGTGGATGTCGATGGGATTCCATGCCGCCTGGACGTTCTGGATCAAGACGTTCGCGTTTGCGACGAATCAGCGTCCGGACACGATGCAGGCTTCGGCGTTCTGGGGGACCGGCAAGGTGGTGGACGGCTGGTTGGGTCTGGCCGTCCTGGTGATCCTCCTGGTGATCCTGGCCCGCCGCTTGCTGGTCGGCGAAGGAGGCAATGCCGCGCGCGCGTCCAGCAATCCGCCGGTTGAACTGGCTTCTTGATGCCGCAGTGGCTTTCTTCTACCCTGACTGGTGCCAGATCTGCCGCGCCGAACCGTCGAACGCCCGGGAAGGCTACGTCGGTCGTACGTGCCGATCGCGTCCGGACGGCGTGCGGTTTGTCGAACCGCCGTGGTGCGGCCGTTGTGGGCTGCCGTATGAGGGCGCGATTGACCATGCGTTTGTGTGTGGCAATTGCGCGAGACAGGTCTGGCATATTTCGCACGCCCGGGCCGCGGTGGTGGCGACCCCGCTGATTCTCGACGTGATTCACCGATACAAATACCACCGGGCCATGTGGTTCGAGCCGTTTCTCGCGGACTTGCTGATCCAGCGCGCGGCTCCGAATCTGGCCCTGGAATCGTGGCACGGACTGGTGCCGGTGCCGCTCCATCCGAGCCGACAACGGGAACGGGAGTTTAATCAGGCCGAACGCCTGGCCCGACGCTTGAGCACCGCAACCGGCATCCCTTTGAACACCCGCCTCGTGCAGCGGGTCGAACCTACGCGGACACAAACCATGCTGAGCCGAAATCGAAGGGCGGAAAACGTGCGCCGGGCGTTCGCCCTCGCGGGCGGTCGTGTGCCCAAGGGATCCCGGTTTGTCCTCGTGGACGACGTCCTCACAACAGGCGCCACGACCAACGCCTGCGCCCTTGTCCTCCGCAGGGCGGGTGCGGCGGAGATCTGCGTCTGGACCGTCGCCCGGGGAGTCTGAACTGAGCCGCACCTGAACCTCCTGCGCATGCCTGTGAAAAACCGCCCGCAACGAAGTCTCAAGCCCGAGCCTATGGCCGCATCCTTCCCAGCCAAGAAGGCGCTCAACCTCGAACCGGCAGACCCGGGAGGGACGCCCGCGGAGACCAAGTTCACCCGCAAACCCAAGTTGGGTGGGCTCAAATCACGCAAGAAAGAGATCCCCGAGGGGCTCTGGACCAAGTGCCCCAAATGCTCGTCCATGATCTACGACAAGGAGCTGGATGAGAACTTGAAGGTCTGCCCCCGCTGTGGCCACCACTTCCCCATCGGCGCCCGCGAGCGGATCCACGCCCTGGTGGAGACTTGCAGCTTCGAGGAAATGGACGCCCAAATGACCAGTGTGGACGTCTTGGGATTCACGGGAGTGGCGGCGTACACCGACAAGCTGGCCGCTTACCAGCAAAGCACCGGACTCAAGGACGCCGTGATCACCGGCCAGGGCGTCATCGGATCCCATCGGGTGGCCCTCGGCGTGATGGACTTTGGTTTCCTCGGCGGCTCGATGGGCTCGGTGGTCGGGGAGAAGCTCACCCGCCTGATCGAGGCCGCCACGGAACGCGGTCTGCCCCTGATCATCATCTCGACGAGCGGCGGCGCGCGCATGTACGAGGGCATGTTCAGCCTCATGCAGATGGCCAAAACCTCCGCGGCTCTCGCCTATCACACCCGCAATCGAATTCCCTTCATCAGCCTGCTCACCCACCCGACCACCGCCGGCGTCATGGCCAGCTACGCCAGCCTCGGCGATCTCATCATCGCCGAACCCGGCGCCATGATCGGGTTCGCCGGCCCCCGCGTCATCAAGGACACGACCCAGGCCGAGCTGCCGCCGGGCTTCCAGACCGCCGAGTTCCTCCAGGACCACGGTTTCATTGACGCGATTGTGCCTCGTAAGGAGCTCGGCGATAAGCTCGTCACCTACCTCGATTTCCTGCTCGAAGGCCAACGCCGCCTCGCCGCGCTGCCTTAGGGGTCCCATTGGAACCCCTTGGACTTCTTTTTCACTTGCCGCCGCCAGGAATTCGAGCCATACAAGCACCGTTGACTGCAGCCGGCGGGACACCGCCAAGTGCTCTTTGGAAAGTCGGTCTCGGATTTACCCTGCCATTGCTCGTGATTAGAAACTATGTCCTTGAACCGTAAGCTCGAAATCCGGGAGCCCGGCCGCCGCACGGCCGCCGACACGCCTTGACTGGAAGTCGAACGCCGTCGGCAGGGCTCCACCTGTTTCTAGGAAGTTCAAAGGAACTGTTACACACGGCATCGTGGCGGGGTTTTTTTTGCCTAGCGAGGCGCCGCCTCAGACCTAACGAAGCCCGCGATCCCATGTAGCCTTGCCGCCTTTCCGGACCCTCTCTTCCGCGCCTCGCTAATTCAGAGTCCTCAAAGGCGGGGGGCTGGGCCTGGAACGGCGGGGACCAAACTTGACCTGTTGACCACACATTCCACACGTCGAGGACTCTGCCCTGGATTCCCGCCCCGGCGCGGGATTAAACTCGAAGCATGCAGGCAGACGACCTGTTCCCCCACGAACCGCGACAGGAAGCACCGGCCGGCGAACCTGCGCCCCCGCCATCGACAGCGCCGCTCGCCTCTCGGATGCGGCCCCGGACCCTCGAGGACTACGTGGGGCAGACGCACGTCCTGGGGCCGGGACAGTTGCTCCGACGCGCGATCGAGGCTGACCGATTCCAGTCCCTGCTCTTCTTTGGCCCCCCCGGAACCGGCAAGACCTCCCTGGCCCACGTCATCGCCCAGCACAGCCGCTCCCGGTTCATCCGGCTCAGCGGTGTCGAGTCCAACGTCGCCGACCTCCGCCGCGAGCTGGCCGCCGCCGCCAATCGCCTCGCCAATGCCGGCCACCGAACCATCCTGTTCATCGACGAAATCCACCGGTTCAACAAGGCGCAACAGGACGTGCTCCTGCCCGACGTCGAGAGCGGCGGCGTCCGCCTCATCGGCGCAACCACCCACAACCCGTTCTTCTTCGTCAACGCACCCCTGGTGTCACGGTCCCAGGTCTTCGAGCTGCAACCGCTGACGGAAGCCGAACTGACAGCCCTGCTCGAACGGGCCATGGTCGATCGCGAGCGAGGCCTGGCCGCTCTCGCGCTCGAGGTCGAGCCCGCCGCGCTTGGCCATCTGGCGAAGATTGCCGACGGCGACGCCCGAAAAGCCCTCAACGCCCTTGAACTGGCAGCGCTGACCACCCCGGCCGCCCCCGACGGCATCGTCCGAGTCACCCTCGCCGTCGCCGAACAGAGCATCCAACGCAAGGCGGTCGTCTACGACGCCGATGAGGACGGGCACTACGACACCATCTCGGCGTTCATCAAGTCGATGCGCGGCAGCGATCCGGATGCGGCTCTGTACTGGCTGGCCAAGATGATCCATGCCGGCGAAGACCCCCGCTTCCTCGCCCGCCGGATTGTCATCTGCGCAGCCGAAGACGTCGGTCTGGCGGATCCCATGGCGCTGGTCCTCGCCCAAGCCGCCTGCCAGGCCGCCGAGTTCGTCGGCTGGCCCGAGGCCCGCATCCCCCTCGCCGAAGCGACTCTCTACATCGCCACCGCCAACAAGAGCAACAGCGCCTGCGTCGCCATCGACGCCGCGCTCGAAGATGTCCGGTCCGGCCGTACGCTGCCCGTACCCCAAGCCCTCCGCGGCACGGGCTACTCGGGCGCCGAACGGCTTGGCCACGGCCAGGGCTATGTCTACCCCCACGATCACCCGGGACATTTCGTCGCCCAGGATTACTTGGGCGCCGTTCGCCAGTACTACACCCCCACCGCCCAGGGAGTGGAGCGGAAGATCAAGGAGCGGCTCGACCAGTGGCGCGCCCAACGCCAGGCCGCGCCTCGCTAGAGTCCTCGACTTGTGGAACATGGAGTCAACAGTTCAAGTTGGGTCCCTGCCGTTCCAACCCCACCCCCCTGCCTTCGAGGACTCTACATCAGCGAGGCGCGGAAGAGAGGATCGGCAGGCACAGCAGGGTCTTCATGTGCCTGGGGACTCGACCGGGTCTGAGGCCGCGCCTCGCTAGTGTCCTCGACTTATGGATCAATCCCTCGACTCCGCCAAAGCCGCGCTCCGCACCGAATTGACCGCCCGACTCGAGGCCGTCCCGGCTCAAACCCGCACCGAAGCCTCGACCGCCGCCTGCCGGCTTCTGGTCGCCCGCGATGAATGGCGGACGGCGCGCGCGATCCTGTTCTATGCGGCCATGCGCGATGAACTGGACTTGTGGCCGGTGATCCGCGAGGCATGGTCCCAAGACCGGACCGTCGCTCTGCCTCGATACCAACCCGCCTGCCGAGCCTATGAAGCCGCCTGCGTCGGGGGCCCCGCCGACCTCCGCACAGGCTGGTATGGAATCCTCGAACCAGGACCCCAGTGCGCCTCCATCCCCGTAAACCGACTGGACTTGGTTCTCGTGCCTGGATTAGCATTCGACCCCGTCGGGGGTCGGTTGGGCCGGGGCAAGGGACATTATGACCGGCTGCTGGCTGACGCCCGCGGGTGGCTCTGCGGAGTGGCGATGGACGAGCAGGTCGTGCTGTCTGTTCCCACAGGACCGCAGGACGTGTTGTTGAATTGTATCCTGACGCCGACGCGCTGGATTGCTTGCAGGCAGCGCTCGGTCTGAAAATGAATCTGCTGGCATCGATCGAGTGGGCACAAGTCGGGTTGTCGTTGGTCTTGGGCGCGGTGGCGGGCTTCTCGCTGTGGTCCTTGCGGGATCGACGAAACGCGGGAACCCGTGAACGCGAACGGCAGACGCTGCTGGACACAGCCCGCCGGGAGGCGGCGGGCGTCGTGCACGAGGCGCGAATCGCCGCCGGCGAGGAGGCGCTCCGTGTCCGGCGTCAGACCGAGGAGGGCTTCCAGGCCCAGCGCCGGGAATCGGAGGCGACCCACCAGCGGTTGGCGCAACGCGAGTGCCTGGTCAATCACCAGCTGGAAATCCTCGGAGAACGCGAGCGGTCCCTGCGCGATCAGCAGCAGCAAGTCGACGCCGACCGCCGGACCGCTGAGGCCACCCAGGCGGAACTCGAGGCCCTCGTCCGCCAGCGCCGCAAGGAACTCGAGCGGCTGGCGCATCTCTCCGAGGCCGAGGCCCGCGCCCTGTTGCTCCGTGAAGTCGAGGAGGACATCCAGAAGGACGCCTCGGATCTCTCACGCCACGTCATGGAAGCCGCCCGCGCAAGGGCCGAAGAGCAGGCGCGCCGCATCATCGCCGTCGCCATCCAACGGTACGCCGGCGAACACACCTTCGAGACAACCACCGCCACTGTCTCCCTCAACGGAGATGATCTCAAAGGCCGGATCATCGGCCGCGAAGGCCGGAATATCCGCGCCTTCGAGGCCGCCACGGGCGTGACGGTGCTGATCGACGACACGCCCAACGCGGTCGTGCTCTCCGGCTTTGACCCGGTTCGACGGGAAGTTGCGCGGCAGGCGATGGAACGATTGATCGCCGATGGCCGGATCCACCCGACCCGGATCGAGGAGATCGTGGCCAAGGTCGCCCAGGAGACCCAGGAGACCATCCTCCGAAGCGGCGAAGAAGCAGTCTTTCACGTGGGCTTGCCCCCCCTGCCCCCGGACGTCGCCCGCCTGCTCGGCAGCCTGCGGTTCCGATACAGCTTCTCTCAGAACATCCTGGATCACTCGATCGAGGTCGCCCAGTTGGCGGGGATGTTGGCGGCCGAACTGGGCCTGGACGTCGCCACAGCCAAACGCGCCGGCTTGCTCCACGACATCGGCAAGGCCATCAACCATGAGGTCGAGGGTTGCCATGCCCAGATCGGCGCCGACCTGCTCCGTCGCCATGGCGAGTCCGAGGAAATCGTCGGCGCCGTCGCAACCCATCACGACGCCGCACCGTCGAACGGCGTGCTGGGCGTGGTCGTGAGCGCCGCCGACGCCATCAGCGCCTCGCGCCCCGGCGCCCGATCCGAATCGATGGCCACCTACCTCAAGCGACTCGAAGCGCTTGAACACCTCGCACAGTCATTCCAGGGCGTCGAACGATGCTACGCAGTCCAGGCCGGACGCGAGGTCCGGGTCTTTGTGCATCCCGAGACGATCGACGATCACCAAGCCGCATTGCTCGCACGCGGCATCGCCCGGAAGATCGAGAGCGAACTCCAATACCCGGGCCAGATCCGTGTGACAGTGCTCCGGGAGACGCGCTGCGTCGAATTCGCAAAGTAAATCAGCGCCCTTCAAACATCCCGGAGGGTAGACCGTGCTCCCAGCTCCTCGGGGCGTTCCAGGGGCGCTCCGAGAGATTCTCCGAGTCGTCAGTGCTGGCGCAACCCGACAGCACCGCCGCGGCCACCAGCGCCAGCATGACCCATCCCATCCCCCGCAGCCAGTGACAAAGCCGTTCCATGATCAGTTCGTCACGATCACGATGTCGCCCGTCTGAACGTCCGTCTGCTTCCATTCGGGCAGGACATTCGCAATCGACCGGCTCGCTTCAACGCTCGTGATCCGCACCTTGGCGACCAGTTTGCCGTCGCGGCTGACCAACATCTCGCCCCGTTCGAGCACGCCCTGGTTGCCCCCGATGTCCAACACCACGAACTCCCACTGCGGATTCACAGCCACCACCGTCCCCTTGAGGCCGGCCGGCAGGGGTGGCGGAACATCCTTGTCCTGGGTGTACTTGGCCAACTCCGCCTGGATCTTGTTGATCTTCTGCAGCATCTCCTTGTTCTCCTCCTGCAGAGCGTCGCGCGCCTGGGTGACCCGGACCAGGTCGCCGAGCCGATTCCTGACCAGCTCCACCGGAATGCCAAGCGCCGACCACGCACCCAGGTCACGCTGCGCGTCGTTCAATTGCGACGTCGCCCGGTTCAGCTTCGCCTCGTTGTCGTTGGCGCGCGTCTCCTGCGCCTTCCACTGCGTGGTCGCCGTCTCGAGGTTCGCCTGCGTCTCGGCCAGTTCCCTGGCCGTCTTCTCCGCCTCATCCTTGGACGCCTTGGCATCCTTCTTGGCCGCCGCCTCGGCGAGCCGTGTCCTTTCGAGATCGGCCGTCGTGTCCTGCAGCGTCTGCTTCAGGATGGCCACCGCCTCCGACACTTGAAGATGACTGACCACCAGGGTGCCGATGCCGGCCAGAATGGCTATGATCAGGCTGACTTTGAGTAACATGATGCAGAATCGTTAAGTTCGCGAACTCGGCCCAAGCTTATCGTCGCCCGCCCCGGTGTCAACGCTGGCGTCGCAACCGCGCCCTAACGCAGCATGAACAGGGCCAGAGTCTAGCGAGGCGCCGCCTCAGACCCAGTCGAGTCCCCAGACTCATGAAGACCCTGCTGTCAGTCCCCACCCCTCTTCCGCGCCTCGCTAACGTAGAGTCCTCGGAGGCAGGGGGGTGGGGTTGGAACGGCAGGGGCCGAACTTGACCTAATCGCATCGACTTTCACAAGTCGAGGACTCTAGCGAGGCGTGCCTCAGACCGATGCAGCACCCAGTCCAGAGGACGGTGCCGCAAACAGGGTGACAGACTCATTGTCCCCACCCTGCATCGAGTCCGCGCGCCGGTCCTTCCATCCCCCTGCGACCCCGGAACCGCCTGTCCGCCGCAGCCTTGGCGAAGGCGGAGGGGGAGGGATCGAGGGCCTGCACGCCGAAGCCTTGGCGAAGGCGGGAGAGGAGTACCGGCCGGCCTCGGGACAAAATCTTTGGCTTGCCAAGGTCGGGGATGCGAGATTACTGTCTCCGCTCTTTTGAGGCACCGTGCCGGGCACGGGCTCAGGCGCGCCGAACGGCGCCCGGCCGAGTCGGTCGGGCGAGACAGAGCATACACATTATGGCAGTCAGAATTCGCTTGAAGCGGGTGGGCACTACCAACGCCCCGGCCTATCGCATTGTGGTCGCGGACAGCCGGAGCCCCCGCGACGGCCGGTTCATCGAGGAGATCGGATCCTACCTCCCCGAGAGGAAGGAGAACAACGTCACGCTCGATCTCGCCCGGGCCGAGTATTGGATCTCGAAGGGCGCCCAGCCGTCGGACACCGTCGCGAGCTTCATCCGGCGCGAACGACGCCGGGCCACCGCCGCGCCGGCCTGACTGGAGACACCCCCATGCAGGCCTGGCTCGAATTCGTCGTGAAAGGGCTGGTTGACCGCCCCGACGCGGTGACCGTGACGCCGGTCGACCGGGATGGCGGCACCCTCTATGAACTGCGCCTGCACCCTGGCGATGTCGGGAAGATCATCGGGCGCGAGGGCGCCACGATCCATGCCCTGCGAGCCCTGCTCCAGGTCGGCAGCGCCAAGCAAGGCAAACGATGCAGCCTCGAATTGGTCGAGGAACCGCCGCCGGCCCCTTAGACAACGCGCACCGTGCGGGAGCGCCGTAGCGGACTCTCGCAGGACCCGCCGGGGATCAGGAAGAGCATGAAAATCGACGTGCTCACACTGTTCCCGGCGATGTTCGCCGGTCCCCTGGATGAGAGCATCGTCCGGCGGGCGCGCGACCAGGGCCTGCTCGAATTGCGGGTGCACAATTTGCGGGATTGGACCCATGACCGTCACAAGACGGTCGACGACCGGCCTTTCGGAGGGGGTCCAGGGATGCTGCTGAAGCCGGAACCGATCTTTGAAGCGGTAGAGAGTTTGCGGGGCGCAGAGACCCACGTGGTGCTGCTGGGCCCGGCAGGCCGGGTCTTCCGTCAGGCGGTGGCGCGCGAGTTCGCCCGACGCCCTCACCTGCTGCTGATCTGCGGCAGCTACGAGGGGGTCGACGAACGGGTGCGTGAGCGCCTGGCGGACGATGAGGTGTCGATCGGCGATTATGTCCTCACCAACGGGGCATTGCCCGCCATGGTGGTGATCGACGCCCTCACCCGCCTGCTGCCCGGCGCCCTCGGGGATGGCCAAAGCGCCTCCGAGGAGTCGTTCAGTCAGGATTGCCTCGAGTACCCGCAGTACACCCGGCCCGTCGAGTTTCGTGGCCTGCGCGTGCCCGATGTCCTGCTCTCAGGCCACCATGCGGAAATCGCCCGGTGGCGGGCGAGCCAGGCGCGCCGGCGCACCCGGGAACGCCGGCCAGACCTGCTGGCGCCCGAAGAATCGACTCCGCCCCAACCGAACGAACCAACAGACCCAAGCTTATGAATCAGGCACTATTGGACAAAATCGAAGCAGCCCAACTGCGGAAGGAACCGACGCCGTTTCACGTCGGCGATACCGTGCGGGTGCACACCAAGGTCGTCGAAGGCGATAAGGAACGCATCCAGGTGTTCTCCGGCGTTGTCATCGGCCGCCGCGGCCATGGCGTTAACGAGACGTTTACCGTCCGCCGGATCAGCTACGGCGAAGGCGTCGAACGCGTCTTCCCGGTCCACTCGACCCGCATCGACAAGGTCGAGGTCGAACGTCAGGGATCCGTCCGCCGCGCCAAGCTCACTTACCTCCGCAAGCGAATCGGCAAGGGCGCCATCGCCGTCAAGGAAAAGGAACAGCACGGCAAGCCGGCAGCCGCCCTCAAGCCGGCGCCTCAAGCCAAACCCGCCGAGACCAGCGGGCCCGCCCCCACCGAACCCGCGGCAACGTAACCACTCCCCCACGCGGGATACGTCTCCGGCGAGGCTGCGGCCTCGCCGTTTTCTTGTCCCCCGGCGCACCGTCCCTTGAGCCCCATCGGCAATCCCGACCGCTGGGCGGTGGAACGTTCCCTCCTGGCCCGGGGGATCGAACGGATCGCCGGCGTGGACGAGGTCGGCCGCGGCCCGCTGGCCGGACCCGTCCTCGCAGCAGCCGCCTCGTTCCCGTCCGCAACCATCCGTGACAGCCTGCCAGCCAACCTCGAAGGCCTGACCGACTCCAAGCAGCTCACCCCCCGCCAGCGAGAGCAGTACGCGGCAATCCTCCTCCGCCTCCCGGGCTTCCGACACACGCTTTGGAGAGTCGACCCGCCCGAGATCGATGCCTCCAACATCCTCGCCGCCACGCATACGGCAATGCGCAAGGCCCTTAGCCTCCTCGACCCCCCTCCCGATCATGCCCTCATCGATGGCCTGCCCGTCCCCGGCCTGCCCGTCCCCCACACCGCCCTCGTCCGGGGCGACGCCCGCAGTTACTCGATCGCGGCCGCCAGCGTCCTCGCGAAGGTGACCCGAGACCGTTTGATGGTCGAGTACGACCGGGAATACCCCGGCTATGGTTTCGCCCGACACAAAGGTTACGCCACCGCCGCTCATCTCGAAGCCCTCGCCCGGCACGGTCCTTGCCCTATCCACCGACGCAGCTTCGCTCCCCTGCGTTCTGTCCAGGGAGAATTGGGGCTGTGATCCACCACGCCGATGGGCTGGCTCCGCCAGTGGTTCCGCCGCCCGCGGCTGCCGATCACCCAGGATCGCGGCCGACGGGGTGAGCAAGCCGCGCGCCGCTACCTGAAGAGGATCGGCTACCGCTTCCTGACCGCCAACTACCGCTCGCCGCGCGGCGAGAT
The DNA here is from genome assembly GCA_029556615.1 of Verrucomicrobiota bacterium. Taxonomy (GTDB): domain Bacteria; phylum Verrucomicrobiota; class Verrucomicrobiia; order Limisphaerales; family J093; genus JAKQDD01. The sequence goes on along the minus strand of JAKQDD010000105.1, from coordinate 598 downwards.
CGACCTCGTGTTCCGCGAGGGCCATTGCCTCGTATTCATCGAGGTCAAAACACGCTCCTCGGAGGAATGGACCCGGCCTGCGGCCGCCGTCAATGCCGAGAAGCGCTTCCACCTCTCGCGTGCCGCCCTGGACTATCTCCGGGCCCTGCACCATCCCGCCGTCCGTATCCGGTTCGACATCGTCGAGGTGCTCCTCGAAGACGACGCTGTCAGTGAGATCCGGCATCTCGAGAATGTCTTCCCTTTGAGCCCACCCTACCGGTACGGATGACCTGCCCCGACACGGTTGCCTGGCGAGGCGCAGCTCAGACCCAGTCGAGGACTCTAGTATGGTGTCCCATTCTGCGCCTCCCTGTCCCGTAACGCGCCACCGCCAGCGAGGCGCGGAGGCAGGGTGCCCCGCTGCCCCCCACGGTTCCTTTGGACTGCATGTTTCATCGGTCTGAGGCGGCGCCTCGCTAGTGTGGTGTCCCTCAAATGGGTGGACATTCGCGGCCAGGAGTTTTGCCGCCAGACAAGGACTTCGGCGAGCTCAGTCGAGCCGCGCGAGCGACGAGCATATCCGCTGAGATCTGTGAGAAGCGAGCAACGCCGTCTG
>JAKQDD010000100.1 GCA_029556615.1 Verrucomicrobiota bacterium | reverse complement strand
GTGGCCAAGGGGTCGGGGTGGTTGAAGCTGAGCGCGGGGCAACTCCAGTGCGGCGGGTTGCTGGCTCTTGAAGGGACGACGTTGAGCCACGAAGGGGGCGAGTTCAACGGGACTGGGGCTGGGGGCGCGGTATTGGCGATGAGCGGGGGCGGGAACGTGGTGTGGTCGAGCGGGACTTTGTACGGGACGACGACGTGGACGAACGGGGCGGCGGCGACGTTGAGCGGGGGGGGGGAGAAGTACTTTGGGGACCACGCGGTGCTGCGCAACTACGGGGAGGCGACGTGGACGGGCGGGACGATTCGCGCGCGCTGTCACAATGGTGGGGCGGAGTTCCGGAACCATGCGGGGGCGCGGTTCGAGTGCGCCGGGGGCGCGGCGTGGACGCGCCAGTACGGGTATCACGCGGCTTCGTTCGTGAACGAGGGCGCGCTGGTTCTCTCGGCACCGGGTTGCGACGTCACCAGCGACTGGGTTTTCACCCAAACCGGCGCGGGTGCGCTCGAAGTGATGATCGCCGGCACGACGGCGGGAACTCAGCACGGTCGGTTGGTCACATCGCGCTCGTTTGCCCTTGGGGGGACGTTGCGGACCGTTTTTGTCGATCCGTTCCGGCCGGCGCCGGGCGATCGATTTCAGTTTCTCGACGCCAGTCCAGTGAGCGGCGGCTTTGGCGCGCAGGATCTGGCGCCGTTGCCTGCCGGTCTCGAGTGGATACTCGAGGCCACCAGCAGTCTGGTGGCATTGCGGGTTGCGGGCGAGGGCGTGTGCGTGACGCCGCCGGCCGGTCTGGTGGCTTGGTGGCCGGGCGAGGGTGACGCCCGGGATCTCTCGGGCACGAATCATGGGACCCTCGAGGGACAGGTTGGCTTTGCGGAGGGCCAGGTGGGGACCTGCTTCCGGCTCGACGGTATGGAGGACGGGGTCCGGGTGGGCAACCCGGCGGTGCTGCGGCTTCAGGACTTCACGGTGCTCGCCTGGGTGCGCCGGGCGGAGACGACGCGCGCGACGGGTGGCGTGCCTGGGGAGGGCGGCCGGGGCGCGGTGTTCAGTCACGGGACTGGCGGGTACGGGTTCGGTCTGTTGAACGACGGCGCCTTGTACTTGAGCCAGATCGGATCCGGCGAGGTGAACACGGGCGGCTTGGGCGTGCGGGACACGAACTGGCACCACGTGGCGGTGACGAAGTCCGGGACTGCGGTGGCGTTTTACATTGACGGTTCAGCCGCAGGCGCGGCCATGTTTGGTCCCGTCTATGCCTTCACGACGGCCGCTGGCGTGGGCGCGCGCGGCGATACGCTCGAGGATTCGTTCCTGGGGGATTTGGACGAGGTGGCGGTGTTTCAGCGCGCGCTGGGGGCGAGCGAGATCGCGCTGCTGCGGGTGGCGGGGGCGGCGGGGATGTGCGCGCCGAGCGACCTGGCGGTCGATGTGGCGGCGGTGCCGCAACCCGGCGTGGTGGGGAGCAACCTGGTATACACGTTTACGGTGGTGAATCAGGGCCCGGGCCGGGCCTCGAACGTCACCTTGACCGACACGTTGCCCTCGGCGCTGGCTCTCGTCTCGGTGGCATCGAGCCAGGGGACGGTGACCAACGCGGGTCTGACGGTGACCGGTTGGCTGCAGACGCTGGAACCCGGGGCGGTGGCCACGGTCACGATCACGACGGCGCCCGCCGCGTTCGGCTCGGTCACCAATACGGGCTCTGTCGTTGCCGGCGAAGTCGATCCGGCCACAGGCAACAACGCGGCGTCGGCGGTGGTGTACGTCGAACCACCGGATCAGGACGTCTTGTTTGTGAACGTTCGTGGCGGGGTGTACGAGCCGGAAGCGGCCGCGTTGTTCGACACGCTGAATGCGGTTGGGGCGCGGGCCACCCACGTGGACTTGGACGTTAACGGCGAGGTGGCGGCCTTGCTCGGTTCGGCTGCTTACGATCAGGTCTGGGTGTTCGACCTGTCCAGCGGTCCCGATGCCTATCCGGCCGATTGGCAGGCGATTGCCGACTGGTTCGCGGCCCGGCCGGCCGGGGCCTTGATCTGCGACGCGCGGAGTCTCTCATCCTATTGGAAGGGCCGGGCACCCGATGAAGGCCTGCGACTGACCGAGAACTACTACGAGAACCTGAAGGAGGCGAGTGGCGGGTTGGTGCTGTGCACCGACGACGACCAGTTCGCCGGGGGCATCAACGAGGTCAGTCGTCTTCTCGGTCTCGAGCCGTTCGCGGGGCAGTTCAATCGCGACCGCATCCCGGTCGACACCCGGCACCTGCTGATGACGCATCCCAACGACCTGGGTCCGGACCTGTCGGGCGATTCAAGTCCGGGCCAGGCGCCGTTCGGACTGCAGCCCAACGGTCTGATCCTGTACACGGTCGCGTGGCACAGCGGCGACACCAATGCGCCGGGCATTTCCTCGACGCTGCGGGGCGACGTCGGCTTCCGGGTTCTGATCGTCTCGCCGGGGACCGGCAGCCAGTTCAACGAGGAAGCGTCTGTGTCCTTCAATGGCGCCGTTCGGGGCGGACAGTCACCGATCGCCTACGCTTGGAGGTCGGACGTTGACGGTCCGCTCGGGACCGGGGCGGCGCTGACGCTCACCGCGCTCTCCCCCGGGACGCATCGGGTCACGGTAGTGGCGGAGGATGCCGCTGGCGCCGCCGATGCGGCTTCGATCGTTGTTGTGGTGCGGCCGTTGGCGCCGGTCTTGAGCCTCGATTTGCCGGCCTCGGAGGACACCGGGGCATCAACCGCCGACAATCTCACGCGACTTCGCGAACCGGGCATCGACGCCGCAGTGAACAAGCGCGGCCGGATCGAGTTTGACGCCACCGGTGACGGTGGGGTGGACGCGACGCTGACCAACGCGGCTCCCGGGACATTCCGGTTCGCCGGCGGACCCTTTGCGGACGGGCCCCACGGGGTGCGCGCGCGGTTCGTCCCGCGCTACGGTGAGCCTGTCGAGGCGACGTTGGGATTGGTGGTGGACACCGCGGGCCCGCGCGTGCTCGGCGCCCAGCCGATCGGTCTGGTGACAACGCGCGTCGAGTGGATTGACCTCGAATTCGACACGCCGGTCGATGGCGCGACGTTCACGCCGGCCGATGTGCGGCTCGAGGGTCCCTCCGCTCCCGGTGTCGCCTCGATTCAGAGCGTCAGCGGCAACACGTGGCGGGTCCGGCTTGCCGCGGGTCTGCCCGCCGGGCAGTTCAATCTTGCGGTGGGACCCGAGATCCTGGATTTGGCCGGCAATGCCATGAACCAGAACGGTGACGCCGTCAACGGCGATCCGGCGGCGGACGTCTTCTCGGCGGTCGTGACGGTGGACCTGGCCGACCTGGAGATCAGCCGTATCGATGCGCCCGACACGGCGCAGTACGGTCAGGTCCTTGCTGTGTCCTGGACCTGTTTCAACCGCGGTGAGGCGCCGGCCGGCGGGGCCTGGGTGGATCGGATCCATCTGTCGACCCAGGAGAACGTGGTGGCGGGCGCGGCGCTGTTGCTCGAGGCGCCCGCGCGGTCGACCCTCGGCTCCGGCGCCAGCTACACCAACACGGCCAACGTCACCCTGCCCCTGGACTTGTCCGCGACGCCGGGCCCGCGATTTCTCGTGGTCGTGGCGGATGCCGGCGGGACCCAGCCCGAGACCGATGACGCGAACAACGTGCGGTCGCGAATCCTGACGCTCGCGCTGCCCAGCTTCAGCCTGACGGCGCGGAACGAGCCGGCGGGTGGCGGGACGGTGAGCGGGGAGGGGACATTCCTCTACGGCACGACCAACCTGCTGACCGCCGCCGCCCGGCACGGCTATCGGTTCCTGTATTGGACGGAGAACGGAGCGGCGGTGGGCGACGCCAATCCGCTGGCCGTCCGGATGACGGGTGACCGTCGACTCGTTGCGCACTATGCGGTGGCCAACCTGGTGCACACGATCACCACGGCCACTTCGCCGACCCACCTGGCCGCGGTGGCGGGCGGAGGTGTGTACACGAATGGAGACATCGCCGAGATCAGCGCGCCGGTCGCGGTGACGAACCCGCCGACGCTCCACACGTTCCGCGAGTTCCGGCTCAACGGCGCACCGGCCGGCACCGCCGCCCGCTTCAGCAAGACGCTGACGGAGCTGGACCCGACGAACATGAACTACGTGGCGGTGTACGACTCGGCCAGTTGGCTGCCGCTGGTTGTCGAGGCCCGGGGCGGCCTCACGAACGCGGTGTTGGGCGGCATCACGCTCCTGACCAACCCGATTCCCGCGACCACCCAGTATCTGATCGTCCTCCGGTTTGATCGCACGATGGACCCGGCGGCGGAGCCCGTCATCCGGATCAGCCACGCTCCCGCCCAGGAACCGATGCTGGCGCCAACCGGGGGCGTCTGGTTGGCAACAGCCCTTCCTTCTGACACCTACCGGACGCCGCTCTTCGGCTTTGGACCGGGGAGCGACGGTGATCACGCGGTGTTCGTGTCGGTGGCCCGCGACACGCTCGGACAGACGATGGAGGAAGCCCGGGTCCTGACCCTTGGGATTGACGCCACAGCGCCTCCGCATCCTCCGTTGACCCTGGCCGCATCGAACGCCGTTTCGGCAACGGTGACCTGGGCGGCGTACACGGCACCCTCCGATCTCGGCAGCTTCCTTGTGTACCGGGAGACCGCGCCGTTCGACACCCTCGCCGGCCTGACCCCGGTCACAGCCCTGGGGGCGGGGGTTCGGAGTCACACGTTTGCCGGTTTGGCCCTCGATCAGCCGCACTACGTGGCTGTGGCGGCGGTTGACGCCGCGGGGAATTGCGCCTCACCGATCGCGCCCCTCCGAATCGTGCTGCCGGTCATGGTGCCGCCCCCGGTTGAAATCAGCGTAGCCGCCCCCGGCCCGGCGTCGGCCCGATTGACGTGGGCTGGCTACGACACGGCGCGTCTGTTCGGGTTTGCCGGGTTCCATCTCTACACGCGGAATGCGCCGTTCACAACGGTGGCGGGTTTGACGCCGCAGCGGGCCTTTGGGGCGGATGCGCGCGGCGTCGAGATCGAAGGGCTCGACCGCAGGCTCGAGCACTACTTCGCGGTCGTGGGATTCAACCGGACCAACGGGTTTGATCCGAACGTGGCTGCGGTGAAGTGGACGGATCCCTACTCGGGCACGATCGCCGCCGACACGAGTCTGGGCGGGCCGGGGCAGGAGACGATTGACATCCTCGATTCGATCACGGTGGTGAGCAACGCGGTCCTGACCCTTGCGCCCGGCACCACGCTGCGCTTTGCCGCGGGCGCGGCGCTCACCGTCGAGCAGGGTCAATTGCGCGCCGAAGGGACGGCGCTTGACCCGATCGTGTTCACCTCGCAGCGGGACGAGGAGGGCCAGACGCCCGCGCCCGGGGATTGGGGTGGGATCACGCTGGGGGCCGGCGCCGGGGGGTCGGTGTTGCGGCACGTGGTTGTGGACTACGGTGCGGGCCTTGTGGTGAGCCATTGCGCGCCGACGGTCGAGGCGCTGACGGCGCGGTACAACACGCCCGCGGGGCTGAGCGTGCGCGCCGGGGGGGTGTTGAGCACGACCGCGGCATTGATCGCATTCAACAGCGTGGGGGTGCTGGGCGATGGCGCGAATCTGGAACTGCACGAGTCCGTTCTTCGGAACAACACGATCAACGCGACGGTCGTCGGGGGACCGGCGATCCTCGCGTCACGCAACTGGTGGGGCAGCGTGGTCCCCGCGGAGATCGCGGCGGGGATCAGCGGCGCCGTTGAGACGTCGAATCCGCTCGGGTTCGAGCCGCTGCTGACACCCGCGCTGGGCGCGTCGAACGGGGTCAACCGGGTGGGCACGCGGCTCGTTTCGCTGCGGTTGGCGTGTCGGACGGCGGAGGCGATGCGTTTGAGCGAGGACGTGCGGTTTCCGGGTGTGTTCTTCGAGGCGTTTGCGCCGAGGGCGTCGTTCACCCTCAGCGAGGGGGGCGGGCAGAAGACGGTCTATGCCCAGTTCCGGAACCTGACGGGGGAGACCAGTGCGCCGGTTTCGCTCGAGATGACCTATGTGACTGCAGGGCCGACGATTGGCGGGCTCAGTCTGGCCGAGGGCCAGGTTTTGAATCGGCCGTTGATCGTTACGGGCAGCGCGACGGCGCCGCTCGGGGTGACGGCGATGGAGTTGCACTTGGACGGCGCCCTGGTGGCGTCGCAAGCCGGCGGTGCGTTGGCGCACTGGCTGGACGTGCGGCTGTTGGGCAGCGCGGTGCACCGGGTGAAGCTCGCCGCGCGGGACGCCGCCGGCAACCTCGCGACGATCGAGCGCAACGTCGTCGTGGCGCCGACGCCGCCCGCTGCGCCTGTCATTACGCTGCCGGAGGTCGATCTCACGATCAACCTCGGCCAGATCGTCGTTGGCGGAACCGCCGAACCGTTCCTCGAGGTCCGGCTGACCCGGAACGGCGTTCCCGTCGGAATCACGACCGCCTCGGCGGCAGGGGAGTTCCTCTTCCGCGACGTGCCGTTGACGGAGGGCTCGAACGAGCTTCGGGCCATCGCCCAGGATGCGATCGGGAGCATGGCGTCCGCGGTGCGCCAGGTGGTGCTCGACGTGGGGCCGCCTGTGGCGTTGGTGCTGGACGCACCGTTCCACCAGCCCGGTTTGGGGCTGGGAATGTCGTGGCGGTTCGCGGGAGAGGGCGAGCGGGCCACGAGTTTCGAGGTGTTGTGGCACACGGCGCCCTTCGATCAGGCGGAGCAGGCCACGGGCCGCAGCGGCCGGTTGGCGGCGATGAACACCGTCCTGACGGGCCTGGACGACGGTGAGTATCACCTCGCGGTCCTTGGGTACGATGCGGCCGGCAACCCGAGCCCGCTTTCCGAGCGGGTGGTGTTCCGGTACGACACGGTGGCGCCGGCGTTCGCGGTGGTGTTCGACCAGGCGCCCCCGGTTGGGGGGGGTGTGCTGGGGCTGGTGTTGACGGCTTCGGAACCGTTGGCGGCGCCGCCGAGCCTGACGATCCGACCCAATAACCGTTTGCCGTTGCTGGTCGCTCTCACCAATACCGCGTGGAACACGTACGCCGGCTCGATCCGCGTCACGACGCTGCTGCCGTCTGGTCCGGCGCCCCTGCAGGTGACGGCGGAGGACCTTGCCGGCAACCGGTTCACGGGGGCGCCGGCCGGTCCGGCGCTGGTCATCGACCTCGATCCGCCCGCGGGTCTCCTGGTCACCGCTCCCGCCAGTCCGATCCAGACCACGAACGACACCCCGCTGGCGGTGACCTTGCGTCTTGACGAGGCTCCGAAGGCCGGGACGGTTCCGATGGTTACGTTCACGCCGCCGACAGGATCGATGGTGCCCGTGGTGATGCAGGGCGAGGGGGTGGAGTGGACGGGGACGCTGATGTTGACCGCGGCGATGGGGTCGGGGCTCGGTCAGTTTGGGCTGGAGGTGACGGATGCGCTGGGCAACGTGGGGCGGACGCTGACCGCCGGGACGCCGATCGAGATCTACAACACGCCGCTGCCGCCGCCGCCTGGGCAGCCGGTGGGCTTTTTGGCCAATGCGCTCGCCGCGGGCCAGGTGCGGCTGACGTGGATGGCGGTGGCTGACGCGGAGTTTTACCGCATCTACCGCGAGCCCGGCGCTGACGCTGTGTCCCCGACCGTGCTCGTGGGCGAGGCCATCCCGGGGCTGTCATGGGTCGACCTGCCGCCCGCGGACGGGTCCTATCGCTACGCGGTTGCGGCGGTGCGTCGCAGTTCCGAGAGCGGGCGTTCCGTCACCCGGGTGGCCACGTCGGACCGGACTCCGCCGCCGGCGCCGATCAACGTGGACGCGCAGTTGTTGAATACGGGGCTCGTGGTGCGGTGGGCGGATGGGCCGGGCGAGGCGCCGCACCACTACGTTGTCTACCGGAACGGCCAGGCCATCCGGACACTGGGTGCGGGGGTGATCGCCGTGCAGGACCATCCGCCCCGCGGCATGATGAGTTACGCGGTGGCGGCGGCCGACCGACTCGGCAACGAGGGGATGAGCGACGCGGTCAGCATCCAATTGGCGGTCAGCGCGGTGCTGAATCTGGAAGCCCAGGTCCAGGGCGACCAACCGCCGATGTTGTCATGGACTTCGGACGATCCGACGGTTGTCGGATTCCGGGTGTACCGCAACGACATCCAGCAGGCGGTTCTGCCGGCCAGCCAGCCACGATACACGGATCCGTTGCCGGCGGGCTCGGCGCGGGTCACCTACCGCGTGACGGCCATCGATGCGACGGATCGGGAGAGCGTCGGCCGCGTTGTCCACGTGGGCCGCCTTCAGATGGCGCTCGAGGCCAATCCCGACGCGGAGGGCGTTGGTCAGGCCCTGGTCCACCGTTACTTCGACCGGTTCCATGTTCAACTGTCCAACGCCACGCGTGACGCCGCCCTGCCGGTCGAGGCGATCACCCTGCGGAGGACCGTGACCGGGAGCAGCCCGTTGACCCGGACCGTGCCGTGCTCGGTTGCGCTCGATCCGGGCGAGTCCTGTGCGGCGGAAGGGGTGTTTCCGTGTCCGGGCGGTTTCCAGGCGGAGACGATCCTCGTCCAGGTGGCACAGGCCACGGGTGTGGAAGGCAGTCGCGTGACGTACTCGGAGAGTTTTACGTTCGACACGATCGACACGCTGGAGCCCATGATCGAACTGGCCGCGCAGGATGCGCCCCTGGCTGGCGGGTTATCGACATTCGAGGTCCGGGTGTTCAACCGGGGACACGCCAGCTTCGATCTGGTCCTGAACCGCGACCTGGGGCGCAAACCGGGCGACCTGGCCGTCTCGGTCAAGAATGCGGCGGGCCAGGAGGTGAGCCGCGCCGAGTTCACCGGCAACGCCCCCGGACAGATCTTCGACTCCGGCGGCACCGGGTTTGTCCGGGTCGCCCCCGGCGCGTTCACGACGGTCACTGTGACGAATGTGTTCGTCCCGGAGGCTCTGGCCGGCACGGGCGACGTGACCTTCGAGGCGATTGTGGCCCGGATCTACACCGACTGGACGGTGGCGGATCCGTTCGAGGCCGGACCGCTCACGGGACAGCTCGTGTCGGGGCTTGTCCAGACGCCGTACTACGGCATCGCTCAAACCGACCGGCCGGCGTACGCGAACGAGGACCCTGTGCGGATCTCGGGTGAGGCTCGGAACCGGGTTACGGGCGAGACCGTTCCGGATGTGCCGCTGCGGATCGGCTTTGCCGCGCGTGGGGCGCGGTGGTATCGCGAAGTCACAACGGACGCGTCGGGGGCCTTCGAGCACACGTATCTGCCGCCGGCGGGGTTCAGCGGCGCGCTCAGCATCTGGGCCGCTCATCCCGAGATCATCGAGCCACTCGATCAGGCCCGGGTCTCCTTCCTCCGGCTCTATCTCACGCCGGGCCGGGGCGGGATCCGGATGTCGAAGAACAGCACGCTGGGATTTGCCCTGACGCTGGTCAATCCGGGGGATCTTCCGCTGAGCGGGTTGACGGTGGATTGCGCCGCGTACCGGATCGAGGGGACCAACACCGTGGCGATATCCACGATGACCGCCGCGACGACCCTGGCGCCCGAGTTTGTTCTCGGCGCCAACCGGCGGCAGTCGGTCGAGTTCCGGCTGTGGGCGGCGGAGGATGCGCCTGACCACGCATTAGTGGACCTGACGCTGCGATCGGCCGAGGGGGCGGCTGCGACGTTCCGGGGTGTGGTGACGCTGTTGCCGGCGGTGCCGTTGGTGACGGTGGAGGATCCGGCTGCGGGCTATGTCGAGGTCAGTCTGGATCGGGGCGGCCTGTTGAGCCGCCCGGTGACGATCGTCAACGACGGTCTGGACGATCTCGAGGGGGTGTCGCTGGTGCCGCCGGCCGCGCGGGTCTGGATGATGGTGAACCTGCCCGCCTCGCCGGACGGTTCGATTCCGCTGCCGAACCTGGCGGTCGGCGAGTCGACGACGTTCAACGTCGTGTTCGCGCCGCCTGCGGATACGAGTCTGGGCATGCACCAGGACCACGTGATGGTTCGCGGCACGAATACGACCGCCACGTTCGAGATCCCGCTCTACGCGCAGGTCACGACGGCGCTTCACGGCTCGGTGCAGTTCTATGTCGAGAACATCCTCAGCCAGCCCGTCCCGGGCGCCTCCGTGCGGCTCGAGCACGGGGTGCTGCGCACCGAGGTTGGCCCGGTGACCACCGATATCAACGGGATCGTGACGGTTGCAGACCTTGACGAGGGCGACTGGCGCTGGCAGATCGTTGCCGCCGGGCATTCGACCCAGGCCGGCGTGGTGAGGGTGATCCCCGACCAGGTCATTCAGGTCGGTCCTCCGGAAACACGGCTGACGCGCAGTCTGGTCACGGTCGCGTTCACGGTGACGCCGGTGCCGTACACCGACCGATACGAAGTCACCCTCGAACAGACGTTCGAGACCCACGTGCCCGCCGGGGTGCTCGTTCTGGACCCGAGCTTCCGCGAGTTCCGCGACGTGCAGCCCGGCTTTGAGACAACCGTCCTCGTGAAGGCGCAGAACAAGGGGTTGATCCAGCTCGAGGATGTCACCTTCACGGGATCGACGATCCCGCAGGGGACACTCACACCGTTGATCGAGTATGTGCCGGTCATTCTCCCGTTCGACGAGATCGAGGTTCCGTTCCGCGTCGTTTTCACCGGTCAACCCGCGTCGACCGGCAGCGGGGGCGGTGGGAGCGGTGGGGGCAAGGTCGGGCTCGCGGCGACCGGCGAAGGCCGGCAGTCCTGGGATCTGAACGAACTCGGCGACTGCATCGGCGGCAGTTGGGTGGCCGCCGGCGAGGCCATCGGGGGACTCACCGCGGTGGCCGCCTACATGAACGCGCTGGCGGAAGGCGAGTTCAGGTGTCGCAGCGACAACAGCGCCATTGTCATCTCGACGAGCCTGATCATGGGATTGACTTGTTTCTCCGAGCTGTTTTCCAACGCCTACGAACGGCTTGTCAGTTGGGTGGTCTGCTTCGGCGAATGGCTGATTCACAACATCGCCAACACGTTCGGGTTCGGCGATCCTTCGCCTAAGGCGAAGCCGCGTCCGTTCGCCTCGACGCCGCCGCCGCAGTCAGTGACGACGGTCAACTGGAAGAGCCCGCCGTGTCTGGCGGCGGGCACGCGGATCCGGATGGCGGACGGTCGCGAGGTGCCTGTCGAGACGGTTCGTGTCGGTGATCGCGTCCGGTCCGACGCGGAGCTGGAGCGCTGCGCGACGGTTGGCGAGGTGAGTGTTCGTGCGGTCGAGAACCTCCGCGAGCTGCGCTGGCGGGCGCGGACCGATTCCAGCGAGGCCGGCCCGTTGCGAGTCACCGATGAGCATCTCGTTTGGGTCGATGGCCGGGGTTGGACGGAAGCGGTCCGCGTGCCCGTAGGCGCCGGGCTGCTCGACGAACACGGTCGCCGCGTCGAGGTTGTGGCCAACGAGGCGTGCGTCGGATCGGCCCGGGTGTATTCGCTGCGCCTGCACGGCGACACGGTCCACTACGCCAACGGCGTGTTGGTGCATGAGGGATGTGGTTATCGGGCGGCATCGGCTCCGCGTCTGCCCGACGCGACCTCCTCGCGCGGGAGGGGTGGGAAGGGTGGGAAGGGACGGAAGGGGCGGCAAGGACGGAAGCGGGGGTGTGCAGCGTGGGTGTGCGCCTGGCTTGGGGTGTGGCTGGCTCTGAGCGCGCCGGCCCGGGCCCAGCAGCAATTCCAGGGGGTTTGCGCCGGCGCGAAGATTGTCATTGAACAGGAACTGACCCTCGAGCGGATCGGGTTCCTGGCCCGGCTGGAAGTCACGGACAACGACAGCCGCGAGCCGATCACCGATTTCTCGGCTGCGCTCACCTTCGAGAATCCGTTGCTCTCGACCAACGGCGTTGTCAACGACGCGACCGCAGTGTTCTTCGTGCGGGCGCCGGAGCTGGAGAACGTCACGGCGGTCGATGGCCGCGGGGTGATTCAGCCCACGCGGAAGGCCATTGCGCGGTGGTTCATCATCCCCAAGATCAGTGCCGGCGGCACGAGTCCCGACGGTGTCCGTTACCGGGTGGGTTGCCGTTTGGCCGGCCGGATGAGCGGCGTCGACCTGCCGGCTGAGGTGCTCACCGTGATCGCTGACACCATCTTCGTCAAACCCGAGCCGCAGCTGGAAATCACCTACTTCCAGCCTCGGGACGTTCAGGGGGACGATCCGTTCACCCCCGAGGTTGAAAGCCCCATCCCGTTCACCCTCGGCGTGCTCGTCAAGAACGCCGGGTACGGAGCCGCGCACCGGGTTCGCATCGATTCGCAACAGCCGAAGATCGTCGAGAACCGGCAGAACCTGTTGTTGATCGCGCGGCTGCTGGGGGCGCGTGTCGACGACGCGGCGCGCGCCTCGAGTCTGTTGCTTGACTTGGGCGATCTCGAGCCGGGCCAGACCCGCAAGGGCGCCTGGGACATGATCACCTCGCTCAGCGGGGAGTTCATCGAGTTCAAGGCGTCCTACCGCCACGCCTCCGAGCTGGGCGGGGAGGAGACCTCGGTCATCAAGTCACTGGCCGCTCATTTCATCGCGCACGAGGTTCTCGACGATCTGCCCGGGCGGGATGATCTCAAGGATTTTCTCGCGGACACCGACCGTGACGCGGAGATGCTGCCCGACACCCTGTACGGGAGCGACGGGCTGATCCTGCCCGTGCATCCCGTCGAGAGCGCTTCGGTGACCGGCGTCGCCGCACCCGGGTCGAGTGTCGAGATCCGAGCAGTTGCGAACACCGAAGGCTGGGGGTACGTCCGGCTGGCCGATCCGGGGCAGGCGCGGCTGGGCATCGCGCGGGTTGTTCGCTCGGATGGCCGGGTGATCAACCCGAACAACGTGTGGACCCACGTCCGCTACACCCGACAGAGCAACGCGCGTCTCGCCTATTTGAACCTGCTCGATCACGTGGGGATCGGCGCGCAGGCGTACACCCTCACGTACGCGGCTGGCGCGGCCGACACCAACGCGCCGGCCACGACCCTGCACTTCGCCGGCCCCGTCGTCGAATCCAACCAGCGGTTCTATGTCTCGCCCGAGACGCAGATGTTCTTCCTCTCCGAGGACGAGAACCCGGTCAGTATCTACTACAGCCTGACCAACTCCGCCTTCCGGCCGGCGGTGCCCTTCCAGCTGACGGCGCCGGGCGAGTACGGTCTGGCCTACTACGCGACGGACGCCGCCGGCAACCGCGAGGAGGATCGCACCGCGGTTCTTGTCCTGTCCGGCCCGGAGGCGATGGGCTTTGCCCAGCTCGACCTGGCGGGCTCGGAGCTCTTTCCAGCGTCGGATTCGCTCTCGGTGCGCCCCGTAGCGGCGCGTTTCCGCTTCCAGGCGCAGCCCAATCCGACCATGGTGACCGCCGCGGTGGACGTGTTTGCCGGCGTCCTCGGGTTTGTCACGGTGGCGAACGTGCCGTCGTCGCCCACGGCGGATACGGGGGCCGACCTTGTTGTTGGCGGCGAAGCCGTCGACTTCTACAGCTACACCGTGGACGGCGGGGGATGGTCGGCCGACCAACCTGTGGGGCAGCCCTTGCGCCTGTCGAACCTGGCGCCGGGCGCTCACTCGCTGGCGGTTCGGGGGCGATCGCGTTACGGCGGTTACCAGGCGGCTGCGCGAGCGGTCACGGTGAGCTGGACCGTGGATCCCAGCGCGCCGCCGACACGGATCAGCGGCGCGCCGGCGACGCCGACGCGCGACACTTCGGCCACACTGGTCGTGGGCGGTGCCGGGGTTACGGACTACCGATGGACGCTCGATGGCGGGTACTACCGCCCGGAGCGGGCCGTCGCCCAGCCGATCGAACTCGTCGGACTCGACAAGGGCGCTCACCGGCTGTCGGTCATCGGGAAGGTCGAGGGTGCCTGGCAAGCTGCGGACCAGGCCAGCACTCTCGCGTGGACCGTCGATCCGGGGTACGGCTCCGACCTGGCCGCGCTCGAGATCGTCTATCACGAGACGCTGCCGGACGTCGGCGCCGGGGTGCGAACATTCGAGTGGACAGGCCGCAACCTGTCCGGCGCGCTCGCTCCGCCGGGATGGTACACCGTGCGGCTGACGCTCACCGACGCACTGGGGCACACGACCTTTGCCACCCGCATCGTCCGGGTCCGGGATGCCGCCGGTGAACCGGCGCTTCTCGCCGACGCGGCGCGCGGTCCCAGGAACCCGCACGCCCGCGGCCATTGGGCGGTGTGGCAGGACCAGAGCGACGGTTTCTGGCAGGTCTACGCCGTGGATCTCGCCGATCCCAGCCGGGTCATCCGGCCGCTGACCCAGGGGCGGCTCAGCCAGGAGAACCCGCGCACCGACGGCCGCTACGTTGTCTGGCAAGCGCGTCAGGCGAACGGCAATTGGGATCTGCTCCTGGTCGATCTCGAAAGCAGCGGAGCGCCCGTGCCGATCACCGGCAGCGCCGCGATCGACGAGATCCGGCCCGCGATCGATTGGCCGTGGGTGGTCTGCTCGGCGCGATCGAGCCTGGAACCGCGCGCCCCCTGGTTGGTGCAGGCTCGGAATCTCCGCACCGGCGCGACGTTCGCCGTCTCACCCGGCAACGCGGATCAACTCGATCCCGATGTCCACGCCGGCCGCGTGGTGTGGCAGGACTTCCGCGATGTCGGTTACGGCGAGATCTATTACGCCGATCTCGAGGCTGGGGAGGAACGCCGTCTGACGATCGAGACCCACGGCCAGTATCACCCGGTGGTTTTCGGCGACTGGGTGGTGTGGCAGGACAACCGCCACGGCCAGGTCGATCTCTACGGAATCGACCGGCGCCGGCAGGGTGAGATC
The DNA here is from genome assembly GCA_029556615.1 of Verrucomicrobiota bacterium. Classification (GTDB taxonomy): domain Bacteria; phylum Verrucomicrobiota; class Verrucomicrobiia; order Limisphaerales; family J093; genus JAKQDD01. The sequence continues at coordinate 60,148 of JAKQDD010000100.1, read as the reverse complement.
CGGCTCACCGACACGGCCGAGAACGAGTCCATGCCACGGCTCGACGGACCGTGGCTGGTTTTCGAGGAGGATTCGATGGGCGCCGACACGTTGAATCTTCGGCTTCTCCATCTGCCGACCCGGCAGGTGTTCCCGGTCACGCACTCCGTTTCGCTGAAGACCCAGCCGTCGCTTGCCGGCGCCCAGCTCGTGTGGCAGGACGCCGACGCTGGCGCGTGCCGCCTGCTGACGGCCGAGATTCCATTCCTCCAGCCGGTGTTTGCGAACGCGAACGCGGTGGCGGTCACCCGGCCGATGGCGGCCTATGCCGGCAGCGCTCACACGCTGTTGACACATTGGCACGCCGCGGCCGGCGTGACGGAGATCACCCGTTACGTTGCACTCGTCCCGCAGGTTGTCACGGAGACCGTCCAGTGGGTCAACGGCCAGCCCGCCGGACCCGACTTTGCGCTCGAAGCCGGCGGCTTCCTCTGGATCCGATTCAACCAGGCCCGCGTGCTGGACCTTGGATTGGACGCTGTGGGTCCGCTGTCGCTGCCAGCCGGGCTCAGCGTCTTCAGCTGCGCGCGATTCCCGAGCGAACTCACCGCATTCGGCCTGCTCCGCCAGCTCGGGCTGGAGAACGCTCGCGGCCTTCGCCTGCTCGACGCCGAGTCCGGCCGGTGGCGGGTGGCGCTTGTCCAGGACGGCGCGCTGGTCGGCCAGGACTTTCCCATTCCGAAGGTGGCCGTGCTGATGCTCGACCTCGTTCGGCCCATCCAGAACTTTCAACCCCGTTAAGCGATGAAAACCCTGATCTGGTTCTTCCGGTTTGCCGGCGCCTGCCGGCCTGTCGTTCTGGGATTCGGCCTGTTCGCGGCGGCGCTGGCGCCTTGCGTCGCCACGCCGCCGACCCAGATCCGCGCCGACCTCGCCGCCGGCGAGTCCATCGTGTTCGTGGATCTGCGCTCGATGGCCGCCTATCGGCGGAGTCATATCCCGGGCGCGATCAGCGTTCCGGCCGCCCTCTGCGCCGCGAAGAAGTTGCCGCCGCTCGGCCGTGTGCTGGTGTACGACGACGGTCTGAGTCCGCGCGCCGCCGCCGAAGCTGCGGCTGCGCTGAACCAGAAGCCGGGCATCCGCGCCGAGGTGCTCGACGGCGGCTTGCCGGCCTGGGAGACGCTCGGAGGCGCAACCACCCGCCGGCCCGGTCTCGAACCGGAACGCACGGCCACGCTCACGTACGCTGCGCTCAAGGAACTCGAGGGGCCCGATGTGCTGCTCGTCGATCTGCGACACCCTGACGCCGATCCCCGCGTCCGGGTCGCCTCAACGAGTCCCGGCGCCGGGGTCCGGCCGTTGACAGACCTGCAGGCCGAATTCCCCCAGGCGCGCGTCGTTCGCTCGCCATTCGAGACCTCGACGGCCCGATTGGCCTCGGCCAGTTCGACCGCCCCAACCCCGCCCCTGCTGGTATTGATCGACTGCAACGACGGCGCCGCCGCCCGGATGGCGCGGACGCTGAAGGCCCAGGGGATCACCCGGTTCGCGATCCTGCTCGGGGGCGAATCAAGCCTCGAACGCCGCGGCGAGCCCGGCCTGCAACGCCGCGGCACGGATCTGTCCGTCCAACTTCCCGCCAACGCCGCCCTGCCGCTTTCCCAGCCATGAACGCACATCGACATCATTGCTCCGCGTCGCGCCGGCCCGACGGGATGGAGCGCGCTGCGGGACGGGGAAGGGCGCGGCCGACGGCAGGCGCCTTGCAGCGGATCGAGCGGCGTGTCGGGCGCCTCGTCGGGGCTGTGGCCGGCGTGATTGCGCTTGGCGGTTCGGCGGTGGTGGCGGCCTCCATCAGCCACGTGACGCTGGCGAACGTGACGCCGAGCTCGTTCAGCGTCGTCTGGCGTGCGCCCGCCTCGACGCCGTCGCTGGGTGTGTTCGCCGACTCTGCCGGCGCGGTCGAGCTCACCGGCCAACTCGCCGTCGAGTTCTATCCGATCGAGACTGGCAGCCCCGGTGCGTACTCGGACTACGACCAGCGCCAGTTCAAAGCTGATCTCCGGCGCGAGACCCGCGACCAGAACCTCGTCCACGTGCGAGTGAGCGGTTGCCAGCCGGGCGCCACCTACTACTACCGTCCGGCGGCGATCTTCGCTGACGGCATGACCCAAGGGGTACCGGGCGATGGCCCGCTGCCGGCTGTCACATTGCCCCTGTCGAGCGCCTTTGTCGTGAACTCCCAGCAACTGGTGCTCGATGTGCCCGGGGTCGATACCTTCGGACGCATCGTGCTGCTTTCGCATCCGGACGCCGCGCACGCACTGGCCGCCGTCGTGGGCGACGGAACCGGTACCAACCAGGTGTTCTTCAGTTTGAACGACCTCTTTGCGCTTGGCGGCGGCCAGTTCGATCCCCAGGGGAACCAGCAGTTCACCCTCGAGCTGCTCGGGCGCGGACGCACCAGCGTGGTCGAGCAATTCACCGTCGAGTTCACCGATGCGTTCACGATCGCCCAGGCCAGCCTGGCGGCATTCGGCCTCGATTATGTCACCTTGCGCCTGGGCTCGACGGCCGTGCTCGCCGGCGATCGCGGTGGCGTCGCTATCTCCCTCGACTCGAGCGAAGGCCTCGCCGCCTTGAGCGTCGTCCTCGGTTTGGACGCCAGCCGCTTCGAGCAGTTGGTCTTGACCGACTTGGCGACCGGGATCGACCCCGACGCCTCGGGCGTGGTGCGATCGAGTCCCGCCTCATGCCGCCTGGACTTGGTCGCTCGCCACGGCCAGCGGATCCCCGCGCACGGCACCCTCGTCCAACTCGGGTTCACCGCCCCCGTGGGCTCGCCTTCGGGCATTCTGACGATCCAGGGGGCGGATCTCGCCGCAACGCTGCCGGACGGAACCCCCATCGTCCATCGCTTGTCTCAGTCGGGCCGGATTGTGATCGTCGGCGACCAACCGGTGCTCGAAGCCACCCGCGGCGCCGATGGTGCGCGGGAACTCACTCTGTTCGGTCATCCCGGATCGGTCTGTGCCATCGAGTCGTCCGTCGCCCCAGCCGAAGCAGCCAGCTGGAGCGTGTTCACCCGGATTCCGCTGACCGCCGTGTCGGCGGCTGTGCCGGGGGTTGAAAGCGGACCGCCGACTGCCTTCTATCGGGCGATCGAGCTGGCTGGCGGGGCGCCGTTCTTGACGCCGACCCTCGACCCGGATGGCACCCGCGCACTGGTTGTCTACGGCCAAGCGGCGGGCGAGTATACTCTCCTCCAGACCACCGACTTCAGCCAATGGGCAACCTGGCAGCCGGTCCTCACCTACACCCTCACGGGCGCCTCCCGCCGCATCGAGCTTCCGGCTGCCCCGGAGTCGGTCATCTACCGCGTCCGGCGGGAGTGAGTGGACCGCAGGATTGACCGGGGTCGATTGGGCATCGCCGGGATGGCCGGCTCTTGCGCGAGAAGAAGCACGCGGGGGGATCTTGCGCCGGGCCGGTGGCGGGTGCTGGACGCAGCGCGGCTTGGCCGCAACCCAAGCTCTGAGCCCTTGCGTCCGCGTCCGGCTCCGACGGTCCCGCGGGTCGCCGCGCTGCGAGGGCGCTGTCGCGCATGGAACGGGTACAAAGGAACAGGGCCCCGGGAGTCTGCCTCCGATCCCCTTGTCCTCATGCCGTCCCATCTGCGCTTCGCCCCGAATCGGTGAAGCACTTCCCCATTTCGCTGTCTGCAAATCTTGTCAGCCGTGCACGATTCTCACCGATTGCACTGCAGGGAGTGTGCAGACCGGAAGCGCGCCCAGGAGGAGCCTCAGAGCTAGAGTCCTCGACTTCTGGAATGTGTGGTCAACAGGTCAAGTTTGGCCCCTGCCGTTCCAAACCCGACCCCGGCCTCCGAGGACTCTACATTAGCGAGGCGCGGAACAGAGGGTGGGCAGGCACAGCAGGGTCTTCATGAACCTGAGGACTCGACTGGGTCTGAGGCACGCCTCGCTAGGGTTCTACGGGCCGGTCCGCTGAGCTACACCGCTGCCGGGACCCCTCTTCCTTGATCCCTCTCCCTGAGCGCCGTCGAGGTCTTCGCATCGGGCCCGGCGGCGCTCCCGCCAAAGTCGGAAGTAGTTTTTGCACAGAGCCTAAATGGACGAACCGGCCGTCGGATAAGCAACGTTCGGCGTGGAATCCTCGTCGGCATCGGTATCGGGATCGGGATCGAACGGGATGACGGGCGTTTTGGACGAGGGGCACTTGATAGGTTCCACGCCGCCCTCGATGACGTCGGGCGGGCTTGCCGATTCTGCGAAGGTCTTCAGGGACCTTGGAATGCGACGGACGAGACTGCTCCGCGGTCTGGTGCTTCGCAGTGCAGGACCGCAGAGAGGGCTTACTCACCGATACAGGGCGGATCGCCGATTGGCAGGGGGAGAACCAAGGGATTGGGGACAAAGGAACTGACTGCGGTGTCGAGACTCCCTTGCGCTTTGTTGCGGCTGCGAGTCAGCGGATTGGGGCTGGCGGCGGGAGGCGGGGGTTGGTAGGGTGGCGAGCCAATGAAACCAGAGGATCGGTATTTGAAGTTCGTGCGGTGGGCGGAAGAAGACGGTGTTTACGTCGGTCACTGCCCGGATCTCTTTCTGTGGGGGGGGATCTGTCACGCGGGCCATGAGGAGGAAGTCTACCGGCGGTTGTGTGCGCTCGTGGCTGAGGAGATCGACGAGTTGCAGCGTGGGGGCGGAGACCTGCCGGCTCCGAACACGCGTCCGATGCGGGAAGCGGTGCCTGCCTGACATGCCGCGCAAGGCGCCGGAGTCCGGCCATGGTTGCCTACCAACAACTACTGAAGCTTGTTCTCGAGCAGGGAAGGTACAAGTCGGACCGGACGGGGACGGGGACGTACGCGGTCTTTGGGGCGCAGGCGCGGTTTGATCTGCGGGCCCGGTTTCCGCTGGTGACGACGAAGAAGGTGCATCTCAAGTCGATCCTGTATGAGCTGTTGTGGTTTTTGCGGGGCGACACGAATGTGCGGTGGTTGCAGCAGCACGGGGTGACGATTTGGGACGAGTGGGCGGACCGGCGGGGCGATCTGGGGCGGATCTATGGCGCCCAGTGGTGCGACTGGCGGACGGCGGACGGCCGGTCGCTGCATCAACTGGACGATGTGATCGAGAGGATCCGGTCGGAACCGGACAGCCGGCGGCTGATTGTGACGGCGTGGAATCCGGGCGAGCTCGACCAGATGGCGCTGCCGCCGTGTCACACCTTGTTCCAGTTTTTCGTGCAGGACGGGGAGCTGAGCTGTCAGTTGTATCAGCGGAGCGCGGACCTGTTTTTGGGGGTGCCGTTCAACATTGCGTCGTACGCGCTCCTGACGCTGATGGTGGCGCAGGTGGCCGGGTTGCGGCCGGGGGATTTTGTACACACCTTCGGGGATTTGCATTTGTACACGAACCATCTGGACCAGGCGCGGCTCCAACTCTCGCGTCCGCCGCGGCCCTTGCCCGTGATGCGGCTCAACCCGGACGTGCGGCGGCTTCAGGACTTCGAGTACAAGGACTTCGAGTTGATTGGGTATGATCCGCATCCCGCGATACGCGCGCCGATTGCCGTCTAGAGTCCTCGACTTGTGGAATATGCGGTCAACAGGTCATGTGGTGTCCGGTCCGGTTGCAGGCTACCCTGTCTTCCGTCGAGGACTCGACATGAGCGAGGCGCGGGAGAGAGAATCCGGAACGGCAGGACGTTTCATGAGGCTGATGACTTGGTTGGGTCTGGGGTGGCGGGCGGCCGGGGCGGGCGGGGCGGTGGGGTGGCGCCGGGTGTTGGGCTGGATGGCGTTGGCGGCGGCGCTGGGGGCGCTGGGGACGGGGTGTCGGACGATGCCGCGTCCCGGGACACCGGCGCCGCGGGCAGGCGATGAGATCGTGGTGGGGGGGCGGTGGGTGCACACCGGGACGCGGGTGGTGTTGTGGTCGGATCCGGGCGGGTACGATGCCTATCGTGTCGAGCGGCGGTTCAGTCCGATCGAGGCGGCCGATTGGGAGGCGTCGCACGCGGCGGTGAAGGACCTGGACACGCCGAACCGGTATGGGCTGCGGCGGGAGCGGCTGACGCCCGAGCAGGTCGAGCAGGTCCGCGGCGGCGGTTGGGATTACGCGCTGCTGACGAACGTGGTGGACCAGTTTGTGGTGCACTATGACGCCTGCGGGACGAGCCGGCAGTGTTTCAAGGTGCTGCATGACCTCCGGGGGTTGAGCGTTCATTTCCTCCTGGACGCCGATGGCACGATCTATCAGACGCTGGACTTGAAGGAACGCGCCTGGCATGCGACGACCTCGAACACGCGGTCGGTGGGGATCGAGATGGCGCACATTGGGGCGGTGCGACTGGGCGCGCGGGAGCGAGTGGACGCGTGGTATCCGGCAGACGAGACGGGCGGGCCGCGGCTGACCGTGCCGGCGCGGTTTGGGGATCCGGGGTTTCGGGTGCCTGGTTTTGTGGGGCGACCGGCTCGTCCGGAGGCGGTGCGCGGGGTGGTTCAGGGGACGGAGTTGATCCAGTATGACTTCACGCCGGAGCAGTATGCCGCCTTGGCCCGGTTGACGGCGACGCTGTGCCGGGTGTTTCCGAGGATCCGGTGCGATTACCCGCGGGATGCGGAGGGTCGTCTGGTGACGCACGTGCTGGAAGCGGCGGCCCTCGAGCGTTTCGAGGGGGTGCTGGGGCATTTTCACATTCAGACCAACAAGGTGGACCCGGGGCCGGCCTTTCAGTGGGACGCGGTGTTGGGGCAGGCGCGTCGGCATCTGCGTCGGAAGCGGGCTGGGCCTTCGGGGTTGTGGCGGAGGGCGGCGGGATGGTGAAGGCATTCAAGGCCATTGCGGCGATGTCCTTGAACCGGGTGATGGGGCGGGAGGGGCGGATCCCGTGGCATTTGACTGAGGACTTTCGGTGGTTCAAGCGGACGACCCTGGGTCACGTCCTGGTCATGGGGCGGAGGACCTTCGAGTCGATCGGCCGGCCGCTGCCGGGCCGGGAGACGATTGTACTGAGCCGGTCGGGGTTTCGGGCGGCGGGGGTGCGGGTGGTGCCGGATTTGGACGCGATGGATCCGTCGGCGGACTCGAGGGAGTACTTCATTTGCGGCGGGGCCGAGGTCTACGCGCAGGCGTTGCCCCGCTGTTCGGACCTTTACCTGACCGTGGTGCGGATGACGGTGGAGGGGGACGTAGTGTTTCCCCCGTTCGAGGAGCGGTTTGAGCTGGCGGGGGTGCTGCTCGAGCGGCCCGAGTTCGAGGTCCAGCACTGGAGGAATCGCGATCGACAAGGGTAGGGCGGCCGTGGATCATGCGGGGCGTTCAGCGGTGCTGGGCGGCCCGGGGCGGATCAGCGGGCACCGCGGGCGAGGACGATTATGGACACACAATCCGAGAGTGGTTCCTCGAGCGGGTTGCGCACGCTACCGGGGGATGAGGTTCGGCAGGTGATGTGGCGGTTTGCGGACCGCTATGATCTGGCGATGGTGGTGCAGTCGGCGCGGAGTGTGGCCCGCGGTCCGGTGGCGCGGCTGGTGGCCCAGGGCGCGCGGAATTCCCACGAATGGACTCCCGAGAAAGCGGGTTTGCTGTCGGTGTTTGACGAGAGCGGGATTACGACGGCGTTTCTGGATCCGGAGGACGGGGGGTACATCGAGGGGCCGAAGAACCTGGTGTTGGCGTTGATCGCGTTCGAGTTGTCCTGGGTGGACGCGGGGGCGGCGACGTGCAGTCTGGCGGGGAACCTGGGGCTGGCGCCGATCCACGAGCGGGGGACGCCCGAGCAGCGGCGGGAGTACATGGGGCGGGTGGTGCCGCCGGCGCCGGGGCAGGGCCGGCCGCAGGCGCGCGCGGCGTTTGCGCTGACGGAGCCGATCCCGTATGTCGGGGTTGAGACCGGGACGCTGGCCGGTCGGGTCCGGGTTGTGGAATGGGCTGAGGGCTGCGAGCCGGTGCTCGAGGTGGAGAAGCGGGGGCGGTTCATCACGAACATGGGGTTTGCGAACGTGGTCACCGCGGCGGTGGACTCGGGGGATCCGCGGATCAAGGGGAGCTGCCTGGTGATCCTCGAGGAGACCGATCCCGGGACGTGGGATCGGGGCACGCCGACGAAGAAGCTGGTGCACCAGCTCTCGTCGACGCGGGATCCGGTATTTCGGCTGCGGGTGCCGGCGGGGCGGATTGTGGGGGGGTACACGGTGAAGGACGGGGTGATCGTGCCCAACTACAGTCATGGCGAGGTGATCGAGGCGGTGTTCCGGCGCACGCGGGTCACGGTGGGGCTGATGACGGCGGCCAAATTGCTATCGGCGATCGAGCCGGTCATACTTTATCAGCGCCGCCGGTTTCGCGGCGGCGAAGGCGGTCCGGGCACGCCGCGATACGAGCTGGGCTTGCAGCAAAAGGAGGATGTCCTGCAGCGGTTGGCGGATGTCTGGGCTGCGGGCGAGGCGAGCGCGTCCCTGGGTTTTGCCACCGCGCGGTTATTTGACGCTCTCGATCCGCTCGAGCGGCAGAAGGACGCCTACCTGGCGACGAAGGGACTCACCGGGAGGGCAGCGATGAAGGAATTGACGCGCCATCAGCAGGCGGCGCTCGAGTGGGTGCGCATCGAGGGGCAGCCGGTGGGCGAACGCGATTTGAAGCGGGCGGAAGCGCTCGCCGCCGATCCCCTGGTGCAGTTTGTCCGGACCGATGCGGTGGCGAATGTTCTGTGTCCCGCGTGCAAGCTTTGGAACACGGGTCACGGGGCGACGATGATGCGGGAGGCGGTGAGTTTGATGGGGGGCTATGGGGTGACGGAGGATTGTCCCGGGTTTCTGGGGCAGAAGTGGATGGACGCGCAGCTCGAGGCGACGTACGAGGGGCCGGAGGCGGTGCAACGGCTGCAGCTATCCCTCACGATGACCCAGGAGCTGTTCCTGGCCCAGTTCCGGTTGTGGGTTGACGAGCTGCGACAGGTGGCCTCGACGAGGCCGGGGACGGGCGCGTGCGCGCTGGCGAGCGCGATGCAGCTTTGGCTCTGGACGCTGAACCATCTGCAGCAGGCGAAGGATGCCGGGGGCCATCCGCTTTATCACAAGAGCCGCCAGGGTGTGACCTTCGCCCTGGCCGACGCGCTCTGCTGGCTCCTCGCGGCGCGGCAGTTCATTTTGGACGTGGTCGAGCTCGAGACGCGGGGTCCTTCGAATCCCGCGCTGCAGGAGGGGCTTGACGGGCTGTTGGCGTTCTACGCGGATTTGTGTCATGTCCAGGCGGCCCGGGCGGCGGGCGAGGTGGGGAGGATCTGCGCGGAGCTGGTGTATGGCTTCAACCGGCATCCGGCGTGGGATGAGGCCAGCTGCCATGCGTGCTATCAAGCGGAGGAGCTGGCTTCCCTCGAGGGGATCATTCCGGGGATTGCCGGCGCGGCCGGCGCCTGTTCGGACGTTGTGGAAGGGGACGCGGCGCATCCGTCGAAGGCGGGGCCCTGTGTGCGGTTCACGGGGGTCGAGGCGTTTGTGCGGCTGCGGGCGAAGCTGGACGGTTGTCTCACGGGGTGCCGGCTGGCGAAGGACCGCGCCGCGGCGGCGCTGCGTCAGGTCATGACCCGCGAGGCCCTGGATTACCCGCAATGACCGAAGGCGCGTCAGGGTCGCCGGACGGCGCCATCGACCGGCAGCGATTGGATGCGGACATTGTCTGCGTGGGGTTTGGTCCGGCGACGGCGGGTTTTCTGACCGCGCTGTCGCGGCGGTTGCTGAAGCCGGACGGGACGCCGGCGGTCGAGAGCCGCGTGATGCCGGGGATGCCGCTGCAGGTGATGTGTTACGAGCGGGGCGACGATGTGGGGTTCGGGGTGTCGGGGGTGGTGACGCGGGCGCGGGCGTTGCGGGAGGCGTTTCCGGATTTGGACCCGGCGCAGGTGCCGATGGGAGCGGCGGTGGGGAGGGAGAAGGTGGTGTATCTGCTGGACCCGGTGGGGGCGAGCCGTCGGCCGGCGCTGGTCCGGGCGGCGGACTCGGTGATCCGGGGTATGCGGCGGGTGTTGCCGGTGGTGAATGACGGTTTTGAGCTGCCCTGGACCCCGGCCTTTCTGCACAAGAAGGGGGGCTGGGTGCTGTCGATGGGGCAGTTCATGCAGTGGGTGGCGGGGCAGGTGCAGAGCACGGGCACGGTCCAGATCTGGCCGGGAACGCCGGTGGCCCAGGTGCTGTTCGAGGGGAAGGAGTGCATCACCGCGTTGCATCGGGTGGCTGGCGTGCGCCTGATGGATCAGGGCGTCGACCGGTCCGGGGCGGCCATCGAGGGGCATTTGCCGGGGATGGACATTCACGCGGCGCTGACGGTGGTGGGCGATGGTCCCGTGGGAGCGGTGGGGGCGCAACTCGACCGGCACTTTGGGATTGCGTCCGAGGTCCCGCCGAGAGAGTGGGCGGTGGGGATGAAGTTCGTGGTCGATCTTCCGGCCGGCAGCGCGCTCGAGCCGGGCACGGTGCTGCACACGGTGGGCTTTCCCGAGCCTGAGATTTTCGGTTTTCTGTACGTGCATCCGGAGCGGGTGGCCTCGCTGGGGATCTTTGTGCCTTCGTGGTTCGACAGCCCGGTGCGGACGGCCTATCGATACCTGCAGCATTGGATGCAGCATCCGTATTTGTGGCGACATCTCGAGGGAGGTCGGGTGCGCTCATGGGGTGCGAAGACGCTGGGCGAGTCGGGCCGGCGGAGCGAGCCGTGGCTGGTGGGGAACGGGTATGCGCGCATTGGCGAGGGCTCGGGGAGCACCAACGTGCTGACCGGGTCGGGGATGGATGAGGCGTGGGCGACCGGGGTGCAGTTGGCGGAGGCGGTGTTGGAGTTGCTGGCCGAAGGCAAGCCGTTCACGCGGGAGAACCTCGAGGCGACTTACGTGCGCCGGCGGCGGGCGAGCTGGGTCGAGGCCGAGGCGCGGGTGGCAGAGCGATCGCGGTATGGTTTCCAGCGGGGGTTTGTGCGGGGGCTGCTGGGGATGGCGCTTGCGGGGTTGACTGGCGGCCGATTCTGGCTGGGAGAGGAACCCGTGCCGGTGTGGCAGCGGATCCCGTCGATCGAGGAGTACTACCAAGGACGGATTGCTCCGGAGACGATTGCGAGATTGCGGGCGGAGTGTGAGGCCAAGGGCGTATCGTTGCACGGGGCGCTGATGGACGCGGTGGGTTGGCCGGCGATTCCGCATGATGGGCGGTTGTTATTGACGCATCAGGACGCCTTGCTGCTGGGGGGCAAGGTGCAGGCGCCAGCCGGTTACGCCGATCACGTGGTGTTTCGGTATCCGAACCTGTGCCGGATCTGTGGCACGCGGATCTGCATTGAGATGTGCAGTGGCCAGGCGATCTTGCCGGGCCCGGAAGGCGTTCCGACGTTCGATCGTGAGAAGTGCGTGCATTGCGGCGCGTGCCGCTGGAATTGCGCCTGCCCCCCACCGGACGCGCCGCAGTTCGGTCCGGAGGAGACGGGGGTGGCTTTTGGCGCCGGCACAGGCGGGCTGCACTCGGCGGAGAACTAGCGAGGCGCCGCCTCAGACCCAATCAAATCCAATATGAAAGAGCGACTGAGTTTCATCGTGCTGGTGGCCTGTCTGACAGTGCCGTTCGGCCGGGGTGCTGGCGGTGATTGGCCACAGTGGCGGGGAGCGAACCGCGACGGGGTGTCGTTGGAGACGGGTCTGTTGAAGGAATGGCCGGCCGACGGGCCAACGCGGGTTTGGAAGGCCGCGGGTTTGGGCAAGGGATTCGGGTCGGTGTCGACGCTGGGCGGCCGGCTGTATCTCCGGGACCAGGACGTGCTTTTGTGCTATGACGTGAGGGGAACGGAACCGCGGTGAGGTCCGCGGATCGTGACTTTTCAACCGGTTGGGAATCAACGATAGTCAGGGGGCGATGAACAACGCGTATACGATTGTTGTTTGCGGCAGTGTGGTGCCGGATCCGCTGCAGACGCTCGAGCCGGTCGCGGGCCCGGCGGGTCCGGGGCTGAGGAACGAAGCCATGCTGCCGGCGGTTTTGGATCCGTGGGCGTCCCATGCGCTGTACGAGGCGGCGCGTCTGGCCCGGGAGCATGCGGGAAGCAAGGTCTGGCTGGTGAGTCTTGGGCCGAGGGCGAAGCTGCAGCAGGTGATGATGATCGTGGCGCAGAAGGTGCCCTTCGAACTCATCGCGCTCGACGGCCCGGCCGGGGGGTTCACGGAAGCGGCCGAGGTTGCCGCCGTGCTGGCGGACGCGATTGCGGCGATTCCGGGTCTGGATCGTTCGCGGCTGCTGGTTTTCGGGGGATGGGAATCGGCGTCGCGGGGAGCGGGGGCGACGCTGCAGATGGTGGGGGAGCGGCTGGGGATCCCGGACCAATTCCAGGGGGTGGATTCGGCGCGGGTGGATGCGGATGGGACGTTTGAGATCCTCGAGCGGGTCGAGGGGGGGCGGCACCAGGTCTCGAGGTGTGCCGGGCCGCCGATGGTGTTGGGCTGGGCGACCGGGAGTCTGGCGGAGCCCAAGAACAACCCCCAGGTGGGGATGGTCAACATGCGAGCGGTGATGCCGGCGCTGCAGAAGGCGCGGGCGGTGTCGCTTGCCGGGGCGGGGCTGGCGTTCACGAGCGTGACGCTGCCCAAGCAGGTGCGCGCCACGCGGATCGTGAAGGACGCGAGCCCGGACGAGGTTGCGCGGGAGATTGTGGATTGGATTCGGAAGAAGTGAGGCAGGGGAGCAGTTGGCATCGAACACCGGATGGCGATCATGGACACGGTTCTTGTACTGGCGCACACGGAAAGTGACGGGTCCTTGGGGGGGGCTGCCCGCGAAGTGCTGGGGTTGGCGCGGACGCTGGGGAGCGGCGGCGGCTTTGTGGTGGGGCTGATGGGGGAGCGACTCGACGCGGGGGCGGCCGAGGCGGCAGGGAGCGGTGCGTCCCGGGTATTGGGAATTGCGGATGCGGCGCTAGGGGTGCCGCGATACGGGACGGACGCGGCGGCGGCGGCGGCGCTGTGCGAGGCGGCGGGGGCCAGTGTCGTGCTGGCGGCGGGCACGTCCCGGTTCATGCGGTGTCTGCCGGGGGTGGCGCAGCGTCTTGGGGGGCGGGTGGACACGCACGTGACGGGAGTCAGCGAGGCGGGCGGGGTGTGGACCGTGAACCGGTGGTATTACCGTCAGCGGATGGAGGCCACGTTGCAGCGGACGCATCGGCCCTGGGTGTTGCTGGTGGATCCCGGCAGCCAGCCAGCCTGGCGCGGGGAGCCGGCGGAAGCGCGGGTTGAGCCGGTGCCGGTTGAGTTGGCGGAGGGGCGGACGCGGACGGCGGTGCAGGGGTTGCGCGATGTGGAGGGGGGCGCGCAGACGATCCGTCCGGATGCGGAGCTGTTGTTTGTGACGGGTGCGGGCTGGACGAAGCCCCAGGCGGACGGTCAGGCGCACGTGGCGGAAGCGGAGCAGTTGATCTTGAGGTTTCTCGAGTTGACCAGGGCTTCCTTGGGGAGCAGCAAGTCGCTGGTGGACCTGGGAGGCGAGGGGCAGGCGGTGCTGTCATTCCTGTCGCATCTGAACCAGATTGGGCAGACGGGCTCGACGCCGCGGCATGCGAAGGGGCTGGCGACGTGCTGTCACGGGGAGGAACCGCACACGGTGGGTTGGCGGTTCATCACGGAGCGGCGGGCGATCAGCCTGGATGCGAACTGCGGGTGGGCGCGGGGCAAGGCGGATGTGTTGTATGTGGCGGACGCGTTTGCGGTGATCCGGAAGGTGAACGAGTTGCTCTTGGAGAAGGGCTGAGGGGATGGAAGGGGCGGGGATTCATCGGCCGCGGAACGTCGATTGGAAGCGGGCGGCGGGGCTCCTCTACGGGGACTGGGGCACGAGCAAGGCCTACGTGATCGGCCTTGCGTTCTTCTATGCGGCCTACGCCTCGATGCCGATCATCATCGCCGTCTGCGCGTTGACGGCGCTGGTGGGCTACAACTACATCCTGGTCTGCAGGCATTTCCCGGACGGCGGCGGGGTGTACTCGGCGGCGCGGGACCAGAGTCGGTTCCTGGCGGCGGTGGGCGCGCTGCTGTTGGTCGCCAATTTCCTGGTGACGGCGGCGTTGAGCTGCAACTCGGCGATGCATTACTTTGGCGTGCCGGGGCGGCAGATTGCGCTCTTCACGATGGGGGGGATCATTGCGATTGGGGCGGTGAACTACTATGGGCCGAAGCACACCGGGAGTCTGGCGATGACGCTGGCGGTGCCGATGGTCGTGGTGGTGATGCTGATCATCGCGATGAGTGTGCCGTGGCTGACGACGGCGCGGCTCGAGCCGTCTCATGACAGCCTCAAGCTGACGTGGCAGCATTTCGTGGGGGTGATTCTCGCCCTGAGCGGCGTCGAGGCGATCGCGAACCTGACGGGGGTGATGAAGCTGGATCCGGGGTCGACGATGGAGAAGCCGCGCGTGGCGCGGACGGCCCGGAAGGCGATCCTGCCGGTGGCGCTGGAAGTCGTGTTGGGCACGATACTGCTCGGCTGGGCGATGCTGTCGCTGCCGGAGGCGAACGGGCCCGATCCGGCGGCGCAGCGGGATTACATGATGCGGTATCTTGGGGAGCAGTACGGGATGTTGACCTTCAACAGCGTGGCGGTGGGCAAGGTCCTGGGTCTGGTGGTGGGGGTGGTGGTCGGGCTGCTGCTCTTGAGTGCGGTGAATACGGCGGTGGCGGCGCAGATTGGCCTGGTGTACATGCTGGCGCGGGACGGGGAATTGCCGCGGGTCTTCACGCGGTTGAACGCGCATGGGGTGCCGTGGTGGCCGTGGATACTGGCGACCTGCCTGCCGGTGGTCACGGTGGCGGTGACGGGGGCGGATCTCGAGGCGCTGGCGCGCTTGTATGCGATTGGGGTGGTGGGCGCCATCACGGTGAACCTGGGGTCGTGCACGTTCAACAGGAAGCTGGCGTTGCGCTGGCACGAGCGGGGGATCATGGGTCTGACGTTTTTGATCCTGATGGCGGTCGAGCTCACGATTGCCCGGGTGAATGACGGGGCGTTGTTCTTTGCGATTTGCGTGCTCGGGATCGGCCTGGGGCTGCGGGGGTACACGCAGCGGCGGGCGGGATTCCGGACGATCACGGTTCGGGAGCACTTGGCGGCCCGGGTTTCGCCGGATGCGGCTCCGGACTTTCGTCTTCATCTCGAGCCGGGGCAGACGATTCTGGTGGCGGCGCGGGGTGTGACACCGGTGTTGCGGTACGCGATGGAGGAGGCGCGTTTGCGGCAGGCGGTGTTGTATGTGCTTTATGTGAAGGAGCTGGCGGTGGCGTTGCCGGTGCCGCTGCACACGGCGGCGCCGGTGCGATGGCAGGACGATCCCCAGGCCTCGGACATCATGACCTCGATGCTGAAGCTGGCGGAGCAGCACGGGGTGCAGGTGGTGCCGATCTTCACGGTCAGCGACAATCCGGCGCTGACGATCCTGGATCTGGCGGCGACGCTGGGGATCGACATTCTGATGCTCGGCTCACCGCAGCGGCATCGTCTGGTCGCACTGCTGAAGGGGAACGTGGTGACTGCGGTCGCCCGCAATCTGCCGGAGAACATCCAACTGGTGATCCACGGCTGAGCGCTTCGGGCATGCTCGCCCGAGTCCTTGTCTGGCGGCAGCACTTCTGGCCGCGAATATCCACCCAGCTGAGGAAAACTCCAGCGAGGCGCCGCCTCAGACCGAGTCGAGTCCTCAGGCTCATGAAGACCCTGCTGTGCTTGCCCATCCTCTTTTTCGCGCCTCGCTAACGTAGAGTCCTCGACGGAAGGTGGGGAGGCCTGGAACAGCAGGGGCCAAACCTGGCCTGTTGACCACACATTCCACAAGTCGAGGACTCTAGCCGGGGTACTGGCCGCTGATGTAGTCGGTCAACTGGTTGATGGCGATTTTCTGGGCGCTGATGAGCCAGTTGACCAGATCACCGATCGAGACGATGCCGACGATGTTGTCCCCCTGCAGGACCGGAAGGTGCCGGATGCGATGGTGGGTCATGAGGGCGAGGCACTCGTCGATGCCGGTGTCGGGGGCGACGGCGACGACGCGGCCGGTGGTGATTTCGCGGACCCGGACCTGTCTCGAGTTTCTGCCTTCGAGGGCGATGCGGCGCGTGTAGTCGCGCTCGGAGATGATGCCGAGGGTTTTGTCGGCGTCGACCACCAGGAGGGCGCCGACGTTCTTCTGCGCCATGAGCTCGATGGCCTCGAACACGGTGGCGTCAGGAGAGACTGACCAGACGGCGTTGCCCTTGACCTGGAGGACTGCATCCACGGTGCCGGTGATTTCCATGGTCCATGCCTCGTTCGGCGGGAGCAGGTGACAGAGTTGGATCCCGCTGCGATGGTCGGACTATGGTGCGGGCCATGCCCCAGCGTCAAGCTTCCGGGTGTGCGCCCGGGGGATCCGGATTGTCCTGCGATCGAGGGACTCCCAAATGGCGGCCGAGTCGAATCAGCAGGTCCTCGAAGTAGTCGGCGGCGGTCGGGCCGAAGAAGGACATCAACCGTGGCTCGTACCCGTCGAGGTGGTAGTACCGGGAGGGGATGAGGTACCCGAGGTAGTCGCCGGCGAAGCTGGTGGGGACCGCCAGGGCGCTGCGGGCTCGGAGGTGGTCTTTGAGCCGGAGGGCCGATTCACCGCTGTAGTCCGCTGGAACGCCGAACCAATAGCAGTCCCCGATTCGGACGGCCGTGAGCGTTGTCGAGCGTGGGACGGGCACGAGGCGGCGGGCCAGGAATGGCCGCAACCGCAAGCTGTCGGTGAGTCGGACGTGCGGCGTCGGCAGGTCGACTTCGAGCTGACGGCCTTCGAGGACGAGCGATGGGGTGAAGCGCAGGTGGGGGAGGCGCTCGAGGATGCGGCCGGCGAGAGTTGCGCCCATGTCCTGTGCGGCTGCGAAGCCGCTGCCTCGGGGTTGGGGGCTGTGGCTTCCCACGCCTCCGGCGAAGAAGGCGGCGAGGCCGCCGGTGGCCTCCTCGAGGGTCCTGGACCATGCGCCGGGGTAATCGCCACTGAACTCCATGATCCGGCTCGAGAGCACGGTGGCATGAGCGGCATAAGCGCCGAGGATGCCCAGATCGCCGTCGGCCTGTCGGATGGCGATCCAGGAGAATTCATCGTCCACGGTGCCGAGGTTGCCGACGAGCCGGTTGCGGACGAATTCGGGGGCGTGGAGGGTGTCGACGGCGAGCGTGGCGGGAGTCAGGTCCTTCCAGGCCTCTTGGACGGCGCGGGCCAGACAGGCGGCGAACCAGTCGGGGACACCCGGTTGGAAGGGGCCGGCGAAGGCTTCCTGGACCCAGCCCCGACCCCAGCCGCCGGGGCCGGCGTGGGTGTGGGTGGCGCCGAAGTAGATCTGGTCAGGGCGGAGGCCGGGGAGGTTGGCGAGGAGTCGGCGGGTGGATTCGGCGATCTCGCGTGGGATGATCAGGGCGTCAGCGGTGACGAAGACGACGGCGTCGTGGTCGGTCTTGAGAGCCACGGAGCGGCACCAGAGGTGATCGTGGATGCCGGTGGCGGGTTGGCCACGCCGGCTGCCGTAGCCGGCGAGAGGCAGCGTTGCGGCGCGGGGAGTGTCTGGGGTCGCGGTGTTGGTGCCGGCGGTGGGGGTGAGGCTGGCCCGGCCGAAGCCTGCTGAGAGGGGCGCAGCGGTGCGGTGAGCGGGAGCGGTGGCGGCTGGCAGTCGGGCGACGGTATTGCTGAAGTAGGGGGTGTGGAAGAAGGGCGTGTTGTCGACTGGCGCGAGGCAGAGCAGGAGGGTGACTGCAGCCAGGGCAAGGAGAATGGCAACGGCTCCGAGGCATCCGCGATGGAGTCGGGCTGACATGGGTCATCATCCCACCGCGCGCCTGCGGGCTGGCGTCCACGGCGCTCGGGTTGTGGGCGAAGCGCCGTGGCCGGTCGGACTGGTGACCGGCGGGCTGTGTCGGTCAGGCGATGCGGGGGGACAGTTTCTTCTCGATGCGGGCCTTCTCGATGGCGACGAATTTGGGCAGGCCGCCTTCGGTGGGCGGTCGGGTTTCGCCCTCGATGAGCGGCCGGGCGTACTCGATGAACTTCTCGTTGGGCAGGAAGCCATCTTCCGAGATCCAGTCCCGGGGCAAGAAATGCTCGACATTGGCGATTTCGGCCAGGGGATGAAGGGCGGTGCTCCAGCGGTAGGGGTTCGAGGATTCGCGGACCAGTTTGACCATGTAACCGCTCTGGCCGCTGACGGCGGCTTGGACGGCGGCTTCGCCGCAGGCGAAGGCTTCGGCGGCGTCGGTGGCGCTGCCGTAATGCGCGGCGGCGCGTTGGGCGTAGCCGAGTTTGACCGTGCGGGTTTTGGTGCCGAGCTTGCCGAAGATGATCTGGCCGAGGCGTTCGGCGGCGCCGGAGAGCAAGGGATGCCCGAAATCATCGAGCTGGTTGAAGTCGGCGCCGATTTCCTTGCCTTCGGAATCCTTGATGCCTTCGCCGGCGACGACGACACAGTAGCCGAAGGTGGCGACGGATTCCTTGATGCGGGCGAGGATGGCATCGATGTCGTATCGGATTTCCGGCACCAGGATGATGTGGGGGGGGTCGGCGGCGAATCGGCGGGCGAGGACGGTGCCGGCGGCGATCCATCCCGCGGAGCGGCCCATGACTTCGATGACGCAACACGACCCGTCGTCGGTGGCCATGGAGCCCACGTCGAGGCCGACCTCCATGACCGTGGTGGCGCAGTACTTGATGACGGAGCCGTAGCCGGGGCAGTGGTCGGTGTGAGGCAGATCGTTGTCGATGGTCTTGGGGATGCCGATGACGCGGAGTTCGTAGCCGCGCTCGATGGCCTGCTGGTGGATTTTGAGGGAGGTATCCTGGGAATCGTTGCCTCCGGCGTAGAAGAAGTACCGGATGTCATGAGCCTGGAACACGGCGAACAGTCGGTCCATGTCGACTTTGGCCTGCTCGGGTTTCTTGGTGAAGTCGATCTTGTACCGGCAGGTGCCGAGCGCGGCGGCGGGGGTATAGCGCAGTCCCTCGATGACGGACTGGTGGACCTCGGAGAGGTCGATGAGCTCCTCGTTGAGGATGCCGAGGATCCCGTTTTGGGCGCCGTAGATCGTGCCGACGGTTTCGCCTTCTGCGTCCTGGGGGAAGACGTGGGCATTGCGCCACGCCGCCGAGACCGCACCCGCGACGCTGGCGTTGATCACCGCGGTCGGGCCGCCGGACTGAGCCACCAACATGTTGCCAACCAGTTCTGACATAATCGAGTTCCCTCTGCCGGAGGGGCCGCAGCCGGATCGGAAAGGCCCCGGAGCGTTCGCGTCGTTGCGAACAAATTGTGGCAGACAGTGCCAACCGGCGGAGGGGATGTCAAAGCGGAATTGGAGCGGAGATTGAGCTTGCAGATTGGAGCGGGCGTGGTTTATTGGGCCCGCGTGCGGATATGGTGGAATTGGCAGACACGCTACTTTGAGGTGGTAGTGCCGCAAGGCGTGCAGGTTCAAGTCCTGCTATCCGCACCAGCTTCTTTTCTTTCGCTTGGCGGTTGTGGTGATCTTCGATAGGATGCTCTCATGAATATGACGTGTGCGACGGCGGTTTGTCTCGGTTGTTTGTTTTGGTCGGGGCTTGCTGCGGAGACGGAGGAGGGTTTTGTCCCCTTGATGGATGGGAAGACGATGGCGGGCTGGAAGACGGCCCGTGAGAACGCGGCGACGTGGAAGATTCAGGATGGGGCTTTCGTGGCGCACGGCGAGCGGTGTCACCTTTTCTACGTGGGCGATTCGAAGCCGTTCAAGAACTTCCATTTGAAGCTTGAGGTCATGACCGAGCCGGGGTCGAACGGCGGCGTCTATTTCCACACGCAGTACCAGGAGGAAGGGTGGCCCAAGTATGGATTCGAATCCCAGGTCAACATCACGCACGGGGACTGGATCAAGACCGGGAGCCTTTACGGCATCGTCAACACCGGTCTGGCTGCTGCGAAGGACAACCAGTGGTGGACGCAAGAGGTCATCGTGCAGAACAACGTCGTGACCGTGAAGGTGGATGGGAAGACGGTCGTTCAGTACGCGGAGCCGGCGGGGGCCCAGCCGGGTCGGGACTTCACGCGAAAGCTGAGCGAGGGCACGTTTGCGCTTCAGGGGCACGATCCCAAGAGTGTCATCCGGTACCGGAACATCCGGGTGAAGCGGCTCGACTGAGAGTCCTCGACGTCTGGAATGTGTGGTCAGCAGGTCAAGTCTGGTCCCTCACGTTCCAGGTCTTCCCTCCCTCCGTCGACGACTCTGATGAGCGAGGCGCGGAAGCGGGGAGCCCCGCTGCCGCCCACGGTTCCTTTGGACTGCGTGTTTCATCAGTTCTGAGGTGCGCCTCGGTCGGACTTTGCATCAGCGATCTTGGGACGCAGCGAGCACCAAAACTCAATCAGATGTTAAGAACCTGTGCACAAGCCGTCAGACTTATTGACGATTAAGTGCTTGCATTGGATGAGAGGTGGAGCATACTTCAGTCTCATGAAAACGAACTCGGTTTTGGGCAAGGGTAGTTTGTTCCGTGTGCTGGCTCTGGCAGCCACGTTGGGGATTACGTTGTCGGATGTGGTATCTGCGGGGGATTTGGTTCCCTACCAGGGTGTGGTCGAGGGGCAGATCGTCAACTCCGAGGGGACTGTCACAGGTGAGGCAATCCAAGTGGCGAGCCATTTGGGGAAGGGGGTGCAGCAGTACGACGGGGGTGAGATCAGCTTCGATGACCCGTCGTTCGACATCACTTTGACGAAGGGGGCAGCGCTCTCCGTCGCAGCCAACGGCGACGTATTGCTTTTAGAGTACTCGCTGTATGGCTATTTCGTCTCGCTGACTGAGATTGTCTACGAGGGCACCTACACGATTCAGCCGGGGGGGACAGGGCGCTTTGACTTCCCGAGCGGGGTCGACCTTGGGACTGGGGAGATTGTTGGCCGTGCCACGGTGGATGGGGACACGGGTGTGCTTTCCTTCGAGCACACGTTCGAGGGGACGCTGTACTCGGTGGGGGCGGGCAGGGGGTCGAAGAAGTAGGAGAAGGACCGGCCTGCAGGCCATTGGGTCTGCAGGTCGTTGTTGACGCGGGGGGCAGGAGGGGAGTATCACTGGCCGCGGGCAACTGTTACTACAAGTAGAAACACCTGACGGACACAACCCACAATCCCTGAACACCTCACACAATCCCATGAAACGCGCGACCTTGCGGTGGATGCGAATCGGAGCTGGAACTCTGGCGGCCCTGTGCGCGGGCACGGCGCTGGGCCAATCGTTCTCGGGGCACTATCCCATCGGCGTCGAGGGGTTGAAGGCGGGATCGCTGCCTCCTCCCGGCGTCTATCTGCGCGACTACAACGTGTACTATTTCGCCGACCGTTTGAACGACGCCAACGGCGACAAGGTGCCCGGGGATCTGGATCTTTCGGCCTATGCGAATGCGATTCGGCCGATCTGGATCACGGACTGGAAGCTGTTGGGGGGCAGTTACGGGATGGACGTGCTGGTGCCGATCATCTACACGGATTTCAGCATCAACGGGATGGGGGACTCCTCGTTCGGGGTGGGGGATTTGTTTGTCGAACCGATCACGCTTTCGTGGCACTGGAAGCAGGCGGACCTGGGTGTGGGCTATGGTTTTTGGGCGCCGACCGGCAACTCGAGTCTCCGGTCGCCGGCCAAGCCGGGCAAGGGCTATTGGGGGCACATGCTGACGCTCGGGGGCACGTGGTATCCCGACGCGGCCAAGACCTGGTCGGTTTCGGTTCTGGGCCGGTACGAGATCAACATGGAGCACGAGGACATCGACATTCGGCCTGGGGACGAGCTCTCGATCGAGGGCGGGATTGGGAAGAGCCTGAGCAAGTCGGTCGAGGTGGGCGTGGTGGGGTACATGCAGAGGCAGGTGACGGGAGACAGCGGTCGCACGCCGACGCCGCATGACCGGGTATTCGGGGTGGGGCCGGAGGTCAATCTGTTTTGCCCGAAGCTGGCCACCTTTTTTTCGATCCGGTACCTGTATGAATTTGGGGCAGAGGATCGTCCCGAGGGGAACACCGTTACGGTCACTCTGACGCGCCGGTTCTAGCGAGGCGCCGCCTCAGACCTAACGAAGTCCGCGATCCCATGAAGCCTTCCTGCCTTTCCGGGCCCTCTCTTCCGCGCCTCGCTAATGTAGAGTCCTCGACGGAAGGTGGGGAGGTCTGGGACGGCAGGGGCCAAACTTGACCTGTTGACCACACATTCCACAAGTCGAGGACTCTAGCGAGGCGCCGTCTCAGACCCTGACGGCGCGATCGTGTTTCACACCCGGTTTGGCAGCGACGGCTGCGGGCCGGGTTTTTCGTTTTCATGGTACTGAGGCGGGGTCCACCGTGTACGTGGGGGAGCTGTGGACGAAGGGGATGCGGCCGCCGGTGGCGAAATGGCGGACGACCAGGAGGAGGATCAGGATGGCGAGGCCATAGAGGACCCGCCGGTGACGGGGATCGTGGAGGAGGGTGGCGAGGAAGCTGGTGCGCGGGGGGGGCGACGTGGTTGACGGCGCGGGCACGGAAGCAACTCCCAGGTGGGGCAGGGCGCGGTTCCAGTCGACTTTGGGGTCTGGCTCGAGCAGGAGGCGGTAGTAGTAGGAAGGGCAGGCTTTTCGGGCGCAGTAGCCCTGGCGCAGGCGGGCGATCCTGGGGTCGTCCGGGGTGGCAGGGTCTGGGGGCGAGGCGAGGATCTGGAGGTCGGCGCCGGTGATGGTGATGCCGCAGTGGAGGCACTCGAGGGCGACCTTTTGGGCGAGGACTTCCTGTTGATCGGCGGCGGCCAATCCCTGGTCAACGAGCGTCTGGGTGAGCGCGGGGCCCAGAGTGGGCAAGGCATTGACATGGAACTGAGGTGAGGGCGGGGAGTTGAGTTCAGCCATAGCCGGAGGCGGGTTCAGTGTCCGCCGATATCGAGTGTTTCGATCGGTTTGTACCAGATCCAGTCCTTGGTGGGCTCGTAGGGGTAAAGGGGGTCGGTGACGAGGGCTCGCGTGAAATTGTGGACAGCGGTGTGTCCGTCGACGAAGAGGATGGGGGAATAGAACTGGGGCCGGGCGGCCACGGGATCGGGGATGTCGGTCGATCCCTGGGCGAAGTGCCACTGGTACCACTCGGGGCTGCCGCCGCCGCAGCCATAGGGTCGGGCGGGCGGTTCGTGCATGAGGATGTAATGGACGGGGGAAGGCGCCCAGCTCTCGAACTTGCCGGCGGCGCCGTCCGCGGGATCTTCCGGGGTTTGGCGGAAGCCGCCGCCGGCGAAGGTGGTAAGGCCGCCGGCGTTGTATTGGTAGCTGCAGCCAATGGTCTCCCAATTCGACGGTTTCAGCGGGGGGCTGTTGCAGGGGAGTATGCGCTGGCCCATGTCACGCGGGCAGCGGTAGACCTCGGAAGGTTCGAGGTAAGCGTAGAGAGGCCTTTGCCTGGCGGTGGGGAAGGAGTCGGCGAGCCGGGCGATCGGGTCGCGTCCGCCCAGGGTGGCACGGCAGTTCTTGCCTCCGGCGGTATTGGGCGGGAACCGGTCGCCATGATCATCCATGTACAATTTGATACTGATGCCGATCTGGCGGAGGTTGTTGATGCAGGTGACCGTGCGTGCCTTTTCCTTGGCGCGGCTCAGTCCGGGCAGGAGCATGCTGGCCAGGGTGGCGATGATGGCCATGACCACGAGCAGTTCGATGAGGGTGAACCCTCTAGCGAGGCGCCGCCTCAGACCCAACGAAGTTCGCAGTCCCATGAAGCCTTCCTGCCCTTCCGAAAACTCTGTTCCGCGCCTCGCTAATGCAGAGTCCTCGACGGAAGGGGGGAGTGCCTGGAAGCGGCGGGACCGAACTTGACCTGTTGAGCGCATATTCCACAAGTCGAGGACCCTGGCGAGGCGCGCCTCGAACCGAGTCGAGTCCTCAGGGATGCGAGGGACTGAAGGCCATTTCATAGTCATTGCAGGGTTCGAAAGCAAGCCAGCCAGGGATGGCTCCTGGTTCTTCCAAGTCTGCATAATCCGCGCCAACATGGCGTGCGGGTCTGGAATCGGGGGTTGGCGGGGGCTGGGTTCACGGGTGTGGTCGGGACGATCCGAGCGCCTGGGCGAGCTCTTCGACGGTCCACGCTTTGCGCGATGCCGCGAGGTCGTCGGCGGCCTGGCTATGGGCCCAGACGGCGTATCGGATCGTCTGGAGCGGGTCTTGCAGGAGGCTGGGTTGGGCGAGCAGTCCCGCAAGGAAACCTGCCAGGAGGTCACCGCTGCCTCCCTGGGCGAGACCGGGGTTGCCGGACGGATTGACGTGGATGGCGTCGGAGTTGCGGCCGACGAGGGTGTGGCGGCCTTTGAGGACGACCCAGCAGTTCCCGTAGCGGGCTGAGAGGGCGCGGAGCGCGGCACAGCGGTCCGATTGGACTGACGCCGGGCTGCTCTCGAGGAGACGGGCTGCTTCGCCCGGGTGCGGAGTGATGACCCGCAGGGCGGGCGTCTGGGTCGGTCCTGGGGGCAGCCAGTCGAGGGCGGACGCATCGGCCACGACGGGCCAGGGAGCAGAGCGCCAACCGCTGCGGACTTCGGACGCGACGTTGGAGGGAAGAGAGGGGGCTGCCAGACCGGGGCCGACGAGGAGTGCGGACAGGTTTGTGGGCCAGGCGCTTTCGGGCGGACAGGATTGGACCATGACGGACTGCAGTTGGCTGGCGACCGGGACGTAGACGTCGGGGGAGGGTCGCAGCGTGACCAGACCCGGTTGTGCCCGTTGGGCGCCTCGCGCAGCCAAGACGGCGGCGCCGTGGTACCCGAGGCTTCCGGCCAGGATGCCGAGGTGTCCGAACTTTCCCTTGTGAGCCTCGGGAGGCCGTGGGGGTGGGAACTCGTGAAAGTCGTCGGGCAATGTCCAGGAGAGGGCTGTGGTGACGGGGCAGGGGGCGAGGCCGGTCTTGGTGGCGACCTCGAGGCGGCCGACGTAGGGGGCGGCGGCTGGGGCGAGCAGGCCCCGCTTGGGGGCGCCCACGGTGAGGGTGATCGCCGCGCGGACGGCGGTGCCGAGCGGTTGTCCCGTGTCGGCGGACAATCCGGAGGGCACATCGACCGCGAGCACGGGCGTTGGTGCGGCGTTGACGGTCTCGATGAGGCGGATCCAATCGGCGGAGAGGGGGCGATTGAGGCCGATGCCGAAGAGTCCGTCGACGATCAGGGCGGGAGGGGGTTCGAGGGCGGAGGCGAGGAGGGAGCGGGCGGTGGCGGGGTCGCTGACGGCGAGGAGTGTCACGCGTCGGCCGGTGCAATGCCAGGCGGCGGCTCGGACGTCATCGCCATTGTGGCCTTTGCCTGCGAGGAAGAGGAGTCGATCTCCGGGGCGGGTGCAGTCGAGGGCCTGGCGGGCGACACAGGCGCCGACGCGGTCGATGACGTTCGATTCCGATTGGCCGAGGTCCCAGGTGGCCTGTTCCCAGGAGCGCATTTCGGTGGTCGTGAGGACGGGCACGGGCATAGGAGACTCTCTTGGCTGCAGGGTGCCTGGAGGGGAGGGGAGCGGCAATCATAAATCCGTGGGAGCTTGCTGTTGGGGCATGGGCGGGGTAGCGTCCGGTCCGCTTGAGAGCCCTGGTATCAACGGAGCAGGAGAGAAGGACGGAGCGCGTGTTTCTGGTGGGGGTGGAACTGAAGGCGCGCCAGGGGTTGTGTATTCGGGATTCGCTGTCGGAGCTGGCGGAATTGGTGTCGACGGCGGGCGGGAAGGTGGTGGGGGAGGGGGTTCAGCGTTTGGAACGTCCGGTGGCGGCGACTTACTTGGGGAAGGGCAAGGCGGAGGAGTTTGCGGAGCGGTGTCGGCTGGAGGGTGTGGACACGGTGGTGTTTGACGATGAGCTGACGCCGGCGCAGAGTCGGAACCTCGAGCGGGTCTTTGCGTGCAAGGTGTTGGACCGGACGGATCTGATTCTGGACATTTTCGCCCAGCGGGCCCGCACGCGGGAGGGCAAGCTGCAAGTGGAGCTGGCGCGGTTGGGGCATTTGCTGCCGAGGTTGACGCGGTATTGGTCGCATCTTTCGCGGCAGAAGGGGGGGATTGGGATGCGTGGGGGTGAGGGGGAGAGCCAGTTGGAGTCGGATCGTCGCAAGGTGCAGGAGCGGATCGACCGGTTGAAGGTCGAGTTGGGCGAGGTGCGGCGGCAGCGGACGACGCAGCGACAGGGGCGTCAGCGCAGTCAGTGGCCGCTGGCATCCCTTGTTGGCTACACCAATGCGGGGAAGACGACCCTATTCAACGCTTTGACGGGGGCGGAGTCCCTGGAGGAGGACAAGCTTTTTGCGACGTTGGATCCGATGACCCGGCGGCTGCGTCTTCCGACGAACCAGAACATTTTGCTCTCGGACACGGTGGGTTTCATTCGCAAGCTGCCACACGGGTTGGTTGAGGCGTTCAAGGCGACGCTCGAGGAAGTGGTGAACGCGGATTTGCTCCTGCACGTGGTGGACGTCAGTCATGATCAGGCGGAGATCCAGGTGGAAGCGGTACACGCGGTGCTCGAGGAGATCGGGGCGGCGGAGAAGCCGGTGTTGCTTGTCCTGAACAAGGTAGACCGGCTCGGTTCAGGGGTTGGGATCCCCTTTTGGACCGGCAGGTTTCCGGGCGCGGTGGCGGTGTCCGCGCGGACGCGCGAGGGTTTTCCCGGGCTACTGGCCGAACTGGGGTGCCGCCTGCGGCCGGTGCGCGATTTCGTGGAGGTGGAAGTGCCGCATCGAGAGTCGGCGGCGATGGCTCGGCTGCGCGCCCTGGGGCAGGTGGTCGAGGAGGCTTACGACGGCGACGTGGCGCGTTTCAAGGTGCGTCTGCCGCCGCATGCGCGAATCGAGTTCGCGCCCTTCATTGTTCGTGACCTCTGATGAGACGGCGTCGGATGAGTGCGAATCCGGCGAGGCCGAGTCCGGAGAGCCAGGCGCAGGCGGGGGGTTCGGGGACGAACGTGAAGCCGTCCATGAGCCAGTAGGTGTTGGCGCCGCCGAGGCCGTTGATGCTTTCGAAGACCAGGCGGTCCACATTCTCGAAGTCGGCGGTCAGGCTTTTGAAGCCTGGGTAGAGGGTGCGCTCGACGGAGCCCACCGCCTCCTGACCCCGGTAGCCGGTGACTCTGATCCCGACGGCGCTCCAGGTCTGGGGCAAGTCGCGGTAGGCGAACGTCGAGAAGCTGGCGCCGAGGAACTGGAAGGGAAGTTCACTGCTGACGGTGATGGACGAGGACCCGCCGCTATTGTACGCCATGTTGGGTGCGGAGGGTGATCCATAGGAGTTGGCGTAGGCGGATTGGTAGGCGTCTTGGGTGATCCACTCCCATCCGGACCACGTGAAGCCGCCGTACTGCGGGCCGAGGGGGGACCAACCCTGGGGGTTGAGGGTGATCAAGTCATCGAAGTTGACGACCGACTGGCCCTGGGCCGAGCCCGCGATCCACAGCGCCACTCCCCAAACCCATAACGACTTTGCATTCATAGTCTTGTGAATAACATATCTATTATCTTGATGTGCAAGGCCGCCTATCAGTTCAACTATATCAGTTTATGCACAGATCCAGGACTGGTTGTCAAGTCCTGGATCCGTGCCCAAATCCGCGCGTAAGCGTCCCTTGCGGCTCAACCTCCTGGGCTTGACCAGGCGCCGTGAGCCGCCCAGTCCGGGGGGTTCGCGGATTGGGAAGCCCGCCCCCGGGGTGGGCCCATTCCCTCCAAACCCTATAGAGCCCGCCCGCCAGCGCAGCGCGGCAACCGGCGTCACCGTCGGAGCCGGAGGCAAAGGGAGAGACTCTGGGCTTTGGACGCGACCAAGCCGCGCTGCGTTTCCCTTCAATGATCGTAGCGGCCGATCAGGACCCATCGGCCGGCCTGGCAATAGGGCTGATCGCCACGGTTGGCCTTCAGGTAGACCTTCATCGTGGTGTTGTAGGGGATCGGGCGCTTGGTCACCTCGACCCGCCGCACCATGCCGTCCTTCGAGGTGGATTCGTAGGTTCGATAATAGGCGTTGCCGCCCGCGTGGACGTAGACCTGGGGGAAGGGCTGGCTCTTGTCGAGCCGGGTGACCTCGACGGCCACGACTCCCCGGGTCTTCATCGTGAAGGAGTACCCGAGAGTCTGGGGGAGGTCGCGATGGTCCGGAGACACAATGTACCGGCGCTCGCCCCATTGGTAGTGGAGCACACGATGCCAATCGAACTGGGCTTTCGTGACGCTCTTGTCCGGGTGCTCCCGGTAGGTGAGTTTCCCGCCCAGTTCCTCGATTTCGTCGTGCCGCCGCCGTTCGTCCACCGACCACCCGGGGAACTCGATGTCGCCGGTATCGCCCGCGGCGGTGGCGGTGGCGGTCCCCAGCAGGTCGTCGCCGAAGAGCATGGCCAGGATGTCCTGGAAGAACTCGGTGAATTCCAGCAGTTTGAGAATGACATCCAGAACCGTCCCCAGCAGGCCGACAATGCTGTCGAGCAGGCCCTTGACGAATTCCAGGAAGCTGTCGGCATGCTCGAACGCCTTGCCCACGATGTCCAGAACGACGCCCAGAACCACGCCCACCGGCCCTCCGGCGAGGAGCGCGATCACGCCGGGGCCGAAGGCCTTGTTGATGAAATTCATCGCGTTGGCCTCGCTCGGATCGAACAGGAAGTTCAGGCCGGCCACGAGGGTCGAGACATCGACCCCCAGGAGCTTGGACAGGTACTCCGCGACGGACTCCGCGCCGGCGGTTTGCTTCATCAGGTCGCGCAGCTTCTGGAGGATCTGGTTGCGATACTGCTCGAATTTCCGCTCCGCCATCTCCTCCATCTGCTCGCCCAACTCCTGCAGGAACCCCTCCATCACCGAGTCGAAGAAGGCCCGGAACAACTCCTTCTCCGCCTCAGCTGCGGCGCGTCGCACGCCCTCGATCACGTCGCTGCGCTGGGTCTGATCCTGTTCCCAGCACTGGGCGGAGAAGGTGATCGGCAGCCCGTAGCTCGGCGTCCAGCCGGTCCATGAGTACGGAGTCAGGAAATTGTCCGGTGGATTCAGCCCGCGTCGCTCGCCCTGCTTGAGCGGGTACTCCTCGGTCACTTTGCCTGACACCGCCATCACCTTGCCGCTTTTGTAGCCCTTGCCGTACGACCCGCTGCGGGAGAGATCGAGGGCCGGAGTGCTGACCAGCTTGACGAAGTAAGGCTCGGCCGTCCCGCCAGGGTCGTGCTTCTCCACAAGCCAGAACCGCGGAAGCCGCGCGCGAAAGCCCCATTGGTTGGCCCATCGAGTGCCCTCCCGGTTGAAATAGGCCAGGCGCGTCGGGTGTTCGCGCAATACCTTCAGGAAATCGACGCTCCGCTTCTGGTAGCTGCTGCCGGCGGGCGCCACACCCCCCGGATTCTCCCGCGCCCGCATGGCCTCGACCAGGAACGCCGACACCGGCGCCAGTCGCTCCCGCAGGTCGGGCGCCAACCGCCGGAGGAACAGCTTGGCAAACTCGGGGTTGACCGTGATCGGCGCCGGCGGATCGCCAATCTGATGCAGCCCCGCCCCGCCAGCCCCTTCGGGGGGCGGCGGGTCCATCGACGGCAGATCATCAATCAGGACACCCTTCTGTACCAATTGGTCGTAAGCCGCGAGCAGGCTTTGAGCGACCCCGAGAGCTTCCCCGACCGCCGATTCGGACAGCAGCCCGCTCCGGGGTACCGGAAGGCCGCACCGCCGATCCAACAGGGGCGGTGGCGCGGGATTCTCGACCTCCTCCCACCGCGGCGGCAGATCCGCCGCCGCCGGTTCACAGGCAACCGGCGCCCGGAGCGGACTAAAGAGACGCGACCGATCGCACCCGGCGTTGCCGCCGCCACCCGACGCCTCGCACTGGGCCTGCAGATCGTCCTCCATGAAGTTGTCGGTCAGGATCGGATCCGGACAGAAGTCCTCGCCGGCGGTGCCGGATCGAATCGCGGTCTCGAGAGCGCCGGAATCGACGAGTCGCCGCAAGACGCGCATGTAAAGGGGCAACAGGGCCTGGCGCACGACGCTCGTCGGCTCCGGCCCGCCCAGCAAACCGATGCCGGTCGGGCCCTCGATCCGCCGCAGAACGCCCAGCAGCGCTTCCTCGGCATTAGCCGCCAGCGCCGGTGGATCTCCGGTCGTCCGCGGGGCGGGCGGATCCGCCAATGGCAGTTCCTCGACGGGCCCGGCCTGCGCCGCCACGTCCTCTTCTCCGCTCAGGAGCATCAGCCAGGCCGGGTCCTCCGTGAGAACCCGGTAGTACCGGACTCCCGAATCGAGGGTATCGGTCACGCATACGCCGGCGCCGGTGCCGACCTCGACCCGGACGTCGCTCCAGCCGCCGTACGGGACCGATGCCGAGGTCTGAATCCGGTAGACCGTGTTGGACAGCGTGCTGAAGGTGAACCTGAACTGCCCGCCGATCACCTCGGCATTCAGCAGGGTGAGCGGCGGGTCCCCGCCCCGAAGGCGGATCCGGGTTCTGACGGCGGTTTCGGCGCTTTCCGGGTCCGGATGGGCGGCCGCCAGCCGCGGCGGGGCCATGCTGAGCAGGATCAGGGTGATGCCCACAACCCATCGCACACCGAGACCGTGCGCGATCCCTCGAGAACCCGAGGCGCGTTTCATAAACCACCTGTGCCTTGTTGGCTGATTTGCTTCTTGGACTCCAACAAAGACGTGGAACATCCAGATAGAAAAAGTCAAGGACAATCAACTTTCCTGTCGCGGTGCGGTGCGCGGTGCGAACAAAACCGGACGGCTGGAGATAGCAAAACCGGACTTCTGCGACGGCCCCCTTGTTGAGCGTGTGGCAGGTGGTATCCTTGCGGCGCTTCAGCGGAGGATAGGGCAACGCTGGGAAGCGACCTGAGCGCCGCCTGGAGACTGGATATAGCAGGAGTCGGGCGGTCCTTCTCTGGAGGGGGCCGCCCGGCTAGAGTCCTCGACTTGTGGAACATGTGGCAAACAGGTCAAGGTTGGCCCCTGCCGTTCCCAACCCGCCCCCCCGCCTCCGAGGACTCTATGTTAGCGAGGCGCGGGAGAGAGGGTCCGAAGAGGCAGGAAGGCTTCATGGGATCGCGGACTTCGTTAGGTCTGAGGCGCGCTTCGCTAGTGTAGTGTCCCTCAAATGGGTGGACATTCGCGGCCAGGAGTTTTGCCGCCAGACAAGGACTTCGGCGAGCTCAGTCGAGCCGCGCGAGCGACGAGCATATCCGCAGAGATCTGTGAGAAGCGAGCAACGCCCTCTGGCGGCAAAAGAACGGCCGCCCCAGGGGTTGCGCCGAAAACGGCCTGGGGGACAGCGTCCCCCAGGGCAGCTATTCTGGAGCCATGAAAGACGAACGCGCCAGTTGTTTCACCGGTGTGCCGCTCTGTTGATCCGCCACGTGCTGGCGGCCTTCCGTGCGGCCGGACTCAAGGGCTCAAAGAGGAGCAAGGGAACCGCGGAACACGCGGAACACGCGGAAGAGAAGGGAACACGTTCCCCCTCGCTCTCCTTAGCGCCTTGGCGCCTTCGAGCCTTTGCGTTTCCTTCGGGGCGAGGGGAGTCAACGCAAAGACGTAAGAGAGCGACAAAGTGCCAGGTTCATAGTAGACCGACACGCGCCCGGCACCACGCAGCGCCGCGCATCGTGAGTTCACGAGAGCGACAAAGTGCCAGGTTCATAGTCGGCCGACGCACCCAATGCGCCTTGCGGCCCCGCTCATCGTGGCTTCTCGTGGCTTCATCGGTTGATCATCCGGCGAAGTCTGCCGCTTGGGTCCCTTCCGGACCCGGTCCGCGGACCCGGTGTGCATCCCACGGGCGCAGTCCTTCCCCCCGGCTGTTGCCGATCTCGAGGTGCTAGCGATGTGAAAACGGGTTTCTTCCTCTGGGTTCCCGGGCCGATGGCCTCCTCGCCTATCCCACCGCGTCCATCCGCAGGTCCCGCAGCGTCATCAAGGGGGACTATGAGACTGTCACCTTGTTGACACCCCAAGCGACTCCGTTGACGGCTGAGGCCCCGGAAGAGTCGTGTCGGGACAAGTCGATTCCCGGTGATTGCCCTGCCAAGGCGATCAGCGCGGTCCCTGGGGCTCGCGCCAGACCGGCTGGGTTTTCCAATTGAAGACGATCGCCAGCACGCGAACGACGAACGTGGCACCGATCGTCAGCAGCGCGGCGGGCGTGGCTTCCCAGTCCAGCTGCCGTGTGAGAAGAACAAACAGCAGACAGCCCGCGAACGCGGCCAGGACATAGAACTGGCCCGGCTTGAAGAGCAGCGGTTCCTCCCGCACGAGGACATCGCGCGCGACGCCGCCGCCCGAGGCGGTGATTACGCCGACGAGGACGGCCGCGGCGACGCTCAAGCCCGCGTGGAGGGATTTTTGCACTCCCACGACGGCGTAGGCCCCCAGACCGAGCGCGTCCAGCCACGCGATGACCTTGTTGAAGCGGATCACGTGCTCGCGGAACAGGAAGACCACGCCCCCCGCCAGCACGATGACCAGGATGTAGCGCGAGTCGGTGGCGATGCCGGGCGGCCCCGCCTGAATGAAGATGCCGTCCCGGACCAGGGCGCCCCCGACCGCCGTGACAAAGGCCAGGGCATACAGGCCAATGATGTCGTAGCCGCGCTTGACCGCGGCCAGGGCCCCGGTCAGCCCGAAAAGAAAGAGGGCAGCGAGATCGATCTCGATCGGCAGCGTGAACTCGCCCTTCAACAGGAGGCCGGCATCCATCGGCGGTTCAGCGGGGCATGCTGGCGCGCTCGTTGATCCAGGCGACGTCGCGGGGCGCGGTGTACGCCCCGGACCACTTCTTCGCGATCGTCGCCGGGTCCATCCAGCGTTTAATCTCCGCGTGGCCGTCGGCGAAGCTCAAGCCGCTCGCGTCGTTGTGGTAGGTGGCCGGCAGGTTCCCCCAGTCGGTGGGGCTGTCCACCAGCACCAGAAAATAGCCGTCGTCGACGCTCTGTTCCCGCTCGTCGATGAACACGAACTGCGTGGACGGCTTGGTGATCTCGCTCAGCTTCCGGTAGGTCCACCACTTCTTGTCGATGATGTCGGTGTGCCAACTGCTGCCGTTCATGCAGCCGTTCATCGAGATGCTGCGGGTGCGGGGGTGCTTCTTGCCGCCGATTGTGACCATGAACCGGTCGGCCGGGCACTTGTAGATTCCGAGGGACTCGTTGTAGGGGTAGAGCTTCCCGTGCGGCGGCTTGAGCAGGTTGATGTTGGTGCAATCGGTGATGTTGATCGGGTTGCTGACGCTGATCCACCCACCCACCCACCCGTCCTCGGTGCCGTCCCCGTTGGACACCAGCTTGTCCTGGTAGTCCTGGGCGTACATGATCCAGGCGAGGCTCAACTGCTTGCCGTTGTTGATGCAGCCGATCCCCTGCGCCTTGGTCTTGGCCCGCGCCAGTGCCGGCAGGAGCATGCCGGCGAGGATGGCGATGATGGCGATCACCACCAGCAGTTCAATCAAGGTGAACGCCCCCCGGCGCGCACCGGAAAAAGATGAAATCGCGGCTTTCATGGTTATTCGCAGCCCGACCCCTGTCATCCTGCTCGTCGAGCAGCGCGTGTGGAGCGTAATCCCTTTTCCCAACCGGCTCAAGAAGAGTTGCATGACCCGGAGCGGACACCCCACGCGCCTACAAGGCGAAGACCCACCACGAGCCGATGGCGGAGGTTCGGGCCGCACGCGTTAGGCGAGGATCCGGGCATGACCCGGAAGGAGGGGAGGGCTGGAGGCATGGAACCGGACCGGACAAAACTTGACCTGCTGACCTGATGTCCCACAATTCGACGCCTTCTAGCGAGGCGCGCCTCAGACCGATGAAGCATGCAGTCGAGAGGAACTGTGGGGGGCAGCGGGGCACCCTGCCTTCGCGCCTCGCTAATGCAGAGTCCTCGACGGAAGAAGGGGGGGCTGCAATGGGGGCGGCGGAAACTTGACCTGATGACATCGAATTCCACAAGTCGAGGACTCCAGCCGGCATGAGATGAAACTCGAGTCATTCGCTTCGCCGTTTTCCGCCAAGCCACGAACGATGCCGGCTGGCGCGGGGTTGCCACATCTCCCCGGCTGGCGCCGGACCGAATCGACGACCATGAACTTCCTGACCTGGCTTTCCGTGGTGCTCCTGGGACTTCTCTGCCTGCCCGAACCGGGTGCGGGTGAACCCTCGTGGACAACGCTCGAACACCAGTTTCGCGAGCTGCCGCCCGAGGCCCGGCGTTTGACCGGACCGCTGTTCTGGCTGCACGGCGACGAATCGCGGGAGCGGCTTGAGGGGTATGTGGCCAAGGTCGCCGAGGGAGGCAACGGCAGTTTCACGACGGAATCGCGTCCGCACCGCGACTGGCTGGGAGAAGGCTGGTTCCGGGACGTGGCGATCTGCCTCGCGGCGGCGAAGCAGCACGATCTGAAGCTCTGGATCTTCGACGAGAAATGGTGGCCCAGCCAGGGCGTTGCCGGCAACGTGCCTCCCCAATACGCCGCCAAACAACTGCAGGCGTCGGCCGTCGACGTGACCGGCCCGAGCCTGTTCGAGGCGGACGGGTACGCCGGCGAGAGCAGCATCGCCGCCGTCGCTGGGCGAGTGGCCGACGATGGCGCCATCGACGGCCGCAGCCTGATCGACCTGGCAGGGTCCGTCCACAACGGCCGGCTGGCCTGGAACGTCCCGGAAGGGCAGTGGCGCGTCATGAAGTTCACCTACACTCTGGCGCCGGGACTGGGCCAGGGCGGGGGCCGGGAATTGAGCGTGGACGGCTTGAGTCCGGAGTGTGTCGAGTGGTACCTCCGGACCGTCTACGCGCCGCATTACGACCGGTTCAAGGAGGACTTCGGCAAGACCATCGTGGGCTTCTTCTACGATGAACCGGAGACACGCGGCGACTGGGGCACGGCCTTGAACCCGGTGCTGGCCGAGTTGGGCGTGGACTGGAAGCAGGCGTACGTGGCCTACAAGTTCACGTTGTCCGGGGAGGCGCAGGCCGCGGCGCGCTATCAGTTCCTCGAAGCGCGCGCCGAAGCCTGGGGCCGCACCATGTACGGGGGGATCACCCGCTGGTGCCAGCAGCGCGGCGTCGAGTCCATCGGCCATTTCATGGAGCACGGCGGCATGTGCCGCCTCCAGGACTTCTGCGCGGGCGACCTGATGCGCGTTCAGAAATACAGCAGCATGGGGGGAATCGACGCCGTCTTCTCCCAGTTCAAGATGGGCCAGCGGGCGGCTTACGACGCGCCCTGCTGGCAGACGCCCAAACTCGGCAGCTCGATCACGCACGCCTACGGCAAGCCTCAGGACATCACCATGGTCGAGATCTTCGGCGCCCGCGGCCAGGATCTGACCTACCCGGAAATGAAGTGGTGGGCCGATCACATGCACGTCTCGGGTGTCAACTTCCTGATCCCGCACTCGTTCAATCCGCGGGCGCCCCGGGACACCGATTGCCCGCCCTACTTCTACAACGGCGGGTTCGAGCCCCGCTGGCCGCTGTATCGCGTGTTTGCGGATTACACGAGCCGGCTCAGCCTGCTGCTGACGGGCGGTCGGCACGTCTGCCCGGTAGCCCTGCTCTCCCCCGGCCAGAGCCTGCACACCGGCAAAGGCACGCCCATTGACGATCTCAGCGAGAGTCTTCAGGACGCCCTCTACGACTGCGATTGGCTCCCCTACGAGGTGTTCGAGAAGGACACCCGGGTGCAGGGGAAAGCGCTCGAGCTGCGCGCCGAGGCGTACCGCGTTCTGGTGGTTCCCGCGGTCGAGGTCATTCCGCTTGGAGTCCTGACCAAGGCCAGGGCGTATTTCGAGGCGGGGGGCGTCGTGGTTGGATATGGCTTGCTGCCCAGCGTCTCCGCAACCCCCGGCCGCGGCGCCGCGGACCTGGCTGCGCTTCGCGATGCGATCTGGGGCAAGGCCGAACCGGGACTGGGCGCCTGCAAAACCAGCGCCCGGGGCGGACGCTCCTACTTCCTCCCGGCCAAGCCGTCGCCGGAACAGCTCCAGCAGGTGCTGGCCGGCGATGCCGGAATCCACCCGACGCTCGAGGTGCTCGAGGGTGAAACCGACCACTGGCTCCACGTCCTCCACCGGGTTCGGTCAGGCCGCGACGTCTTCTTCATCGCCAACCAGAATCACCTCGGCGCTCCGCGCACGTTCCGATTCCGGATCGCCGCCGAGGGCGAGCCGGAGTGCTGGGACGCCATGCGCAACGAGATCACCGCTCTGCCCTGCGAGCGGTCCGGCCGACATGCCGTGGTCAGCCTCACCCTCGAGCCCAACGAGAGCGTCCTCCTCGTCTTCCAGCCGCAGAAACGGCCGATCCCGCCGCGCGATCGCCTCGGAGCGGGCTCGAAGACCAGGGAAATCCCCGTGGCCCGGCAACCGGTGGCGCCGCCGCCCGAGCCCATGCTCGAGCCGGCATCGCCCTTCCAGAAGCTCTTCCAGGGCCGATCCTGGGTCTGGTATCCGGAAGGGAATCCGGCCCAGGCCGCCCCTCCGGGAGTGTGCGGGTTCCGGAGAACCATCGAGCTGCCCGAGGGCCGCAAGCCCGCGCAGGCGCTGTTCGCGGGGACTGCGGACAACAGCTTCGTGCTGTTTGTGAACGGGGCGGAGGCCGGGCGCAGCGACAGCAGCAGCGAAGGATGGCGGAACCCGGTTCAACTGGATCTGAAGGCGCACCTGAGACCCGGGGCGAACGTGCTGGCGATCCGGGCGATCAACGCCAGCACCCAACCCAATCCTGCCGGGCTGCTCGGTTGTCTCCGCGTCGAGTTCGACACCGGCGAACCGCTGGTCGTGCCTGTGGACCGCTCGTGGAAAACGTCCCGCGATCCCGTCGGCGGCTGGACCGCTGCTGCCTTTGACGACTCGGGGTGGAAACCGGCGGCCGAAGCGGCGCCCTACGGCAGCGCCCCCTGGTCCGCGGTTGGCGTCGGCCCGCTCACGCTGAGCCCGGTCAAGGCCGACCCCTTTGTGGGCTCCTGCCAGATCCCCGCGGACCTCGACTGGCGGCGCGGCGTCCATCTTGTGATGGATGGCGTCGCCCCCGAGGCTGCCGCCCGGGTGACGCTCAACGGCAGGGACGCCGGCGGCGCGATTGGATTGCCCCTTCGCCTCGACGTGTCCCCTTATCTCAAGACCGGCGCCAACACGGTCCGGATCGAGCCCTTCGCACCCCGGACGGTCCGGCTGGTGGTCTGCGAGTGAGCGGTGCGCACAGCATGGGATCGAACGACTTGCTGACGCGATTGCTGCGCGATGTTTCGCGGTCCTTTTATCTTACCCTCAGGGTGTTGCCGCCGGCGATCCGTCCGCAGGTCGGCCTCGCGTACCTTCTGGCGCGGGCTACGGACACCATCGCGGACACGGCCCTCGTGCCGTTGAACGATCGGCTGGAAACCCTCGAGCGATTGCGGGATCGGGTGCTTGGCCAGTCGGCGGCCGCGCCGGATTTCAGCCGGTTCGCCGCGGGCAGCGGGGCGGAACAGCGTCTCCTGGCGCGGGTGGGCGAAGCGGCAGCGCTGCTGGATCAGCTCGCGGAGGACGACCGGGAGTTGGTGCGGACGGTCCTGGCCACCATCACGAGCGGCCAGGTCCTGGACTTGCGCCGGTTCGCCGGGGCCGGTCCGGGCCCGGTGGCGGCCCTGCAAACCGACGCGGAGCTCGAAGACTACGCGTATCGCGTGGCCGGCTGCGTCGGTGAATTCTGGACCCGGATCTGCCAGCGCCGGCTGTTCCCGCACGCGGCCGTCGACGAGCCGCAGTTGTTGCACTGGGGCCGCCGGTTCGGCATCGGGCTGCAACTGGTCAACATCCTGCGGGACCTGCCGCGGGATCTGCGCCTGGGACGCTGTTATCTTCCGGGCCCGGCGCTGGCCGCGGCCGGCCTCGAGCCGGCGTCGCTCCTCGACCCGGCAGTCCAGCCGCGGTTCAGGCCGGTTCACGACCGGTATCGGGCCTGGGCCGCGGCCTGCCTGGACGCGGGCTGGGCTTACACCAACGCGCTGCCGCGAAACCAGGCGCGGGTCCGGCTGGCCTGTGTCTGGCCGCTACTGATCGGGGCGAAGACCCTCGAGCGGCTGGGGCGCGAGGAGCTGCTTGATCCGGCACACCGGGTGAAGGTGAGCCGGCCCGAGGTATGGCGGATCGTGGTGGTGTCGGTGGCAGCGCATCCCTGGCCGCGGGCCTGGAGCCGGCTCTGGCGACGCGGCGCGGCTTGACCTGGGGCGGCGGGGGGGGAGGATATCGAGCCATGACCAAGACCGCAGCGTCGGCCCGGCACGCCGCCCTCGCCGCCGAGATCCGGGCGCACGATCACGCCTACTACGTCCTGGCCCGCCCGACGATCAGCGATGCCGCCTACGACCGCTTGTACCACGAGTTGCTCGATCTCGAACAGCGGTTCCCCGAGCTCGCCACGCCCGAGTCCCCAAGCCGCCGGGTGGGCGGAGAGCCGCTGAGCGAGTTCCAATCGGTGACCCACGGCGTCCCGATGCTGAGCCTGGACAACACCTACTCGCGCGCGGAGGTCCGGGAGTTCGTCGGGCGGGTGCAGCGGTTGCTGCCCGGGGTCGATCTCGAGTGGACGGTCGAGCCGAAGATCGACGGTGTGGCCGTGAATCTGCGCTATGAGGGCGGGCGGTTGACCGTGGGCGCGACGCGCGGCGACGGCGCGACCGGGGACGATGTCACGGCCAACCTGCGGACGATCCGGAGCGTGCCCCTGGTTCTGGCCCGCCCGCACCCTGCCGCGCGACGGCCCGCGTCGCCCCGCCAGAGCGATCTGTTCGAACCCGCGCCGGCGGGGCCGGCTCCGGAGATTCCCGAGGTTCTTGAAGTCCGGGGCGAGGTGTTCATGAGCCGGGCGGGCTTCGCCCGGCTGAACGCGGACCGGGAGGCGGCGGGCGAGGAGGTCTTTGCCAACGCCCGCAACGCGACGGCGGGATCGTTGAAGCAATTGGATCCGCGGGTGGTGGCCGGCCGGCCGCTGGACATGGTGCTGTACGGCGTGGGGGTGATTCGCGGGAGGGCGGTGCCCTCGAGCCAGAGTGCGCTGCTGGGCTGGCTTCAAGCCCTTGGCTTTCGGACGCCTGAACGATGGTGGGTTTGCCGGTCGCTCGAGGAACTCGACGCCGCGATCGCCGAACTGGACTCGGTGCGCCGGGGATTGGCCTACGAGACGGACGGCGCGGTGATCAAGCTCAACTCGTGGGCGCTGCGGGAGCGGTGCGGTTCGACGGCGAAGGCGCCGCGCTGGGCGATCGCGTTCAAGTACGCGCCCGAGCAGGCCTGCACGCGGCTGAAGGCAATCACCGTCCAGGTGGGCCGGACGGGGGCGCTGACGCCCGTGGCCGAGCTCGAACCCGTGCTGCTGGCCGGCAGCACCATCAGCCGGGCCACCCTCCACAACGAGGAAGACCTCCGGCGCAAGGACATCCGGGTCGGCGATTGGGTCCTGGTGGAGAAGGCCGGCGAGGTGATCCCGGCCGTGGTCGGCGTCGCCCCGGGTCGGCGGACGGGGACCGAGCGGTTGTTCCGTTTCCCGCAGGCCTGCCCGGAGTGCGGCTCGCGGGTGTCGAAGGACTCGCTGGGCGGGGACGAAGGCGTGGCGTGGCGCTGTCTGAATCCGGATTGCCCGGCCCGGATTCGCGGACGCATCGAGCACTGGTGTTGCCGGGGCGCCATGGACATTGAAGGCGGAGGCGAAGTGCTGGTGGCGCAGCTGGTGAAGACCGGGCTGGTGACCGACGTGGCCGATCTCTACCGGCTCCGGGTGGCCGAGGTGGCCGCGCTCGATCGGATGGGCGACAAATCGGCGAGGAACTTCCTCGAGGGCATCGAGGCCAGCAAACAACGGGACCTGTGGCGGCTCGTGTTCGGGCTGGGCATTCTCCATGTCGGGGCCGGCGTCGCCAAGTCCCTGGGCCGCCATTTCCCGACGCTGGACGAGCTGGCGCACGCGACCCAGGAGCGCCTGACCCAGGTCGAGGACGTGGGGGCCGTGATTGCGGCGAGCGTGTTCCAGTGGTTCAGCGATCCCCAGCACCAACGCCTCATCGAACGGTTGCGGGCCGCGGGTTTGAACTTCACGTCGGCCTTGCATCGGCCGGCGGCCACAGCGGGCCCGCTGGCGGGCCAGACCTTCGTGTTGACCGGCACCCTGCCCGGCATGAGCCGGGAGACGGCAACGGCCCGGATCGAGGCCCTGGGCGGACGGGTCGCCGGCAGTGTCAGTCCAAAGACCGATTATGTCCTCGCCGGCGACGACCCCGGATCGAAGCTCGAGAAGGCCCGGCGGCTGGGGATCCGGGTGATCGACGAGGCGGAGTTCCGGCGCCTGGCGGGCGAGAGCGGAGCGTGAGCGCCATGGACCGCGAGCGATTGCGGGAACGACTGTCGGAGCTGGGGGCGCGGGGCGTGTACGTCGGGACGTCCTCGTGGAAGTACGCCGGCTGGTGCGGACAGATCTACGACGCGGCCCGCTATGAGTACCGGGGCCGCTTCGCCGAGGCGCGCTTCAAACGTTCCTGCCTCGCCGAATACGCGGAGGTGTTCAAGACCGTGTGTGTGGACGCCGCGTACTACCAGTTTCCCACCGAGGGGATCCTGGGCGATCTCATGGCCCAGGTGCCTCCGGACTTCCGGTTTGCCTTCAAGGTGACGGATGAAATCACCCTTCCCCGGTTCAGCCGGCTGCCCCGATTCGGGCAGCGAGCCGGACAGCTGAACCCGCGCTTCCTGGACGTCGACCGGTTCAGCACGGCGTTCCTCGGGCCCTGCACGCCCCATCAGGGCCGGATCGGATTGCTCGTGTTCGAGTTTTCGCGTTTCTACGCCACCGAGTTCGCGCGCGGCCGGGAGTTTGTCGATCGCCTCGAGGGGTTTCTGGGCCGACTCCCTCGAGGCTGGCCCTACGGCGTCGAGGTCCGAAACCGCAATCTGCTGCAGCCCGAGTACTTCGCCATGCTGGCGCGGCACGGGGTGACGCATGTCTACAACAACTGGACGGCCATGCCCTCGGTGGCGGAGCAATGGACGCTGCCAGGGAGCCGGACGACGCCGGACCGGCTGGGGGCGCGGTTCCTCCTGCAGCCGGGACGGAAGTACGAGGAGGCCGTGCGCGCGTTCAGCCCGTACGACCGCGTCCAGGAGGCTTGCGACGAGGGCCGGTCGGCTGGCGCGCAGCTGATCCGCGCCGCCGCCGCTTCCCAGGGTCGGACGGAGGCGTTCCTCTACGTCAACAACCGGTTCGAGGGCAACGCGCCGCAGACTATCAGCGCCATGCTCGAACAAGCGGCAGTCAGCGACGCTTGAAAGCGGATCCGGAGGCCGTGTAGCATTCCGCCATGACCCCCGATCCCTCGCGCCGTGTGACGGTGGACGTTGAACGAGACGCCGAGAGCAAGCCCAAGGTCTTTCTGCTCCGGCTCGGCCACGAGACGGTCGCTCTCGAGCCCGGCCGCAACTGGATTCAGACCGACCATTACAAATGGACCACCCGCGGCTTGATCGAGGCGCCGCAGTCGTTTCATGTCCGCCCCAACCGCACGGTGGACATCAACGGGGAGAGCATCGCCGTCGACGACCCCCAAGGGGCGACCCGGCTCGAAGCGGAGATCAACAAGCGCCATACCCTGGCGGCGAAACCAGCAGCCCACGCCGCCGCGGCGGCCAAGGCGGCCGCGCCGCTGCCCGACCGCGTGGTGTTTCGCGTGCGGCTGGATCACCTCGGGCATCTGGCTCTGGAATGCCAGCGGGGCACGGAACGCACGGCAACCGGACTTCGGGGTCTCCCGATGCTGATCGAGAACGGCTTCATGCTGCGGCCGCAGAATCTCCACGTGGATCCGCTGCAGCGGTACCTCGAACTCGATGGCGTCCGGTTCGAGTGCAGCGAGCCCGGCGCCGCCCAGCTCCAGGAGACGCTCAACGCCCGCTACGCGCCCCGGCTCGAAGAGGGACAAGCGTGCGCCGTCGAGATCCGGGACAACCCGGCCGCCGCCACGGGATTCGATATTCACTTCTGGACCGTCGTCGCCGGCGCGCGATTCGAAATCAAGGGGCATCTCAACCAGGAGCACCTGGACGTCCTCCAGGACCACGCCAAGTGCGATCTGCTCCAACCCGGCATCCTGCTCCGGCTCTCGCCGCCGTTCCTGCTCGTCCGCCGACGGCGTCCGGACGGGGGCGAGGAACCGGTTCCCGGACTTCCCGACCTCCAGTACCGGCGGGCGACGGCGCAGCAAGTCCAGGCGCTGCTCAATCATCCGCTGGTGCGGCGCGGGGGAGCGGCCTCGGCCCTGCCGGCGGCGGAGAGCGGCCCGCCGGAGCTGGTTCGTCTCCGCGTGATCCGCCAGCCGCAGGACAAGGTCCACCTGTGGATCGAAGGCGAGGTCCAAGGCGGCGGCGAACCGCTTCGCAAGGCCCTCACCCACCACAACATCGCCGACCTCCAACAGGCCGGCCTGTTCCAGCCCCACTGGGATGTGACCCTCTCCCTCGATAATCGCACCCTGGGTTTCCTCGATACCCGGACCGGGACGGAGGAGCGAATCGAGGTGCCGGTGGACAGCTCGGACGAAACCCTGCAAGCCGCAGGCGATCGGCTGACGGCGGTGCTGCGCCCGCCGACGCCGCGGCCGGCCCCGGCCACGGCGCGCACGCACGGCCCGGACCCGGTCATGTCGGGCCCGGCACCGACGCCCGACCCGACCCGAAATCCGGCGTTGGCGACGCCGTCGGCGGCAGCGGTTCGAGAGACGCCAGCGCCCGCGGCGGGC
Organism: Verrucomicrobiota bacterium; assembly: GCA_029556615.1. GTDB lineage: Bacteria > Verrucomicrobiota > Verrucomicrobiia > Limisphaerales > J093 > JAKQDD01. Next base: position 17,339 of record JAKQDD010000100.1, on the reverse strand, counting down.
AAACTCGAGGAACCCAAGATCCGGCCGTCGTCCATCTCGGGCACGGGACCCTCGAAGGGTCCGAGGCCGGCCACGGGCCTGGCATCGCCCGCCGCGGGCCCGGTCAAACCCGAGCTGGCGCCCGCCGCTCCGGTCTCCGAGCCGGAGGCGTCATGGTTCGCGGCTGCGGAACCGCTGCACGTGGCCCAGGAGGTGTTCCGGTCCGTGGCGGACCGCCTGAGACTGCCGATCCAGGACGTGCTGCTCAGTCTGCCGCGGGTGTTCGAGAATCGCCGGTTCGAGATCCTCAGCTTTGACTCGGGCGAGATCGACAGCGTGATGCAACTGCGGAGCAGCACGTTTTACGGGATGTACCTTTCGTTCATCACCCCCGAGCGGATCGACCTGGTCTACGCCTGCAGCGGTTGCCACATCGAGTGGGGACCGGACAAGTGCGTGGTCCAGACGTCGCCCCACGCCGAACCGGCCGAGCACAAAACCGCCGCGTTACTCGGCTTGGCGCAGAACGCGGACCGGCACTTTGTGTTCATCGTGCGGCCGGCCTTCCGCCAATGGGTCAAGCCGCACGAAAAACTGTGCGAAGAAGCCTACGCGCACTTCCTGAGCCCCGCCGAGTATCGGGGGGCCCAGGGGCAGCTGACGTTGCTCTGGCCGCCGCCGCCGGCGGGACCGTGAGCGCTGGTTGCCGACTCAGGCGAACTTGTTGCGGCGAAAGGCGCCGAGCTCGGGCGCTTCCGGGTTGACGTCGGGACCGAAGTAGCGGAGCACAACCAGAGGCTCGACCTCGCTCGTGTTCTCGAACACCACACCCGCGCGGGCGGCATCCTCGGTGCAGAAGACTTCATCCTCCGTGAGTTCGCCGAACCGGATCAGCTTGGGACAATCCAGGGTCAGATTGTTCATCCGGCCGCTGCCCTGCACACAAATGAGGCCGTAAGCGCCGTTGTCGGGGATGGTGCATTTGACCCCGGGCTCGATCGTGAGCTCCTTGGCGGTGAAGTACTGCCGGCCCTCGATCCGCCCATAAACGACCCAGCGGTCGACGAACCCTTCCTTGCGGGTGTCGGCCACGGGGACGGGTTCGAGGTAATGGTTCTCCTTGAACTGGGGATCGACGTTGGCTTCCCAATCGAGCTGGTTGACGATGTAATTCAAATCCTGGTGACGGTCCTTGGGCACGTCTTTCACGAGGAGATCCCAGGGGACGTAGCGGCCTTCGACGAGGTTCTGGTACATGCCGAACACATCGCTGCCCCACTGGGGCTCGTAGGTGCAGAGGGACCCGGGGGCATGCAGCAGGCAGGGCCCCACAAGCCAGCCGGTGCCGGGCTGAAGCCGGTAGGCCTTCGACAGGTCCAGAATGCCGTTGTCCCCGCGATTCCAGTTCGCCAGGCACTGCCGCAACTGTTCCTTGGTCGTGCCCGGCTCGAGCCCGAAGAACGTGTAGGGGAAGTTGTTGCCGACGTTGTTGTGCTGCGGCGGGAAGTAGTAACTCTCGGGCTTGCCCTCCTGGCCGACGAGCTTCGCCTGGCGCGCGTTCTGGTGCATGTGGTGCGGGATCGGCCCCATGTTGTCGAAGAACTTCGAGTAGACCGGCCACCTTCCGTACTTCTTCCAAAGGGCCTTGCCGACGACCGTGGCGCCGGCGTCCTCGACGGCCTTCTGCAGGGTGAACCGTTCGCTGCCCACCGTGCAGTAGCTGAGCCCCTCGTCCGGGGTCCGATTCTCGTTGGCGGCCGGCGTCGTGGACGCAAACCAGCGCTCGTCGATGCCGCCCCGGTTCAAGCCGAAGGCGTAAAGGTCGGCCGGGTGGAGCTTCAACCGCTGCCCCGGCTGCAGAAAGGAGCGCGGGACCCAGCAGGGAGCCAGTCGCAGCAGACCGCCGGTCGCCGCCAGGGCGGCTTCGACCCGCGACTTGGTGTTGCCAGTGACGATCTTGAGGTCGTTGATGGATTTCATGGGATCCAACTCAGGAGTGAGGTGCTTTTCTTTGTTCGTTGACACGCAATTCAACGACCCCTGCACGGATCGAGGCAAGCCAAAAACCGGCGGAACCCGGCCAGAGGACCCGATTCTCCTTCCGTTTTGAGGATCCAGGAGCTAGAGGTACGGCGATGCATGCGCCGACGGTTTGGAGCCGGCTGACGCGGGTGGTCCTGGTCTTGGTGGCGGCGGCGGCGGTCTTGCTTGTGGGGGTCTGGTACCTGCCCTTGATCCGGCAGAACCAGGCCATGCGCGAGGAGTTGTTGCGCCTGGGAGCGGAAGCCCGCCGGGCCGAGACCGAGGCCCAGGAAAAGCGGTCGGCCATCGAAGCCCTGAAGACGGATCCCAAGGCCGTCGAGCGCTTGGCACGGGAGAAACTGGGGCTCGCGAAGCCGGGAGAGACCGTCGTTCACTTCGAGCCCGCCGGCACGAACCTCGCTCTGACCAACCAGGCCGGCACCAACACCGTGCCGGCGCCTTAGAGTCCTCGACTTCTGGAACTTGTGGTCAACAGGCCAAGTTTGGTCCCTGCTGTGCCAAACCCGCCCCCCCGCCTCCGAGGACTCTACATTAGCGAGGCGCGGAAGTGAGGATGGGCAGGCACGGCAGGGTCTTCATGAGCCTGAGGACTCGACCGGGTCTGAGGCGGCGCCTCGCTAGCGGATGAAGACCAGCGGTTGTCCCCCGAGGGTCATGGTCAGGCGATCCTCGGTGATCGTCCCCTCGCCCGCCTGGGCGGGGCCTTGCTCCTGGGAGATCTTGAACTTGTACTTGGTGCCTTCGCGTTCCCAGGAGCCCTGGCCGGCGACCTTGATGTCTGGAATGCCGGGGAGCTTGACGGGCGCCGTGGGAGCCGGCGTGGCCGCATCCTCGCCCTGGGGCTGGTTCGGCTGGCGGCCGCGCAGGCCGTAGCGTTGCATCATGCGGGGGTCCATGGTGGGCGCGGGTGCCATCCCGCTCTCTTCGGCCTGGCGGCGGGCGGCTTCGACCGCGGCCCGGGCCGCTTCCACCAATCGCTTGGCTTCATCGGACAGCTCGAAACGAATGAACGCCTTGTTGTCCGGGGTCGCCATAAAGGTGACCTTGTTCAGGAACACCGTCACGAGGGTGCGGACCTGGTTCATCTCCGCAGCGGACATCTCGGGGTTCTTCTTGCGGGTGAGAGTGAGCGTGGCCCCCGCGTCGATGCGCCACCGGCCGAGGATTCGTTCCTCGTCGTACTTCGTCGATTTCCCGGTCGTGAGGTACTGGTAGAGGTCCTTGAGGTCGACGCGTTTGATCTCGCCGCTGATCTCGGCATTCTGGATGAGGCCGACGATCTTGGGGTGGTTCACGAGGGTCATGACCGGCGCGCGGGTCTGCCAGGCGTTGAGCACTTCGGTGTCGCCGATGACGTCCCTGATCTCCTGCCGCTCGCTGAGCTCGAGGAAGGCGGGGTAGTTGACCAGGCGATCCTGCAGGATCGGGTTCAGATAGATCAGCCCGATAAGATCCGATGCGAGATAGTAGGTGTCATGCATCGGGTCGATCGAGGCCAGGGTCCGATCCAGCCCGGCGCCCTGCATCTCCTTGCGGGCGGTGGCGAGCATCCGCTGCGCCAGCGGGCTGTCATCGCCGACCACCTGCACGGCGGGATAACCGAAGACGTAGATGATGAGGCCGACGAGGATCGCGTAGACCCCGGCGGCGACGAACCCGATGCAGAGACCCAGCCGGTGGTTGAGTCGCTCCCACTTGATCCGCGTGTACTCGTCGGTGGCGAAGTAGAAGTGCCGGGAGGCCTTGTAATGGACGAGGAAGGAAAGGCCGAGGAACACGAGCACGACCAGGAAAAACACCACCACCGGCGGCAGGATCCACTCCCAGGCGGGATGGGTCAGGCCAACCTTGGCCACCAGCGGGCGCAACGGGGGCGACAGCGGCAATGCCAGAAACACGGCGAACCCGAGCCCGACGAGCGACACTGCGGATCGGATCGCGCCTTTGTAGTATCCCGTCACGCCCAGAATGGCGAAGATCGCCAGCAAGATCAGCCAGATCACCATGGCTGGCACTGTAAGGTTTCCAGGGCGGCAAAAGCACGCAAAAAATGGGCTGCTTTTTTCTTTGCGGCGGGCCGGACGGTCCCGCATCCTGCAGGCATGGGCACACGCCGGGAGGCGCGCGAGCGCGCCGTCCAATTCCTGTTTCAACACGATCTGAATCCGCCTGCGGACCTCGAGGCGGCGCTGAATCACTTCTGGGAAACGCAGCGAATCGCGGCGCTCGAGGCGGAGCGGAAAGGGCCGACCTGGGGCCAGCGCATCGAGCTCCCCCCGCCCAGCCCGGAGGAGACCGCCACCCGCCTCTTCGCGGATCCCTTGATCCGGGGCACCCTCGAACACCGGGATGAAATCGACGCCCAGATCCAGCGTGTGGCCCGGAATTGGGATCTGCACCGCATGGCGGTGGTGGACCGCAACATCCTGCGGCTGGCGATTTTCGAAATGCTCCACCGGGAGGACATCCCGCCCGTTGTCAGCATCAATGAAGCCATCGACATCGCCAAGAGATTCTCGACGCCGGACAGCGGCAAGTTTGTGAACGGCATCCTGGACAAGATCCGCACCGAGCTGATGCGCCCGGCGCGGATCGTCGAGTGAGAACCGTCGGGCCCAGCGGATGTACGCCGATCTCCATCTCCACACGAACTTCTCGGATGGCACCTACACGCCGGAGGAGCTGGCGACCCAAGCCCGAAGGCACGCGCTGTCCGCCCTGGCTCTCACCGACCACGACACCGTCGAGGGCTGCGCCCGCATGGCCGCGGCCTGCGCCCAACACCAGATCGAGTTCGTCGTCGGCGCCGAGTTCACCGCCGAACACGAGGACCACGAACTCCATCTCCTCGGCTACTTCCTCGACACCGGCCACGCGTCGCTGCTGCGGGAACTCGCCCGGTTCCAGAGCGTCCGACAGGACCGGATCCGCGAAATGGTGGCCCGTTTGAACCGGCTCGACATCCCCCTCGAGGCGGACGCCGTGTTCGCCTTGGCCAACTGCCGTTCGCCGGGCCGGCCCCACGTGGCGCGGGCGCTCGTCCAGGGCGGCTTCTGCCAGAGCCTGGACGAGGCCTTCGGCCGGTTCCTGAAGAAACACCGGCCGGCCTGGGTGCCCAAAGCCCGGATGTCCGCCGCGGCGGCCATCGCGCTGATCCACGATGCGGGGGGGCTCGCGGTCATGGCGCATCCGGGATTGAACCACAACGACGGCTTGATCGCGCCGATGGCCGAGGCCGGCCTGGATGGCCTCGAGTGCTACCACACCAAGCACTCCGCGGCGGCGAGCGAACACTACATCCACCTGGCCCGACAACATCACTTGCTGATCACCGGAGGCTCGGATTGCCACGGCCTGAGCAAGGGGCGGCCGCTGATCGGCACCGTGAAGCTGCCCTTCGAGCACTTCCTCCGGCTCAAGGAACGGGTCCCAACCCGGCCGTCCGCAGGGGCGCCGGCACCACCGCCTCCAGGCTGACCGGCACGATCGGCTTTCCCTCCATGGGCTTGTTCCAGAAATTCAAGGCGGGTCTCGAGAAGACGCACGCCCGGCTGGTCCACGAGATCCGGCGGATTGTCAGCGGCTCCCCCCGGCTGACGGCGGGAACTCTCGAGGAATTGGAGGCGGCACTGCTGGGAGCCGACCTCGGCGTCGCGGTCACCGGCCAGATCGTGATGGCGGTCCGGAAAGCCTACGAAACGCAGGGGGGAACCGGCCCCGACGTCTTCGCCATCGCCGCCGGAGAAGTGACGCGGATCCTGTCGAACGCGGACAGCGCCTTGCGCCGGGCCCTTGCGCCGCCCACCGTGGTGTCGGTGGTCGGCGTCAATGGAACCGGCAAGACCACCACCAGCGCGAAGCTGGCTCATTACGTCCGCCAGCAGGGCCAGACCGCCGTGCTGGCCGCCTGCGACACGTTCCGGGCGGCGGCGATCGAGCAGCTCAAGCTCTGGGGCCAGCGCCTGGACGTGCCGGTCGTGGCCGGCGCCTACCACGCGGATCCCGCCGCCGTCGCCCACGACGCCGTCACGGCCGCCCTGGCGCGGCAGGCGGATTACCTCTTCATCGACACCGCCGGCCGCCTGCACACGAAGAGCAACCTGATGAAGGAACTGCAAAAGGTCCATCGGGTGCTCGACAAGAAACTCGCCGGTGCGCCGCACGAGGTGTTGCTGGTCCTGGATGCGACCACGGGCAGCAACGCCCTCACCCAGGCCCGCGAGTTCCATAAGGCGGTCCCCCTGACCGGCCTCGTCGTCACCAAACTCGACGGCACCAGCAAGGGCGGCATGGTCGTGGCCATCCAACAAGAGCTTGGGCTGCCCGTGAAATTCATCGGACTGGGCGAGCAGCCGGATGATCTCCAGCCGTTCGACGCCCGCTCGTTTGCCGGGGCCCTGTTCGCGGAGCAATGACCCGTGAGAACGGCCGGCGCCCATCAAGCGTCCGCCGACCAAGATCGGCGGTGGCTCGAGCTCGCCTTGCGACTGGCCCGGCGCGGGTATGGATCGACCTCGCCCAACCCCATGGTCGGCGCGGTCATCGTGCGGCACGGACGATTGCTGGGACGCGGCTGGCATCGGAAGGCAGGCCTGCCCCACGCCGAGATCGAAGCCCTCGCCGACGCCCGAGCCCGGGGCGCGACCCCACGCGGGGCAACGCTCTACGTCACCCTCGAGCCCTGTTCGACCCGGGGCCGCACCCCTCCCTGCACCCGGGCGATCCTCGACGCCGGCATCCGGCGCGTCGTGGCCGCCGCCACCGACCCCAACCCCGCCCACGCAGGACGCGGCTTCCGGCTCCTCGAGGCCGCCGGGATCGAGGTGAGCCACGGCCTCCTTGGCGGGATCGCAGCTGACCTGAATGCGCCCTTCAACCATTGGATCGTCCACCGGACACCCTTCGTCACGCTTAAGGCGGCCATGACGCTCGACGGGAAGATCGCCACCCGCACCGGGGAGTCCCGGTGGATCACCAGCCCGCAAGCCCGCGCCGATGCCATGCGCCTGCGCCTGGGCGCCGACGCCATCCTGGTCGGGATCGGGACCGTGCTGGCCGATGACCCCAGCCTCACGGTCCGACGGCCGGAGGCCGGAGGACAGAGGCCGGAGGCCGGAGGTCAGAGGTCAGAGGTCAGAGGACCGACGACAGAGGACGGAGGTCAGACGACGGGGCAAGGGCGAGTGGTCAAGGTATTGCCGCGAGTGATCCTGGATTCGCGGGCGCGAACGCCGCTGTCTGCGCGGGTGGTGACCGATGCCTGGGCCGGGTCGACCACGGTCGTGGTGACGCGCCAGGCGCCGGCACGGAGGGTGACGGCGTTGAGGGAGCGTGTGCGCGTCGTGGTCGCCCCCCGGGGACCCGACGGTGTGGATCTGGATTGGCTGCTGGGGTGGTTGGGGAGGCAGGACGTGACGCACGCGGTCGTGGAGGGCGGCGGGGAAGTGCACGGCGCGTTTGTCCGGCGCGGGCTGGTGCACCGTGTGGTGTTCTACTATGCGCCCTGCGTGGTGGGCGGCCGCGACGCTCCCCGGGCGGTGGCGGGGGTTGGCGCGGAGGGCTGGAGCCACGTGTTGCGGCTCGAGTCGCCCCGGTGGCGCCGCGTAGGCCCGGACCTGCGGCTCACCGCCGACGTGGCGCCGGCCGGCGATTGATGCCAGATTAACGAGCATCCATGAAGATCACGGTGATTGGCGGCGGGTCGACGTACACGCCCGAACTGGTTGGCGGGTTTCTCGCGTTGGCGGGAGTCCTCCCGCTGGCGGAGCTCTGGCTGATGGACATCGACCGGGAACGGCTGGACGTCGTCGGCGGGTTTGCGCGGCGCATGGCGCGGGCGAAGGGGGACCCCTTCAAGGTGGTGTTGTCGCACGACCAGCGCGAGGCGATTGCCGGCGCCCGCTACGTCGTCACGCAGCTGCGCGTCGGCCGGATGCCGGCGCGGCGCGGGGACGAATACCTCGGCCGGCGGCACGGCGTGGTGGGGCAGGAGACAACCGGGATCGGCGGCCTGGCGAAGGCGCTGCGGACGGTGCCGGTCCTTCTGGACATCGCCCGGGACATGCGGGAGACGGCGCCGGGGGCATGGCTGGCCAATTTCACGAACCCGGCCGGGCTGGTGACGGAGGCGCTGAACCGGCATGCTCCGGACGTGCCGGCCGTGGGCGTGTGCAACGCCGGCATCACGATGAAGATGGAGGCGCTGGCATGGGTCGAGAAAGCCACCGGAACGAAGATCGCGGAGGGCCGCGCGGTGCTGGACACGCTCGGGTTGAATCACCTGACGTGGCACCGCGGGTTCACGGTCGATGGCCGGGATGTGTGGCCGACGGTCTTCAAGGCCTTCGCCGAGAAGATGGCGAAGGACAAGGATCCCGAGTGCGATCTCGACACCCTTCGGGTCCTGGGGATGATTCCCAACTACTATCTGCAGTACTACTACTACACGGACCGGAAGGTCGCGGCGCAGCGAGCGTGGCCGCCTTCGCGCGCGGAGGAGGTGCTCGAGATCGAGAGCAACCTGTTGCGGGAGTACGCCGATCCGGCGCTCACCGAGCCGCCTGCGGAGCTGATGAAGCGGGGCGGTGCGTACTACTCGACGCTGGCGACCCAGCTCATCCACTCGCACCACCACAACCTCGGCCAGATCCACGTGGTCAATGTCCCCAACCACGGCGCGGTCCGGGAATGGCCGTCGGATTGGGTCCTGGAGATGCCCGCCCGGGTCGATCGGACCGGGATTCATCCGTTGCCCGCCACGCCACTGCCGCCGGTCTGTTTCGGGCTCATCGCCCAGGTCAAGATGTACGAGTTGCTGGCGGTCGAGGCGGCGGTGCACGGCGATCGGGATGCGCTCTACCAGGCGTTGCTGGCGCATCCGCTGGGCCCGAGCGGCGATCGCGTGCAGGCGGTCCTCGAGGACCTGCTCGAGACGAATCGTCCCTGGCTGCCGCAGTTCTTCCGGTCGTGAACGCATGAAGTACTTCGTCGGCGTCGATGTCGGCTCGACCAAGACCCACGCGCTGATTGCCGGTGAAGACGGCCGGTGCGTCGGCTTCGGGCGGTCGGGCTGCGGCAACTACCAGGCGGTCGGTCACGGGGGGCTGAGGGCGGCCTTGGGCGAGGCGTTCACTGAGGCGCTGCGGACGGCGCGCCTCCGGAAGACGTCCGTCGCCGGCGCCGGCTTCGGCATTGCCGGGTACGATTTCCCGTCGGATCGGCCGGCGCACCTGGAGTCGGTGGCGACGCTCGGCCTGTCGTGTCCGGTGGCGCTGGCCAACGACGGGCTGAACGGGCTGCTGGCAGGGGCGACGCGCGGGATCGGCGTCAACGTCAGCGCGGGCTCATCGAACAACTGTCGCGGGCGCAATGCCGACGGCAGGGAAGGACGCATTGTGGGGAACGGCACGATGTTCGGCGAGTTCGGCGGGGCGATGGAGATTGTCCAGCGGGGGCTGCATTGCGTGAACTACGCGTGGATCAAGCGCTCTCCGCCGACGGTGCTGACGCGGATCTACCTGGACGCTGTGGGGGCACGGGACGAGCTGGATCTGATGGAGGGGCTGTCGTGCGACCGGTATCGGCTCCCGAACGCGCTGGCTCCGCGGATCTCGGCGGCGGCGCACGACGGCGACGCCGCGGCGCTCGAGGTCCTCCGGTGGGCGGGCGAAGAGCTGGGCTGGCTCGCGGTGGCGGTGGCGCGCCAGATCGGGATGCAGAACGACGCCGTCGAGATCATCCAGTCGGGGAGCGTGTTCGAGGCCGGCGATCCGATCCGGGGGCCGATGCGCGAGGTCGTGGCGCGGCATTGTCCGCGGGCGCGATTGATCCGTCTCGACGGCCCGCCCGTGGTCGGCGCGGTCATGTTGGGCATGGAGCAGGGGCGCCACGGGGGCTATGCGGTTCGCGCGGAGACCGTCAGGACCGCGAAAGCGATGATCGCCCGGGCGTTGCGGCGTCCGGGGTGCCGCCCAGGTGCCGGCGGGCGGACTCGGTGAGCACGATCACGGCCGGATGCACCCTGCGCCGTTCGGCGGTGATGGCGTGGAATTGCACCTGGCAGGTTTCCGCCAGGCCGATGATCTGAAAGCCATAGCGGCGCACGGCCTCGCCGGCCACGACCGACGGCAGCGCCATGAAGCCCCTCCCCTCCGCCGCCATCACCTTCATCAGCGCCAGGTCCTCGAACTCGGCCACCACCCGCGGCTCGACGCCGATCTCCCGGAACCACGCCTCGACGGCGCGACGCAGCGACGTGTTGTCCGAGGGCAGCAGGGCCGGCGCCCCGTGCAGCGATTGCGGAAAAGCCCCCTTCAGCGCGCGGGCCAGCTTCCCCGCCGCGCAGAAGGCGGTCGAGGATTCCCCCAGGCGATGATTGAAGGTGCGGCCGTGACTCCCGCTGGGAGCCGGTTCATCGGCCAGCAGGATGTCCAGCCGGTGGGCCCCCAGCTGCCCGAGCAAATCCTCGAGCTTCCCTTCGCGGCAGATCACGTGGACCGGCTGCGGCATGGCGAAGACCGGCTTCAGGATCTCGTTGGTGACGAGCTTGGGGAAGGAATCGGCCACGCCCACGTAGAGCCGCAGGGCTTGCGCCGTCGGGCGCTGCTGGACGGCGCCGACCAGCTCGCGGCCGAGCGCGAAGATCTCGTCCGCGTACCGGAACGCGACCTGCCCGGCATCCGTGAGCACCTTCGAGCGACCGCTGCGGCGGAAGAGCTTCTCGCCCAAAGCGTCCTCGAGCTCCCTCAATTGCCCGGAGATGGACGGCTGGGAGACGTGCAGCCTCTCGGCCGCCCTCCTCAGGCTGCCCTCCTTCGCCACGGCCCAGAAATACCGGAGATGGTGATAATTGAGCCATTCCATGGCGCCCAGCATACTTCGGATAAAGTTAAGAGTCCATTCGGAACTGCGTATTAGTCAACGCCTCGAGGCGGCTTAGAATCTTCGCCAAGTGGACCCCGCGGTCTCGCCGGGAGATCCGGGCCGCCGCCCGGTTCCCGCTGGAAACGGCGGCGGCGGCAGCCGGGCGCCACCCTGGAGCATGCGCCACAACGCCGTGCGAGCCGCAAGACGACCATGAGAATCAACGTGCAGCATCGGAACCTCCGCTCGGGAGACGAGCTGGACCGCTGGGTCGAGGAACACCTCTTGGCCCTCGGTGACGTCCGCCGGATTGACGAGGCCCATGTGCGGCTCGAAAGCCGGACCGAGTCCAGTCCGCCGTTCGCCGTGCACATTCACCTGGTCACGCCCGGGCAGGACCTTGTCGCGGAAAGCAGCGACCACACGCTGCGGGCCGCGTTCACCAAGGCGCTCACGCAGCTGCGGGAAGACCTTGCGAGCCGGGCCCGGCGACGGCGGCGCCGGTTGAAGAGCAACGCGGCTGCGCCTGCGGGCAGGACGCGGGGCGCGCGATCCCGCTAGAGTCCTCGACCTGTGGAATATGCGCTCAACAGGTCAAGTTTGGCCCCTGCCGTTCCAACCCCACCCCCCTGCCTTCGAGGACTCTACATTAGCGAGGCGCGGAGGAGGGGTGGTCAAGCACAGCAGGGTCTTCATGTGCCTGGGGACTCGACTGGGTCTGAGGCACGCCTCGCTAGAATCCGACACTCTGCAGACCCCATCATGACGGCGAAAAACAAGTCCTCCTTCGGCGGGTCGTTCCACCTGGGACGGCTGCTGGGCATTGACGTCCACCTGCACTTCACGTTCCTGCTGCTGCTGGCCTTCATCGGGCTGAGCCACGGGCTTGCCGGCCGCAGCGCGGCAGCGGCGTTGAGCGGCGTGCTGTTCTTTGCCGGCCTTTTCGTCTGCGTGCTGTTCCACGAATTCGGCCACGCCCTGGCCGCGCGCCGCTATGGCATCGGCACGCGCGACATCACCCTGCTGCCGATCGGCGGCGTCGCACGCCTCGAGCGCATGCCGGACAAGCCGTCGCAGGAATTCGTGGTCGCCCTGGCCGGCCCGGCGGTGAATGTCGTGATCGCGGCCGCCCTGTTTGCCGGCCTGTGGTTTGGGGGCCACTGGCAGCCTTTGGCGACGTTGAGCCCGACCCACGGCAACCTCTTCGAGCGCCTGCTGGTGGCCAACGTGTTCCTGGTAGTGTTCAACCTGCTGCCGGCCTTCCCGATGGACGGCGGGCGCGTGCTGCGCGCGGTGCTTGCGATGCGGATGCCTTACGCCCGTGCCACGCGCATCGCCGCGCGCATCGGGCAGGGGATGGCCGCAGTCTTCGGCTTTGCCGGTCTCTTCGGCAACCCGATGCTGCTGCTCATCGCGGTGTTCGTCTGGATCGGGGCGGCCCAGGAGGCGGCGGCGGTCGAGATGAAAACGTCGTTTGCGGGCGCGACCGTGCGCGAGGCGATGCTCACTGACTTCAGGACGCTGGGGCCCAGACAGACGCTGGCCGACGCCGCGCGCCTGGTGCTGGCCGGGTCGCAGCAGGATTTCCCGGTGGTTGATGGGGACTCGGTGGTCGGGATCCTGGCGCATCGCGAGCTGTTCCTGGCGCTGCGCGAGCAGGGCGAACTGACGCCGGTGGCGGACGTCATGCGCCGGGAGTTCGCGGTGCTGTCCGCCGACGCGCCGCTGGAAACCGCGCTGACGCCGGAGAACGTTGCGAAAGGTCTGGCCATGCCCGTGCTCGACCGCGGCCGCCTGGTCGGCCTCGTGACCGCGGAGAACGTGGGCGAGTTCTTCATGATCCGCGCGGCGCTGCAGGCCCGCGGCGGACGCGCCGCGCTCTCGCCCGGCTCCGCCACGCCCTCGAGTGGCCGGCCGCCCCGTTGGGCGCCGCCCCCGATCCTGGGCCGGCAGCCTGGGGCCTGAAGTGGCCGGCTCTTTTCAGCGACGGGCGGACCGAGTAAGCTGTTCTCGACCGATGCTGATTACGACGATGTTGGTGGCGGGCCTGGTGTGCCACTATGGCGGGGCCAAATGGCTCGTGCGCGGCGGCGCCTCGTTGGCGGTGCGCTTGGGCGTCCACCGCGTCTGCCTGTGGCATCTCGGGCCGAAGTCCTGACACCCCATGATGGCCGCCGCCCCCAACGCTGCTCCGGTGTCGACCGCCTTCCGGCTCAGGCGTTGCCTGGGGCGCGCCGGAGGGATGGCGCTGCTCTGGCTGGGCTTGAACGGCCTGGATGGGAGCTCATGGATTGTCGGCGGTCCCGTGGTGCTGGCCGCCGCCTGGATCAGCGTGAGGCTGCTGCCCGCCTTCTCCTGGCGCTGGTCCGCCGGCGGCGCGTTGGCTTTCGCCGCCTACTTTCTCCTCGAGTCCGTGCGCGGCGGCTGGGACGTGGCGCGGCGGGCTTTCTCGCCCCGGCTGGCGCTCTCGCCGGCCATCGTGTGCCATTCCTTCCACCTTCCCCCCGGCCCTGCGCGGTTGTTTTTCTGCAGTGCCATCAGTCTGCTGCCCGGGACCGCCGTGGTGGCCATTGCCGAGGAGTCGCTCTGCATCCACGTGCTCGACGGCTCGCCGCGGGTCGAGGAGGAGCTGCGGGCCCTGGAGCGACACGTGGGGGTGCTGTTTGGCCTGGAACTGACGGACGCGAGGGAGCCCGCCGCATGACTGCGTTCTATCTCAGCGCCGCCGTGGTCCTGCTGCTCACCATCGTCGTGGGATTGGGCCATGTCTTCCGCCAGCCGGGGCGCGCGGAGAGCCTGTTGGCGGCCTTGCTCTTTGGCAGCACGGGCGTGGCGCTGGTGCTGGTGCTGGGCGAGGGACTGGGCGTGGATCGGGCGCTGGACATCGCCCTGGTGTTCGCGCTGCTGGCGGCCGTGCTGGGCGTGGCCTTCGTGCTGCGCGGCTGGCCGGAAGACGGCTCGCAGGAGGACCGAAGGCGATGATCGTCCTGGACGTTCTGACCGGGCTTCTGCTGGTGGCGGCCCTGTTCTTCTTCGCCGCTGGCACCGTGGGCTTGTTGCGCTTTCCGGATCTCTATTCGCGACTGCACGCGCTGACCAAGGCGGACAACGTGGGCCTCGGCCTGACGGTTCTGGCGCTCATGCTGCAAGCCGAGAGCTGGCCTGAGGTGTTCAAGCTCGGCTTGATCTGGGTGATGGTGCTCGCGGCGAGCGCCACGGTCTGTTTCCTGATCGGCAACGAGGCGTACCGGCGTGGCGTGAAGCCGTGGACCCGGAGGTCGCCATGATGCTGCAGGTTTTCGACTGGATTCTGGTGCTGGTCCTGGTGGCGCTGGCGTGGCGTTGCCTGAACGACCGCGACCTGTTCCGGGCGGTCATCAAGTTCATCGCGCTGGGCCTGCTCCTCGCGGTGGCCTGGGTGCGGCTGCGGGCCCCGGACGTGGCCCTCGCGGAAGCGGCGGTGGGCTCCGGCCTGACCGGGGCCCTCATCCTGTCGGCACGGGTCCGCATGCGGCGACGCGAGCGGGCCGCCGCCCCGCACAACCCGTCGGGTCGGGAGGCGGCACGATGATGCGGCGTCTCAGCATCGGGGTGCTTTCGATCGCGCTGCTGGCGGCGCTGGGCTGGGCCGTGCGGTCGCTGCCCCCGGAACCGTCCGGCCTCACGGCGGCATCCCTGGCGAAGCTCCCTGAAAGCGGCGTCACGAATCCGGTGACGGCGGTGCTGTTGAACTACCGCGGCTACGACACGCTCCTGGAAGTGGGCGTGCTGCTGCTCGCCATCGTCGGGGTATGGTCGCTGCGCCGCAGCGAGTGGGCCGCCGCCGACCTGCGCGGCCGCCCGCTGTTGATGTCGCTGCTTCGCGTGCTGCTGCCGGTGCTCGTGCTGGCGGCGGGCTACCTGCTCTGGATTGGCGCGTTTGCGCCCGGGGGCGCGTTTCAGGGCGGGGCGTTGCTGGGCGGGGCGCTGGTGCTGGTGATTCTCGGCGGACTGGCGAGGCGATGGCTTCAACGCCAGCGGGGATTGCGGCTGGGACTCGCGCTGGGCGTGCTCGTCTTTGCGGCGGTGGGCGCGGCAGCCAAGGCGCTGACTGGCGGACTGCTCCAGTACCCGGCCGGCAGCGGCGGCCCTTGGATCCTGGTCATCGAGTCCGCCGCGATGATCTCGATCGGGCTGACGCTCGGGTTGCTCTATTGCGGCGGCAGACCCGGGGAGGATCCATGAGACCCGACATCGCCCATTCGGTGCGCGGAGGCCGGGGGCCCCGCTTCTCCCCACGGTGCCTCAGGACTGCCTGTTCCATCGGTTTGAGGTGCGCCTCGCCAGGTTCCCTGCGCCATGCCTGAGACCGACCCTCAACTCTACCTGTTCGGAGGCGCGGCGGTCTTCGTCATCGGGTTCTATTCACTGCTGGTTCAGGCGCAGTGGCTGAGGCGGATCATGGCCCTCAACGTCATGGGCAGCGGCGTGTTTCTGGTTTTCATCGCGCTCGGCGCGCAGACGCCCGGTCCGATTCCCGACCCGGTGCCGCACGCGATGGTCCTCACCGGGATCGTGGTGTCGGTTTGCGCGACCGGCCTGGCGCTGGCGTTGGCGGACCGGTTGCAGGCGGCCGCGGCCAGGACCGAACCGGGGCAGGGCCCGGAATCCGACCCGGCGGAGCGCGACGCCAAGGAGGAAAGCCGCGCATGACGTCCTCCTGGGCCATCGCCGGGCTGATCCTCGGGCCCCTCGCGGCGGCGGCGCTGGCGTTTGCCTTTCCCCGACGGGGGCGCTGGGCGGCATGGGCTGCGGCCTTGCTCTCGGCCGCCGGCCTGGGGGTGCTGACCCGCGACGTCCTGGCGGGCGGCGTTCAGATCCACCGCGTCGGCGGGTGGAGCGCGCCGCTGGGCATTGACCTGCGGGCGGACGGTCTGGCGGTGCTGATGCTGGCGATCACCAGCCTCATCGCCAGCGCGGTGACGCTCTACGCGAGACGGTATTTTCTCGCGGGACACGACACCGGGGCGCTTCACCGCGAGCGTTACTTCTGGCCGTTGTTCCTCTTCCTCTGGACGGGGCTGAACGCGCTCTTCCTGACCGCCGATCTCTTCAACCTCTACGTCACGCTCGAACTGCTCGGTCTCGCCGCCGTCATCCTGGTTGCCCTGGGGGGCGGGCGCGAGGCGCTGGCCGCGGCGATGCGCTATCTGTGGGTCAGCCTTTCGGCCTCGCTGTTCTACCTGCTGGGCGTGGCGCTCGTGTATGGCCAGTGCGCCACGGTGGATCTGCCTTCCCTCGCGGCGCGGGCACAGCCCGGACCCACCCTGGGGGTGGCGCTGGCGTTGATGACGGGCGGATTAATCGCCAAAGCCGCGCTCTTCCCGCTCCATTTCTGGCTCCCCCCCGCGCATGCCAACGCACCGACCCCCGTGAGCGCGCTGCTCTCAGCGCTCGTGGTCAAGGGTCCCTTCACCATTCTGTTGCGGCTCTGGTTCGAGGCGTTTCCCGGGTTCCTGACGCCCGCGGTGGCGCAGGGGTTCGGGGTGCTCGGTTCGGCCGCGATTCTCTGGGGCTCCGTCCACGCGCTGGTCCAGCCGCGGCTGAAGCTGTTGGTCGCCTACTCGACGGTGGCGCAGCTCGGCTAT
Organism: Verrucomicrobiota bacterium; assembly: GCA_029556615.1. Classification (GTDB taxonomy): domain Bacteria; phylum Verrucomicrobiota; class Verrucomicrobiia; order Limisphaerales; family J093; genus JAKQDD01. Next base: position 828 of record JAKQDD010000100.1, on the reverse strand, counting down.
TTGTTTCTCCTGTTCCCTTTGGCGGCGGGCCGCGAAGGCGGTTTCCTCGGCTGGAGCGGCGGCCTGATCTTCCTTGGCGCGCACGCCTGCGCGAAGGCGGCGATGTTCCTGAGTGCCGGGAATATCCTGCAGGCGGCCGGCCATGACCGGATCAAGGATCTCGAGGGGCTCACGCAGGGAGTGCCCCTCTCGGCCTTTGCGTTCGGCTTGGCGGGCTTGAGCCTGGTGGGCCTGCCGCCGAGCAGCGGGTTCGCAGGCAAATGGCTGTTGCTGGGGGCCGGCCTTGCGCAGGGCCAGTGGTGGTGGGTCGCCGTGATCCTGGCGGGCAGCCTGCTCGCGGCCGCCTATGTCATCCGGGTGCTGACCCGTGCCTTCACCCAAGTCCCTGGTCGCGCGATGCCGGATCCAATACCCCCCGCGATGGAATGGACGGCACTGGCCTTGGCCCTGCTGGCCGTCGGGCTGGGCCTGGCCGCCCGGTGGCCGGCGGACCTGCTGCGGTGGGGCGCGCCCGCGGCCCTGGAGTCCTCGACTTCTGGAAGCTGTGGTCAACAGGTCAAGTCGGGCCCGGTCCGGTTCCAAGCCTTCCCTCCTTCCTTCGAGGACTCTATGTTAGCGAGGCGCAGAGCAGAGGGTCCGAAAAGGCGGGAAGGCTTGATGGGGTCGCGGAATTCGCCGGGTCTGAGGCGCGCCTCGCTAGTGTGGTGTCCCTCAAATGGGTGGACATTCGTTGCGCCCAAAACGGCCTGGGACGAGGACCTCGGCGAGCTCGGTCGAGCCGCGCGAGGAGGGAGTGTATCCCTGGCGATACTCGACCGACGGAGCAAC
>JAKQDD010000097.1 GCA_029556615.1 Verrucomicrobiota bacterium | reverse complement strand
TGCATCGCCGTAAATGCGCGCCGCCGTCTTGTTCTTGGCGTTGCAGATCGCACGGGCCGTGATGCGCTGGTTGCCGGAGTGAAGTTGGGTGATGTCGGCGGGCTTGTTGTTGTCCGTGATGTACGCCACCTCGAAATCTCCCGAGGCGTAGCACGCTGCGGGGTGGATGTGCCCATCGTACCAAGGGCTGTCGTCGGGCGCCTTGTGGTAGTACCCCCGCGTCTGGCAGCTCTCGCTCGGCCCCTCGTCGATCGCGGTGATGATGTCCTCCATGGTGCGGGCGAAGTGGAGCGGCTTGGGTGCGGTCGCCACGAGGTAGTCGTTGGTATAGGTACGCACTTGGTCCGGCGTGAGGTTGGGGAAGAACTTCGCAAGGAACCGCCCTGGCTTGGTGCGGGTCTCGATATCCCGGATGAGCTTGTCGACGGACTGGTAGTACGCCACCTCCTGCGGGTTGACGACACTGATGTGCGGCAGGCGGTTGTTCGCCGCGGCGTTGCTGATAAACCACTCCTGCGTTTCCCACGGGGTGCTTTTCCACTCGCCGGTTTTGTGGATTTTGCGCCGCGCCGCCTCAAAGGCGCGGTATGCGGCACCGGCCTGGTCGGTGCGGGCTTCGAGGGCGTCCCTTGCCTTGAACGACATGTTGTGCGCCCCCACGGCGAGCAACGCGAAGACTTCATCGTCGGTGGTGGGGCGCCGCTTGTTGGTCGCGGGGTGGAAGTGGCCGACGAGGCGTCCGATGATCTTGGCTGCGGCGCGGTCGTCACGGTTTTGTTGCTTGAAGATTTTGGTGTAGTAGCTCCGGTCGAACGGGCTGAGGCGCTTCCAGTTGATGGCGCCCTTCTTGGTGTCGCTGAATGGGTGGGTGGTGAGCTGCTTGCGGATTTTGAGGATGAACTGGTTGCGCTTGTACTCGCGGTCCACACGCCACTCGGCGAACCGCGCACGGCGGGCTTTCTGGGCGCGGTCGAACTCCTTCTGGGTGAGGTATGCATCATACCCTGGGCGAACGGACAGGATGCCGTGGAAGCCGTCGTAAGGGCAGAGGCGCCACTCGTTCGTGAGGAAATCGACGTTGTAGGGGTTGCGGGAGGTGCTGCACGCAGGGTGCAGGATGCCGGGGCCGGTGGTTTCGTTGAACGCCACGAGGTTGGGGAACTCGGTTGGGGTGTCGTCGATTTGGGGCTGCACGGGGGTGGGTTGATGATAGGTGCGGGGGCGCTCCAACTCGGAGAGGCGGAACCACAAGGGGTTGCCATCTACGGTGATGTGAACCACAACGTCTCCAAAGTTGCGGAGGTCTCCGTCTGGGTTGCGGGAAGGTCTGACGACTATTCCACGCCGCCCGACGAGGCGGGCCATACTGCCGACCCACAAGCTGTCGGATTCCGGGTTTCCGGGTTTCCTGGCGACGATCACCTCATCGCCGATCTTTAATTCTTCACCGTCGAGCATGACGGGTTCGTGGGTTTGGGTGGCGGTGTCGTAGGTCATGATGGGCTCCACTTGTTAGAGGAAAGTGGGGAGGAACAGCAGGGTGGCGATAAGCGCCACCAGAACGGCGAAGGCGAGGAGGTCGCCAACGTTGGGGGGAAGAAGGGCGCGGATGATGCGATCGGGGTCGATGCGCTGGGTGGCGGTTTGGGGGTCGTGGGGGAGGGGCATGACGGCACCTGTTGAGGGAAAAGCGGGTTGGTGGGGGGGCGGCACCTGTGAGGATGCTAGCTTGTAAACAAATGAGGTGGGATTGATTGTGCTTATGGGCGGATAAGGACCGCACACTGCGTCTAGGGGTGCGGTTTACAGCACCCCATTTGTTTACAGGCTGGCATGTTTACAATGTAAACATGTGGTTTTGCTAATGTAGGTGGTCGGGCCGGACGGCACCGGGGGTGAGGCTTGGTGTAAACATAGGGGTTTGCTAATGTTTACACTGTAAACACATTGGGTTTACAGGATGACGTGGGCGGGGG
>JAKQDD010000089.1 GCA_029556615.1 Verrucomicrobiota bacterium | reverse complement strand
GGCGATCACCGCGAAGTTGGCGGCGTTCCCGGTGAGGACGCTGCGGCTTTCGGGGTGGAGGAGAATGCGAGGGTTGAGGGTGTCCCCGCCCGTCGGTTGGCCGGAGACGGTGACCACGTCCAGGCGCCAGGTGCCGGATGTCGAGTAGGTGCTGCCGTCACGCACGGCCTTGTAGCCGGCGGCATCGTAGAAGTCCGAGACGATGCGGAAGGCGAAATTGGGGTTGTTATTGGCGGCGGCGAGGAAGGTGAGATCGACGCTCAATCCGGGGATGAAGGAGCCGTCGCGGGTGATGACCAGGGAGGCGGCATCGACGAAATCGGCGCCGTTGACGGAGTACTGGACCATGGTGTTGCGGGCTGCAGTGGCCGATCCGCGCAGGTCGAAGGTGAGCCGGATATCCTGGTAGCCGACGGTGCTGAGGGCGAACTGGACGCCTGCAGACTTGGCGCCGGAGGCTTGGTCGGGGAAGCTCGAGAGGCTGAGGCCGTAGTTGCCGGTGGCGGCGGGGTCGGAATCGCTGCCTGTGAAGAACTGGGAGGCGACGGGGCCTACGAGCGTGTACTCGCCGTTGCCGATGGCGGGGCTGATGCTGTTGGTATCGTTGAAGGACCAGAGCGCGACGGTTCGCTGGGCCTGGACGGAGGCGAGGAGGGCGAGGGCAGCGAGCCAGGGGAGGAGGCGAGGGTTGTTCATAAAGCTGGGCGTTGGGGTTTCGCTGGGGTCTGTTGGGTGCGGCGGGTGGTGTGAGGTCTTGATCCCGAGGCGGGTTCTCGGGGGTCACGGGCTGTCGCGGTGCGGGTTCCAGATGACATCCGGGTTGAACTTCTCGCGGGCGGCGCCGGTGCCATTGGTGATGTAGGCCCGGCGGAAGTAGCCGGCGTGGCCGTCGACGAACACGAGGTTGCCGCCTTGATTGTTGTGGCGGCGGGTGAAGCGTTCGCTGCGGGCGGCGGGGAAGATGCCGTTGCGGTCGGGGCTGGTATCGCCGGCGGTGTAGCGCTCGAGAGAGGGGCTGAAGACGTTGTCGACCAGGAGGACGGTGGCGGCCACGTTGCGGAGGGAGGCCAAGCGGGGCATTTGCGGATAATCAAGCCGGTCCGAAGTGTCGGGTCCGGTTCGTTTGAGATCGAGGTTCATGACGTAGCTGAAGAAGCCGAAGGAACCGCCGCGGAGGAAGTTATCGCTGCTCGAGGCTTTGGCGGCGGGGCAATGCCAGAACTTGCCGACGCCGCCCGGGAACGGCAGGACCTTGCGGTAGTTGCCCGAGGCGCCCGCCCAGTAATTGGAGAAGGATTTTTCGCCCATGCCCGGGGGCAGGGCATTGAACCAGGCATACAGATCCAGGGGACTGCCGGGGCCGGTGGTGGCGCCGGTATCCACGCCGTACTGTCCGCCGTCATCGGTCCCGTCGCGCGGGATGAGGTCGTTGTTGTCGGCGGCATAGACTTGGAGTCCGAGGCCCCACTGGCGGAGGTTCGAGAGGCACTGGATCGACTGGGCCTTGCCTTTGGCGCGCGCGAGGGCGGGCAGGAGCATCCCGGCCAGGATCGCAATGATGGCGATCACGACGAGCAACTCGATGAGCGTGAATGCGGCATGCCCGCCCGGGCTGCCGGCTCCCCGCTCCTGGTTGGAGTGAGCAATCGATTCGTGCACTGCAGATGCTCGTTACTGGCTGGGGGGCGCCCTGTCAAACTCTAACCGCCCGGAGTTGTTCCCAGAGATGGGAACTCGGAAAGGGCGGCATACCGGAGGCTGCGGAGGCTGATACGGAGGGAGGGGAAGGCGAAGTGTTCGAGCGTCGTGCGGTAGATGGCGAGGCCGGTCAGGATGACGTCGGCTCGTTCGGGCGGCAGTCCCGGGATCCGGCGGCGTTCTGCAAGGGTTTGGCGCCACAGCGTGTCGCAGAGGTCGCCGATTCTGCGGGCTTCGATCTCGAGTCCGTCCAGGCCGGCCCGGTCGAACCGGGTGAGGCCGAGGGTCATCATGCCCAGGACGGTGGCGGTGCCGCTGGTGCCGATGAGGGTCCAGTGGTCGTTGGCGTGGTGTTGCAGGAGGGGGGCGAGCCGGGGGGTGATCTCGTGGTCGAGCAACATCTCGATGCGAGCCCGGCAGGCGGCCCACTCCCCAGGCTGCGGGGGGTCGGACGGATTCGCCTGTTCGAGGAGTCGGACGCAGCCGAGGGCCAGGCTCTCGTGGAAGTGGGGATCGGGGCCGTCGCCGGCGATGATCTCCGAGCTGCCGCCGCCGACATCGGCGATGACGAGCGGCCGCCCGTGGAGGCGGGGATCGGTTCGGACGCCGTGGTATGCCCAGAGAGCCTCCTGCTCGCCGGAGATGATCTCGAGGCCGAGACCGGTGGCGGCGCGGACTGCGGAGACGAGGAGGTCCGGGTTGCGGGCATCGCGGGCGGCGCTGGTAGCGATGACCCGCAGGCGTTCGGCGCCGGCTTCGACGGCCTCGCGGGCGAACGCGGCGACGGTTTCGACGGTGAGAGCGACGGCTTCGGCGGTGAGGCGGTGGGAGCGATAGAAGGCCCGGCCGAGCCGGGTTTGCCGGCTCCGTTCCAGCACGGGGTCCACGCCGTCACGCGAGATGTCGCCCACGAGCAGCTTCACCGAGTTGGTGCCGATATCGACGACGGCGAGGCGGGGCATGGCGGGCAGAAAGGTGGATTATGAGGTGCGCGTTTGCGGCGGATCCCGCGGGGCGTTCTGACGCGGCGCGGTTTCCGGATCGGAGGGTGTCCGGCCGGGGATTGCGTCGGTTTCGGGGCTGCGGCCATCCCACCAAGTCCAACTCAAGGGGTAGACTCCCGGGCTGGCCATGACGTGATAGGCGTGCCAGACAAGAATGGCGAGGCAGGCCAGGACGGCCTCGTACAGGTGGATGGTGGTGGTGACCTCGACCAGCCAGGGGGGAAGGCCGGGCGTGGTGGGCGGGACGAACCAGAGAATCATGCCGGTCACGCCCATGATGGCGATGCCCCAGACCACGGCCCAGTACTCGATCTTCTCGATGTACCCGAAGCGCTCAGTTCGCACGGGCGCAAGGCCGGGCCGGAGTCCGTGTCGGAGGAACACCCACAATTGCCCGGCATCCCGGCGCCGCGGGAGGAGGTCGAGGAGCAGGCGTCGGCCGGACGGCGACAGGGCGACGTAGGCGAGGTGGAATATGCCCAGGGCCAGGAGGAGCAGTCCGGAGAGCCGGTGCAGGGTGCGGCGCAGGGCATCGTCCGAGCCCAGGGCGCGCGCCAGCCAGGCGTCCGGGTAGGCGAGGGCGAACCCCGTCCATGCGAGGACGAGGAACGAGACGAGGAGCACGCCGTGCTGGAGGCGCTGGCACAGGTCGAGACGGGTCACGGTTCGGGCCGGGGAGCGCAGCGCCGCGCGCAGGTGTCGGAGCCAGTCGAGGGCGTTGTGGGCAGCCATGAGTCCGATGACCACGGCGATGAGCACCGTGTAGAATCGTCGGACCCAATGGTTGATCCGGGCGGCGGACTGGCCGACGGCCTGATGTTCGGGGTGGCACTCGATGCAGCTGGGCGTGGTGCCGCCGGCGGACCGGGCGGCCATGTCGCCGTGCGTTCCCTTCTTGTAATCGCGGAGGGCGTCCCGATGGCAGCCGCCGCAGGTAGCGGCGAGTTTGGAGGGATGAAGACGGGAGTCGGGGGATGCAGGGGACTGGACGCCGTGGCGTCCGTGGCAATCGGCGCAGGAAGCCACGCCGTGTTTGCCGAGAGTCATGGCGATGCCGTGGGCGCTCTCGAGATGGCTGAGGGAACGAGAGGCATGGCAGGCGGCGCAGGCGACGCGTCGAGCGGCGATTCCGTCGTCCGGATGAGCGGCGGAGAGGTCGCGGTGGCAGGAATGGCAAGTGTTCGTGCGGTGGACGGAGGCAGCCAGGCGGGCGGGGTTGACGGTGAGGTTGATCACTGATCCTGCGGCGTTGGTCCGGGCCAGGTCCGCCTTGCCGTGGCACTCGAGACAGTGGGCGTCGGGAATGGCCTCGGCCGCGCGGGCTTGGTCGCTGACAGAGAGAGCCAGCGTCAGGATCCCAGCGAGAAGTGGGATCGACGCCGCGAACGGTCCAACGATGTGGCAGTGCCCGGTGGCCATCTGTCCGCGGGCATTGGTGGCTGGAATGAGACGAGAGGCGAGAAAAATCGATGGGGCCAGAAAAACCGATGCGCCCCCCGGCAATCCATGTTCCGTCCTGAATCTGCGAGGAAGGCCTCACCGATTCGGGGCGGAGCACAGAGCTCAGCGGTACCGTCGGTCCAGCGCCTCGATCTCGTAATGCAGGCCGTTGAGGAGGTGGCGTCTCGAGGCAGGATCCGGTGGGTTCCTTCGCAGGCTCTCTTCCAGTTCTGAGATCCGCCATTCGTGTGGAGACTATGAGTCTGTAAGGGAGAATAGGCTTGGAAGAGCGGAAGGGCGGCCTTAGGCTGCATGCATCCTGCTGAAGCGACCGCAACTGCGGCATTCCATGGCCGAGGTGACGCATCTTCTGATGGCGATCGAGCGGGGCGAGGCCCAGGCGGCGGAGGCGCTGTTACCCGTCGTCTATGAGGAGCTGCGGCGGCTGGCGGCGATGAAGCTCGCCAGGGAGAAGCCGGGGCAGACCCTGCAAGCGACGGCCCTCGTGCATGAAGCGTGGCTGCGGCTGGTGGGTCACGAGCCGGAAGCGGCCCAGCCCAGGTGGGAGGGGCGTCGTCATTTCTTTGGTGCCGCGGCCGAGGCGATGCGTCGGATTCTGATTGAGAACGCCCGGCGCAAGGCGTCGGGCCGTCACGGCGGCGGTCTGCAGCGCGTGGAACTCGAGCAGGTCGAGCCGGCGGCGGCCATGCCCCCGGATGATCTGCTGGCGCTGGACGAAGCGCTGCAAGAGCTGGCGGCCGTTGACCCGAAGACCGTCGAGTTGATCCGACTGAGATTCTACGCCGGCCTGACGGCCGAGCAGGCGGCCGAAGTGCTCGGGATATCGCGGCGGACCGCGGACCGGATGTGGTCTTTCGGCCGGGCATGGCTGTATCGGGCGATGCGCGGTGGCCGGCCCGGGCCGGGCTGAGCAGGGGGCTTTCTGGCGCAGGCAGACGCGATTTATCGCATGAACCGATGCGAGGGTGCGGCGGGCTGGGTCCCATGAACAGCGAGGACGGAGCATTAGTCCGTGAGATCTTCGCCGATGCGATCGAACTGAGGGATCCGGCGGAACGCGAGCGCTATCTCGAGCAAGCCTGCGGCGGGGACGTGCAGCTTCGGGGGATCGTGGATTCGCTGCTTGCGGCGCACGAGGAGGCGGCTGGCTTCATGGAGCCTGTCCGCGGGGCGGCCGAAGAGCGTCGCGTTGGCGAGGGACCGGGCTCGGTCGTCGGCCGCTACCGGTTGTTGCAGGAGATCGGCGAGGGAGGCTTCGGGCTGGTGTTCATGGCCGAGCAGACCGAGCCGGTGCAGCGCAAGGTCGCTCTTAAGATCCTGAAAGCGGGCATGGACACCCGGGAGGTGATCGCCCGGTTCGAGGCCGAGCGCCAGGCCCTGGCCCTGATGGACCATCCCCACATCGCCCGGGTGCTCGACGCCGGGGCGACGGAAAGCGGTCGGCCCTACTTCGTGATGGAGCTGATCAAGGGCATCAAGATCACGGAGTACTGCGATCAGCATCATCTGACCACCGAGGAGCGGCTGCATCTCTTCATCCAGGTTTGCCACGCCGTCCAGCACGCGCACCAGAAGGGGATCATCCACCGCGACCTCAAGCCGACGAACATCCTGGTCACGACGATCGACGGCCGGGCGGTGCCGAAGGTGATCGACTTCGGCGTCGTCAAGGCGATTGGCCAGCGGCTGACGACCAAGACCCTCTTCACCCGATTCGAGGAGTTCATCGGCACGCCGGTCTACATGAGCCCGGAGCAGGCGGAATTCAGCGGCGAGGACGTCGATACCCGTTCGGATATCTACGCGCTTGGGGTGTTGCTCTACGAGTTGCTCACCGGCAGAACACCATTTGACCAGGAGACCCTCCGGGGTGCTGGACTCGATGGGATGCGCCGGATCATTCGCGAAACCGAGCCGGTCCGACCCTCGGTGTTTCTGCGCGGTTCGAGCGGGGGCTTGAGGGAGCTCGCGGAGCAGCGGCGCGCGGATCCGGGCGCGCTGGCGCGGCAGCTGGCGGGCGACCTGGACTGGATCGTGATGCGGTGTCTCGAGAAGGATCGCTCCCGGCGGTACGCCACGGCCAGCACTCTGGCTGCCGACATCGAGCGGCATCTGAATCACGAACCCGTGACGGCGGGTCCGCCCAGCCGGCGGTATCGAGCGCGGAAGTTCGTCCGGCGGCATCGCATCGGCGTGGTGTTGGCGGCGAGCGTGAGCCTGGCGCTGCTGCTGGGCATGGTTCTGGCGGCGGTGGGCTTTGTCCGCGCGAGCCGGCAGCGGGATCGCGCCGTGGCCGCCGAGCAGCAGGCGGAGCGGGAACGCCAGGAAGCGGTGCATCAACGCCAGCGCGCGGAGGCCGGCCTGCGCCAACTCGAGCTGCGTGCTGCCCGCGATTGGTTTGCCCGGGATGAATCGGCGCGTGGGTTGTCCTTGCTGGCGTCGCTGGTCCGACAGGACCCGGCAGATCGGGTGGTTGCGGAGTGGCTGATGAACGAGCTGATGCATCGAAACCACGGCCTGCCGGTGATGCCGCCGATTGTGGAGGGCGACGCGGTGACGCTGGCGACGTTCAGCCCGGACGGCCGGAGGATTCTCACGGCTTCACGGGACAACAGTGCCCGCGTTTGGGACGCGTCCACGGGCGAAGCGCTGACGCCGCCGCTGCGACACGATCCCACCCTCGTCAAGGCCGGCGAGTTTCTCGCAGGGGTGCATTCCCTGGTGGCGGCGTTCAGTCCGGATGGCAGGCGGGTCGTGACCGGTTCGATTGACGGTGCGGCCCGTGTTTGGGACGCCGCCACGGGGGAGCCGTTGACGCCGTCGTTGCTTCATTCCAACTGGGTTTGCTGGGTCACGTTCAGCCCGGACGGGGCGCAGGTGGCTACGGCCTGCAAGGACGGCCGCGGGCGACTGTGGAACGCGCTCACGGGGGCGTGTTTGGGATTCGAGCTCGTGCATGGCGCCTGGGTGAACTCGATCGAGTTCAGTCCGGACGGCCGGATGGTGGTCACCGCGTCCGACGATCGGACGGCTCGGATCTGGGAGGTGGCGCAGGGCCAGGCGGTGGGCCCCCCTTTGTCGCACCGAGGCGAGGTCACGCATGCGGTGTTCAGCCCTGATGGCACGCTGGTGGCCACGGCGTCCACCGACGGCCGGGCACGGCTTTGGGAGGCGGCGACGGGCCTGGCGCGAGGCCAACCGCTGGTCCACGCCGGGAGCGTGCTGCGCGTCGCCTTCAGCCCCGACGGGAAGACCCTGGCGACGGCCTCCTGGGACAAGACGGCGCGGTTATGGGATGTAGCGACGGGCGAAGCCATGGGACAGCCGCTTCGCCATCAAGATGTGGTTCGGTCTGTCCGGTTCAGTCCTGACGGCACCCGGTTGGCAACGGCTTCCCGCGACAAGACAGCGGGCGTCTGGGATGTCCGCACCCAGGAACCGTTGAGCGAGCCGCTGCGTCACCACCATGTCGTGTGGGCTGCCGAGTTCAGTCCCGACGGGCGCCGGGTCGTCACGGGCTCTGCGGACCGCACGGTGCGGGTATGGCAGATTCGACCCCGACAGGCCCTGGTCCGGGCATGGCGGCACGGGATGCGGGTCACCTCGGTGGACTGGTCTGCGGAGGGCCGGCGGGTTCTGGCGGTTTCTCCGAGCGGCGCGCACGTCTGGGATGTGGAAAGCGGGGCAGCGGTTGAAAGTGCGGAATTCGTGGCGCTCCGAGAGGTTCAATGCGCCAAGTTCAGCCCTGGGGGCCAATCGCTCATCATCGCACTGGGCAACGGGATTGCCCGGGTATGGGACGGCTGGGGCCGGCGGCCCCTGACGGGTCCGCTGAACCACGAAGGGCCGGTGATTGACGCCGCGTTCACCCCCGACGGCCGCCGGCTCGCCACCGCCTCAGCAGATCACTCGGCGTGGCTGTGGGACGCCGCCAGCGGGGCGCCGGCAGGCCCGCCGCTCCGACACAGGGACGCCGTGCAGACCGTGCGGTTCAGCCCGGACGGTCAGGCTGTTGTGACCGCGAGCGCCGACAAGACCGCGCGCGTGTGGAGCGTCATGACGGGGGAGCCGATCTCGACACCAATGGAACATGATGATCTTGTGGTGAGTGCGGAATTCAGTCCGGAGGGCGGGCAGGTTCTGACCGCCTCCTGGGATCAAACCGCGCGGGTATGGGACGCCGCTACCGGGAAGCCCCTCGGGCCTCCCCTCCGGCACACGGCTCCCGTGCGCTCCGCGGCGTTCAGCCCCGACGGACGTTGGGTCGTGACCGCCTCGGCGGACCAAACGGCTCGGATTTGGGATTGGCGCACCGGGCAGGTTGCGGGCCCGGCGCTGGCTCACGAGGGGCGGGTGAATTGGGCCGGGTTCTCGCGGGATGGCCGGCGGGTGCTGACGGCCTCGATCGACGGGACGGCGGGCGTTTGGGACGCGGCCACAGGACTGCGTCTCAGCACCGGTCTCCAACACGGGGCGCTGATCGCCGATGCCCAATTCAGCCCGGACGGACGGCGGATCGCGACGGCGTGTTTTGATTATCAGGTCCGGATCTGGGAGATCGCGAATGCCCAGGCGCCGGCGCCCTCCTGGCTGCCCGAGCTGGCCGAGGCGGTGGCTGGGGAACGCCTCACCGCCCAGGGAGGGGCGGAGGAGGTCCCCGCCGGCCGGTTTCTGGAACTCAAATCCCGGCTGGAATTGCAACCGGCCCCGGACGGGTACACGCGGTGGGCGCAGTGGTTTCTGGCCGGGCGCGACGCGCAGAGCGGCGCGCCCAGCCCATCGCATTGACCTGACACGGGCCAACGCGACCGTGGCTGTGCGGGCTTGGGTTGATCCGGACCGCCGGTGCCCTTGTCCCCCAACCTGTTGGGCGTAGGCACGGAGCCGGGACGGCAAAGGGCGCTGGCAGGACACCGCGGAGACACGAAGAACGCAGAGATTGCCAACCGCAGGTTCTCTGCGTGCCTTCGTGTCTCGGCGGTTGAATCGGGCCGTAGTCCGTAATCCCAAGCTGACGTTGATCGCCGAACCCGTCGCTGCACCAAACCGCCGCCTGTGTGTCGTGCCGGCCCAGGCAGGCCCCGCGCCTCCGACCTGTTTCCTGGCACAAACGGCCCTCATCCCTCGCATGACGGAATGGAAGCACAGAGCACAGCCCTAAACACACGAGTACTTCGTGCGGTGCGTGAGGGAGAGCTCGGGTGAGCGTTCCTCGCCGGCACCGCCGGAGCACGGTGGATGATCCACCACCGTCGCTCCGGGCGTGCTCAATGTCCTGGATCAGGAATGAACAGAGAGAGAAAATGAACACACGCATACGCAGGAGCGCCTTGTGGCTCACGTCGCTCGCCGGCGCCATCGCGGCGGTTTGCGTCCTCTGGGAGAGAGACTCGTCCGCTGTCTGCACCATGCGTGCCAGGCAGCAGGTGTCAAACCCGGCAGCGGCCACCGCCGTCGGGCATGACCCGATGCCGGCTACAATGGCCGGCGCCGCAGGTGCAGTTACACCAGTTGAGCCCGTTGCAGGTGCCGCCGCATCGGATCAAGCGAAGGTGGCCGGACCATGGAAGATCGTCAACAAGACCGTGGACGCTCCAGCATGGACGATCAAGTACGGCCAGGAGTTCTGGCGTGACGCAAGACCCGACACGCGAAGGACTCAGGACGATCGCAGCCAAGGCGCTGCGCCCTCGAACCTCAATCTGGCTGACGCGATCGACAGGGTTTCGCATGCCGTTCGGATGGAGGCTTCGATGCCGCACCCGCAGATTCAGGCCAGAGATTACCAGGTGAGCTTGGACGGCCACGGATTGCGCTTCTCGCCTCACCTCCCTTCGGAGAATATCGTCGATTTGGTCGCAGACCCGTCGGCGCCGGGTGCGGCGCCCGGTGACTTAAGCGTACCGTACCGCGCCACAGCTGATCCGACCACTGAATTGCAGTTCCGGACGCTCCTCGTGCGACAGGGAGATCAGGTGCTCTATGAACCGGGGCAGCGCGCCTCCGATTGGTCACTGCTCGGGAACACCGCCCAGGCAATGCTCAATGAGCAAATCGGCTTGATCGAGCATTACGAGGCGCGCGATGAAGGCGTGGACGTGACCTGGGTGGTCTCACGCCCGCCGGAAGGCGCTGGACCCCTGCGGATCGAAGCCGAATTGGCTGGTTTGACGTACGCCGGCCAAAGCGGGAAGGGCGCCCACTTTGCCGATGCCCAAGGGAACGCCCGTGTGCGCGTTGGGAAAGTCACTGCGGTAGACGCGAACCATCGCCGGACGCGCCTTCCTGTCGAGGTTCAAGAGTCCCGAATGGTGATTGACGTTCCGGCGTTCCTTCTGGCTCGAGCCAGCTATCCTCTGGCCATTGACCCCACGGTCAGCCCCGAGTTCGGAGTGGATCAGCCGATCGTCGGTCCGGCTCCCATGGACCAAGGTAGGCCAGTGACCGTCAGTTGGGGCACCGAGTTCTTCGTGGTTTGGGATGACAGCCGAAGTCTGCCGGATGCAACGGGGCCTCGCTTCTATGGCACCCGTGTGACGGCGGAGGGCGCCGTGCTTGATCCCATAGGAGTGTTGGTCCACGCGGGGACCACGAGCACGTCCTGCGACATGGCCAGTGATGGCGCGAGCTGCATGTTGGTTGCCTGCGAAGATCAACAAGTCGTGGCGCGCCGCATTACGATGGATGCAGACGATCAAGTCATCGTCTCCTCTCTGATTGTCATAGGAGGCGGCTGGCCGAAACGTGTGAGTGAAGCCCAGATTGCGTTCAACGGCGTGCGATATCTGGTCGCATGGTACTACTCCGAAGAACCGTATCGGTTGGTCGGCAGGCTGCTAAACGTGGACGGATCCCTGTTCGGAACCACGGAGTTTCCGATTGGAGGGCTGCAGGGAACGCCGGGGTCATTTGATCTCGCCAGTGCCGGGCAGGGAGGCAACGTTCTGGTAGTGCGAGCAGACAAACGCAATGCGGAGGCCAGCCTCAACATCTACGGCAGTCCGCAGAATGTCGACATTTACGGGCGCCTTGTCACGGCAGACGGAACCGTGGTCGGGACTGAAGACATCCCCATCTGGATTGGGTCGAGCATTCAAAAGAATCCGAGGGTGGGCGCGAGTGATAACGGCTACCTGGTTGTCTGGGAGGACAGGCAATATTTGACATGGGACAACTTCTACAACTATGGCAGCTCCCGGGAGCACATCTACGGGATACGCCTTGACACTGAGGCGCAACGCGTGGATACGCAGGCATTCGCGATCTGCGATGAAGGGTATGCACAGTTCGGTTGTGCTGTCGCGAGCGACGGGGATGATTACATCGCGATGTGGACAGATGTTATCAATTCGTATCCAAGCCAGACCCACATCGCAGGCGCATTGGTTGCCAACGGTCAAGACGGAAGTGCGGTGGTAACACCGTTGGCCTCGGGGGACCTGTCGTGGTCGACCACAACTCCGGTGCTGGCTTGCAACGGCAGCAGCTACCTGTTGGCATGGGGCGACAGGCGAGACGCATCGCAGTGGGACGTGTACGCGGCGCGTCTGAGTCTGACGGGTACAATCCTCGACCCGGGGGGTCTGCTGCTGGCCATGGCGACAACGCAACCGCAGTCGTCCGCGACGGTTGGCGGGAACGGTTCTGGCTTTCTGGTAGCATGGCTCGACAGGGTGTCGAGTGGCAGCCCAAGATTGATGGGGACGCGCGTGGGCAAGCACGGGGAACTCCTCGACCCTGATGGTATCACGATCGCTTCCCAAGCAAGCGCACCGATCGTCGCCGGCGCTGGCAACGGGTACTTGGTGTGCTGGCAGTTTAGGGTGTACTCGGGTAACAACTACAATGACGTGCTGCTCGGCTCGTGGATCAACAACGAAGGTGTATTAACACACCCCGGCGGAAGCCCGCTCCTTGCGAATCCGCAGAACACGGCCGGAATCGGTTTGGCGCACCTTGCCTCGGACGGACGGAGCTTTCTGGCAGTGTGCAATGTCCCTAGCCCTTCGGACGTTTATGGGATGTGGATTGACGTGGACGCGGATCAGGAGCTCCATGCCTCGTCGCCGTTCGCAATCAGCGCCGGTCCGCATGGAGAGTCGGCGGGCGCGGCTGCGAGTAATGGTGATGGGTATCTTGTCGTGTGGACCGACGACCGCAGCACGTATGGACCAAACGAAAACCAGCACTATACGGATATCTATGGCAAAGTGGTCACCCGGGGAGGCGACGGAGGCGTTTCGCTGTCGCTAGAGTTCCCGATTTGCCAAGGGTATTGCAGCCAGCATGCCCCCGAGGTGGCTGGAAACGGAACGGATTACCTGGTCGCGTGGATGGACTATCGAGATATGCAGAGTGGGACCAGAATATGGGCTTTCCCGGAGCTGTATGTGGCGCGGGTGAGCGGATCAGGCGTGGTGTGGGATCCTGATGGCTTCTGGGTGTGCGAAGGAGCGCAGTGTCAGACGTATCCTGTTGTCGCCAGCAACGGAGAAGATTACTTGGTCGTGTGGCATGATTACAGTCCGAGCATTGGTGGATTCTACTACGATTGGGGAATCACAGGGGATGCGTACGGCTCACGAGTCACAGCCTCGGGCGAGGTTCCAGACGCGCCGCTTGGGTTTCTGATCAACCAACACAACGACCGGCCACACGACTGGCCTGAGGATATTCATCTTCAGCACTCCTATCCGCAGGTGGCCAGCGACGGGGACGGCTTCCTGGTGACGGTCACGCGGCTTGACGAAACCGGCGTGGGCAGGGTTCGGGCCAACTTGGTAAGCCTGAATCGTCTTCCTGTGGCCGATGCGGGAGCCGACCAGTCGGTGAGACGTGGCGATCAGGTCAGCTTAAACGGCAGTGGCAGCTCTGATCCAGATGGGAGTTACCCGTTGACGTACGCGTGGCAAATCGTGTCCATGCCGGCGGGCAGCGCGGTGGCGTTGACGGACGCGGCCTCCGTGACGCCCGGCCTCGTGCCGGATGTGCTCGGGGATTATGTTGTATCTTTGATCGTTCTCGACAGTCTGGGTCAGGCGAGCGAGGCGGACACCGTGGTGATTAGCACGGTGAACACGGCGCCGGTGGCTGACGCGGGGCCGGATCAGGCGCTGCTGGTGCTGCAGACGCCGGTTCAACTGGACGGTACGAGGAGCTACGACGACGATGGCGATTCGCTTACGTATGAATGGGTGCTCGTGCAAAAGCCGGCTGGGAGCACGGCCGTGCTCGACGATGAAGTCTCGGGCACACCGACGTTTGTGGCGGATGTCTATGGGGATTACGTGGTGAGCCTGACGGTCATCGACGCGTTTGGCGACATCAGCCAGCCCGATGCTGTGACGGTGACGTTTGCGAATGTGAAGCCGGTAGCTCGGGCGGGTGGCAACCAGGCTGGCGTGGTGGGGCAAACGGTGTACGTGGATGGCAGCGGGAGTTCCGATGCGAATGGCGAACCGCTGACTTTCCTTTGGAGTGTGGTCACCGCACCGGCCGGCAGCGGATGTCTCTTGTCGTCGCCGACGGCGGCGCAGACGAGCTTCGTGCCTGACGCGGTGGGGACGTATGTGGTTAGCCTGGTGGTCCATGACGGTCTCATCAGCAGCGATCCCTGCAATGTGAGCATCGAGGTGATCAGCCGGCAAGATCGGATTGCCGAGATTCTGATCGAGGTGATGCGGCGGATTAATGGCTTGCCGGGCGAGGCCCTCAAGAACGACAACTTGAAGGGAGGCTTGACGCAACAGGTGAATGTCGGGCTGGCGATGCTCGAGAAGAGCAGCTTTGGTGCGCTGGCGAACAAGCTCGAGAACGACGTGCTGAAGCGTTTGGATGGCTGCGCGAAAGAGGGCGCCCCCGATCCCGATGACTACATCACGGCGTGTGATGCTCAAGCTCTGGTATATCCATTAGTTGTTGAGGCCATCGAGTTACTCGAGTCGCTGTTGTGACCTTGTCCGCCCCCTGCCCTCACCGCTGGGCTACGACGACGGTCTGGTTGAGCGGGGGGGGCGCTGACGGGAAGCGGACGGCGGGACCGCTGGCGGGGATGCCTTCGACGTAGTACTCGAAGGCATCGACGTCGGCGGCCTGGGCGTCGAGTCGGGCGGTGTGGACACCCCGCGCGTGGTGCCTCAATCCGCTGAACGAAACGGATTGAGGACTTGGACGCCGTCGTAGGTCTGCCCGTGGTTGAAGTCTTCGGACAGCACGTGCCGGGCCCCCAGCTCGCGCGCCGCGGCGAGAATGGCCGCATCGTAGGGGTGGATGCGATAGCGGGTGGCCAGTCGAACCGCCTGGCGATAGAGTCCGGCCGTGCCAGCGATGCAGGGGAACGCCAGGATCTGTTCCAGGAACGCCGCGACTTTCACGGGCGACACGGGACGTGCCATCTGCCGGGTGGCCACGACCCAGGTCTCCATAAGGACCTGGTAGGAGGTGCCGAAGTTCGCGGTGGCGATCACCGCCGCGGCACGATCGCGCTTCGCCCGTTCCTGCGGCGCATCCGATAACGCGTGGAGCAGGACGTTGCTGTCGAGGAAAACGTCAGCGGCGGGCATGGCGTTCCTCGCGCGAGGGCATCCGGCCCACCTTGCCTCCGAAGCGGCCGATCATCGCCCGGATCTCGCGGCGGGCCTGCTCGCGGCGTTGCTCCGCTTGCGACAGGCTCCGCAGGTAATCGCGAACGAGGCCGGAGACGGTCGATTTGCGCTGGGCGGCGATGATCCGGGACTGCTCGTAGAGCTCGTCGTCAATGCTCAGCGTGATGTTTCTCACATAAACACAGTAACTGTGACACTGTGACAAGTCAATCCACCCTGCGCACGCCCGGATCCCCGCCGAACGCGTGCGGCGCGATCGGTCGCCATCGGCTCCTGGTGGGTTCTCGCCTTGAAGGCGCGTGGGGTGTCGGCTCCGGGGAGGTACGCTCCCTGTCACCGTGGTGCCACGACGACGGTCTGGTTGAGCTGGGGGGCGGTGGCGGGGAAGCGGACGGCGGGACCGCTGGCGGGGATGACTTCGACGTAGTACTCGAAGGCATCGACGTCGGCGGCCCGGGCGTCGAGTCGGACGGTGTGGACACCCCGCGCGCGGTGTGACAAGGGGAGAGTGTGGAACCGGCCCTGGCCCATGGTGCGCCAGTGCAGGGCGGCGTCCCGGGGCGTGGTGGTGGCGAGGATGAGGACCTTGAGATCGAGCGGCTCACCGGCGGCGACGCTGGTGCGGACGGTGGGCACGATGACGCGGGTGGGGCCGGTGTAGGTGCTGGGCAACTGGGCATCTGCCGGCAACGGCTCACCGAGCAGCTTCGCGAGTTCTTCCCCGGGGCGGTTGAGGAGGCCGGGGAAGTTGTGCGCCTCGAAGTTCATGACGGTGCCGAGCTCGCCGGGATTGCTGACGGTGGCGAGCAGGTAGCGGTACATCTCGGTGGCTGCGGCCACGAGCTGGCGGCGGATTGGCAACGCCGTGTTGCGGGCGAGGGCCGCCTTCCGGGTCGGGTCGGATTCGGCGTTGACGGTTTTCAGGGTCTCGTTGTAGCGGGCCCAGAGGCAGTTGACCCGGCCCATGGCGCGGTGGCAGCGGAAGGTATCAAGCCACCAGTCGAAGCGCTCGCGGTTGCCCGGGCCCCGCACCTGGGGTTGCAGGGCCGCCAGTTCCTCGACGAAGGCGTATTCGTTGGCGACCTGGTCCCAGGGCCGCGGATCGGGCCGGATGCCACCGGGGCCGTCCACCCAGTCGGAGGGCCGGGGCAGGTTGCCGTCGATCTTCTGGAAGAGGGCTGCCGCCGGTGTGCCCGCCTCTGGTCCGAAGTGATGCAGCGCCCAATCGAGGTAAAAATCCGCGGTTGAAGGGTAGGTTGGGGTCACGGGTTTCACGGGCCAATCGGCGACGAACGCGCCGGCGCCCGCGCCGCCGCAGTCGATCTTGCGGGCTTGGCCGGCGCCTTCGACGACGAGGCCGGCGATGCTGGGGAATTCGACTACGGGGACGAACTCGATGTGGAGCCAGCCGTTGGTCACGGTCGTGTTGGGGTAGGTGAGGTCGAGAGCGCGGTTTTTGCCGACGCGTCCGAAGATATCGAGGAGGGTCTCGGTGCGCCGGCCCTGGACCTGGACGTGGAAGACGCGCCGGTCGGCGGCGTCGTAATGCGGTTCACAGAGCATAAGCCTCACGGTGTAGGATCCGTTCGGCACTTTGAGGCGATAGGCCGTGACGTTATACCGGACGGTTTGATAGACGCGGTCCTCTTCGGTATCGGCGATCGGGTTATTGGGGAAGTCGGCGACCGCGCCGCCTTCGGGCCCTTCGACGGGGCTCAGGGCGGGCGTGTTCCACGGGTTCTGGGTCCAGGCGGCTTGGGCGAGGGCGGAGACGGCCGGGCCCAGCACGCGGGTGCGCCAGTGGATGCCCATCAAGCCGTTGCAGCCGTAGCGTCGGGCGTCCGCGGCATCGCGGCGCATTCGGCCGACCCAGAGCTGGGGGGAGGTGAGCGCCGGATCGTCTTCGAGCCAGGGGATGGCCCACTTGCCCCGGCCCTGGACCTCGGCGAAGCCTTTGTCGACGGGCGTTTTGCCGACCTCGCGGTTGATGCAACTGACGGCGATTTCCTTGGGCAGGGTCTTGTCGAACAAGGCGCGGTCCCGGGTAGGGCCGAGGACCCATCCGCAGGTGGCGAGCTGGAATGGCACGCCGACGTCCTTGGCGGCGGCGATACCGGTCAGCAAGTCGTCGAGGGTGCGCTTGACCTGCTCGTCCTTGGTGCCTTCCCAGGTCCAGCCTTCCGGTGTCCAGAACCAGTAGTAATCGAGCGGGTAGGCCTGGAGGATGCGACGGAAGATGCCGGCGTAGAGTTCTTTGAGCACGGCGGGATCGGCGGGGTTCTTGCCTTGCGCCCTGAGTCGTTCCTGGAGCGCCTTGGGGACGGTGAGCGGGGTCTCGGTGCCGGCGCAGGTCTTGACGCCCAGGAGGCGGGCGTGTTCGAACGCGTCGCGCAAGAGGAGGGCGGTGCGATCGAACACCTCGTTGCAGGCCTCGGGCGTCGCCGGTTGCGGCATGTAACCCCACATCACCTCGGCGCCGAAGTCATCGCGCTCGAAGAGCTGGGATGCGCCGCAGGCGTAATCCCCTGTTTTTCTGGCTGCATAACCCCAATTGCCGCGCAAGGTGTTCTGATAGCTCGAGGGGTAACTGGCTTGCACGCGGCCGTCCGAGCCGATCTCCGCGGCGGGGCCGATCCAGACGGTCGGTTCCGCGCAGGGGGCGGCTTCGGGGTAGGTGTGGAGGCCGAAGAAGTTCATCCGGAGCTTGGGCAACTGCGAGAGGATGGCGCGGTAATCGTCGCGGTTCCACCAGTCGGGGCCTTCGGGGAAATCGTGAAAGGGCTGGATGCCGCGGAGATTGAACAGGGGTTTCACCCTCTCATCCAGAGGAGGCAAGGCGAGTTGGGTCAAGGCGTCGGGCAGGACATCGCCGTGCAGGTAGAATCGCGCCCCGAGGTGTTCCGCCAGCCGATACGCCGCGTAGAGCACGGCCACGTCATCGCCCCCCGTCACCAGCAGGACGGAGCCGTCCTTTTCCCGGACGGTCTTGAGCCAATACTCCTGAGGCTCAAGTGATGCCAGGGCGGATTCGAAGGTGTCGCCGGCGGCGGCCTGCACCGCGGGCGAGCCCTTGTGACCGACGACGATGGCGTTCCGGATCGATGCCTGGTCGGTGATCGGCAGGAGCCGGCCTGTGCGCACGTAGGCGTAGCGACGGAGTTCGCGCGCTGCCAGCTGTTCCCGGGCCGTGGCGGGGGAGGAGACGACGATGCGCCGGGGTCGAATCGTTTCGGCTGCGAGCGCGTCGCTCGGACCGTGGAAGAACGCGGCGGCGATCATCGCCGCCAACGAGAGAAGCGGCCGGTGGATGGGGATGAAGGGGGAGATGTTCATGACAGGATCGAGTCGGTGTCCGCACTCCGTATAGCGGGGGCGGGTGCGGAAGGCAACCTGCGAGCGAGGCGCCGCCTCAGACCTAACGAAGTCCGCGATCCCATGCAGCCTTCCTGCCTCTTCAGACCCTCTCTCCCGCGCCTCGCTCCCCGGAGCCGACACCGCACGCGCCGATCAAGGCCAAAACCCACCAGGATCCAATGGCCCACGTTCGAGCCTCAGGCGTTGGGCGGGGATCCGGGCCGGGTAGGCGGGCCGCGGAGCTTGTGAAATATCGGTCCCCTCTCCCTGGGTCCCTCTCCCCGCTCCTTCGTCGCGGGGCGAGGGAAAGACTGGGGCGCTGACCGTCCCGGTGAAGACTTCGCCGCGACGCACCGTCGCACTGGCGCACTGGCGCACTGACGCACTGACGCACCGTCTCACCGGGTCTGGCGGCGGACCCAATCGAGGATGGGGGTGACTGAAGCGGGGCGGTTGATCTCGCTCGAGGCGCCGAGGGGGAGGGACCCGGCGATCCAGCGTTGGTCGGGGGTGCGGAGGAGGATGGGGCAGGCCATGCGTCCGTCGGGGCGGGGTTCGGCCGCTCCGACGAGCAGGGCCCAGGCGCTGCCAGTGCTCCGGATCGCGGCGAGCGCGAGCGCTTCGCGTCGCTGATCCGCGGTGCTCGCGTCGGGAAGGCCGGTGTTCAAGAGACGGGCGAGGGCTTCTTCCGTGGGGGCGGCGAGGGTGCCGGCCCAGGAGGCGGGTGCGGTCCTGGCGGCGGCGAGGGCGGCGGCGACATGGCCGCCGGAGGCGACTTCGAGCACGACCAGCGAGCCCGAGCGCGCTGTCAACTGGCGCCAGACGACCTCTTCGAGCGAGGCGCCGTCGTCGGCGTAGAGGCAGTCGCCGAGGTGGGGTTTCAGGTCGCGCTCGATCTGCGCCAGTCGGGCGCGTGCGGCGGGGGTATCCTCGGGCAGGGTGAACGTGAAGTCCACACGGCTGCCCTCGAAGAGCGAGGTGATGACAACGCCGTCGAGGGCGGGGACATGGTCTTTGAGCGTCTGGTCGATGAGGGATTGGCCGGCGCCGACGAACCGGAGCGTGAGGGCGCAGCCGGCGCCGTGGAGTCCGAACCGCTGGCGGAGCAGGGGAATGAGCGCATCGCGGACCATCGGCTGCAGTTCGCGGGGCGGTCCGGGGAGGGCGATGATGAGGCCGTGGTCGGTTTCGAAGTAAAGGCCGGCGGCGGTGCCGTGGGCGTTGGGCAGGTAACCGCCGCGGGAGGGTACGAGCGCCTGGCGGCGGAGATTGGGTGGGAGGGAGGCTCCGGTCTGTCCCGAGCGGCGTTCGAGGTCGCGGACCAGAGGTTCCGCCTCGGTGAGGGGGATGCTGGTATACTCGGCGAGGGTCTCGCGGGTGACGTCGTTGGGAGTGGGGCCGAGGCCGCCGGTGACGATGACGATGGGGGCCTGGGCGGCGGCGTTGCGCAGGGCGGTCTTGATCGCTGCGGGGTGATCATCAACGACGAGGGAGAGGACACACCGGGCGCCGAGGGGGCGCAGGGTGCGGGTGATGAAAGGGGTGTGGGCATCGGCGTAGATGCCTTCGAGCAACTCGCCGCCGGTGATGACCAGGGCGTAATCGAGGGGACGGCCGGGTGCGGTTTCGCCGGCGCTGAGGGCCCGGGTCAGCAGCCAGAGCAGGCAGCAGGCAGCCCAACCCACGGATTGGACTGCGGACAGCAGGGAACAAAGGGCAGCAGCACGGACACGGTGGGCGGTGGGAAGGTGCATAGGCAGGAGTCACCGGGATGCAGGACACCCTCCCCGTCGCTTCGTGCCACCCTCTCCCGCCGGGCGGGAGAGGGCCGGGGTGAGGGGCGCGTGTAGTGCATCCATGAGGCTTGTGGGTTCAGAGCAATTCGAGTTGGCGTCCGGGGGGCCGGCGGAATGCCGCGGACGAAAGCGCGGGGCTTGAATCGTCGAGCCGGGCTCGGCGGCGGGCGGCGGTGAAGAGGGCGGCGATCTGGCGGGCGTGCTCACCCTGGCCGGTCATGCGGGCACCAAAGCGCGAATCATCGAGCTGGCCGTCCCGGACGGACCGGATGCCGGCCAGGATCTTCTGTTTTCTGAGGGGCTCTTCGCGGTCGAGCCAGGCTTCGAAAAGGGGGCCGACGGCGAGGGGCAGGCGCAGCATGGCCATGGCGGCCCAGCGGGCGCCGGCGGTGGCCGATGCTTTCAAGAGGGCCGGGATTTCGTGATCGGTCAGGCCGGGGATGACCGGGGCGATGAGGACGCCGGCAGGCACACCGGCGCGGGCGAGGGCGGCGAGGGTTTCGAGGCGCGCGGCGGGCGGTGAGGTGCGGGGTTCGAGTCGTCGGGCCAGGTCACGGTCCAGCGTGGTGATCGAGAGATTGACCTCGGCGGCGTGGTGTCGGGCGAGTTCGGTGAGCAGATCGATGTCGCGGGCGACGAGGCGGTTTTTGGTGACGATGCTGACGGGGTTGCGGCACTCGGCGAGGACGGCGAGGCAGCGGCGGGTCAACTGCAACTGGCGTTCGACGGGTTGGTAGGGGTCGGTGACGCCGCAGAGGGCCAGGGGTTGCGGTTGCCAGGCACGCGAGGCGAGCTCGTGGCGCAGCAACTCCGGGGCGTTCTCCTTGACCAGGATGCGTGTCTCGAAGTCGAGGCCGGCCGAGAACCCGAGGTACTCGTGATAGGGCCTGGCGTAACAATAGGCGCAGCCGTGTTCGCAGCCGCGGTAGGGATTGAGGCTGAATCGAAACGGGATGTCCGGGCTTTCGTTGTGCGTGAGGACTGACTCGCTGTGGTCGACCAGGAACTGGGTCCGGGGCGAGGATTCCTCGGCGGGGTCCATGGCCTCATCCCGCTCGCGGTGGGTGTGCTCGAAGCGGTTGGGCGGATTGTCCGCGGACCCGCGTCCGCGCGGCGCGGTTGGTTGGTGCGATGGCGTGCCCATGGGACTCGAGGGACGATGCCCCTGCGGCGGGCGTTCACTCCCCCAGGCCGTCGAGGATCTTCTCCAGGGTTTGTCGGGCGTCGGCGAACAGGGGGAGGACGTTGGGCCGGGAGTAGAGGAGGTTGTCGACGCCCGAGTAGCCGGGGCGGGCATCGAGGTTGCAGACGAGCACATGGCGCGCTTCGTGCACGTTGAGGATGGGCATGCCGGAGATGGGCGTTCCCTCGGTGAGGACGGCGGCGGGGTTGACGACGTCGCAGGCTCCCACGACCAGCGCAAGGTCGGTTTCCGGGAACCGCGGGTTTGCGTCGTCCAACTCGATCAACTGATCGTAGGAGACGTCGGCCTCGGCCAGCAGCACGTTCATGTGGCCGGGCATGCGGCCGGCCACGGGGTGGATGGCGAACAACACGCGCGCGCCGTGCGACTCGAGCCGTTTGGCCAGTTGCACGACCCGGAACTGGGCTTGGGCAAGCGCCATGCCATACCCGGGCACGATGATGACGCTCTTGGCATCGCGGGCGAGGGCGATGGCGGCGGAGAGCGGATCGGCAGGGGGCTGTGGAGGCATGGCGGGCTCGATGGTCGGGGCTGGCGCTGTGGCTCGCATCGCCGGGCCTGGCGCGGGCGGTGACACGGGCGGGGCGGGCGCGACGGGCTCGGGTCCGGAGGGTGGGGCTGCGACCGGGGGTTCGACCGGGAGCCAACTGCGGGTCGAGGCAGCGGGACCGAACCCGAGGAACACACTGGCCAGGTGGCGGTTCATGGCCTTGCACATGATCTGGGTCAGGATGCTGCCGGACGCGGCAACGACCGCGCCGCAGACGACCAGCAGGCGGTTTTGGATGATGATCCCGCAGAAGGCCGCGGCCAGTCCGGAAGCGGCATTGAGGAACGAGATCAGGACCGGCATGTCAGCGCCCCCGATACGGAGAGCGACGACGAGCCCCAATCCCATGGACACGACGATCAGGGCGATGGCGCCCTCGAGGACGGCCTCGGGTCCGCCGAAGCCGATCGTGCCCGCAAGAACCGCGGTGGCCACGAGGACGACGAGGGTGAGCAGGCCATGGCGAGGCAGCAGGATTGGGGTGCCACGGATTGTGCCCAGCAGTTTGCCGCCGGCGATCAGGCTGCCCGTGAAGGTGGCGGCGCCGAGGATGAGTCCGAGCAACCCGGACCCCTTAGCGACGCTCAGGCCGGCGAGGGGTTCGCGGGTCAACTCGACGGCCGACACCAGAAACGCGGCCACACCGCCCGCGCCGTGCTGGAAAGCGACCATGGCGGGGATTTGGACCATCGTGACTCGCGCCGCCACGGTCCAGCCCAACCCGCCGCCCAGGACGATGGCAGCGAGGATGACGCCCCAACCGCGGACCGGATCCCGGAGCAGGACGAGGGCGGTGGCGAGGGCGAGGGCGACTGCGGCCGTGAGGTTGCCGCGCCGTGCGCCCTGGGGTTGGCGGAACTGGGCAAAGCCCGCCATGAACAGGACTACGACCACGAGGTCGATCAGGATGGGCCCGGCGTTGTCCATGATGAATTCGTCTCAAGGGGCTACCGGTGCTTCCGGAAGAGCTTGAGCATGCGATCGGTGATGGCGAATCCGCCCACCACGTTAAAGACCGCGGTGGCGATGGCGATGCCGCCGACCAAGGCGAGTGCGGCGGCGCCGGGCTCGGGATCGCCGGTCTCCTTGAAGATCAGCAAGGCGCCGAGGAGGGTCACGGCAGAGACCGCGTTGGTCATCGACATGAGCGGCGTGTGGAGCAGGGGCGGGACTTTCGAGATGAGGAGATAACCCACGGCCAACGCCGCAGCAAAGGTGCCGAGCAACACCAGAAGATCGGTTCCCATAGGCGCGCCTCGCTAGGCCTGGGCCTGCATCGCCTTGAGGGTGCCCTGGTGGACGATCTGGCCGTCGCGCGTGATCAGGGTTGCCTGGACGATCTCGTCGTTCCAGCGGATCCGGCCGGACTTGTCCTCGATGAGGTTGTCGAGGAAATGGAGCATGTTATTGGCGTAAAGGAAGGTGGAATGCACGGCCACGCTGCCGGGGATGTTCTGGACGCCGCTGAGGATGACGTCGTGCAGGGTGATCTCCTGTCCGGGCCGTGTGGCGGCGCAATTGCCGCCCTGGTCGATGGCGACGTCGATCACGACCGACCCGGGCCGCATGCGGGCGATCATGGCCTCGGTGACGAGCACGGGGGCGAGTTCGCCCGGCACGAGCGCGCTGAGGATCACGGCATCGGAGTCCTCGACCAGGGGGGTGAGAGCAGATCGTTCCTTCTCGAGCCATTCCGCCGGGAGGGCGCGGGCGTAGCCGCCGGCGCCGTGGGCCAGCTCTGTCGGCATGTCGAAGCCTCCGATCTTGGCCCCGAGGCTCCGGGTTTCCTCGCGGGCCTCGGTCCGGATGTCGAAGCCGGTGGTGACGCCGCCGAGGCGTTTGGCGGTGGCGACGGCCTGCAAGCCGACGACGCCGCAGCCGACGACGAGGAACTTGGCGGGTTTGAGCATGCCGATGGCCGTCCCCATCATGGGCACGAAGATCGGCAGCCGTGACGCCGCCATCAGGACGGCTTTGTATCCGGTGATCGTGCTCATCGAGGTCAGCGCGTCCATCCGCTGGGCGCGGGACGTTCGCGGGATGCTGTCCATGGTGAACGCCGTGATGCGGCGTTCGGCCAGACGCCGGACGATCGGCTGGCTGGTCGGGGACGCCGGATGGAGGAAGGTGACCAGGACCGATCCCTCCCGCATGAGGTCGACCTCGTGTTGGCCGAGCGTCGGGTTGAGCCCGGGCTGCTTGACCTTGATGACGAGGTCGGCCTGATCGAACACCTGCCGGGTGTCGGCGGTCACGGTGGCGCCCGCCTTGCGGTACGGATCGTCCTGGACGTAGATGCCCGTGCCGGCGCCGGACTCGACCAGCACCTGGTGGCCTCGCTCGACGAGTTTCGCCACAGTCTCCGGGGTGGCGGCCACGCGGCGTTCATTCGCCATGATCTCCCTGGGAACACTGATGCGCATGATGCCCTTGCCTTTCTAGAGTCCTCGACTTGTGGAATATGGGGTCAACAGATCAAGTTTGGTCCCTGCCGTTCCAAGCCTCCCCACCTTCAGTCGAGGACTCCAGATGAGCGAGGCGCGGAGGCAGGGTGCCCTGCTGCCCTCCACGGTTCCTTTGGACTGGGTGTTTCATCGGTCTGAGGCGCGCCTGACTAATGGTGGGGAACGGGTTGCCGGCTACCGTGGGGTCTCGAGGCCGCGGTTCAAGCGGCGCCAGGCGTCCATGGACCTTGCGAGATGTTCGCGGGCGTCGCCGCCGATGCCGTAGCATTGGAGGCCGATCGGCCCCGTGTAGCCGAGGCGCCGCAGCGTGCGGAGAAAGCCGGCGAGGTCGAAGTCGCCCCGGTCGAGCGGCTGGATGTAGCGTTCCCAGCCGGGTTTGTCGTCGTGGCGGTCGGCACCGTTGATCGAGACCGCCCAGAGCCTGGGCAACGCGCGCTTGAGGAGCGGTTCGTAATCGCGCTGGGTGTCGACGCGCAGCCAGTGGCAGAGGTTGAACATCACGCCGACGTTCGGGCGGTCGACCTTGTCGGCGACGCGGATCGAGTCTTCGATCCGTTCGATCCAGGAACCCTGGTGGGGATAGAGCAGCAACTGCGCCCCCGAGTCCCGGGCGAGATCGGACATCTCGCGCAAGATCGTGACCGCATGAGGGTCGACGGACGGATCCGAGGGCTTCATGCCATTGACGAGGAGATCGAACTGGACGCGGCGACCTTTGATGAGGTCGAGGACATCCTTGAACCGCGGGTCATAGGGGGTCTTGTCGGGGCCGACCTCGACGGTCATCGTGATCTGGAACAGCCGCAACCCCGCCGCATCAAGGGTCTTGAGGCGTTCGTCGACTTTGTCCAGCCAGATGTGGCCGACGCCGTCGTAGCCGAGTTCCTTGAGCATTTGGGCCTGCTGCTCGAAGTCGCGCTTCTTGGCGTCGTGCCAATCGATGCAGAACGGGAAGAAGGCATTTTTCGAGGCGGCGGTTGCCGTTGGTTGGTCTCCGGCTGCGGCGTTGGCGGCGGGCAGGATGACCAGGCAGGCGACGAGCGTTCCCAGGAGAGTGGGGAAGAACACGTTCATGCTCGAGGATTCAGCAAACGGGGCGCGGGTTCAAGTCCTATGGAACATCCCCAATCCTCGTCTGACGCCTGTGGCACGAACGCCTGCCAGCGGCTGCGGGTGGGTTCTGGCCCTGAACGGCGCTCAGAGGAGAGGGCAGGCCGGCGCGCCGACTCGATGCAGCGATGGGCGTTCGCGAACTGCTGTTCACCGCAGGCGAACCCCATGTTCCCAACGCAGTCTGGGAGAAGGCGTGGGGCCCTCGACCTGTGAAACATGTGTGGAGACAATGAGTCTGTCACCTTGTTTGCGGCACCGTTGCTCGGGACTGGATGCGGCATCGGTCTGAGGCGGCGCCTCGCTAGGGTTTGGAGCGAATGGGCACCTGAACTCTTGCGGATCTTCAACGACGCGGCCAGCATGCCGTCGGGATCAGCCAGCAAGACCGGAGTTCACTTGTGGACAGGAAACCAATGAAACCAATCAGGCGTCGGAGCTTTTTGCGCGCGACGGTCCGGGCCGGTGCTACGGCCTGGGCGGGGTTGAACGTCTTTCCCGTCGGCGTGCTGAAGGCGAGCGAGCGCGTCGCGCCGAGCGAACGGATTGCCATCGGCATGATCGGGATGGGCCGGCAGGCCTATCACGCGAACCTGCTGCCTTTTCTCGCGTCGCCGGAGACGCAGGTTGTGGCGGTGTGCGACGTTGACGCCTGGCGGGTGGAGCAAGGGCGGAAGCGGGTCGAGGAATACTACGCTGCGAAGGTTCCCGGCGGCTCGTACCGCGGGTGTCAGGTCACCGCGGATTATCGCGAGGTCCTGGCCCGGGGGGACGTCGATGCGGTGATGATCTCGACGCCGGACCACTGGCACGCGGCCATGGCCATCGAGGCCGCGCGTGCCGGCAAGGATGTCGCGCTCGAGAAACCGATTTCCCTTTCGGTCACCCAGGGCCGGGCGATCAGCGACGCGATGGCGCGATACAACCGGGTCTTTCGGACCGACACCGAGGTGCGGTTCTCAGGGGATTTCCGCAAGCTCTGCGAGTGTGTGCGGAACGGCCGGATCGGGCGGGTGCGACGCGTGATTGCCGAGGTTCCGAAGGAGGCCGATCCAGTTCCGGCACAGCCGGCCATGCCCGTGCCGGAGGAGCTCGATTACGCGCGCTGGCTGGGATCGGCGCCTCCGGCTCCGTACACGGAGAAGCGTGTGCATACCCGGCAGAATCTGTCGGCGCGCCCGGGGTGGATGATCATTCAGGACTACTGCGACGGGATTATTGGGAACTGGGGCACTCACTTGCTGGACATTGTCCAATGGGGACACAACAGCGAGTTGACGGGGCCGGTTGCGGTGGAGGGGCGTGGCGAGTTTCACCCGTCGGGCGGGCTATCGGATGTTCTCGGGAGCTTTGCGGTGAGCTACGAGTATGCGGATGGGGTCCGGCTGGAGTATCGGATGACGGGGCGGCCGGCGGTTCGGTTCGAGGGGGACGACGGCTGGATCGAGGCGGTGTGGAACCGGGGGGTGAGCGCGGGGCCGCAAGCGATCCTCGACGAACCGTTCGGGCCCAACGACCTGCGGCTGCCGCTGTTGAACGAGAAGGTGGATTTCATCCGGTCGGTTCGCCGCCGCACGCCGACGCTGATTCCGGCCGAGGTGGGTCATCGGACCAACACGATGTGTCATCTGGGCCTGATTGCCATCCGGCTCGGGCAGAAGCTCGCCTGGGACCCCCAGTGCGAGCGGTTCATCGACAACGAGGCCGCCAATCGACACCTGGGGAGGCGCGACTCAGACCCGATCAAGTCCGCGGGCCCATGAAGACCGTGCCACACCTCTCCACCCTCCGTCCCGCGCTTCGCTACAGGGCGTACTGCGGGATCTTCAGGGTTTCACCGTCCTTCATGGCGGACCGGTGGGCGTAGTAGCCGGGAACGGTCATGTTCAACGCGTCGATCACATCGACCGCGGGCCTGCGGTTGCGGAGGATGGCGTCGATGAAATCGTCCGCGAGGTAGCCGTGAGATCCGCCGTGGCCGCCCGCGGCGACGCCGGGCGGCAGGGCGTGTTTCCTGGTCTGCACGCCGCTGGCGAGCGCCTGCTTGAGACGCTCTCTTCCGGCCGCATCGCCGACGAAACCGTCGGCGCGTCCATTATGCCAGTCGTAGCCGGCATACTCGCCCCGCAGGCGGCCCGCTTCCAGGTACTCGCCTTGGGAGCCGCAGATGATGATGCGGCACAGGCCGCCTTCGCGGGTTCGGAACAAGCCGACTTCGGAATTGAAGAGGTTGCCGATGGCATTGGGCTGGCGTTGAGTCTTGTCGAACAGGGGCGTTCCCTGGCAGCTGACCTGGAGAAAACTGCCGTGCGTGACTCCGACGTAGTAGGCCGTCGCGTGGGTCGGATACCACATGGGACAGCCTTTCTTGCGCCAGTCCTTGTACGAGTCCAGTGACGGCGTCCCCAGGGAGTGCGGATGGCAGTATTCCCCTTCGGCATAGACGATGCGGCCGAAGACATCCGCCTTGTAGAGCTTCTCCATGGCGTACAAGTCGTCGTGGAAGACGGACGTTTCGAACATGGCATACACCAGGCCGCGGTTCTTCCGAACACACGCCAGCAGCTTTTCCGCATCGTCAATGTCGCCGCGGAAGGCGGGCACGGCGGTGCAGACATGTTTGCCGTGGTTGAGGACCTCGATGCAGTGACGGGCGTGGGACGGCGCGTCTGTGGCCACGAAGACGGCCTCGATGGTGTCGTCCTTGACCATCTCCTCGAGCGAAGGATAGGTCTTCGGGCATTTGACGTGTTGGGCCAGGGCGGCGCAGCGGTCGGGGAACAGGTCGCTCACCGCCACGACCTCGACGTTGGGGTGGTTTTGAAATTCAAAGGCGGCCGAGAATTTGCAGAGCCCGTAGCCGACCAGTCCGACCCTGATCTTGCGGTCGCTGAACGGTTTCCAGGCCTTCGTTGGATCGTAATCGGTCTTCGTCTGGTCGAATCCGGGAATCGGTTCGGCGCTGTGGGCGCGGAGGCTCAAGGCCGGTGCGGCGGCCATGGCGGAGGCTGTGGCAGCCAGGAAGGAGCGGCGGGTGCTTTTCATGATAAAAGGAGACGCTGGCTCGCTCAGGTCACCGTGCAAGAGCGGGCCTCGAATGGGACGCCCAGATTGCGCGGATGGCCTTCTCGTCGTCCGGTCGCATTCACCGTCGATCCTCTCACGGCCGGGTCCGGGGCTGGGCTGCGGCCAGGCTGTCTTTGATGCGCTTGATGTGGCCGCGGCCCATGCCTTTGACTTCGCAGCCGAGCTCGAGGTAGCGGCGGATCTGGTCGTCGTTGAGGATGCAGAAGCAGTCGACGAGGGCGAACGGCCTGCCCACGGCGCGGAACACCTCGTCCGGATCCAGCGTGAGGTACTGCTGGTGGCGGACGGCGAGGACGACGGCGTCAACGCCCTTGAGGGCGGGCTCGAGGTTCTGCTCGATGCGGAGGTTCCGGAGCCCCTCCTGTCGGTGGAAGAAGCGCTTCAGGCTGTAGCCCGGGTGGGGATAGGTGTCCTGGGCTTCGAGTTCCCACCAATGCTCGACGTAGGGATCGTGGACCTTCACCTCGGCGCCCATCTCGGCGAGCTTGCGCACCACGACCTCCGAGCCGCTGTAGCGGGTGTCGCCGACATCCTCGCGGTAGGCGGCGCCCAGGATCAAGACCTCGGCGGCGGCGAGCGGCTTGCCCATGTTGCGCAGGGCATCCCGGACCAATTGGGGGGCGTGCAACGAGCGCGTGTCATTGATGTCGATGGCGACCGGCGTGATGCGGAAGATGTCGTCTTCCCAGCCGAAGATGTGTTTGTAGGCCCAGAGGCCCAAACCGCCGTCCTTGGGCAGACAGTAGCCCCCGATGCCTGGTCCGGGGAAGATGAGGTTCGAGTGGGTGGGGCGGACGCGGATGGCTTCGATCACCTTTTTGAGATCGACCCCGTTGCGTTCGGCGAAGAGCGACCACTCGTCGAGGAAGGCGAGGATTGTGGCCCGATAGCTGTTCTCGACGATCTTGGCGGTCTCCGACTCGATGGGCCGGTCGAGCACGGTGAGGGGGTATTTCTCGGTATTGAGGACGTCGTTAAGGAACCGGACGACGCGATCGCGGGCGACGGGGTTGATGCCGCTGCAGACGCGCCAGAAATCGCGGATCGACGCCACGTAATTGCGGCCGGGCATGACGCGTTCGTAGCTGTGGGCCAGGAGAGGTTCGGCGGAGAGGCCCCGGCGCTCGAAGACCTTCTTCATGATCGGGTAGGCGACCTGTTCCGTCGTGCCCGGAGCCACGGTGGTTTCGATGAGGACGAGCGCCTCCGGCCGGATATGTTCGGCGATGGTGGCGATCGAGGCCTCGAGGGCCTCCATGTCGGCCGAACCCGTCCGGACGTTTCCGAGCGATTCCTTGAGGTAATCGCATTGGACGTCGACGACGACGACGTCCGCCAATTCGAGCGCCTGTTCGGTGTGGGTAGCCACGAGGGTCCGGGTTTCGCAGACGCAGCGGCGGATCATCACCTCGACCTCGGGATCCTCCGCCTTGATCGGCGAGACGCCCCGGTTGAGGAGGGGGATCTTCCAGTAACTGCGCGGGCTCGGCCGCTGCATGCCGATCACAAACTTGGTCGGTTTGCCCGTCTTGCGGTCCCGCGCGTCGGCGACCACGGCGGCCATGACGGCCCCGACGAACCCCAGGCCGACGACGACCACCACTTCGCGGCCGGCCTTGCGCTGGCGGTCCGCCAGCCGCCGGAGCCGGGCCAGCTCGCGCGCATCGTCTCGGGGCGTGGGGAGGGGGAACACTTCACCGGTGGGGCTGATGGATTGGGGTTTTTTGGCCTTCATAGTCGAGGAGCCTGATGTCGGTGGCGCCGATCGGCTTGCCTTATAGGCCCCCATGCCCTGAGGGGTCAAGCCCACTTGACTTTGTCTGCAGCCGGGGCACTGTGCCCAGCATGACGGTGACTCGGCGCAAGTTCCTCGGGTGGGGTGGAGTGCTGCTGGCGACGGCGGCTGGTGCCGCCGGGACGTGGACGGCCACTTCCCGATCCCGGACGGCGCGGTGGCTGCGCGAACTGGCACGCGATACGACCCGCCGCGTGAGGCCGGCGTTTGCGCGTCCGGAACCGGCCCGTTGGCCGCGCAACGCCATCACCGTCTGCTGGCTCGGGCATGCCACCGCACTGATCGATTTCTACGGGATCCGGATTCTGACGGACCCGGTTTTCAGCCGGCGGGTGGGGATCGATCTGGGCCTGGCCACACTCGGTCCCAAGCGGCGCATTGCCCCGGCATTGAACCCGGCGGAACTGCCGCCGATCGATGTAGTCCTTCTCTCGCACGCCCACATGGACCATTTGGATATTCCTTCGCTGGGCCGGCTGCGCCCGCCCGGGATGGTCGTCACGGCCAAGGAGACGGCCGATCTGCTGGCGGACACGCCGCTGCGGGAGGCGCACGAGCTCGGCTGGGGCGACGAGGTTGTGTTCCGCAACGATCTCGGCGAACTCCGGATTCGGGCGTTTGCCGTGAACCACTGGGGGCGCCGATGGCCGAGCGACCGCAACCGCGGGTACAACGGCTACCTGCTGGCACGCGAGGGCAAGGCGGTGCTCTTTGGCGGGGACACGGCGATGACGTCGGCTTTCGCGGATGTTCGTTCGTTCGGGCCCTTCGAGTTTGCGCTGATGCCGATTGCCGCCTACGACCCTTGGATTCGGGCCCACTGCACACCGGAGCAGGCGCTCCTGATGGCGGACCAGGCCGGGGCGCGCCGCCTTGTGCCGCTGCATCACTCGACCTTCAAGCTGAGCGACGAGCCCATGGAGGAGCCGGTGGCCCGGCTCGAGCACGCCCTGCGCCATGAACCGGAGCGGCTCGCCCTCCGCCACGTGGGCGAGCACGCGGCCAGTTCCTGAGCGGCGCAGAAACCAGTTGTCGGCGGAGGGCGGATCCTGCTATTCACGAGGGCAGCCATGAAACACTCTCCTGACTCGCCTCGTTGCGGCTGTTCCTGCTGTGCTGCTGCCGCGCGCCTTGATCACTCGGGCGAACTGATCCCGGACCCCGGCCGGCGCCAATTCCTCTATCGCGTGGGGGCTCTGACCGCAGGGGGTCTTGCCTTGCCGGCGGGCATGGTGTCGGCCGCGGCCGCGGGCGGGGAGGCGGCAGTCCAGGGGCCGCGTCCCGGCGCGCCGCTTCGGGTCCAGCCGGTGTTCACTTACAGCGTGCCGCAGCGTCGCGAAGCCACCAGTTGGCGCGAGTGGGGCGGGATTCAGACCGAGGCGGACGCTTCGGCCGAGCAGGAGCGGATCCGCGGCGAACTGGCGAAGCTGCGGAAACAGGCCGGCTTCGGCCTCGAGTTTCTGCCGCTCGTGGCCGTCCGAAACCGTGAGCAGGCTGCGAATCTGGCCGCAGGATCACACGATGTGCTCCTGATGTACGCGGCGGGGGGCAGCGGCCAGGTGCTCGAAGCGCTGACCCGCAAGGACCGCTGGAACCTGATGTTCCTGCGGCACGATCCCGGCCCGGTCTATTTGTGGTATGAGATCGTCCATCCGCGGTTCCTTCGGAAGACGGTGGACGAGTACGGTCAGCCGGGCATGGACGTGCACGACGTGGTCGTGGATCATCCTGACGATCTCCTGTGGCGGCTTCGGGGGCTCTACGGTTTGAAGCAGACGCTGGGCAAGCGGATGGTGGCGGTGGGCGGTCCTTCCGGCTGGGCGGCGGGCGGCCGGAAGGCTCCGGAGATTGCCCGCACCGTTTGGCGGATGGACCTTCAGGATTACCCTTACGCGGATCTGGGCCGGCGGCTCAAGGCGGCCCGGGCCGACGCCGCGCTGGTGCGCCGCAGCGCCGAGCAGGCCCGGCGCTACCTGGGCGGCGCCCGCACCACGCTCGAGACGTCGCGGGCGTTCGTGGACAACGCGTTTGTCCTCCTCGAAGTGTTCAAGGACATCCTGCGGGAGGCCGGAACGGACGCGATCACGATCAACTCGTGCATGGGCACGATCATGCCCATGTCCGAGACGACCGCGTGCCTCCCGCTGAGCCTGCTCAACGACGAGGGCTTTCTGGCGTTTTGCGAATCCGACTTCGTGGTCATCCCGTCCGGGGTGCTGCTTCATTACATCGCCGGCACGCCGGTGTTCCTGAACGACCCGACCTATCCGCACCGGGACGTTGTCACGCTCGCCCACTGCACCGCGCCGCGCAGGATGGATGGCCGCCGTGCCGAGCGCGCCCGGATCATGACGCATTTCGAGTCGGACTACGGCGCGGCTCCCAAGGTCGAGATGCGCCTGGGCCAGAGGGTGACCAACCTCGTCCCCGACTTCAACTGCAAGCAATGGGTCGGATTCGAAGGCACGATTGTGGCCAACCCGTTCCTCGACATTTGCCGGTCCCAGATTGACGTGCGCGTGCACGGCAACACCACGGCGCTCCTCGAGGAGATGAAGGGGTTCCACTGGATGACCTGCTACGGGTCGTACCTGCGGGAGACAGGCTACGCCCTGCGCAAGATCGGCGTGGACCTCCGCAACGTTTCGTCCGAACCGCGGCCCGCGTGATCGAGGCTGCAGCCGCGGGCGCTGACCGCGGCGGGTGCAAGGGACACGCACTGACGCACCGATCTTGCCGTAGGGCGACGATCTGAGACATGATGCGGACATGATCAGATTGAGCCGTGGGGAGATCGTGGCTGCAGTGCGCCGGGCTCTGGCCGAGGATACGGGGTCGGGCGACGCCACGACGCTCGCGACCGTGCCCACGACTCTGGCCGCGCGCGGCCGTGTTGTTGCCCGGGAACCGTTGGTCCTCGCCGGGATCGAGTTCGCGCAGGCTGCGTTTCGCCTGCAGCATCGGCGGGTGCGCTGCCAGCCGTTGGTGCGGGACGGGGATCGAGTGTCGCGGGGCCAAGCCGTGCTCGAGGTCGCCGGTCCGGCCAGGGCGCTGCTGACTGCCGAGCGCGTGGCGCTGAATTTTCTGCAGCGCCTTTCCGGGGTGGCGACCCTGACGGCGCGCTACGTCAAGGCGGTTGCCGGAACCCGGGCCCGGGTGCTGGACACGCGAAAGACGACCCCCGGGTGGCGGCGGTTCGAGAAGTACGCTGTTGTTTGTGGCGGCGGCGAGAACCACCGGATGGGTCTGCACGACCTGATCCTGATCAAGGACAACCATCGGGAGGCCCTTCGCGAGGCTGCGCCCAACCCGATCGCAGCCGCGGTGCGGCGGGCGCGCGCCCGGTTTCCCGGTCTGGTGATCGAGGTCGAGGCGGACACCCTCGAGGAAGTGGAGCAAGCGGTTGGGGCTGGAGCGGACGTGATCCTGCTGGACAACATGAGTCTGGCGGCGATGCGGCGGGCGGTGCGGCGCGTGGCAGGCCGGGCGCGTCTCGAGGCCAGCGGCGGGATCACCCTCGCCAGCGTGGGGGCGATTGCCCGAACGGGCGTCGACTGCATTTCCGTCGGGGCGCTGACTCATTCGGCGCGGGCGGTGGATCTTGCGTTGGACTTCCTGCGATGAACATCGACCTGAGCCTCCTCACTGCATTGCGCCGGGCGGGTTCGGAGGCGGTGTCCGGCGCGGAACTGGCCCAGAACCTGGGGATCACGCGTGCGGCCATCTGGGCCCGTGTGGAAGCCCTGCGCGCGCTCGGCTACGAGATCACGGCCAGTCCTCACGGCGGCTACCGGCTGATTCGGGCGCCCGATCGGCTGCACGCGGATGACCTGCTGTCGCGGTTGGGTCCGACGCGGGTTGTGGGGCGGACACTCCAGGTTTTCCAGAAGACCACCTCGACCAACGACGTGATCGAGCGGATGGCGCGGGATGGCGTTCCCGAGGGGGCTGTGGTCTTCGCCGAATCCCAGACGCGCGGCCGGGGGCGGCTGGGACGGGGATGGAGTTCTCCGCCCGGCCAGGGACTATGGTTTTCCGTGCTGCTTCGGCCGGAGCTCAGGCCTCTCGAGGCCACGCAACTGACGGTGGCGGCCGCGACGGCGTCTGCCCGGGCGATCCGCGACTTCACGGGATTGCCGGTCGGGGTGAAGTGGCCCAACGATCTGCTGCTCCGCAATCACAAGGTGGCGGGCATTCTCACCGAGTTGAGCGCCGAACCGGATCGCATCCGGTACCTCGTGTTGGGGATTGGGGTCAACGTGAACCAGGGCGCCTCGGATTTCCCGGCGGACCTGAGGCCGCGGGCCATTTCCCTGCGCCAGGCCCTTTCCGCCTCAGCTCCGGGGGGTGAACGCCGCCGGAGAGCCGCAGTCGCCGGCGGCGAGCGGCCTGCGGCTGCCAGGCCGCTCGATCGCTCGGCGCTGGCTGTTCTTCTGCTGCGGGAGCTGGACCGGGACTACGCACGGATCCTGTCCGGCCGGTTCGAGGCGGTGGCGGAGGAATGGGCGGCTTTCTGCACGACCCTTGGCCGCGCTGTGACGATCGCCATCGGCCCCCGCCTCGTGCGCGGCCGGGCGGAGTCGCTCGACCGCGACGGCGCGCTGCTCGTGCGGACGGAACACGGCCTCCTGGAGCGAATCAGCGGCGGCGACGTCCGGATGGACACATGATCTTGTTGTTGGACATTGGAAACACGCACACGCATCTCGGGTGGGGCACGGCGCGTCGGGTGCTGGGGCCGGCCCGGTTCGGGACGGACCTGTGGGAGGGTCGCGCGGCCCGGGAGATGCTCGAGCGTCAGCTGGCGGGGCGCCGGCTCGACGGGGTGGCGCTTTGCAGCGTGGTTCCTTCGGCAACGCGGCAGGCGCGCCGGGTGCTGCGGGCGATGGCGGGATCGGCGGTGCTGGAGCTGACGCCGCGCACGCTGCGGGGGCTGGGGATCGACTATCCCAAGCCGGAGACGATTGGACCCGACCGTCTGGCCAACGCGCTGGCGATGCGGCATCACTACGGCGTCCCCTCGGTGGCCATCGACTTCGGCACCGCGGTCACCCTTGACGTCGTGAACGCTCGGGGCTGTTACATGGGCGGCATCATCGCTCCGGGTCTGGCCGCCATGACGGATTATCTCCACGAGAAGACCGCCCTTCTCCCGCGTGTCCGCCTGACGGCACCGCGGCGCGTCATTGGCCGGAGCACCGAGGAAGCGATGAGAATCGGC
This sequence comes from Verrucomicrobiota bacterium, assembly GCA_029556615.1. Taxonomy (GTDB): domain Bacteria; phylum Verrucomicrobiota; class Verrucomicrobiia; order Limisphaerales; family J093; genus JAKQDD01. The sequence goes on along the minus strand of JAKQDD010000089.1, from coordinate 55,350 downwards.
GCAGTCCGGGGTTATCGGGAGATGATCGTCGGACTACTGCGGGCGCTGCGCCGGGCCTTGCGCCGGCGGCGGCTCCCGGTTGTGCTCACGGGGGGCTGCGCGCGGCTCGTTGCCGGCGGACTGAAGGAGGCGACCGCCATCGAGCCGAATCTCACCCTCGAAGGGCTCCGGCTTCTCTGGTTTCTGCATCACCCGACCATGACCTCGACGAGGCGTCCGCCCCGCGGCTCGGCGGGACGCGGCGCGAGGCGAGGCAGGCGTCTCTGAGCCCAAGGGATGGGCCAATACCGTGGACCCGAAGCGACACATTCGAAATCTGGCTCTGATCGGGTTCATGGGGACCGGCAAGTCGACGGTCGGCTACATGGCGGCCCACCAGCTTGGGTTCGCCTTCACGGACACGGACCGGCTCATCGAGGCGCTCGCCGGGAAACCGGTGGCCGAGGTGTTCGCCCGCGACGGCGAAGCGGTGTTTCGGGACCTGGAACAGCAGGTGGTGGCGGATCTGGCGCGACTCGATCGGACGGTGATTGCCACCGGCGGCGGGCTGGGGGCGAACCCGGTTCATTTGGCGAGCCTCAAGCAGCACGCGCTGGTGGTTTGTCTCTGCGCCAGCGCCGAGGTTATCTGGCAGCGCGTCTGCCACAACGCCCATCGGCCCCTGCTCCAGGTGCCCGACCCGCGTGCTCGCATCCGGGAGCTGCTCGCCGTCCGCGAACCGTTCTACCGGCAGGCCGACGTGCTGATCAACACCGGCCCGCGCCACCTGCGGGACGTGGTCCAGCACGTGTTGCGCGAGTTCCACCGCGCCCGCGCTCCGCGGGGTCGCCGATGAAAGCCGCGCTTCAGGCCCGCGCGTGCGAGCTGGGATTCGATGTCTGCCGGGTCACGTCGGCGGATCCGCCGGCGAGCGGGCCTCGATTCCAGGATTGGCTCCGCGCCGGCCATCACGGGGCGATGGACTATCTGCAACGCACGACCGCAACACGGCTCGATCCCCGTCGAGCCCTCGATGGGCTCCGGAGCATCGTGCTGCTGGCAGCCAGCTATCATGCGGCCCCGACGGCGGCCCCGGATCCGGCGGCGGCCGGCCCGCGGGGACGGGTGGCGCGCTATGCGCGGTACGCGGACTACCACGAGGTGCTCGCCCCGAGACTCGAGGCGCTGGCCCGATTCATCGAAGGCCTGGGCGGGACCGGCACCCGGACGTGCATCCACGTCGACACCGGCCCTCTTCTCGAGCGCGACCTCGCCCAGCGCGGCGGCGTCGGGTTCATCGGCAAGCACACCAATCTGGTTCACCGTCGCCTGGGCAACTGGCTGTTTCTGGCCGAGATTCTCACCACGCTGTCCCTGCCGCCGGACCCTCCGGAGCCCAACCACTGCGGGACGTGCAGCCGCTGCCTTGCGGCCTGCCCCACGGGCGCCCTTGTCGCCCCGTTCGTCCTCGACGCCCGCCGTTGCCTTTCGTACCTCACGATCGAACACAAGGGCCCGATCCCCCTCGAGTTGCGTCCCGCTCTCGGCGACCGGATCTTCGGCTGCGATGATTGCCTCGAAGCCTGTCCCTGGAACCGATTCGCCCGGCAGACGGCCGCCTTTCAGGATCATGCCCGTCCGGATCTCGCGGCGCCCGGTCTTTTGGACCTGCTCGCTCTCGACGACGACGCCTTGCGGGATCGGCTGCGCGGGGCGCCTGTGTTACGAGCCAAACGCCGCGGATTGCGGCGCAACATCTGCGTGGCCCTGGGGAACGTGGGAGGCGCCGAGTCGGTGTCGGCGCTTGCGGACGCCGCGGCTGATCCCGATCCTCTTGTGGCCGAGCACGCCCGCTGGGCTCTTGACCGCATTCGCGCCCGGCGCAGCGAGATCTGAAGGGAAAGGCGAACCGCTGATGCGCTGGGTCACGGTGTCAGACCGGCACCGTCAGGGATTGCCAGGAGCTCCTCCGGCGTCCAGTAGGTTGCGCGATCTCGGGTCTCAGCTCGAACTGCCCGCACCTGGTCCGGTGTGACGGGCGGCGCGCTGTTGCCCCACGGCTTGTGCCCCCCGACGAACGTCAGCACCGCGGCGATGTCTTCATCGCTGAGCTGATCGCGCCACGGGAGCATGACGTTGTCATACACCTGGCCCCTGACGGTGATGGGGCCCTGAAGGCCGTCGAGTACAATCCGGACCACCCGCTCATGGCCCCGGCCGTTGATCCAATCCGAGCCTGCCAGCGGTGGGAATTTGCCCGGCAGCCCCTGGCCGTTCGACTCGTGGCACGCTGCGCAGTAAGTGCCATAGACCCTCCGCCCCTGCGCGAGAACCGGGTCCGGCTTCGGACGCGGCCAGCGCGAGGCTCCCTCGGGCAGCATCTTGGGTTCTTCCTCGAAGAAGGCGGGCTCGAGGCGCAGGCTAAGGAGATAGGCGGCGAGGGCCCATGCTTCGGGTCGGGGTCGAATCTCGACCCCGCCAGGCGGGGCGAGGTCGGGAGGCAGGACCAGCGTCTCGGCGGCCTGCGTGCGCCCCGACTCGAGCTTTCGCAGGGTGAAGAGATGGGAATAGGCCGGCATGATTGACCGGGCCGAGTCCCAGCGCGGGTCGTATAATCTCAGCAACAGGCGTTGGGCGTTAGTCTGACGCCCGCCGAGGTCGGCGAGGTCGGGGCCCCAGCGGCGCTGGCCGAGCATGGGCGGTGTTTCCCGGAGGCAGTCGCGTGGCAGGCTCGGACGACTGCCCCATCCGCGCCGCAGATCCGCGCCGCGGGCGGTGGATCGGAGCTGCTGGGTGTGGCAGTGGAAACAGCCATGGGCCCGATAGACCGCTGCGCCCTTAACGGCGTCGCCTGAGCGGCCCAGCGGGTATTCGAGTCCGGTCTCCTCGAGCCGCACGGTCCCTTCGGATCCGATCCGCAGGTGCGGAGTCAGAACCAGGCAGCACCAGGAAAGGCCCATGGCCAGCAGCAGTCCCCCGGAGAACAAGATGCCGCGGCTCATGCCCTTTCCTCCCGCTGGAGCGGCTTGAGCCAGGCCCCGACGACCGGGAACACGCGGATCCGGATTGCGCGTCCCAGCATCCGGATCAGGTTCGCCGCCAGCGCCAGGCTCCCGAGCAGATAGAGCCCGTGGGCGATCGACCCGGCCCGGGCGTAGGGCAGCGATCGATGCACCACCACTTCGAAGGGGATCGACGGGTCCTTCAGCAGGCTCCCTTGGGCCCAGCCCCCCACCGCATGGGCCACCCCCCAGAGGCCGACCGCCGACCAGGCCAGCAACCGATGCGCGCGCACCCAGCCTGGGGCAGGCCACTCGAGATCGAGCAACCGGGGGATCATATCGTAGATCATCCCCAGCAGGGCCAGGCCCACAAAGCCGTACAGGTACACCTGATCCACCGCAGCCGCGAACAGGGTGAACTGCGTCACGCCTGATCGCGTGCCGAGCCCATCGACGACCGACAGTCCTCCGAACAGGACCAGCGCCGCCAGCGCCCCCGTGGCAAAGCGCCGTACCGGTGTGCGCGATCCCCGGGAACCTCCGCTGAGCATCGGGGACAGACTGGCCGCCACGATCGCCACCGGCAACGCCAGCAGGACCGCCCCGACCCAACCCTGGCGGGTCATCCAGCCGGGCATGGCTCCCCCGTGGTAGCGGTGGATGCCGCTGAAGCCGGCCACGAGCGCCAGGGTCCAGAAGCCGGCTCTTGCCAGGCTGGGGCGGCGCACCGGCGTCGCAGTCTGCCCGGGCAGCAGATGGTAGAGCGACGCCAGGCCCAGGAAGCCAAGCCACAGCAGCAGGAGACTCCGCCAACCCCACGCCCCTGCCGCCGTCTGCAACACGCCCCGCAACGGCATCCAAACGGCCATCATCTCCGCGGCCATGAACACCCACGGAAAACTGAGCAGCGCCCCCAACACGTACTCCTGGACGATGGTCGTTCCCCTCGCTTGACGCCGCAGGAACGTCAGCAGCACCCCGGCTGCCATCACCAGATAGGACGCCAACAGCAGCACCGCGGCCGGGCCGGGCGCTTCAAACCCCTCGACCCCGGTGCTGTGTCCCAGAAGCACCCCCAGCACGGCGAACATCACCCCCAGATTCCAGAAGCCGCCCGCAAGAAAGAACCCGCGGCCGCCGACGAGCCGCGTTTCCGAAAGGCGGGCGGTCAGCCAGGCTGCTGTTCCCAGACCCGCCAGCGACGCAAACCCGAACACGAAAGCCTGACCGGCTGCCGCCTGCACGCGGCCGTAGGTCAGCCAAACCGAGTCGCCCGGGAATTCGGGCGCATGCAGCTTGATGGCGGCCAGCAATGCGAGTCCACCGGCCATCACCAGCCAGAACACCGCGCCCAGAACCAGCGACCCCACCGGCCAGCGACAGGACCGATCGATTTCCGCGGCTGTTGCGGGCGTGGTCATTCGTAGATATTGGGTTGTTCGGCGACTTTGGCCGTGGCCTTGGCCAGACGCTCGAGCAGATTCGAACGGCCCGCCTCCGGGTCCTTCCACAAGTCGAGGCTCAACTCGATGGCGCGATCGACGGGCAGCCTGAGGATACCTCGGGAACGGTCAATCCACCCATAGGTTGTGAGCGCCTGCCGGTTCTCGGCACACAACGCGACCCAATTCGCCTGCCGCAGCTCGGCCCGGGCCTGATCGATCGCCGGGGCCCGGGTTCGCTTTGCCACCTGCCATGCCAGGCCGCCCGGAATCAGCAGCACACCCACTGCCGCTCCGATCGCGAGAGCCGACCGCAGTCGATCACGCCCTCGATGATCGCTCGCCTGATCCCGCTGGCCCGGTGGAACCACCGCGCGCGCGCTTTGGCCGTTGGTCACGCGGTTCTCGTCGCGGCTCTCGTCCTGTGGCGTCGGGGGAGCCAGGGCAGGATGGCGTCCGACGGCCTCAGCAAGCCGCGGGTCCCGGATCGGGTAGGGCGAGTGCGCGGCCAAGTCCCGCAGGAACACCCGGGCCATGAGCCCCAGGATCAATGCCAGGCAGGCAAGGTGAAGCCAGACCCAGCTCCAGGGGAATCCTCCGGGGCTGACCCCGGGCAGCACGTTGAACGCCATGTCCCCGTAGTGCATCAGGCCGACCCAGAGGCACAGGGGCGCCATCCAGGTGGATCTCGCCTTCAGATCCGACCGGAGCAGAGCCAGAAACGGCAGCAGGAAATGGCCGAGAACAATCGTCAGTCCGACCCCGCGCCAGCCCCCGGCATCCCGCACCGCGTACCACTGGGTCTCGGCCGGCAGGTTGGCGTACCAGATGATGAAGTACTGGCAGAAGTGGATGTAGGCGTAGAACAGCGTGAAGGCCAACAAGAGAGTGCCGAGGTCACGGAACAGGTGCTCGTGGAGCACGGCGTCGAGAGCACCCGCCCGCTTGAGGATCATCGCGATGAGAGTGACGGCCGCCAGCGCAGCCCAGACGCTGCCGGCAAAGTAGTAGACGCCGCAGAGGGTCGACGTCGATCCGCGGCCGGCGGCCTGGATCCACAGCGCGGCTGCCAGGGTGACGGTGACGGCATAGAGCAGGGTTCCTCCCGCGGCAAGCCGCCGCGATGCGTGCGTGCAGGCGGCGGCTCCCGTGTTGTCCTGGAGCAGGGATTCCCGGCGCAGCCGGTGCGCCAGCCAACCCCAGACGCCGAAACAGATCGCCGACGCCCCGTACCACAGCCACGGGATTGCGGCCCATCCGCCCGGACCGGGGCCGTGGCCTGCCGCGGCCGGGCCCGCCCTCCGCCAATCCATCAGCTCGGGTGCCAGGACGGCGACGGGCACGAAGCAGAGCGCCAGCCACGGGAACAGCAGCGCCGCCCCGTGTTCGCCGATCCGCCGGACCGGGACGGACCACGCGGCATCGACGAGATGGTGCACCAGGACCAGGAACAGACAGCCCAGGCTGAGGCTGAGGCAACAGGCAAAGGCCACCAACCACGAGTGCGCAAACTGCCGGACGTCCAACGCCAAGCCGAGCAGCGCTCCCGCCCCGCCCGCCAGGATCAGGAGCCTCGTGAGACGTCGCCCCCGGGAGAGAGCCGGCGGCGAAGTGGCCTCGGGATGAACGCGCGCCTTCATGCGTCAGGGTGGGAATGCCGCACGGCGCTCGGCCGGCACATCGGCGTCGAGGCCCAGGTGACTGAGTTGCAGAGCTCGGAGATAGGCGATCACCGCCCAGCGGTCGGAGGGTTCGAGAGTCGGCCCGTAGGCCGGCATCAGGTTTCGCCCGTGTCGCATCGTGTCGAAGATCTCGCCGTCCGGCATTCGGACGATCCGGGGATCGTGGAGGCTGGCGATGACGACCATGCCGTACTGGGTAGTGATCCCTTTGCCGTCGGCCCGCGCGCCGTGGCACGGCAGGCAGTGGATTTCAAACCGCTCCCGTCCCCGGTCCAGCAGTGCGGCTGAGATGGGCTTGGGATTGAGAGTGACGTACTGCGTCGATCCCGGGACGCGGCCCGTGGCTTCCGGCGCATCGGCCGGAAGGGCGCCGTGGGCCACGGTTCCCGCCACGGCCCGTCGCGATCCGAACCCGTCCTCGAAGAAAGCGGAAGCCGACTGCGGCCGGACCCGCGGCTGGCGGTCCATGTCGGGGAAGACCTCGAGGGGTGGTTGCCGGGAGAGACTGCCGCGGAACCCCGCGATGCTGAGCACTGCCGCCGCGGCAAGGGCTAGGAGGAGAAGGAACTGGCGCATGACTGGAGTCCTCGACTTGTGAAAGTCGATGCGGTTAGGTCAAGTTTGGTTCTCTGCTGTTCCAGGCCTCCCTTCCTCCGTCGAGGACTCCAGATGAGCGAGGCGCAGAAGAGGGGGTTCGGAAGGGCAGGAAGGCTTCATGGGATCGCTGTCTTGGTTTGGTCTGAGGCGGCGCCTCGCTAGTGTCCTATCTGCTCGATGCGGCTGCAACCCAGTGTTTCGAGCCACCGCCAGGTTTCGACTCCCCGGTACCGGTCGTCGGCGCACTCGATCAGCAGGAAGAACTTGTCCTGGGTGGCCCGTGCGAACCGGGGGTGTGCGAGCAGCGGGTGGTACCACTCGGGCAGCCGGCTCTGGCACAGCAATCCTGCCAGCGCTCCGAAGGCGCCCAGGAGAACCGTCAGCTCGAAAACGACGGGAAAGGCCGCAAACGGGCTGAACATCGGCTTGCCCCCTACGAGGAGGGGATAGTCATGAGCGTTCATGTACCAAACCATGACCAGGCCCAAGGCGCACCCGGCGAGGCCTCCGACAAAGGCGAACCAGCCGACCTTCGAGTTCCTGAGTCCCATGGCCTGGTCCATCCCCGGGACCGGGCAGGGCGTGAAGACGTCCCAGCGGCGGCAGCCCGCGTCGCGCGCCGCCTCGGCGGCGCGCAGCAGCGCCGCCGGCGTATCGAACTCGGCCAGCAGACCGTAACCGCGGGAGGCATCAGGCTGGCCAGGCGCCTCTCGGGACCGCCGCGGCGCCTGCAAGTCCCCGGTTTCGAGCATGAGGCCTTTGACCTCTGAAATCGCGACGACGGGCAGGAACCGGAGGAAGAGCAGGAACAAGGTGAAGAACAGGCCGAACGACCCCACGTATGTCCCGATGTCCACCCAGGTGGGGGCGTAGTACGCCCAGTTCGACGGCAGGAAATCCCGATGCAAGGACCCCACGACAATCACGAACCGCTCGAACCACATGCCGACATTCAGGAGAATCGAGATCACCCACACGGCCCCGAGATGCTGGCGGACGGCGCGGAACCAGAAGGCCTGGGGAAGCACCACGGCGCAGAGCATCATGATCCCATAGGCCCAGGCGTAGGGCCCGAACGCGCGATTCGACAGGACGAATTGCTCCTTGGGATTTCCGTGCCACCAGGCCGACCCCCATTCGAGCCCATGGGCATAAGCCACCATCAGGCAGGCCGCCAGGGTCACTTTGCACATCAGATCCACGTGCCGCGGCGTGATGACCTCCTCGAGCCCGCAACGCTTGCGCAGGGGTATCACCAGGGTCAGCACCATGCCCAACCCCGAGAAGATGGCTCCCGCCACGAAGTACGGCGGGAACAGGGTCGAGTGCCATCCCGGCAGCTGGGTGACCGCGAAATCCAGTGACACGATCGAGTGCACTGAGACCACGAGCGCCGTCGAGAGCCCGGCCAGGATCCGGTACGTTTTCTCGTAGTGGTTCCAGTGGCGGTGCGCCCCCCGCCAGCCGAGCGCCAACAGCCCGTACACGGCCTGTCGCCATCGGGTGCGGGCGCGGTCGCGCATCGCCGCCAGGTCCGGAACCAGCCCCAGGTACCAGAACATCAGGGAGACGGTGAAGTAGGTCCCCACCGCAAACGCGTCCCAGGTCAGCGGCGATCGGAACTGGGGCCACACGCCATTCGCGTTCGGCACGGGCGCAAGCCACCACACGAACCAGATCCGCCCCATATGAACCAGGGGAAACAGTCCCGCGCACATCACGGCAAAGAGCGTCATGCCTTCGGCCACCCGGTTGACGCCCGTGCGCCACCGCTGCCGCAGCAGGAGCAGAATGGCCGAGATCAGCGTTCCGGCGTGTCCGATGCCGATCCACCAGACGAAGTTGACGATGGCCCAGCCCCACATCACCGGGTGTCCCAGGCCCCAGACCCCCACCCCGGTCGTCACCAGATAGGCCACCATCGAGACCCCGATCAGCAGCCCCAGGCAACTGGCCAGGAACGCCAGCCACCACCAGCGAGGTGTCCGGCCCTCGGGGATCGCCGCCACGGTGTCCAGGATCCAATTGAGGCCCCGACCGCGGGGGACGAGCGGCGGGCGTTCGAGCTCGGGAGGCGGCGGGAGGATCGCAAGCCCGCCTGCGGATGAGACCCGATCCGCCATCAGGCGCCTTCCTTCCCGTTGCCGCCCTCGACGGTACCGGGCCCCTGCTCCGGCATCTCCGGGTCGCGCACCTCCACGGACATGCCATGGGGCCTGGGCGGCGCCCCGGGCATCGCCGGGTTCGGGTTCCGCACTCGCGCGAGGTAGAGGACCCTCGGCCTGGTGTTCAGCGATTGGAGCACGGCATAGGCCCGCGGATTGGCCCGTGCCCTGGACACGCGGCTGGCGGGATCCCGGAGGTTGCCGAACTCGATCGCGCCGGCCGGGCAGGCCTGCTGACAGGCGGTCTGGACCTCGCCGTCGGCCACCGCCTTCGGGGGCGAAGCTCCGGCGCTGACGGCCCGCGCGATCTTGGCCTGCTCGAGGCGCTGCACGCAGAAGGTGCATTTCTCGATGACCCCGCGCATGCGCACCGTGACGTCCGGATTCCGGACCAGGCTCAGCAAGTCCCACTCCTCCCGGGGCCGGCTGCCCCGATCCGGGCGGCGGTGGTAATCGAAGAAATTGAACCGGCGCACTTTGTAGGGGCAGTTGTTCGAGCAATGGCGCGTGCCGATGCAGCGGTTGTAGACCATCACGTTCAAGCCCTCGCGGTCGTGCACGGTGGCGTTCACCGGACACACGCTCTCGCACGGCGCCGACTCGCAGTGCTGGCACAGCATCGGCTGGTTCACCCCCTGCGGGTCGTCGGCGGGGCCGGCGTAGTAGCGGTCGATCCGGAGCCAGTGCATCTCGCGCTGGCGCGCGACCTCGTTCTTGCCGACGATCGGGATGTTGTTTTCGCTCTGGCAGGCGACCACACACGCAGCGCACCCGACGCACAGCCCGAGGTCGATGGTCATCCCCCACTGGTGGAGGACTCCCGCAGCCGCGGCGTCCAGCGGGTTCGCATAGAGCGGGCTCGAGTCGGGCGCGTCGCGGTCCATCGCCGACGCGAACCCCGGGTGATTTCGGAACTCGGCGAGGTTGGTCTCGCGCACGATGGGCCGCCCTTCGAGACGGCCGTGGTTCTGCGTGCACGCCAGCGGGTGGACCCGACCCGTCGCGGCCAGCTGCGCCCCGGCAAGGCTGTGCATCGCCCGGGAGGTCCGCAGCGGGTAGGCATCGTAGCCTGTGCCGGTGCCCACCCGGCCGGCGCGGGTGCGCCCGTGACCGAGGGTGAGTCCCACGACATCATCCGCCAGGCCGGGCTGGATCCAGAGCGGACCCTCGATGGCACGCCCGCCGGCCGACACCCGCACCACCGGCACTTCGAGGTGTTCGCGTGGCTCGGGGACCGCAAGGCCGAGGAGGCGCGCCGTTGCGGGGCTGAGGGCAATCACGTTGTCCCAGGTGATCTTGGTCACCGGATCGGGCAACTCCTCGAGCCAGCCGTTGTTCGCGTATCGGCCGTCGTCCACCCGGCTGTCCCGGGCAAAGACGACCTCGAGGGCATCCGGGGCCGGGGCGCGCACCTCCCGGATTGAATCCAACGCGGCCGTCGCGGCATTCCAGTCGAAGGACTCGACCGTCGCTTCGGGGTAGGCTGTGCCGGCCCAAGTGCCGTCGTGCAGCAAGCGCCTCCAGTTTGCCTCGAACGCACCGTCCGGCGCCAGGCCGCGGAAGGTCTCGCGGACGATCTCGTGGGGCTCGGTCACGGGCATCCCAGCCAACCGGGCCAGCACCTCGAGGTCGGTGAGCCCGCCGAAGAGAGGGGCGATCAGCGGTTGGATGGACAGCCAGGTCCCGTCCGCCGTGCGCGCGTCTCCCCACGACTCGAGGTAATGGGCCATCGGCAGATGCCAGTGACAGGCCGGGAAGGTCTCATCCTCGCAGCTCCCGAGACGGACCACGGTGTCGGCTCGTGACTGGACCCGGGCCCACTCGAGGTCTGCCGGAGCGTTGTAGGCGGGGTTGCCCGCCAGGATCACCAGGATCCGCACCTCATCCGCCGCCAGCGCGGCCGCGAGCTCAGCGAGGGTCCCCGCCGGAGGTTCCGGCGGACGATCGAGATAAACCACAGCCGCTCCCCGCCCGCGCAGCAGGTGGTTCAGGCCATGGGCCCAAAGGTGGACCTCGGCCGGCTGACGGTGTCCGGCGAGGACGGCGCTCCTGTCCGGCTGGGCCGTCAAGTCCCCCGCGCAGGCGCGCGTCCAGGCTGCCCATTCCGGTGTGGTGGTCCGGGCCAGCGCCTGCAGGCGGCTCTTGAACGCGAGGGCTCCGGCGGGGCGCTGGTGCGGCTCGAGCGCCGAGATGCATTCGGACAACAGCCGCGCCGCCACCAGCGCCATCTGGCTGGGAGCGAGCCGGAGCCGGTGATCCGCGTTCATCCCGGTCAGGGTGAGCAAGCTCTCGATCGCATAGAGCCTCGAAGGTTCGTTCCCGGGGTTGTCGAGCCGGCGGCCGGCTGCGAACGCCCGGGTCCACCGGCAGGTCTCCTCCTCGTTTCCCAGGAAATCGCAATCCCACGACACGATCCGCCGGGCAACATCGAGCCGGTACAGGGGTTGCAGGAGCCGGCCGAAGGCGGCCCGGGTGGTTCGGCGATACGCGGCGAGGTCCACCGGCTCGTACTCGAACCAGCGCGATTCCGGGAGGCGATCTGCAAGCGCCCGCTGCAGCCGGGCTCGCGACGGAGAGCTGCTCGCGTCGGCGAGGATGCAGAGTCCGCGTCCCCGGGAATCTGCCGCCTGGTGCGCGAGGGCATCGAGGGCGTCGAGGGCGAGTTTTCGGGGGATCGTCTGGCCGTCGCGGGTGAACCGCCGGGCGCGATCGGGATCGTAGAGGCTGAGGATCGAGGCCTGGGCTGCGGCATCGGTTGGCCCCTGGGGCGGGGGAGGTGGGGCGCCCGATACCGCGTTCAGGGGCCAGGGGATGCCAGGGTTACCCTCGATCTTTATCGGACGGCCCTCGCAGGTCTTCACCCGGAGCGGGATCGCCGACGCGCGGACGGGCATCGCGGTGGCATAAGTCAGGGGAAGGCCGTGGACCAGGCCTTCCGGCGCCTGGGCGAAGGGGTGGATGGTCTCGACGGGCCGCCGGCATCCGGTCAATCCCGACCCTGCGAGGAGAAAGGACGCCGACATGATCCGCATGAAATGGCGTCGGCTCAAGGGGTCGGCGGCCTCCTCGAGGCCGTGGTGGCACGCGCGCTCGATCGAGGATAGGTCCGTCGAGGTCCCTGCGCAGTCCTCGACGCTGCGCCAGTAGCGCGGGGTTGCAACCGGCGACCGAGGGGGGTGGGGAGCGGGCGGTTTCATCGGTGGCAAGCCGAGCACGGGTCCAAGCGCTGGACGTTCCACTCCCGGGCGAGCTTCGAGCCGTCGGCCTGCTGTTGCTCGGGGCTCTCGGGCCGCCAGTCGAGGTGATAGACCTCGGCGGGCGGCCGGAGGAAGGCTTCCGGCCGTCGATGGCATTCGAGGCAGAATGCCATGCTCAGGGGCTTGAGGTGGGCGCTTTCGTCGAGTTCATGGATGGAACCATGGCAGTCGAAGCAGCTCACGCCGCGGTTGACGTGGACCGCATGGTTGAAGAAGACGTAGTCCGGCAGCCGGTGGATCTGGATCCAGGGGATGGGCCGGCCCGATCCGGCGCTGGCTCGAACCAGGGCGAGGCGGGCGTCATCCCGTAGGACCTGGTTATGGCAGTTCATGCAGGACTGGCCCGAGGGGAGGTTCGAGTACCACGAGGTCTCGACGCCGGGGTGGCAGTACCGGCAATCCATGCCCAATTGTCCAACATGAGTCCGGTGGGAGAAGGCCACCGGCTGGACCGGCTGATAACCGACACGGGTGTACTGGGGCGTGAAGTAGTACCACACGCCGGCGACAACCGACGCGCCCGCCAGGAGTCCGCCCGCGAGCAGTCGTTGCGGCAGCCGATGGGTCGATGGCGGGAACATGCCTGGCATCGGGATGCGGCGTCGTTTCAACAGGTGCCCCCGGCGGGAACCGAAGCCCCCCGGTCCTCTGCCGGCCGCGCGGGCCCGGATTCGGCCGATTCCCCTGCCAGCACGCGGCAGCTCCGGATCTGGAACGAGACGTTCATGGAATCGCGCAGCCCGAGGTTCGAGTACTCCTCCTTGGTGATCCGGCATCGGACACGGAGCCCCGAGGGGGTGGCGAGCTCGAGGCGGTGCATGATCCCCATGAAGTAGGTCCGCAGGAGCACCGCCTGGTACCGGTAGCGGCCCGGGTCCGGAGAGACCTGGACCGCGTAGGGCCGGAACCCGATGCGCACCCGGGCGCCGTCCGCACAGCCTGGGGCCGGCAGTTCGATGTCCCCGGCCCGCGCCACGCCGTTATGGACCTGGCCTTCGAGGATGTTCATCACCCCGATGAACCGCGCGACGAACTCGTTGGCGGGCTCTTCGTAGACGGTCTGGGGCGTGTCGATCTGTTCGAGCCGGCCGTTGGAGAAGATGGCGATCCGCCGGGCCACCTCCATGGCTTCCTCCTGATCATGGGTTACGAAGAGCGTCGTGACGTTGAGCTCCTGGTGCAACCGGACGAGCCATTCCCGCAGTTCCTGCCGGATCCGGGCATCGACCGCTCCGAAAGGCTCATCGAGGAGCAGGACACTGGGCCGAGGGGCAAGGGCGCGGGCGATCGCCACGCGCTGGCGCTGGCCTCCCGAGAGCTGGTGGGGGAGGCGTTGGGCCAGCCCCTCGAGCTCGAGCAAGTGCAGCAGCTCCCCGACGCGAGCCTCGATTTCCGCCTTCCGCCAGCGCTTGACCCTCAGGCCAAACGCGATGTTGCGGAAGACGTTCATGTGTTTGAAAAGGGCGTAGTTCTGAAACACGAACCCGATGTTCCGCTCCTGGACCCGAAGATCCGTCACCCGGCGGTTCCGGATGATGATCTCGCCCTCGGTGGGCATTTCGAGCCCGGCGATCATTCGCAGGATGGTGGTCTTACCCCCTCCGCTGGGCCCAAGAAGGGCCACCAACTCTCCTTCCTCGACCGACAGCGAGACGGAGTCCACGGCGATGACCGGACCGAATCGCTTGCTGATGCGATCGAGGACGATGCTCATGGGCCGGTCTCCGCCACGGCGCCGGCGCGGGCCTCCGCCCGCCGCGCCTTCCACTCGAGGATCCCCTTGACGGCGAGCGTTGCGAGGGCGAGCAACGCGAGGAGACTGGCCACTGAGAACGCCGCTGCGGATTGGTACTCCTGGTAGAGCTTCTCGACCCGCAACGGCAGGGTGTCCGTCACCCCGGCAATGTGGCCGGACACCACCGAGACCGCACCGAATTCGCCCATGGCGCGCGCGTTGCAGAGGATGACGCCATAGAGAAGCCCCCACTTGACCGAGGGGAGTGTCACGTGCCAGAAAGTCCGCCAGGCGCCGGCCCCCAGCGTGAGGGCCGCCTGCTCCTGCTCCGAGCCGGTCGCCTGCATGACCGGGATCAACTCCCGCGCCACGAACGGGAACGTCACAAAGAGCGTGGCCAGGATCATCCCCGGGAGCGCAAAGATGATCTGCAGATCGCGGGCGGCAAGCCAGGGCCCGGCGTACCCCTGCAGGCCGAAGAGGACGACGAACATCAAGCCTGCGACCACGGGGGAGATTGAGAAGGGCAGATCGATCAGCGTAACGAGCCACGCCTTGCCGCGGAACTCGAACTTCGCCACCGCCCAGGCGGCGGCGAGGCCGAAAACCACGTTCAAAGGCACGCAGACCACCGCCAGCAGGAGGGTCAGTCGGAGGGCGGCCAGGGATTCCGGATGCGTCAACCCGGCGGCATAGACCGCGAACCCCTTGGACAGCGCTTGAGCGAACACGTTGGCCAGCGGCAGGAACAGGAACAAGCCCGCAAACCCCAGCGCCACCGCGATCAGCAGGCCGCGGACCAGGGGCGTCTCCTCCGCACCGCGCCTCGAGGCCACCAGCGCGTGCCGACGCATCCATGGAGTTCGATCGGGCATGTCAGGCATTGAATCTCGAGGTCCAGCGCTCGAGCCCGTTGATCGCCGCCAGCAGCACGAAGGCGCAGCCCATCAGCACCACCGCCAGCGCCACCGCGCCCGCCATGTGGAATTCCTCGAGCCGGGTGACGATGAGCAGGGGCGCGATCTCGGTCTTGAACGGGAGGTTGCCCGAGATGAAGACAATCGAGCCATACTCGCCGATCCCGCGGGCGAAGGCGAGCGCGACGCCGGTGAGAATCGCCGGCAGCAGCCCCGGGATGACCACCTGGAAGAAGGTCCGCCATCGTCCCGCTCCCAGCGTCGCGGCAACTTCCTCGAGCTCGCGTTCCTGGCTTTGGATCACCGGCTGGACCGATCGCACGACAAACGGCAGGCCGACGAAGGTCAGCGCCAGCACGACGCCCAGCGGCGTGTAGGCCCCCTGGATCCCGAGCGGCACCAGGTGCCGCCCCAACCAGCCCGTCTCCGCGAACAAGCTGGCGAGGGTCAGCCCCGCCACCGCCGTCGGACACGCAAAGGGGAAGTCCACGAACGCATCCACCCAGCGGCGTCCTGGGAAGTCGTATCGGCTGAGCACCCAGGCCAGCAAGGTGCCGAACACGGCATTGATCAAGGCCGCCGCCAGGGACGCTCCGAACGTCAGCCGATAGGCCGCCAGCGCCCGATCCGCCGTCGCCAGCTTCCAGAACTCCCCCCACGAGAGGTCCATTGCCCGCAGCACCAAGCCCCCCATCGGGATCAGCACGAGCAGGCCAAGCCAGCAGAGGGCATACCCGAGCGTCAGGCCAAACCCGGGCAGGGCATTGAATGGCTTGTCCGCGGCGCGCACGTGATTCTGATCAAGTCTACCGCAGGGCCTTGCACCCGCCAACCGATTTCCCGGCGGCCCGGATCCTCGCCTGGAGTGCCTGGCGTCGCCGAGCCTGCGTTGTCTTCCGGGCCGCTGGGGGTGATCCGCGCAACGATTCGGGGCGGATCGCCGATTCGGGGTTACGCGCGGATTGGAGAGCGAAGAGGGCTGTGCTGCGGCAACACGAGGCGGAACTTGCCGGAGCCCTCGGAGAGCAGGGAATCCGTGAGCTCGATCCGGACCGGGGCGGAAAGTTCGAGCTGCTCGGCGAGTCTTCGCCGCAGCCGATCGAGGGCTCCAGCCGAAGGCGGCGTGACGTCCGGGACCAGCCAAAGGGACCACGATCCGCCGCCCGGCGTCTGGCGGAGCTGGTAATGGACGATGCCGCCAAGGCCGAGGAAACACTGGTCAAGCTGGCTCACGGTGACGCGCCGACCGGAGGCGGTGAGCGCCGCGTCGCGGGCGCGGCCATGGAGGCGGTAACAGGTCCCGTCCGGCTGTTGGTCCTCCTGGACGAGATCGCCGATGCGATACCGGACCAACGGCATGTACTGGTGGGTGAGCGTGGTGACTTCGAGCTCTCCGATGCCTTCGGCATCGGGATCCGGCACATCGAGCCACGCGGTCTCGAGGCTCGGGCGCATCCGGCCGGGCTCGTCTTCCATGAGCAGGTGACCGGTCTCGGTCGAGCCGTAGAGGTTGTAGACCGGCACGCGGAAGGCCGCTTCGAGCAGAGCCCGGTGCACGACACTCAAGGACTCGTAGCTGCAGAGAATGAACTCGAGCGAGGGCAGCGACACGCCTTCCCGGAGGCAGTATCGGGCCCAGACCGCGCCATAGACCGGGTCCAGATCGAGGAAGACCGGCGCCCAATCGAGGGCTTCGGCCGTGATCCGACCGAGCTCGGCGGCGTCCCAGAGGAACGGGTGTCGCGACCGGCTCAGGAACCGGGTGGCGCCCACGGTGCGATCCGCGAGGGAAGGCGTGCCGGTGTAGCAAACCTCGCTGTTGCAGGTCGGCGAAGTCAAGGTCGCCCGGCGCGCCTCCGGGTTGCGGTCGAGGACCTGGCTGACGCGGGCGTTAAGCCGGAGCGCGCGCGCTTCCTGGACCGGCCACCATCCCAGCTCGAGCAACAGGGGCGTCCGCTCTTCCGACGTGCCGGACGTGTGCTCGATCTCGACTCGACCCTCGGCCAGGAGCTGATCGAGGCTCATGGCAGGACCGAGGAAGTTCTCTGGGAAA
Source organism: Verrucomicrobiota bacterium (assembly GCA_029556615.1). GTDB lineage: Bacteria > Verrucomicrobiota > Verrucomicrobiia > Limisphaerales > J093 > JAKQDD01. The sequence goes on along the minus strand of JAKQDD010000089.1, from coordinate 38,521 downwards.
CCGCGCCGGATGTCGTGTTTGGTGATGGTGGGCAACCGGCGGAAGGCGTCGAGGAGCAGGGACTCGGACTGGATCGAGTCGATCAGGCCGGCATGGCGCTGGTAGAGCGGCACCGACGCCAATACGCCTGGCAGAAGCCGCCGCAACCGCCCTGGACCGGCGGCTTCGCGGATCAACTCGGTCGTAGCCAACATGGCCGGAAGAATAGCACGAAATCGGCGGCCCGCACCTGAGAAGTGAAGTCAATCGCGGCCGTTGTCGAGTCCATCGGCGATCCGCCCCGAATCGGCGCGGGGAAGTTCCTCACCGATTTAGGGCGGGGAGAGAGACAACATGTTCCCGCGCCTCGTTAATGTAGAGTCCTCGGCGGAGGAAGGGGTGGCCTGGAACAGCAGGGGCCAAACTTGACCTAATCGCATCGACTTTCACAAGTCGGGGACTCTAGACTTCTGGGCCTTGATGACAGCGACTGATGCTTTCTATCGCCATCTGCCTTTTGACGGGGACACGCGCAACGACACGTTGCTCGGGCGGTTGCTGGACGCGGTGGCGGAGCGGGGGCTCGAGCTCTACCCCGCGCAGGAGACCGCGATCCTCGAGCTGTTCGAGGGGCGGAATGTCATCCTCAACACCCCGACCGGGTCCGGCAAGTCGCTGGTCGCCACCGCGTTGCATTTCCTGGCGCTGTCCCAGGGGCGGCGCTCCGTGTACACGTGCCCGATCAAGGCGCTGGTGAACGAGAAGTTCCTCGCGCTCTGCCGGGAGTTCGGCCCCGACAATGTCGGGATGTGCACCGGGGACGCGACGGTGAATCGCGACGCGCCGATCCTCTGCTGTACGGCGGAGATTCTGGCGAACATGGCCTTGCGCCAGGGCGCGCGCGCTCCGTTCGGGGAAGTCATCATGGATGAGTTCCACTACTACGCCGACCGGGAGCGGGGGGTGGCCTGGCAGGTGCCGCTGCTCACCCTCCCCCAGGCGCGGTTCCTCCTGATGTCGGCGACGCTGGGCGACACGCGGTTTTTCGAGGAGGAACTGACCGCCCTGAACAGGCGGCCGACGGTGGTGGTGCACTCGGCGTTGCGGCCCGTCCCGCTCGCGTTCGCCTACGTCGAGACTCCGCTGGACCAGACGCTGCAGGACTTGATCGCCGCGGGGCAGGCGCCGGTCTACATCGTCCATTTCAGCCAACTCGAGGCGGCCCAGAGCGCGCAGAACCTGATGAGCACCAATTTCTGCACGCGCGAAGAAAAGGACCAACTCGGGCGCGCGCTCGAGGGCTACCGGTTTTCGAGTCCCTACGGGCCGGATTTGCGGCGCTGGGTGCGGCATGGGATCGGGCTGCATCACGCGGGGCTGCTGCCGAAGTACCGGCTGCTGGTCGAGCAACTGGCCCAGAGCGGTCTTCTGAAGATCATCTGCGGCACCGACACCCTGGGGGTCGGGATCAACGTGCCGATTCGCACCGTGCTCTTCACGCGGCTATGCAAGTTCGACGGCGAGAAGACGGTCATCCTCAGCGCGCGGGACTTTCACCAGATCTCCGGCCGGGCGGGGCGGAAGGGATTCGACGACCAGGGCTGGGTGGTGGTTCAGGCCCCGGAGCACGTGATCGAGAACCTGAAGCTCGAACGGAAACACGCCGCCGATGGCGGGAAGGGGCGGAAGTTCGTGAAGCGCAAGCCGCCCGAGAAAGGGTATCTGGTCTGGGACCGCAACACCTACAACCGCCTGGTGGCCGCGACTCCCGAGCGGCTCACCTCGAGGTTCCGCGTGACGCACGGGATGCTGTTGAACGTGCTCTCCCGGGGCGGCGACGCCTGCAGGGCGATGCGGGACGTGATCCGGCGCTGCCACGAAACGCCCGCGGCCAAGGAGAAGCACCGGCGGCGCGCCTGGCAGCTGTTCCGCGCGCTGCTCGATCGGCGGATCATCGAGTTCATCCCGCCCGACGAGGACGGCACCTATCTGCAGGTGAACATCGAGCTGCAGGATGATTTCTCCCTCGACCAGGCCCTGTCGCTTTACCTGATCGACACCCTGCGCCTGCTCGATCCGGCGGCGCCCGATTACGCGCTGGACTTGCTGACGCTTGTCGAGTCGATCGTCGAGGATCCGGAGATCATCCTGCGCAAGCAGTTGGACCGGCTCAAGGCGGAGCGGATTGCCGAGCTCAAGCAGGCGGGGATGGACTACCACGATCGGCTCGAGGAGCTCGAGAAGCTCGAGTACCCGAAGCCGCGCCGGGAGTTCATCTACTCGACTTTCAACGAGTTTGCGGCCACGCATCCGTGGGTCGAGGAAGAGAATATCCGGCCCAAGTCGATCGCGCGGGAGATGTACGAGGGGTACCGGTCGTTCGACGACTACATACGGGACTACGAACTGCTGCGGGCGGAGGGGGTGTTGCTGCGGTACCTGTCGGACGTCTACAAGGTGCTGGCCCAGACCGTTCCCGATCCCGCCAAGACCGAGGCGGTGCGCGAAATGGAGCTCTACCTCGGCAACCTCATCCGGGAGGTCGACTCGAGCCTCTTGGATGAATGGGCGCGTCTCCGGGATCCGACCGCGGCGCGGCGCGAGCCGGCGGGCAGTCCGTCGCGCCCTGGGGCCGCTGCCCCCTCAGACGCCGAAGGCACCGGGGCGTTGGATCCCACCCGGGATCGGGCCCGGTTCCTCCGGGAAGTGCGCCATGCGATCTTTGGCCTACTCCGGGCGCTGGCGCGGGGCGAATGGGCTGCGGGACTCTCGCTGCTGCAGCCGGGCTCGGACGCCGCGGGCACGGCGTGGACGGCCGAGTCCCTGGCTGGGGCGATGGCGGCCTACCACGAGGGGCACGAGCGGCTTTGCCTCGATCCGGATGCGCGCAACGTGCGGCACACGCATGTCCGCGAGGCGGACGACCGCCTCTCGTGGTCGGTGGCGCAGATGCTGGTGGATCCGGACGGCGCCAACGATTGGGAGGCGGTGTTCCACGTGGACCTTGGCCGTGCGCGACTCGAGGGGCATCCGGTGCTGCAGTTGCTGCGGATCGGTCCGGTCGGCTGACGGCACCTTGCATCCTCGATTCTGAGCTGTTTGGCGCCTGTGCAAATGCTGCGCAATGCCGGGGTGTTTCAGTGCAAGAAGTGCGCTAGCGAGGCGCTCCTCAGACCCGGTCGAGTCCTCAGGCTCATGCAGACCTTGCTGTGCCTGCCCATCCTCTTTTCCGCGCCTCGCTAATGTAGAGTCCTCGAAGGCAACAGCGTGGGTTGGGAACCGCAGGGGCCAAACTTGACCTGTTGACCCCATAGTCCACAAGTCGAGGACTCTCGTGGGGTGTCTCACCAATGGCTGGTGCTTCGTTGCGCCCCAAACGGCCTGGGGCGCGGAAGAGAGGGCAGGCCTGTCTGCCGCAGCCTTGGCGAAGGCGTGGTTTCCGGGGAGTCGGCACGGCGGTTGCTGAGGGGGGTTCCCGAATCGGCCGGGACCGAACCGACGGTCCGGTCGGAGCGAGTGCATCATCAAACAAACAGGAAAGAGCAGCGACACATGAAGCGTTACTTGAAAGTGTTGGGATTGGCGGGGCTTGCCGCCATGATGTTGAGCGTGACCGAAGCGCAGGCGCAGGGCCAGGGCCAGCGACAGGGGCGGGGTGACCGGCAGGGCGGGCAGCCGGGCGAGCGTCCGGACCGGGGCAACTTCGATCCCGAGCAGATGCGTCAGCGGATGATGGAACGGTACCGCGAGGCCCTCGAGGTCAAGAGCGACGACGAATGGAAGATCCTGGAACAGCGGATCACGAAGGTGAGCGAGGCGCGCCGGGAGGTGGGGTTTGGCGGGCGGGGCTTTGGCGGTTTTGGCATGCGGGGTGGTCCGGGTGGAGACCGTGGGCAGGCCGGCCAGAGCTCGAATGTCGAGTTTGACGATTTGCAGAAGGCGCTCGAAGCCAAGGCTTCGGCCGAGGAGATCAAGGCGAAGCTGACGAAGTTCCGTGACGCCCGCAAGGCCAAGGAAGCCAAGCTGCAGGCGGCCCAGGACGATCTGCGCAAGCTCCTGTCGGTCCGGCAGGAGGGGCAGGCAGTGGTGATGGGTCTGCTCAACTAGCACGATTCACTTCCGTCGAGCCCGTGAACGAAGCACCCGCAACCTCGGGCAGCGCCACCGCGAAGCCACCGCTTCCGGCGCTGCTCGAGCAGATGACGGCGGCGCGACAGTTGGCCGAGAGCGATGCCCGGCTGCTGGCGCGCCGCCTCGCCGGCGCGGATGCCCCGGCGATCCGCAGCGAGGAGGACGTGCTCCATTGGCTGGCGGACGAATACGGGCTCACCTTCAGCACCCTCGAGTCGGTCGAGCCCGACAAGCAGGTGCTTTCGCTGTTTCCCGCGCGGGTTTTGCTGCGGGACGAACTGCTTCCGCTGCGGCGGGTCAACGGCGCGATCGAGATTGCCACGAGCCGGCTGTTTGCGACGCAGGGGTTCGACACGCTGAAGGCGCTGACCGGGCTTCGGCTCCAGCCGGTGCTGGCGCCGCGCGAGGCGATCCAGCGCGAGATGAAGAAGCACCTGGGGGTTGGCGCCGACACCATCGACACGCTCGAGGAGGAGGCGCCGATCCAGGTGGTCGACGACCAGCGGGACGAGGACACCAACCTGGACACGGCGGCCGAGGACGCCTCGATCATCCGGTTTGTGAACCAGGTGTTGCGCGACGCCATCGAGTTGCGGGCCTCGGACGTCCATCTCGAGCCGTTCGAGGACGAATTGCGCATCCGGTACCGGATCGACGGCGTGCTGCAGGAGGTCCCGGTGCCGGCGCAGATCAAGCGGTTCCAGCCGGCCATCGTCTCCCGCGTCAAGATCCTCAGCCACCTGAACATCGCCGAGAAGCGGCTTCCGCAGGACGGCCGCATCAAGGTGCGCATCGACGAGAGCGAGGTGGACATCCGGGTTTCGGTGATCCCGATGCTGCATGGGGAGGCGGTGGTGCTGCGGCTACTGCGGCAGAACGCGACCCTGCGGGGCATGGGCGAGCTGGGTCTGGACGAGCACGAGCACCGCTCGTTCCATCGGGTGCTGGGGCTTCCCCATGGCATCATCCTGGTCACCGGCCCCACCGGCAGCGGCAAGACCTCGACCTTGTACACGGCCCTCAACGAGATCAACGACAGCGTCCGCAAGATCATCACCATCGAGGACCCGATCGAGTACCAGCTGCGCGGGGTGAACCAGATCCAGGTGAACGAGAAGGCCGGGCTCACCTTTGCCCGGGGGCTGCGGTCGATCCTGCGCCACGATCCCGACGTGATTCTCGTGGGGGAGATCCGCGATCACGAGACCGCGCAGATTGCGGTCCAGGCTTCGCTGACGGGGCACCTGGTGTTCTCGACGCTGCACACCAACGACGCGCCGGGGGCGCTGACGAGGCTGGTCGACATGGGGGTCGAGCCGTACCTTGTGGCTTCCTCGCTCGAGGCGGTGCTGGCTCAGCGCCTGGTGCGGGTTCTCTGCAACCACTGCAAACAGGAGAACGTCTCTCCGGCCACGCAGGCCTTCAAGGCCCAGCTCGGGATCCCGGCGGAGATCCCGGTGTTCAGGGCCGTCGGCTGCCGCGCCTGCCGCCAGACCGGCTACCACGGGCGCCGCGCCATCTTCGAGTGGATGGACTCGGACAACGAAATCCGGCAGTTGATCCTCCGGCATGCGTCCAGCGACCAGATCCGCGACGCCGCCCGCCGGAACGGGATGCGGACCCTGGCGGAAGACGGCTGGCGGCTGGTGCGCCTGGGGGCCACCACCCCGGAGGAAGTCCTGCGCGTCACCAAGGAACAGTCGCCCGGCGGGGAGCCCGAGGAGAACGCCGGCGAACGCCTTGCCGCCGAGAAGTCCTGAGCCGGTTCCCGCCTATGCCGCTCTTCGACTATCGCGCGCTTCAGCCGGATGGGACGGTCGCGGACGGCCAGATCGAAGCCCCCGGCCGGGCCGAGGCGTTTCAGCAGATGGAGAGCCGGCAACTGCGGCCGATCCGGCTGGTCGAGCGCGGATCGAACGGGAGCGGTGGTTCCGGGGGCGCCGCGGGCAAGTCCTCCGGCCGGAACGGGAATGGCGCCTCCGCGGCTCCCGGTGAACCTGCCCCGGGCTGGTCCCTGGGCGGGGGGCAGCGGGTGTCGGCGCGGATGCTCGAGAATTTCACCCGGCTGCTGTCGAGTCTGTTGGCGGCGGGGGTGCCTTTGAGCCGGGCCCTGGTGATTTTGCATCGCGAGGCCAATGCCCCCGTGGCGCGTGCCCGGTGGAAGGAGGTTCACGACCGGGTGGTGGACGGGATGTCGCTGGCCAACGCCATGGCGCAGTCGCCGGAGACTTTCCCGCGGGTCTATGTGGCGATGGTCGAGGCGGGTGAGACCGGGGGATTCCTCGACGTGGTGCTGGCCCAGATCGCGGAGTTCCAGGCGCGGGACAAGGAGATCCGGGGCAAAGTGATGACCGCCCTGCTGTATCCGACGATCCTGCTGGTGCTGGCGCTGGGGGTGCTGACGTTCCTGCTCGTGTTCTTCATACCGCGGTTTCAGGCGATCTTCTCGGATTTCGGCGCTGCGCTGCCGCTGCTGACCCGGATCATTGTGGGGGCGAGCGACGCGGTGAGGTCGTACGGGCTGTTCCTTGCGGCCGGTGTGGTCGTCGGGGTGTTTCTTCTGCGCCACTGGCTGGTGTCGCCGGCGGGCCGCCGGACTTGGGAGGGATGGATCCTGCGGGTGCCGGCGGTCGGAGGACTGGTGGCCCGGTTTGCCCTGGCCCGGTTCTGCCGGATGCTGGGCACGCTGTTGGGGGCCGGGGTGCCGCTGATCAATGCCTTGAACGTCGCGCGCCGGTCCATCGGCAATCAGATCCTGGTGGACGCGGTGAGCACCTCGATCGACCGGGTGAAGGAGGGGCAGGCGCTTGGGCCGAGCCTGTCCGAGTGCCGGACGCTGTTCAGCGGGTCGGTGCTCGAGATGATCTCCGTGGCCGAGGAGAGCGGCCGGCTCGACCAGGAGCTCGTGCGGGTGGCGGCGGTTACGGAAGGCGATTTGGATCGGCAACTGCGGACGGCGGTGGCCCTGGCGGAACCGCTCATGCTGTTCGCCATCGCCGTCTTCATCGGCACGATCTTCATCGGCATGGTGATTCCCATCTTCAGTCTGCAGGACTACATCAAGTAACCCCAACGCATGCGAACCATGAAACTGACCTCCATCGAATCCCGGGCCCGCCGGCGGACGCTGCGGCGGGCGTTCACCCTGATCGAGCTGCTGTTGGTGATGGTGATTCTCGGCATTCTGGCCGCGATCGTGGTGCCGAAGTTCTCCGGGCGCACGGAGCAGGCCCGGGTCACGGCCGCCGTCTCCCAGATTGCCACCTTCGGCACCGCGCTCGACGCGTTCGAGGTGGACAACGGGTACTATCCCAAGGGCCGCAGCGGGCTTCAGGACCTCGTCGAGCAGCCGCGCGACGCCCAGAACTGGAGGGGCCCGTACCTGAAGGGCGACGTGCCGAACGACCCGTGGGGCAATGCTTATATCTACGAGTTCCCGGGCAAGCAGAACGCGAACGCCTACGACCTGATGTCGGCGGGTCCGGATGGAAGAACGGGGACCGACGATGACATCACGAACTGGAAATCGAACCGCTCGCAGCGGTGAGGTCCTTCGGGGAAGGGGCTTCACGCTGATCGAGCTGATCCTGGTGATGGCCATGCTGGCAATCGTCCTCACACTGGCCTATCCGTCGCTCCGCGGCTTCTTCCGCGGGCGCGTGATCGACTCGGAGGCCTGCCGGCTCTTCGCCCTGACGCGCTACGGGCAGAACCGCGCGGTGGCCGAGGGCGTGCCGATGATCCTCTGGCTCGACATGGAGCAGGGGGTCTACGGGCTCGAGGCCGTCGAAGGGTTCGTCGAGGAGGACGACCGCGCCGCAGCCTACACGGCGGACTCGAAGGTCTCGTTCGAGGCGGCGACGCCCGCGGCCCGCACTGCCTACGGTCCGCCCGGTGTGTTTGGGGTGCAAACCACGACGTCGAGTTCGAGTCTGCGTTCGACGGCGCAGAGCGTCGGCACGGGGGACCGGAACCAGGTTGTGATCCGGTTTCTGCCGGACGGTTATCTTGGCGAGGAAAGCCCGGCCTGGATTCTCCTCCGGGAAGGCGAGGAGGAGAACCGGGCCAACGAGCGGTGGCTCGTGCAGAGCACGAACCGCCTGTACTATGCGATTCAAAGCGATCCACCGGCCGGAGTCCGGCGCTAGCGGCGGGCCCCGGGCGGGGTTCACGCTCGTCGAGGTGCTGGCGGCGATGGTCTTTTTGGCCATCCTGCTGCCAGTCGCCGTCGAGGGCCTTCGCGTGGCCAGCCGGGCGGGCATGGTCAGCGAGCGCAAGGGCGTCGCGGCCCGGGTCGCGGAGCGGGTCTTGAACGAATACGTGGTGACGCGCGACACCCAGCGCATGGCCAATACCGGCACGGTGCAGGAGGGGGCCCTGACCTACCTCTGGAGCGTCGAGGAGAACACCTGGTCCGAGGACAGCATGACCGAGGTGACGGTCGAAGTCCGATTTGGCGTCCAGGGCCTCGAGCACACCGTCCAGCTCGTGACCCTTGTGGACTCGAGCACGTCATGAACGCCCGGCGTCCATTCGCAGTCCGCGGCCTTCCGGCGGAACCGGCGTTCACGCTGATCGAGGTCCTGTTCGCGACGACCGCCTTCGCCATCATCCTGGTCGCCGTCCACGGGGTGTTCTTCAACGCCATCCGGCTGCGCGACCGGACCACGCAATCGCTGGATGCAGCCCTGCCGGTGCAACGGGCGCTGGCGTACCTGCAGCGGGACCTCGCCAACCTCGTCCCTCCCGGCGGCACCCTGTTCGGCGCGCTGCAGACAACCCCCACGACGGCCTCGACGAACGCTGACTCCTTGATCACAGCGGGCAGCTCGGAAGTCCGGAGCGGCGCGCAACAGGTGAGCCCGGACTTGTACACGGCGGTCGGGGTGCTGGGCGACGATCTGCCGTGGGCGGAGGTGCAGCGCGTGACGTACTACCTGATGTCGCCCACCAACCAGACCGCCGTCGGGCTCGACCTCGTCCGGTCGGTCACCAGGAATCTCCTGCCCCCCAACCAGGAGGAATGGACCGAGGAACGGTTGCTGAGCGGGGTCGAGGACGTCCGGTTCTTTTTTTACGACGGCACGCAGTGGCTCGAGACCTGGGATTCGACCACGGAAGAGACGCCTTTGCCCCGGGCGGTCCGGGTCGAACTGACGCGATCCCCGGAGGCGGTCGGCCTGCAAACGCCGATCCCGACCGAGCTGGTCGTGCCGGTCATGGTTGTGGTCCAGACGAACGCGACCGCCGAAGCCGAGGGCAGCGAATCGACGAGCGGCGGCGGGTCCAGCGGCGGCGGCGGCGGTGGGGGCGGCAACCCGGGCGGCACGGGAGGGGGCCGATGAGAGTGTCCGCCGCCACCCTCGCGGTCCTGAACCCCCGGCCGGTTGCCGGGCGACCGGGTGTCGACCCCGAAACACGGGGATCGGTGATGGTCATTGTGCTCTGGGTCGGGTTTGGCCTGGTGAGCGTGGCGCTCTACTTCGCCCACTCGATGTCGCTCGAACTGCGGGCCGCGGACAACCGGGTGGCGGCGATTCAGGCGGAACAGGCGATCAACGGAGCGGCGCGCTACGTCGGGTATCTCCTGAGCGAACTCGACGAGCCGGGCATGGCCCCGGACGTTGACGCGTCGCTCTACGAAGCGGTCCCTGTCGGCGAGGCCAACTTCTGGCTGATTGGGCGGGGTGACGATGCGGACACGCTCGACTTGCCGCTGTTCGGGCTGGTGGATGAGGCTTCGAAACTGAACCTGAACACGGCGACGCTCGAGATGCTCGAGCTGCTCCCGGGGATGACCGCGGAGTTTGCGGCGGCGATCATCGACTGGCGGGACAGCGACAGCGAACCCGGCAGCGGCGGTGTGGAAGACGACACCTATCTCCGGCTGAATCCGCCCTACCACTGCAAGAACGGGGACTTCGAGAGCGTCGAGGAGCTGCGCCTTGTTTACGGGGCGACCCTCGAGATCCTGTACGGGGAGGATCTGAACCGGAATGGCGTGCTGGATCCCAACGAGAACGACGGCGACGTGTCGCCGCCGCCGGACAACCGCGACGGTCATTTGGACCCTGGGATTCTCGAGTACCTCACGGTGTACACGCGCGCGCCGCAATCCGGCAGCAGCGCGACGGACAGCACCAGCGCGACCGGCTCGGGAACCGCGGACAGCTCCGGGACGATCTACGATGTCACCCAGACCAACCGGACGGAGGTGATCACGCTCCTCGGGGAGCAACTCGGCGAGGAGCGGGCCAGCCAGATCTCCCAGCAGCTGGCCACGGCCAACGACATCACGAGCGTGCTCGAGTTCTTCGCGCGCAGCGGGATGACGGCCGACGAATTCGCGTTGGTCGAGGCGAACCTCGGGGCGGGCACCAACCAGCTGGGCCTGATCAACGTGAACACCGCGAGCGAAGCGGTCCTGACCTGCATTCCGGGGATCGGGACCGAAAACGCCGGCACTGTGGTCGCCGAGCGCCTGTCCAATCCGGAGGGCACCTGCTCCGTCGCGTGGGTGGCGGACGTGTTGTCCGAGGAGGCGATCAAGGAAGCCGGTCCCTACCTGATCGGGCGCACGTATCAATTCACGGCGGACATTGCGGCGCTGGGCCGGCACGGCCGCGGCTACCGGCGGGTGCGCCTGGTTTTCGACACCAGCAGCGGAACGCCCCAGGTCCTCTTCCGCCAGGATCTGACCCATCTGGGCTGGGCGCTGGGCGCGGAGGTCCGCGAGCAACTGCAGTTGGCACGACAGCTATGGCGATGAACGCTCTCAAATCTCCGCGGGGATCGACCGTGCTCGGGCTGACCCTGGACGGCAGCCGGCTTGAAGGCGCCGTGCTCCGCCGCCGGAACGGGTCGGCGGAGATTCTCCAAACGCTGTCGGTCGCCCTGGCGCTGGATCCCGCCACCGACGATCCGGAGCTGGTGGGCCGCGAAATCCGGAAGCACCTCGAGGCGGCGGGCATGCGGGAGCGGAGCTGCGTGATGGGCCTGCCGCTCGGTTGGGCGCTCACGCTTCAGGTGAAGGTCCCGGAGCTGCCCGAGGCCGATCGCGAGAGCTACTTGCAGATCGAGGCGGAGCGGGGTTTCCCGTGCAGTCTGGAGACCCTGGTGCTCGCCTCGTCCTACTTTGCCGCGCCGGGGGGCGGGGGCTATGCGACCCTGGTGGCGGTGCGGCGATCGCACGTGACGCGCCTCGAGCAGGTGCTGCGGGCGGCCCAGCTTCGGCCGCGGAGCTTCTCGCTGGGCATCGTGGCGTTGCCTGCGGACAACGGCAGCCCGGACGAAGGAACGCTGGCGCTGGTCCCCGGCGAGTCGTCGGTGGGCCTGCTCCTCGAGTTCGGCCAGGGGATTGCCGCCCTGCGGTTGGTCGAGGGCGCCGGGGCGGGCGAAGGGGGGACGCCTTCGAGCGCTGCCGAGCAATCCCTGCGGGACGTGAGGATCACCCTCGGCCAACTGCCGGGGGAGCTGCGATCGAGGGTGAAGCGGGTGCGGGTTTACGGCCGGGGCGAGGCGGCGCAGGAGCTGGTCGAGGGGCTCGAGGCGAGGGCCGAGGCGCTCGGATTGGCGGTGGCCGCGGTGCGCGATTGCGAGCCGCAGGGCTACGGCGTCTCGCTGCCGCCGGGGACGGCGGTGTCCGGGGCGATCAGTCTGGCGGCGCGGCATTTGGCGGACCAGCCCGCCCGACTCGAATTCCTGCCGCCCCGGGTCAGCGCCTGGGAGCGGCTGACCGCCCGCTACGCCTCGCGGCGTCTTGCGGGGGTGGGGGCTGCGGCGGGCGTCGTGGTGGCGGTGGTGGGCATCGCGTTTCTGGTCCAGCAGATTCAACTGTGGCGATGGCAGTCGCGGTGGGCGGCGATCTCGTCGCGGGTGAGCGAGCTCGAGGATCTCCAGCAGCAGATCCGCCTTTACCGACCCTGGTTCGACGAATCAGTCCGGTCGCTGGGCATCCTGCGCCGCATCACGGAGGCGTTCCCCGAGGATGGCGCCGTCTCGGCCAAGGTCGTGGAAATCCGCGACGCTTCGAGGGTTGTCTGTTCCGGGGCGGCTCGGGACCAGGCGGCGCTGCTGCGGACGCTGGACCAGCTGCGGGCGGCCAAGGATCTCTCGGACGTGCAGGTCAGCCAGATTCGGGGCCGATCGCCGATCGAGTTCACCTTCAATTTCCGGTGGGGGCAGGGACCAACAGGCAGGCCATGAAGTTCCAAAACCGACAACAGGCGCTGGTGGCGGTGGCAGGGATTGCGGTCGCCCTCTGGGCGGGCGATCGGCTGGTGGTGACGCCGCTCGTCCGAACCTGGAAGGCCCGTTCCGAGGAAGTGGGGCGGCTCGAGAAATCGGTGGGCCAGGGCGCCGCTCTGCTCGAGCGGGAGCAGGCGATCCGCGAGCGGTGGGAGAGCATGCGCACCGGGTTCCTGTCCAATGAGGTCTCGGTGGCCGAGAGCCAGGTGCTCAAGGCGTTCGAGCGCTGGTCCCGGCAAAGCGGCATCAGTGTGAGCGGGATCCGGCCCCAGTGGAAGCAGACGGCGGAGGACCTGATGACGTTGGATTGCCGGGCCGATGCCGTCGGGAGCCTGTCCCAGGTCGCCCGGTTTCTCTACGAAGTCGAGAAGGATCCATTGGCATTCAAGATCGAAGGGGTGGATATTACCGCCCGGGACACCGAAGGCCAGCAACTGGCGTTGGCGCTGCAGGTCAGCGGCCTGGTGACCCCGGCTGAAAAGCGATGAACGCGAGGATCGCCATGCGTTGGCTCCGGGGGTGGGGTCTGGGTGCTGCGGCGGCGTGGATGCTGACTCCGGCCTCCTGGGCGCAGCCGGCCGCCCCGAGCGCCGCGCCCGATTTCTCCGCGTTCCGGATTGTGACCGAGCGCAACATTTTCGACGCCAAGCGCAGCGGCCGTTCGAGCCGGAGCGGCGGCGAGCGACGACGGGTGGCGCGGGTGGACACGGTCGCCCTGGTGGGCACCCTGAGCTATGAGAAGGGCGACTACGCGTTCTTTGACGGATCGAGCTCGGAGTACCGCAAGGCGCTCAAGCCCGGAGCCACTATCGCCGGCTACACGCTCGAACAAGTCCTGCCGAACCGCGTGAAGCTTACGCGATCCGGCGCCTCGAACGCGCCCGTGGAACTCAAGGTGGGGCTCCAACTGCGGCGCGAGGATGACGGCGAATGGCAGGTGACAGCCCGATCGAGCGGCGGCGAGCGGAGCAGCAGCGGGTCGCCCTCGGGCGGGCCGGACGCGGGAAGGAGCCGCGGTTGGGGCGATTGGGGTCGCGGCGGCAGCGGCTCCGGCTCCGAGCACGCCCGGGCCGAGGGCGAGGGCGACCCGCGTGACGGTGAGCCCAATGCCGATGAACCCGAGGAAACCGAAGGTCACGGCGGCGGCGATGTGAGTGAGATCCTCAGACGGCTGATGGAACAACGAGAGAAGGAGATGAAATGAAAGGCTTCTGGCTGAGACCCGCGATTGCGGCCGGGCTGGGCGCGTGGCTGATGGCCGCCCCGGCACCGGCGGCGGAACCGGCGGCCCCCGGCGCCCCCGCGCCGGCGGCGCCGTCCGAGACGATCACCACCAACGCGCCGCCGGCCGACACGCCGGCACCGTCAACGGAGGCGCCGCCGGCGTCCGCCGCTGGGACAGCGGCCGCGCCGGACGCCGCACCCGCGCCGGGGTCCGCCACGGAGGCCGAGCCCGCTCCGGTGGGCCCGGTGCCGGACGGCCAGTTGCGGCTGAACTTCCGCGACGCGCCGCTCGATCTTGTCCTGAACTATCTGAGCGACGCTGCGGGGTTCATCATCAACCTCGAGACCGAGGTGCGGGGCCGGGTGACGGTCTGGAGCGGCCAACCGCTCACCAAGGAGGAGGCGGTGGACGTGCTCAATGCGGTCCTGAACAAGAACGGCTACGCCGCGCTTCGCAACGGGCGGACGCTGACGATCGTGGGCCGCGACGATGCCAAGAAGCGGGATATTCCGGTGATCACGGGCAGCAACCCGACGGACATTCCCAAGACGGACGATGTGGTCACCCAGATTGTGCCGGTCCGATACATCAACGCGGCGCAGGTGGCGCGGGACCTTCAGCCGTTGCTGCCGTCCGAGGCGGGTCTGACGGCCAACGAAGGGGGCAACGCCCTGGTGATCACCGACACCCAGACCAACATCCGCCGCATGGTCGAGATCGTGAAGGCGCTGGACACGTCGGTGGCCAGCATCGCGTCGGTCAAGGTGTTCCCGCTCAAGTATGCCGACGCCAAGGCCCTGGCCACGATCGTGCGCGACGTGTTCACCACCCAGGAGACGGGCCGGAGCAGCGATCCGCGGGCGCAATTCATGGCCCGCTTCGGCGGCGGCTTCCGCGGCGGACCCGGCGGGGGCGGCGACAACGCCGGCGGCTCGGGCGGTTCCAGCGGCGGGCGCGCAGGCGCCTCCCGGGTTGTCGCGGTGGCCGACGAGCGCAGCAACTCGCTGGTGGTGAGCGCGCCGGAGGACTTGATGCCCACGGTCGAGAAGGTGGTCGAGGCCGTGGACACCAACGTCGAGGACGTCATGGAGCTGCGCGTGTTCGCGCTCAAGAACGCCGATCCGACCGAGATGGCGGACATGCTGATCAGCCTGTTTCCCGACGAAACCTCGACCTCGAACATGCGCGGCGGCTTCCGATTCGGCGGCCCCGGCATGACGATGGGCGGCAACCGCAACGCGTCGACCGACAGCGATCGGATGAAGCGCCAGAGCCGCGTCCTTGCCGTGCCTGACCCGCGGACCCGCTCGATCGTGGTGAGCGCGTCGCACGACATGATGGAGCAGATCACGCCCATGATCGCGCAGCTCGACGCGGACAACTCCAAGAAGCAGCAGGTCTATGTGTTCCCCGTCGAGAATTCCGATCCGATGGAGATCGAGGAGATCCTCCGGGGGCTCTTCGAGGGGAACAACACCCGCAACACGCGCAGCACCCGGACCTCGACGCGCAACCAGGGAGCGGGCACGCAATTGAGCAACCGCGCCTCGCAGCGCAACACCAGCAGCTCCGGCCGGACGGGGACGCGGACGGGCAGCTCCGGCATGGGCACCCGGTGATCCGGCGGCGGGCATTTCAAGAGAAAGCGACGGTCATGAATCAACGAGCACGACGGTGGTTGAACGTGGGGTTGGTGTTGTGGTGTGTGGCTTTGTGGTCAGCGTGGGACGGGTGGGGCCAGATGCAGTTCCAGGGCAGCTCCACCCGCCGGCGATCGACCACCAGCAGCGATTATCCGCGCTCGACCGAGGTGGGCGAGGCGATCATCAGCAGCGACCCCGAGACGCGCAAGCTGATCGTCGTCACCGACGAGGAGACGAGCAAGTACATCGGGACGGTGATCTCGAATCTCGATCGCACGGTGCCGCAGGTGTTGATCAAGGTGGTCTTCCTCGAAGTGACCCACCGCAAGGGGCTCGACTTCGGGATCGAAGGCTCGTACACGCGCGACTTGGGCGGATCGAGCACCGGCTTCGTCAACCAGGTGTTTGGCCTGGCTGCGGAGGGAACCTCGCCGGCCCCCCCCGGCGCGGGGCTGTACCAGGTGCTGGGCAGCGATTTCACGGCGACGCTGCGGGCCATTGCCGAGGCCGGCAAGACGGAGGTGCTCTCCCGGCCCTCGATCCTCGCCCGCAACAACCAGGAGGCCAGCATCACCATCGGCCAGGAGGTCCCGCTGATCAGCGACGTCCGCTACGACAGCTTCGGAAACCAGATCAACTCGGTCACGCGCGAGAACGTCGGCATCCTCCTGAGGGTGACGCCGTTCATCACGTCGGACGGCATGGTCGAGATGGTCGTCAACCCCGAGATCTCGAACCTCTCGGACGAGACCGTCACGATCGCGACCGGGGTGACGCAGCCGGTGATCAACACGCGGTCCGCGGACACGGTGGTCGTCACCCCGGACGGCCAGACGGTCGTCATCGGGGGTCTCTTCAACAACACCAAGACCGAGACGAAGTACAAGATACCGTTGCTCGGCGATATCCCGCTGCTCGGGGCGGCCTTCAGGCGGACGGTGAAGAACGACACCAAGACCGAATTGCTGATCTTCCTCACGCCGCACATCGTCAGCGGCCCGACGCAGCTGGCTCGACTCAGCGCGAGCGAGGAGGCCCGGGCGCAGTTGGTGCCCAAGACCTTCTCCGAGCAGGAGCTGGATCGGTTCCTCGACCGGACCTCGGCTCGCGAGCCCGCTCCCGAGCCCGCCAAGAAGAAGAAGAAGCAGTAGAGCCTTCGCATGATGCCCAGGCCTCGTTTCGTCTACGGTGGGTTGCTGGTGCTCTGGCTGCTGATTGTGGCCTGGCAACTGGTCGAGCACCAGCGGGTGCGGGAGTCGGCCCGCCGGGCCTTGATTGACCGCGCGAAGGACATCTCGAACACGCTGGGGCTCGTGTTGCGGTCGCAGCGCCGCTTTGGCGGGGTCATCTCGAGGGAACGCCTCGAAACGGTTCTGGCCTCGCTCATCCGGGAGGGCGAACTCAATTCCATCGCGCTCCTGAACGACGCTGGCGAGCCGCTGGCCGCCGCCGGCGCACCGCTCGAGGTCGACGCGCGAGAGGCCACCGCCAGCGGCCCGCGCTGGACCGGCCGCACCGTGGTCCTCGCCAACCTCGTGGACCTCGGCACCAATGTCACCTCCGAGGTCGAAGGCGACAATCCGACGATCGTGATCCCCCGGAGCGAGCTGTTCCCGACGAATCGGGTCTGGCCGCCGACGGCGCCTTCGGGCCAGGCCGGAGAACGGTCTCCCGGCCCGCGCCGCGATACGAACGGCCCTCCGGGAACCCTGCGCGAGGCGGGATTCGGCCAGGATCACCCCCCGGGGCCGCCGCCGGGGACGAACCGCCCGCCGGGCGCCCTTCGGGAGGGGGGTCCGCCGAGAGAGGGGGGGGATCGAGCCGGCAATCCTGGGCAGGAAGGTGAAGGCCGCGGCGGCCCGTGGGGCCGGGGCGACCGCCGGCCGCGGATCGGCCGGCCGTTCTGGATGAGCGAGAGCGACTACCGGGCCGCGATCCAGAAGCAAGGGGTTCACGGCTTTATCCTCGTCATGTCGACCGACGCCATGCGTTTGCGCTGCCGGCAGGACGCCTGGCTGCGGGGCGTGATCGGGGTCCTGTCGATCGGGTCGGTTCTGGGATTCGGGATGGCGTGGCGCAGCCTCACGCGCTCCTCCGAGCTCGAAGTGCGGCTGGTGCGCGCGGCCGAGCTCAACACCCGTCTCAAGGAGATGAACCTGGCTGCCGCCGGCCTCGCCCACGAGACGCGCAACCCGCTCAATATCATCCGGGGCCTGGCCCAGATGATCTCCCGCCAGCCAGAGGCCTCGCCCGAGGTCCGGCAGAAATCGAAGGACATCATCGACGAGACCGACCGTGTGACGGCGCAGCTCACGGAGTTCATCAATTTCTTCCGGCCGCGCGAGGTTCGGCGGGGCGCAGTGGACGTGGCCTCGGTGGCGACCGATGTCATCCGCGCCCTCGGGTCGGATCTTGACGAGAAGGGGTTGCGTCCCCAGGTGACGGCGGATCTGCCGGCGGTCGAGGCGGACGAGGCGATGTTGCGGCAGGCGTTGTTCAACCTGTTGCTCAACTCGGTCCAGGCGGTCGGTGCCGGCGGGGAGATCCGGATTGTGGCCGAGCGCGCCGGTCCCAACGAAGCCCGGATCGAAGTCCGCGACAACGGGCCGGGGGTTCTGCCCGAGCATCGCACCGAGGTTTTCAAGCCCTACTTCACGACGCACGAGGGGGGAACCGGCCTGGGGCTCGCGGTGGTTCAGCAGATCGTGTTGGCGCACGGCTGGGAGATCGTCTGCCTGCCCAACGAACCCCGAGGCGCCATCTTCCGCATCCTCCACGTCCGCCTCGCCGCGGGCGCGGGATCCGCCAAGCCCTCCGGAAACCCTTGACCCGGCGCCCCGCGTGTGAATCCAATCGTCCCGGCCGGCGCCCCGCGCCGTGCCCCGCATGACACCCGGCTCCACGAACACCGCCGCGCCCCGGCCGCGCATCCTGATCGTCGATGACGACCCCGGGCAGCGGAGTCTGCTCGAGTCGTTCCTTCGCGGGCAGGGGTTCGATCCCGCGCTGGCGTCCTCGGGCGAACAGGCGCTCGAGGTGTTGCGCACCCAGCCATTCAGCCTGCTCATTTCGGATGTCCGGATGCCGGGCATTTCCGGCCTCGAGATGCTGAGCCGGGTCCGGAAGAGCTATGCGACCCTGCCCGTGCTCCTCGTGACCGCGTTTGCCGACATCCGCGAGGCGGTCGGGGCGATGCGGGATGGGGCCGTCAACTACCTGGCCAAGCCGATCGACCTCGATGAGCTCCTGGCCTCGGTCGAGCAGGCCACGGGCCGCGCCCCGGCCGCCCCACCCTCGTTCGCGGAGGGCCGGCAGCTGCCCGGCCCCATCGTCGCCCGCAGCCCGCTGATGCAGGCCGTCTTCCGCGATGCCGCCCTGGTTGCCGCCTCCGACAGCCGCATTCTGATCACCGGCGAGAGCGGTGTGGGCAAGGAGATCGTCGCGGACGTCATCCATGCCTGGAGCCGGCGCGCCACCGGGCCCCTGGTCAAGGTCAACTGCGCCGCCATCCCCGAAACCCTGCTCGAGAGCGAATTGTTCGGACACGAACGCGGGGCCTTCACTGGCGCCGTGGCCCTGCGCGTGGGCCGATTCGAGGAAGCCAACGGCGGGAGCGTGTTCCTCGATGAAATCGCCGAGATGTCCCCCGCGCTCCAGGCCAAGCTCCTGCGAGTCACCCAGGACGGGCGCTTCCAGCGGGTCGGCGCCAATCTCGAACGCCGCACCGACGCCCGCCTGCTGGCGGCCACGAACCGAAATCTCGAAGCCGAAGTGCGCGAAGGCCGGTTCCGCGAGGACTTGTATTACCGCCTGAACGTGGTCGAGCTGAACATCCCGCCGCTGCGGGAGCGGCCGGACGACATCCTGCCGCTGGCCGAGCAGTTCCTCCTCGAGTTCACCCAGGGACGCGCCCGCCTGGCCCCCGCCGTCACCGAGTCCCTGCTGCGCTACGCCTGGCCGGGCAATATCCGCGAGCTCCGCAACGCGATGGAGCGGGCCGCGCTGTTGTCCGGCGGCGACCTGATCCTGCCCCAGCATCTGCCCCATCGGTTGCACGCGCCGGGAGGCGACGCCCCCCGGGCCGCCCCTGCGGAAAGCCTGGCCGAGATCGAGGTTCTGGCCATCCTCGAGACCCTTCGCAAGCACCAGTTCAACCGCACGGAAACGGCCAGGGCGCTTGGCATCAGCCGCCGGGCTCTGCTCTATAAGCTCCAGGACCTCCGCCGCCGCGGGCACGTGGTCGACGCGCGGTAGTGGCTGCGTGGCCTTCTCCCTCGCCCTCCGCATCGTGGAGACGCATGAGGTAGGGCGCGCTGTCCCCAGCGCGCCGCACGCATCAGGCGAGGATCCGGGATCCAACTCCCGGCTTGTCAGCGTGGCGCGCACCATGTTCCATGGCGCCGGTCCTCCGCTCATGAGGGGCGGGGGGCCTCGAACTTCTCGTATGGCCCTGCACGCCGTGGATCTGGCGATCATTGTCGCTTATCTTCTTTCAACCGTGGTGATTGGCCTGCTGCTGAAGCGCCGGGCGGCCCGGGACATGAACAGCTACTTCCTGGGAGGCAAGACCCTGCCGTGGTATCTGCTCGGGCTGAGCAACGCCTCGGGGATGTTCGACATCTCGGGGACGATGTGGATGGTGACGCTGGCGTTTGTGTACGGGGTGAAGAGCCTCTGGATTCCCTGGCTCTGGCCGGTGTTCAACCAGGTTTTCATGATGATGTATCTCTCGCCCTGGCTGCGGCGGTCCAACGTGCTGACCGGGGCGGAGTGGATCCGGACACGGTTCGGCGACGGCCCCGGCGGGCGCCTCTCCCACCAGGTGGTGGTGCTGTTCGCCGTGATCGGCGTCGTCGGATTCCTCAGCTACGGTTTCATCGGGATCGGGAAGTTCATCGAGATCTTCCTGCCGTGGGAGGTGGTGGGGCCCTGGCTGCCGTTTGACCTGCCGCGCGAGTATGTTCCGCATTTCTACGGCGTGGTGTTCACCGGGATCGCGACGTTCTACGTCATGATGGGCGGCATGCTGAGCATCGTCTGGGCGGACCTCGTCCAGTTCAGCATCATGTTCGGCGCCTCGATCGCGATCGGCTTGATCGCCATGAGCCGTGTCGATGCCGCGACGCTGGCAGCCCACGTGCCGGAGGGTTGGCTGAGCCCGTTCTTCGGCTGGAACCTCGGCCTGGACTGGAGCCAGACACTCCCGTCGGTTGCCGACAAGATCCGCGCCGACGGTTTTGTCCCGTTCGGGTTCTTCTTCATGATGATGGCCTTCAAGGGCCTGTTCGCGAGCATGGCCGGGCCCGCCCCGAACTATGACATGCAGAAGGTGCTCTCGACGCGCAATCCGGCCGAGGCGGCCAAGATGAGCGGTTTCGTCTCGGTGGTGCTGTTGTTTCCGCGCTATTTCATGATCACGGGTTTCACGGTGCTGGCGATGGTCTTCTTTCGTCCGGACTTCCAGCAGATGGGCGCCGACGTCGACTTCGAGAAGGTGCTGCCGCTGGCGATCAAGGGCTTCGTGCCGATCGGGCTGATGGGGCTGCTGCTGGCAGGCTTGTTTGCCGCCTTCATGGGCACGTTCGCGTCCACGGTCAACGCGGCGCCCGCCTACCTCATCAACGACGTCTATCTGCGCTACATCAATCCGCAGGCCAAAGGCCGCCGGTTGATTCGCGCCAGCTACCTGATCTGCGCCCTGGTGGTGATCGTGAGCACGGTGATCGGCTTCTTCGTCCCCAACATCAACAGCATCCTGCAGTGGATCGTCTCCGCCCTCTACGGGGGGTACATCGCGGCCAACGTTCTGAAGTGGCATTGGTGGCGGTTCAACGGCTACGGGTACTTCTGGGGAATGGCGTCCGGCATCGCGGCGTCCCTGGTCTTCCCGGTCCTGTTCAAGGGCGCCCTGCCGTTGTACTACTTCCCGCTGATGTTCCTGGTCTCGCTGGCGGGATGCCTGATCGGGACGTACGCCACTCCGCCCACGGAGGAGCGCGTGCTGATCGCGTTCTACCGGACCACGCGGCCCTGGGGAATCTGGGGACCGATCCGGGCGAAGGTGATGGCGGAGGAGCCCGCGTTTCCGGTGAACCGGGATTGCCGGCGCGACCTGTTCAACGTGGGGGTGGGGATCGTCTGGCAGTGCTGCCTGACGATCATCCCCATGTACATGGTTTTGAAGCAGGGCATGCCGCTCGCCGCCGCGGCGGTCCTGCTGATCGTCTGCTGTGTCATCCTGAAGAAGACCTGGTATGACCGCCTCAGCACCACGTGAACCGCGCGCCTCCTCGTTGAGTCCCATGGAAAACTCCAGTGCCATCCCCCGCTGCCGGCATCGCCGATCCGCGCTGGCCGCCCTCGTTGTTCTGTCGCTCGCCATCCGCGCCCTTGCGGCGGGCTTCGAGCACCGGATCACCGCCCGGGGCGACCAATTGTTCGAGGGCGACCGGCCGTTCCGGTTCCTGAGCTTCAACATCCCCAACCTGCATCTGGTCGAGGACAACGTCGGGTTCGCCACGCTGAACCCGTGGCGGTGGCCGGATCGGTTCGAGATCACCGATGCCCTCGAGTCCACCCGCCAGGCGGGCGGCACGGTGGTCCGAACCTACGTCCTGTCCGTCGTCCGGACCCATGAAGGCCCGGAGGTGCCGCGGCACGTGCTGGGCCCCGGCCGCTTCAACGAGGAGGGATTCCGCGCCCTCGATCTCGTCCTGCAGGTGGCGAACGAGACCGGCGTCCGGCTGATCCTGCCGTTCGTTGACAACTGGAGCTGGTGGGGGGGCGCCGCGGAATACGCCGGCTTCCGCGGCAAGTCGAAGGCCGCCTTCTGGACCGACCCAAGCGTGATCGAGGACTTCAAGGCGACGATCCGTTTTGTGGTCCATCGCACCAACACCCTCACCGGCGTGCGCTACCGCGAGGACAAGGCTATCCTGGCCTGGGAGACCGGCAACGAGCTCGAATCGCCGCCCGAGTGGACCGGCGAGATCGCCCGTTACATCAAGAGCCTCGACCCGAACCACCTGGTCATCGATGGCTTTCACTCGACGACCCTCCGCGAGGCGTCCCTGGCGATCCCGGAAGTGGACGTGGTGACGACCCATCATTACCCCGGCGGTCCCAAGAGCTACGCCGCGCTGATCCGCGACAACTGGGCCAAGGCCAAGGGCCGAAAACCGTACTTCGTCGGCGAGTTCGGATTCGTCGACACCCCCGCCGTCCGGGAGACCCTGGACGCCGTCCGCGAAACCGGCACGGCGGGCGCCCTGATCTGGAGCCTGCGGTTTCGGAATCGCGACGGCGGGTTCTACTGGCACTCGGAACCCGCCGGAGGAGACAAGTACAAGGCCTACCATTGGCCCGGTTTCGCCTCGGGGGCCGGGTATGACGAGTCGGGGTTGCTCGCCCTGGTCCAGCGCGAAGCCTTCGCCCTGCGCGGCATGCCCATCCCCCCGCTGGCGCTGCCGTCGCCCCCCCGGCTCCTGCCCTCCTCGACGCCCGGGGCGCTCGCCTGGCAGGGCCGTGTGGGCGCCACCGCCTACGCCGTGGAACGAGCCACCGCACGGGAAGGCCCCTGGACGGTGGCCGCGGCGGACGTCGACGAGACGGCGGCTCCCTACCGGCCGCTGTTCGCCGACCTCGAGGCGCGTCCGGGCGTTTTCTATTACTACCGGGTCCGCGCCCGCAACGGGGCCGGGCTCTCGGCGCCGTCGGCGGTTCTCGGCCCCCTGATCGCCGCGCAGCGGGTTCTGGTGGACGAGCTCGTCGACGACCGTTGGCTGCACGCGCGGAGCGGGGAGACGTCCTTCCGCACCCGCGACACGCGGAAGGCCCGGGAGGATTATCATCGCCTGGGCGGCGCGGCGGGAAGCACGATGGTGTACCGTGTCGGCGGCCCCCTGCGGGAGTATATGATCGATGTGTTCTTCCCCGACGCGGTGGCGGATCCACGGCTGGCCGTGTCCGCCGACGGCGTGACGTATCGGTCGTGCGAATGCCGACCGGAGCCGTTCCTGGGGGGGGAGGGGGATTACGGCTACTGGAAGGCGGTGCGCTACCGCGGCCGTGTCGAGGGCGATCCCGCGCGGTTTCTGCGCGTCGAGTTCACCGGGGCGATGGAAGTGGGCCGGGTCGAGCTGGGCCACGCAGAGCCCGGCCCGTGAGCGGCGCGCCCCTCCCGGGGCGGACGGTCTCTTGACGGGCAGCCGGTCTTCATGAGCCGCGCCGGGGGTGGCGGGTTTTCGGTGCGACCAGGTTGCGCCGGATGAGGGCGCAGCGTTGCTGGACGCACGCGGCGCTCCGGCGGCCGTCGACCGGCGTGTGGCAGACGTAATCCAGGAGCTGCGCCACGGTTGTGGTCGCCACATGCAGGCGCGTGTCGGAGGCGCCGTAATAGAGGAACACGTCGCCGTTGGATCGCGCCACCCAGCCGTTGCTGAAGACCACATTCGAGACATCGCCCACGCGCTCCCCGTCTTCCGGGGCGAGGAAATAGCCGCCCGGGATCTTCCGGATCCGGGAGGGATCGTCGCGATCCGCCAGGAAGAGGTAGAGGACGTAGCGCATGCCGGCGGCGGTGTCGCGGACGCCGTGGGCCAGGTGCAGCCAGCCCTCGGGAGTCTCGATCGGCGCCGGGCCAAGGCCGTTTTTGCCCTCCTTGATGGTGTGGTAGGCGCGCCGGTCCATGATCGCTTCGGTCTCGAGCACGGGACGGGTGATGTCGTCGCAGACCCCCCACCCGATCCCCTCGCCGGTGCCGGTGGCGGCAAAGTGCGTCAGCGGCCGGGTGTAGAAGGCGTACCGGCCCCGGACAAACCGGGGATGGAGGACGACGTTGCGCTGCTGCGGCGAGCGGGTCTGGAGATCGGGCAGCCGTTCCCAGCGCACGAGATCGCGGGTGCGGGCGATCCCGCATCGGGCCACGGCGGCCGACAGGTTGCCGGGCTGGGAATCGTCGTGGCGTTCGGCGCAGAAGAGACCGTAGATCCACCCGTCCTCGTGCCGCACCAGGCGCATGTCATAGACGTTGGTCTCGGCCTCGTCGTGATCCGGGAGAATCACGGGGTAATCCCAGAAGCGGAAGCCGTCGATCCCGTTCCGGCTTTCGGCGACCGCGAAGAACGACTTCCGGTCCCAGCCTTCCACGCGCGCCATGACCACGATGCGGCCCTTGAACTCGATGGCGCCGGCGTTGAAGACGCTGTTCACCCCCATGCGCTGCATGAGGAACGGATTGGCTTTCGGATCGAAATCGTAGCGCCACGACAACGGGACATGGTCGGCCGTCAGCACCGGATGCGCGTAGCGGTCGTAAATCCCATTGCCGGGGGTGAGCTTCCGGTTGCGGCGCCGCAGCAGGGCGTTGTGATCCGCCGTGAGCGCCCGAAGTCGTCGGTGGAAGGCGAGGTCAGTCATGGGCAGGCGAGGGCCCGGCCGCCGATCCGCAGCGTTCCGGCGACGGATCGACGGGAGCCAGAGAGTCAAGGCGCCGGAGGGTCTCGAGGCACGCCCGCGTGGTGTGATACGGGCACTTCCACTCGGAGACCTTCCAGAGGGCGAGGTCCGGACGGCCATCGGGGTTGACCCGCCAGAACCACTCGCCGTGCACCTGGTCCGCGAGGTGCGCCTCCGCATACGCCCAGGCCCGATGCGCCGCATCGTAATACCCCGCATCCCCGGAGAGCTGCCCCGCGTTCAGAAAACCAACCACGGCTTCCGCCTGCGGCCAGAACTCGCGGCCGGCGTCCGTGACGGCGCCGCGCCGGCCGGCGTAGGCCAGGCCGCCGTCCGCACCCAAGCCCTCGGACCGCACCGCCCCGGCGATGTCCACGGCGAGACGCCGCACCCGGTCGCTGAGCGCGCGCTCGCCGAGTGCGTCTGCGGCCTCGACCAGCAGCCAGCTTCCCTCGATATCGTGGCCGTAGGTGTACGAGTCCGATCGCACCTGCCAGGCGTCGTCGAAGAAGTGGTGAAAATGATGCGTGATCGGGTCGGTGATCCTGCGTTCGAAGAGCTCGATCAGCTCGATCAGGCGGGCGCGCAGCCGGGGGTCCGGCCAGGACCGGAACAGGCTCGTGTAGGCCTCGAGCAGGTGGAGGTGGGTGTTCATCGACTTCCGCTCGTTCGGGTCCTTCGCGCTCAGCCGGAGATCGGCCGCCTCGGTCCAGTCCCGCTGGAAGGCTTCGATGTACCCTCCGAATCGCGGTTCGCGAGCGTGCTGCTCGATCCGCTCGAACGTGGCGATGGCCCGTCCCAGTGCCGCCCGGTCGCCGAAGGCCCGGGCAAACTCGGCCAGGGCGTAGATCAGGAAGGCCTGGCCATAGACTTTCTTCGTGGCGTCGATCACCCGGCCTTCGCGGTCCAGGAACCAAAACGCCCCGCCGTGCTCCGCATCCCAGAAGCGGTCGTCCAGGTACTCGCGAGCCCGCCGCGCCAGATCCTGATACGCGGTCTCGGGCCAAACCTGGTGCACCGCCGAGAACGTCCACAGGATCCGGGCATTGAGAATCAGACCCTTGGGACCGGAAGGATCCGGCCGCAGATCGTTGCTGAGGCGTGCCAGGAACCCGCCATGCTCGTGGTCCACCACCTCCCGCATCCAGAAAGGCAGGATGCGGCCACGCAGCTCCCGGTCAACCCGGTCGCGAAACCGATGCACCTCGGCAATCTCCATCACACGAGCAAAAAGAAATCCTCCCTCGGTGCCAAGCGCCCGTCAAATGCGAATCCTGCGCCTGCGAATCCTGCGCCCGGATCCTCGCCTGTCGCGTGCGGCGCGAACGTTCGCCATCGGCTCCTGCTGGGTTTTCGCCTTGAAGGCGCGTGGGGTGTCGGCTCCGGGGTGGTCCGCCTCGGGGGCGGGCTTCTCGAATCCGCGAAAACCCCGGACCAGGCGGCTCAAGGCGCCTGGCCCAGCCCAGCAGGTTGAGCCGCAGGGTACGCTTACGCGCGGATTGGGGACAGAGGCTGGCAGCATACCGCGCACCCGGGCGTTGCCGGCCGTTCCCGTTCCACCGGGCAGGATCGTTCCGGTTCCCGAAGACGGCGGGGCGGCGCAGCCGGCGCAGGCCTTTTCCGACACACGCCGAGGCGCCCGGCTTCACCACGTCACGACATAACGGCTGGCGGCTTGCGTGCCCAGCGTCGCCTCGATCCGTCTGCCCGAAACGGTCACCGGCACCGGGCCCGGTTCTTCACCCGCCTCCGCTCCCAGCGCCCGCATCCGCACCCGCGCCGGATCCGCCTTGGGCGCCAGCCGGCCCAGGTCCAGCGCCACCCGGAACGAGCGACCGCGCGGATAGGGAAACACCTCGAGGCACGTCCCGCGTCGGTTCACCTTCACCGCGCCGTCGGTCGCCACCATGCCGAAATCCACCCAGGTTCCGACAGGATTGGTGTGGGCCTTGAAATCCGCCCGGGGCGGGTTTCCATCGAGCATCGCCGCCGTCGGTTTCTCGACCGTGAGGTCTGTCATCTTCCCAGCGGTTCGTTTCACGTTCAGGCGCGCAATCAGGATGCGCCGGTTCGATTCCTCGAGCCCGCGGAGCGGGACCCGGTCGTTCTTGAACAAACCGATCACGAGATGGCACCGCTCCAGGTCGTCGGGCACCGTCAGCGCATGCGGGCCATCGACAATCACATCCCCCGGGCGCCATTCCCGGGTTGGTCGGGGCAGCGCATGGTCCTGCTGAAACAGGATCGTCTCGATCGCTCCCGGCCGGACGGGGATCCCGTGCACGAAGCAATGGTAGTCCTCCCCGAGCGCCTCCCCCACAACCCACTCATACGTGACCTCGACTCGGTTGCTGCCCAAATGCCGTAGTGCCTGCAGCCGCGGCTCGATGTTCTTCGTTGGCCGCAGGTACGGCAGGTCAAACGCCGTCCGGGCATCGGCAAACAGGAACTCGGGACAAACCGCAAGATCCGCGACGTTGCCGTCATGCAGGGCGGTGTGGACTTCGGTATCCGGGCCGAGGGCGAGGAATCCCCACGGTGGCAGCCGCCAGGTCCTGGCGCTTGTGGACAAGCGGCTGCCGGCCGGCTGGGGCAAATCACCCGGCACGTCGCGCTCGCGAATCAGCCAGGGTTCGGGGTGTCCGTTGACCCAGAGTGTCAGGCCGTTCTCGTAGCGAATCCGGGGACGCCGCGTGTCGCGGGCGGCCAGAGCGACGCTGGCGGTCACTCCGCGACCGCCAACGAAGTAGAGGATCTCGGTCGGCCGCGCCGTCCCGTAGAGACGCTGGACCGGGTGCATGAGATGATGCTCGCGAGCGACGGCCTGGGCGTTGTGGACGAGGATGTGGCCGAGGAAGCCGGCATGGCCATAGGCGAGCTCCATCGCCCGGTATTGGTCCCACTGCGCCACGCTGCCGGCGTCCCGTCCGTATTCGGTCTTGTAACCCTGGCGGAACCAGCGTTCGTAGTAGCCCATGCCGTGGTTCACCATCTGCGGATGGATCTTGAGGAGATCGAAATCGAGGAACAGCCCATGATCCTCGCCGCCCTGGACCTGGGCCTCGACGCCGTCGCATCGGCCGGCCCAGAACATGTGGTGAGCCCCCTCACCGAGGAGCGGGCCGCCGTGCGTGTCGCGCTCGAACTGGAACAGCTCCGTGTCGTGCCCGACCTTGAGGATCGCCTGGGCCGCCTGCGGCTGGGTCGCGTCATGATCGAGCTGATGCCAGGGCGGCACGCAGGTGTGGACGTCGAGATAGGCCGCCGTCGTCGCGTACCGACGGTGGATTTCCGGTGAGTTCAAGCGCGCGAAACCCAAAGCCCGATTGCACTTGAGGCCGTAGCTTTGGACTTTCGTGCCGGGGTTGTACCAGGCCGGGGATGGCGATCCGTCCGCTTTCAGCACGCGGGCGACCGGATCGTAGCTCGGGGCGTCCGGGTAGAGGTCGATGTAGTTCTCGTGCAGCGCCCAAAGGTAGCCGCAGGCGGTCGCCGTGCGGCCGTACTCGAGCAGATCGGCTTCGCTGCCATAGGCCGGGTTCGCCGGAAGATGATCCGGCAACTTGACATCGTAGCCGTAGCGCTGCCAGTCATGCTGGAGAATCAGGAGGTGATCGACACCCGCGGCCTTCAGCTCGAGCAACCGCGCCGTGTCGTTGGCATACCGCCCCCGGTCGTGTCCCCACACGTCCAGCACGATCCGCGAAGCCAGCTCCGCCCGATACGGCGACGGTGGGTGCGGCAGGTTCGGCAGCACCTCGCCCACATCCGGCGACACCGCGATGTACCCGATCTCCCCCAGTGGGGCGCGGGTGCCGTCGGTCCGCGGCTCATACACGGCAGTGCCCTGGGGGCAGGAAGAGGACTGGCTCGCCGTCCAGTCGAGATAGCGACAGACATACAACCCGTTGGCCGGGAGGTAACTCGCGTTGCCCAGCAGGTACGGCACGGGGACCGTGCGGCGAAGCGGGGCGACCGTCTCACCCAGGGAGAACCGAACCGCCCGCGGTTCCCCCGCGCGCGCGGAGACCGTGAGCGCCTTACCGGCGATGCCGAAGCTCCATTGAACCCGGAAGGGCCGGGAGCCCGCCGGATACTCCCAGAGCACGTCGAGCGTTCGCCCCTCCCGGCGGATGTCCACGGCCCGTCCGCCGCGCGCCTCGATCTCCGCACCTCCCGCGTCGCTGGCGAGCGTCACGCCGCCACCCCAGGCGGGCGGGAACGGCGCCTGGCCGTCCGCCTGCACCATGAAATCGTCCAGGGTACCCGTCGCCGGTTCGTAGCGGTAGACGAGGTCTCCGTCCGCTCCGCGATATCGAAACAGCCATGCCCGACCCTCCCTTTCGAGCCGGTTCCGAAACGACAGGAGGTTCGATGGCGTCACGCCCGAGTCCGGCCGGTTCGAGAGCGCCACCCGACTCGCGCGCGCCGTCGCGCGGTACGCCCGCGTCTCCGTCAAACGCTCGACCACCGTCGATGGTCCGATGGTCGCCGCGCCCGCGACGATCCGGGCGTCCCCGAAGAACGAGTAATCCCAGGAGGCGCTATGCCGGGGTCCGGGTTCGACTTGCAGCCGGAGAGTAACCGTCCGGCCGGCATGTGCGGAGAGATCGATGGTGTGATCCTGCCAGACGCCGGCATCATGGTGGACCCGCAGCCTTTCGCGCGGATCGCCCGCATCCCCGACGTGAACCGAGAACGTCACGCCGTCGCTCTTGCCGGGCACCGCCACGTCGGGCCCCATGGCAATGCCGAAGCAGAAATGGACCGGTGCGGTCTGCGGCAACGCAAGGCGGTACTCGACCCAGGTCTTTCCCGGCGGGACATGCCAGGGCGAGTGCAGCAAGAGCGCCTCCCGGCCCATCACCCGTCCCCATCCCGTGCACGAGATGCCCGAGCGCGGCTCGAAATGGCCGGTCCAGGACAAGGGCAGGCTCACCGGCTGACCACCGTAAGACTGCCAGCCCACGCGGTAGATCCCGATCTCGAGCACGCGGGTCTCGCCTTCGGCCAGTGGCACGGTCAGGTCCGGTCCGGTCGTTGTTGCCACCGCCCCTTCGGGGGCATAGATGCGTTCATCAGCGAGCAACCCTGCCAGTGCGCATCCCCAGCCCACGAGGATCAGGAAGGTCGGTTTCACTGCGATCCAGTTGACCGGCTTCCGCCGTCTGACGCAAGCGTGCTCGAATGCGTGAGAGCCTGACCCGGCAGCCGCGGGCGCTGACCGCGGCCGGGGACGGGGAACACGGACAGCCCCCGGGCCGCCCTCGACGCGGGCGGGTACAGCATGAAATCAACACGGCAGTCACATCGGCTCTTGCTCAAGAACATCGTCGTGCGTCCGAAGCGGGGCTTTCTTCCAGAATCTCCTTTCCGTTCGTGGTCCACGTGTGGCATTGTCGGCGCGAATGCAACCCCGGCGTGTCGACCCTGATGCTTCGAGGATCACCCTGGGGCCGTAGGTATCGAGGAGTCCGTATGAACCCCATTCTGTCCCCCGCGTCTCACTGCACCCTGGCCGTGCGCCCTTGCCTGTTCGACCGCGCTGGTCGCCTTCTCCGGATCGGCTTGGCGTTGGCGTGGCTTGCCGGGGGGTCGGCCACCGGTTGGGGGGTCGAGCGCACGTGGACCGGCGCGGGCACCGATGCCTACTGGCGCACGGCGGCGAACTGGGCGAGCGGCCTGCCTCGGGACGGGGACGACCTGGTGTTCCCGTTCAGCGCGGCCCGCAAGGTGAACACCAACGACTTCCCTTCGCTATCGATTGGCAGCATGACCTTCACGGGCACGGGAGGCGGCTACAGGCTCCGCGGCAACACCCTGGCGGTTGCCGGCGGCGTTGGCGCCAGCGGCATTACCGGCGAGAACCGTATCGAGTTGCCTCTCAATCTCGAGGCCCGCCAGACCTTCGATGTGGGCAGTGTCCTGTCGACGCTGGTGGTTTCGGGCGACATCGCCCTCGGCGCCAATTCGCTCACGCTGGATGCCGCGGGCACGATGACCCTGAGCGGCGCGATCAGCGGGACCGGGGCCCTCGTCAAGAGGGGCACGGGAACCGCTATCCTGGACGGCCCGAACCCGAACACCTTCTCCGGCACGTGCACGGTCCAAGCCGGATGGCTGCATCTCGCCAAAGCGACCGGGCTCGCCGTTCCCGGCAACCTGACGGTTCAGTCGTCGGCGCTCTGGAGAGCCGATAACCAACTCTCGGGCACCTCGGCAGTGACGGTTCGCCAGGGACTAATGAACCTCGACGGCTATCGGGGGAACGCCGGATCACTGACATTGCAGGGAGGAACCCTCACGACCGGCGCGGGCACGCTCCAAGTGAATGGCCCGGTGTCGAGCCTTGCCGACGCGAACGCGTCGGTGATCCAGGGGCGGCTGCACCTGGGACAGTACACGCGGGTCGTGGACGTCGCGGACGGAACCGCCGCCGACGACCTGTGGATCCAGGCGGTGATCATCGGGGGATCGAGCGGTTCGCCCCCCTTTGTCATCGACGCGGGCTTGACCAAGACCGGCGCCGGCACCCTGCGGCTCAGCGGGGACAACACCTACGGCGGGTTGACCACGATCAGCGATGGCTGCTTGATCGCCGCCACGGATTACGCGCTGGGCCTGGACACGGGCGGAGTAAGCGTCAACGACCCGGGCCGGCTCGAGCTTGTCGACGCCCAGATTGGCCCGAAACGCCTCTCCCTCAGCACGCCTGCGGTCCACGGCGTGGTCTTGGCGGCCCGCGGCGATTGCGGATGGGCGGGCCGGGTGATGCTCAACGAGATCGTGACGGTGGATGCCGCAGACACGCTCGTGTTCAGCGGCAGTCTCCAGGGCGACGGGGGCCTCGTTCTCGAAGGCAACACCATCGAGTTCACCGGCACCGAGGCGAACACCTACACCGGTCCGACGACCGCCCACTGTTCCCTGTTGACCCTCCGCAAACCCTCCGGCGTGGCGGCGGTGGGCGTCGAGCTCACCGTGGGCGGCAAGGCGGGCGGACCCCACGTCGTCAATCCCGTCTACAGCGGCCAGTTCCCCGCCTCGGCCGTTCTCACGGTGCTGCGCAGCGGCACCCTCCTCCTCAACAAGGAGCATCATGTTGCCCGCGATTTGATCATGAGCGGCGGCTTGACGGATACCCGGCTGGGAACGCTCGAGATCACCGGGAGCATCCAGGCGACCAGCTCGACCGACGACGCCGAAATCGAGGGCACTCTCCGGCTGCCGCGCGCAGTCGTGACCGAGGTCGCATCGGGACTCAGTCTGCACGGGCTGCGCATTAATGCCGTCATCGAGGACAGTCCCGGCTTCACGGGGGGCGTGGTCAAGCGCGGAGGAGGCAGCCTCTGGTTGGCGAACGCCAACACGTTCACCGGGAACCTCTCGATTGAAGAGGGATCCGTCCAGGCCGCCCACGCCCAGGCCCTCGGCGCCGCGTCGGGAGGCACGGTCGTGGCGGCCGGGGCCGCGCTCGTGCTAAGGGCACCCACGGATGCGTTGTCCGAGCCGCTCACCCTCACCGGTGGCGGGCCCGTGGGGCAAGGCGCCCTCCGCGTCCTGGCCGCTGTGCAGAATCACGCGAAGGTCACCCTGTCCCACGGGGCGACTTTGAACATCGACGGCGCCGCCTCCTTCCTCCTCGACAGCGCACTCGACGGCGGCGGAGCTCTGGTCAAGCTCGGGGACGGCCTCCTGCGGTTCGCGGGAGATCAAGCCAACACGCTGACCGGCGACATCATCGTGAACCAGGGCACGCTCGAGCTCGACAAATCCGCCATGGACGGCGCCGTCCTCGGCAACCTCTACATCGGCGACGGCGTGGGCGCCGATACCGTCCGTCTGCTGCGCTCGACGCAGATTGACTATCGGTCGGCGGTGATCATGGCCGCCTCCGGCGTCTTCGATCTGAACGACCAGAAGGATGGCATCGGGACGATCCAGGGGGAGGGGAACGTGCTGTTTGGCGGGGCGGGGACGGCCCGACTGACGTTGAACGGCGGGGCGGACGCCGTGTTCGCAGGGCTGATTTCGGGCGTTGCCGACGGCACTCGCGGCCTCTACATGCATGGCTCCGGCGGCACGTTGACTCTGACCGGCCATAACACCTATACCGGCGTCACCTTCGTCGACACCGGGGTGCTGGTCGTCAACGGCAACCAGCCGACCAGCCCGGTCGTGGTGACCGGCGACGGCGCGCTCGCCGGCGATGGCATGGTCGGGGACGTCACCGGGCTCAGCGGATCGATCGCGCCGGGGCCCGGCGTCGCCCTCCTGACCACGGGGAACCTCCGGCTCGAAGCCGCCTGCGAAGTGTCGGCCGATCTCCAGTCCGGTCTGAGCGACCGGCTTGTTGTTCGCGGCACCGTGACGCTGAACAGCCCGCGGCTGACCCTGAACACCGCCGGGGCTCTCCTCGGCCTGCCCGGGTCCCAACGGGTCCTCATCAACAACGACGGCACGGACGCCGTCAGCGGCACGTTTGACGGCCTGCCCGAGGACACGCTGATCACGGTGGGCTGGGGCCAATTCCGCATCAGCTATGCGGGCGGCGACGGCAACGACGTGTCGCTCACCTACGTGGGCCCGATCCTGACCCCCGTCGAGTGGACGCTCGCGGATGGCAACGGCAATGGCATCGTTGATCCGAACGAATGCAGCGAGCTGACCCTTGTGATCTCGAACGGCCTGCCCGACACCGTCTCGGGTCTCACAATCCAATTGCTTCCCATCATCTCCGGGGCGCTCTTCCAGGATCAGGCCGCCTACCCGGACCTCGCCCCCGGGGCGCAATCGGCTTCCCTGACCCCGTTCAAGCTCGCCACGTTCCCGAGTTTCCCGGTCGGGGGCGACCTGCGCGCGCATCTGAACCTCTACATGCCGACTGGGATGATCGCCCAGACGCTCGTGACGTTGCCCGGGGTGCCTACCGCACCGGTGGAGGATGGAGGCGGCGTGTGTGAGATTTGCCCGGACCAGACCATCCGGGGTCTGATCGGCCCGGACACGCCCCTCATGGCGGGAGCGTACGATCCAACCGGCACAGGGACGACCTGCGGGCTCGAGGGGGGGCTCGTCAAGTTCGCCGACGCTCCGACACGCTATGCCGCGTTCACTCTCGTGAACGGCGAGTCGAACGCCTGCGTCAGCCTCACGCTCACGAGCCCGCAGCCCTTCTTCTGCGTTGTCTACACCAACGAGTTCTTTCCGGAGGACCCCCGGCGCAACGCGTGGGCCTGCCCCGGCAACTTCAGTGATAATAACAACATCGAGGCGACGTGCTCGTTCAACCTCGAAGCCAACCAGCGCGTCGTGCTCGTGGTCCACCGGCCCGGCGGAGTCACGGACGGCGGGTCCTACAAAGTCGTCTTGAGCGGCGGGAGCTGCCAGCCCACGCTCCGCATCCGGCCCGCGGGAGCGGGCGAGGTGGCCCTCGAGTGGAGCACTGCCGCCTACCACTATCAGGCCGAGGAGACGCCGGGCCTTGGCCCGCCGGGCTCGTGGCAACCGCTGCCGGCCCCGCCCCGGGTCGTCGACGGCCGGTACACCGTGACCAACACACCGGCCGCCACACCGCGATTCTATCGTCTCGAACAACCCTGACCCCAATCCCAGGAAACCCCAATGAACGCCTCTTGTCTCCTCCCTCGGTGGATCCGCGGCTCCGTTCTGATCGGCGGTCTCGCCAGCACCGTCGCCTTCGCGGCCTCGCCCTATCTCGAATTCGGATTCAACGAGCGGGGCCGGCTTGCCGCCAGCTCCGGCAACGAACCGATGATCCTCGCGTTCGAGGCGCAGGAAGGCCAGCCGGCCGACTGGCACGGAACAACCGGCAGCGGCGTCAGCGGCCTGCCCCAGGATCGCGCCTTCGACAACACGGCCTCGACAGCCATGGGGACCGACGGCCTCGGCGGCCGGGCCGTCGCCACGGAGTACACGGTCTTCCCGTCGATGGACTCGTTTACGCTGTCCGGCTGGCTCCGGGTGACGGCGGGGACGGAATTCGGCCGGTTCGGCCGCCTCTTCTGGTGGAATGCCAACAACCAGTCTTACCTCTTCTACAGTGGGCTTGTTCTCGCCTTTGATGGCACTTTTGTCGGGGCGTACGAGCAATTCCCGCCCACCGAGGAGTGGGTCTTCTTCGCCGCGACCTACGATGGCACGGCAGACACCGACAACGTCCGGTTCTATCGGGGAACCCGGTCGACGGCGGTCGTCCCGTTGTCGACGGCCACGATTCCTGCCGGGCCCAATGTACGCTTTCCCGGAGGGCAATTCGTGCTCGGGAACAACCCGATAGGCAGCCAGCCCACCCAACCCTGCGATGCCTGGATGGACAATTTCCGGGTCCACCTAGCGTCCGGTTCCGCCGGCGCGCTCGATCTCGCCCAGCTCGAGGCCCTGCGTGCGCTCGATACCGGGACCGTGACGCCGCCCGTGCCCGCCTCGCTCGCGATCGCCCTCGCACCTCCCAAGATCCAGCTCTCCTGGCCATCGCTCGAGGGCTACGAATACACCGTCATCGCCTCGCCCACGCTCGTCCCCTGGGCACCCACGGCGCTCGGAAAAGTGCCCGGGACGGGCGGGACCGCGACTTGGCTGGACCCGGCCTTTTCCGTCGGGCTGAAGGCGCCGAAGTACTATCGGTTGCAGTCCGGCTACGCCGCGCCCTGACGGAACCAGAGCGAGGCGGTGCGCGGCGCCGGTCGCCGAGGTTGATGGTTCCCACACCGATTCAGGGTGGAGCACGGGTTTGCAGGGCAGTCGAAGAAGGGAACCTCGGAACACGCGGAATACGAGGAAGACCGGATCGAGGGGGCAGTCAACGCAAAGGCGCCAAGACGCCAGGGCCCAAGGGGGGACGAGGACAGAGGTCAGATGACAGATGACAGAGGACAGAGGTCAGAGGTCAGAGGTCAGCCGGATGAAGTCCTCTGATCTTTCCTTTGCGTCGTGGCGCCTTGGCAGCCTCGCGGTCTCTGCGCGAGACTCGCAAGCCCGGTGACCGGCGTGGGTGCACCTGCTGGCAGGGATTCCCGCAGAGCACGCCGAGCCCGCAGAGGCGGAGCAACGGTGGAGGGGGCCCTCGCTGCCCTCTGCCGACCTGACCTCCTTGGCGTCTGCGACGGGCTGCAATTCGCGCTCGATGGCACTGTCGCTTCTCGGCGCGGGTAAGCCCAGACCGCCAACGGCTCCACCGTCTCCGTTTGTCAACGCGATGCGCTGGCGGAAGTGGACCGCCCCAGGCTCATTCAAGACCAGGGTCCAGGAAATCGATCAGGTTGCTGTCGAGATCCAGACCCTCCTCGTCCGAGAGAAGGCCGACGCCAGCGCCGATGGTGGTTTGGTACCCGAGCGGCCCGGCGATCCGCCAGTACCGGCTCGGCAACGACCCGCAGTCCATCTGCCCGGTGACCACAGGTTGGGCCTGAGCATTGACGAGCGTCAATGGCCAGAGTGCCATGCGACCGTCGAATCGGTTCCGCAGCGAGAGATCCGCCTGGCCGTCACCCGTGCAGTCCAGGAGGCCTACGAGATCCCACCCATAGATTGGCGAGCGCTGGAGGCCGTAGCCCTTGATCCTGGCCGGTGTGCCCGTAAAGACCAAGTCGGTACCGTTCAACTGCCACACGTGGATCAGGCCGGTGGAATGCTGCCACACGATGTCCGGTTTGCTGTCCCCGGTCATATCGGCCACACCGGCGATACGCCATCCAGGCAAGGGCCACTGATTCAGACCTTTGCCCGTCCCTCGCATCTCGAGTCCATCCATCAGCCAAATGTGCAGCCAGCCAGCAGTGTGCTGCAGCAGAATGTCCGTGCCTCCATCGCCATCGAAGTCTGCCAGGCCGACCACCTGCCACGAACGGTCGGGGAGGAAGACTGTACGCTCCTGATCGCGGCGGAGCGCGCTGCCATCCCAGGGGGTGATCCGAACCGGACCTGCGGGGTGCTGCCACACAAGGTCCGGGCGGCAATCCCCGGTGAAGTCGCGTGTGCCAACAAGCAGCCAATCCCGGAGGTCTCCTGCATCGGGCAGCGGCAAGTCCCCCACTTTGCAGGGACCGCCCATGAGCCACGCATTCAGGTCGCCGCTGACGTGCTGCCAGAGGAGATCCTCCACCCCATCGTCATTGAAATCCACCTTCGGACAGGTCAAGTCCGCTCCTCGCCCCCTGACGTTGATAAAGGCCTTCCCCGTGGCACCCGGGCAGATGAATGTCACCGTGCCGACGTAGTCCCCAGACTCTTCAGGAACAAACGTGATCGGCACGTCTACGAAGGCGCCTGAAGCTATCGCTCCAGTCCAATCGCACGAGAAACCCTCGGGACACTCGACTTTCGTGATACGCAACTCCGGAAGCGAATCGTTGTGGATCCGCAAGTACTGCAACTTCGTAGCCCCCACGCGGCATGTGCCAAAATCCAGCAAATCGCGCAAGCTGATGACCCGCAGCTCGTCACGGTATGGCAGGGGGCCCGCAACTCTCCACTGCGGCTTCAACGGAGGACAGAATACACGGTCGGCATCGTCCGCCACCGGACAGCCGGACGAGACCTTCAGCGGTTGAACCGCGACTTTGCCGTCCAACCGGTGCTGAAACACCAGGTCGGCATGACCGTCCCCGGTGTAATCCCCCACAGTCACCAGATCCCACGG
This sequence comes from Verrucomicrobiota bacterium, assembly GCA_029556615.1. Lineage (GTDB taxonomy): Bacteria > Verrucomicrobiota > Verrucomicrobiia > Limisphaerales > J093 > JAKQDD01. Next base: position 1,179 of record JAKQDD010000089.1, on the reverse strand, counting down.
TGGCTCCATCACGATGTTGAGTCCGCAGCCCTCGAGGCTCTTCCCGTCGGGCTTCCAAACGACCTTCGTTCCGTCCATCCTCCAAACGTGCACCCACCCGCCCCAGTGTTGCCAGACGATGTCCGGCTTGCCGTCGCCGGTCATGTCTGCCACTCCGGCGACGCGCCACGCGGGCATGGTCCACTGGCCGAGGCCGACACCGCCGCCGGGCTTCGGCTGCATGCCGTCCATGAGCCAGATGTGCAGGAAGTTGGCCCTGTGCTCGAGCAAGAGATCGGTCTTCCCGTCGCCATCGAAGTCGCCGGCACCGACCACTTGCCAGTCCGGGTTGTTCAGGGAGATGAACTCGGCCTCGTTCTGCAGAATCGAAGACCCATCGGTCGGCCAGATCGCCACCTGTCCTGTTGCGTGCTGCCACACCAAGTCATCGATGCCATCTCCCGTGAAGTCTCCCTTGGCCACCACCCGCCATCCTCCCACTTTGGCCACCTCACCATAGGACTTGTCTCCTGCCTTCCCTGTCGGCCCCATCAGCCAGGCATGCAACCGCCCTATCCCCGCGTCATTGGCGCGGTATTGCCAGAGGAGTTCCACAAGCTGCTCGGCCGGGTCGTTGTCAGCGATTGTGACTGTCGCGGTGTTGGGGCTCTCGGTATATCCTGCTCCCGCAAGCAGCGTCAGCACCACGGTCTCAGGTCCCTCGACCAAGGTGTCGTCGATGGGATCGACCCTCTTATCGGCCGTCGCCGCACCCGCCAGGAACTTCACACTGGCCAGCAAGGGCGTGTAGTCCACGCCTGAAGTGGCGCTGCCGCCGACTTCGAAGTTGACCGTCAGCTCCGCAGTTGTCGGGCCGGTCCGGGTGAACCGGAAGACACCCGGCTGTGTTCCCTCAACGGCAGAGGCGTCTATCGCAGCAACTGTGACAACAGCCGGGTCGTTATCAGCGATTGTGACTGTCGCGGTACTCGAGTTCCCGGGCGTATACCCTGCTCCCGCAAGCAGCGTCAGGACCACGGTCTCAGGCCCCTCGACCAAGGTGTCGTCGATTGGCTCCACCCTCCTAACGATCGTCGCCGCACCCGCCGGGAACGTCACACTGATCAGCAGGGTCGTGTAGTCCACGCCTGAAGTTGCACTGCCCGCGACTTGGTAGTTGACCGTCAGCGCTGCAGTCGT
>JAKQDD010000048.1 GCA_029556615.1 Verrucomicrobiota bacterium | reverse complement strand
CGGCAGCGAGCGGCGCGAAAACCCGCTCGTCACGCCTCAACCCAGGCGCCCAACTACTCTGTACCTGCCGCTTGAATGCCCGTCCGGTCAACGATCCAACCATCTCCCGCTAGCGGAAATCACACGCCACGATGCAAGCGCCGCACTGCCGCCACGGTGATGGAATAGCGTCGCGGCGCCGACCGGTCGTGGCGGCTGGCCCCTCGCGCCGCTCGCTGCTGCTCGCGGTACCTCCCGCCTGCCGGCTGGTTGATTTTGCTCATCTGCGATCACGATTACGAATTACGATCACGATTACGATCACGATCACGATTACGATTACGATTACGATTACGATTACGATCACGAATTACGAGCACGGACTATCAACCATCAACCATCAACTATCAACTATCCGATGGCCTTCCCGCTTCAAGTGTGGTTGGCCGGAAGAAACTCTGTTATGATTGACCGCCCCAATATTCCGACGGGAGACGAGGTGCCCATGAACGCTCTGGTTGTGCTGCTGGCGGCGGCTTGGCTGATGGTGGGCGGAATGAGCGGGACGGCCGCCGCTACGCCGCAAGGGACGGCGGTGCCCGCCGCCGCGGCCGGGCAGCCGGCGGCGCCGGCGAACTGGGCCGATATCGGTTGGCCCCGGGAGATCGTCCACGGCGATGTGACCCTCATCTTGTACCAACCGCAGCTGGAAAAGTTCGAGGGGAACCGCGTGGAGGCCCGTGCCGCCCTGTCGGTCAAGCCGGCCGGCGCGTCGGAGCCGAACCAGTTCGGGGTGGTCTGGATGACCGCCCGGACCGAGGTGGACAAGGTCAATCGCCAGGTCACCCTGGACAACCTCCAGCTCACCCGGGTGGATTTCCCTTCCGCCAAGAATAAGGGGGACGAATACCTGGCGTTTCTTTCCTCCAAAGTGCCAGCGAAGAGTTGGGTCCTTTCCCTCGACCGCATGGAGGCAGCCCTGGCGGCGCTGGAAGCCGAGCGCCCGGTCGAAGGCTACGAGGTGAAGAACGACCCGCCCCGGATCTTCTACAGCAAGGTGCCGGCCCTCCTGGTGATCGTCGACGGCGAGCCCGTGCTCCGGCCCATGGCGGACACCAAGCTGCAGCGGGTCATCAATACCCGCGTGCTCATCGTCTTCGACGAAAAAGCAAAAAAATACTACCTGCACCTGATGGAGGGGTGGCTCGAGGCGCCTGACCTCAACGCCGGCTGGACCGTGGCCAAGAAAGTGTCGGGCGACCTGAAGAAGGCGGCCAAGTCGGCCCGGGAGAGCAAGCAGATCGAGATGCTCGACGGCAAGCCCCTGTCGGAGGACGGCAAAAAGAAGGAGACGCTCCAGGAGGCCGCCAAGAGCGCCACGGTGCCGGAGATCTACTTCGCCTTCGTGCCCGCCGAACTGATCCAGACCCAGGGCGATCCCCAGGCGGAAGCCATCCCGGGCACGGACCTGCTCTGGGTGACCAACACCGGCAACAGCCTGTTCGTCGACACGAAGAGCAACATGTACTACGTCCTCCTGTCGGGCCGCTGGTTCCGCTCCCCGGAATTCAACAAGCCGTGGGAGTACGTGCCCGCCTCGCGGCTGCCCGAGGGGTTCGCCAAGATCCCGCCGGATCACGCCAAGGCGAGCGTGCTGGCGTGCGTCCCCGGCACTGAGCCGGCCAAGGAAGCGGTGGTGGCCAACTCCATCCCCCAGACCGCCACCATCAACCGGGCGACGGCCAAGCTGACGGTCAAATACGACGGCCAGCCGAAATTCAAGGACGTCAAGGACACCTCCCTCCAGTACGCGGTCAACAGCAAGACGCCGGTCATCCGGGTGGCTGAAAACAGCTACTACGCCGTGGAGAACGCGGTCTGGTTCTCCGCGCCCGCGCCGCTGGGGCCCTGGACGGTGGCCGTGACGGTGCCGCCGGTGATCTACACCATCCCGCCCAGCAGTCCCATCCACTACGTCACCTACGTGCGGATCTACGGCTATGACGACACGTCGGTCTACGTCGGCTACACGCCCGGCTACTACGGCACCGTGGTGACGACGGAGCAGGTGGTGGTCTACGGGACCGGCTGGTACTATCCGCCTTACATGGGGACGTGGTGGTACGGCTGGCCGTGCACCTACGGTTACTCCGCGACCTTCGTGTGGACCTCGGGCGGCGGCTGGGCCGTGGGGTTCGGCGT
>JAKQDD010000025.1 GCA_029556615.1 Verrucomicrobiota bacterium | reverse complement strand
TTGGAACGGCAGGGACCAAACTTGACCTGTTGACCCCATGTTTCAGGAGTCGAGGACTCTGGCGAGGGGCCGCCTCAGACCGATGCCGCATCCAGTCCAGCGGAACGGTGCCGCAAACAAGGTGACAGACTCATAGTCTCCACACGTGTTTCACAAGTCGAGGACTCCACGACTTTTCCCAGACTTCGCTGGGAACATGGGCTTCGCCTGCGGCGAGCAGCACCGCCGGATCGCGCGGGCAACATCGACAACATGTTGGTAGATATTTTCTGACAAGGGGCTAGCCTGGCATCCCTGCTGCTAAGGGCCGGTTCGATGGGATGCCTGACGGAGTCAGCCACCTCCCACGAGGATTCAAGATAGAAGATTTGTAAGTAGCCATAATACAATCACATGAGCACGAAGCGCGCGGTCTGGCGGCTCAACCTGCGCAGGGTGAGCATCGTCTTTTTGTTTTACGTCAGTGCGACAACGGTTGTCACATTGACAGCTGGCCGACTCCCCGAAGCGACGGGGCCTTTTGTTCCGGATCAGATTCTGGTCAAGGCACGCGCGCACGTGCCTGAGGCAGCGGTGGCGAACCTGCTGGCGGCTCATGGTGCCCGGGAAGTTGGAGTGATTGCTCCGATCGGCGTCCGCATCATTCGTGTGTCCGAAGCCGCCCGCGTAAAGGTGCTGGAGGCATTGCAGCGTCACGAGGATGTCGAGTTTGCCGAGGGCGACGCCGTGGTCGCACCTTCCTTGGTTCCGAACGATCCGTCGTATCCGAACCAGTGGCACTTGCCGAAGATTGCCGCGAGCAGCGCCTGGGACCTGACGTGTGGAAGCTCGGGGACGATCATTGCGATTCTGGACACCGGGGTGGACGGGACGCACCCGGATCTGGCGGGCAAGATTGTTCCGGGATGGAACACGTATGACAACAATGCCGACACGAGCGACGTGTATGGTCACGGGACGGCGGTGGCGGGTTCCGCAACGGCGGCGGGCAACAACGGGATTGGGGTCGCGTCGGTGGCGTGGGGATGCCGGCTGATGCCGATGCGGATCAGCGATCTCAACGGCTACGGGTACAGCAGCACGATTTCCGCAGCGTTAACGTGGGCAGCAGACCATGGGGCACGAGTGGCCAACATCAGCTACCGTCTGGACTTCAGTGCGACGGTGACGACGGCCGCGCAGTATTTCATGAGCAAGGGCGGCGTTGTGACCATGTCGGCCGGGAACGAAGCCACGCTGGTGACTGCGGCGGATAATCCATCGATCATCGTGGTCAGTGCAACGGATTCGGCCGACCGGTTGGCCTCGTGGTCGAATTATGGGAACAACATTGACGTGGCGGCGCCCGGCGTGTCGATTCTGACCACCAGTCGGGGTGGCGGCTACGGATACTGGTCGGGCACGTCCTTTTCCGCCCCGATCACCGCCGGAGTGGCGGCGCTCGTGATCTCGGCCAATCCGGCGCTCTCGGCGGAGGAGGTTCGGGATCTGGTGATTGAATCCGCCGACGATTTGGGGGCCAGCGGGTGGGACACGATCTATGGCGGGGGGCGGGTCAATGCCGCGAAGGCGGTCGACGTGGCGCTGACGTTCGATGCGGACACGGTTGCTCCGACGACGAGCATCACGGACCCGAGCCCGGGGGCGGTCGTTTCTGGGCAGGTGACGATTACGGCATCGGCGGCGGACGACCGTGGGGTGACCGGCGTTCAACTCTATCTGGATGGTGTGCTGGTCGGCTCCTCGGCTGCGGCCACTGCGCAATTCGCCTGGGACACAACCGCTGCGGTGGACGGGGAGCACACGCTGCAGTCCACGGCCTTTGACGCCGCGGGGAATACTGGTGCATCGACGGTCGTTGGTGTGACGGTCAAGAACCAGGAAGCGGACACGGTGTCGCCGACGGTGGCGATCACGTCGCCCGCCAGCGGGACGACGGTGACGCAGAGTGTCAAGGTGAAGGTGGTGGCTGCGGACAACGTTGGGGTGACCAAGGTTGAGTTGTATTTGGACGGGGTCAAGGTCGGGACGAGCACGGAGGCCAGTGTGGTCTTTACGGTCAAGACCAACAAGCTTGCCAAGGGGCTCCATTCACTGGTCGCCAAGGCGCGGGATGCTGCCGGCAACGAAAGCGCCTCGGCTACCGTGACCATCAAGAAGTAGATACCGGCGTGGTGTCGCGGAAGGAGTCCACACCGGGTGGTGCGTTTGCGGGGGGCCCGGGCTTGTTGGAGTCGGTGATGGTCATGGCCGGGGCGGCGTGCCTGGAGACGCGTCGACTAAATGTCTAACGGACGCAGCGACAGCAGTCCGCAAGAGGGACGCCAACGGCCTTCAAGAAACAGAAAGGGCCGATTGCTCGGCCCTTCGAAAGGACAACAGGTTGTGTCGAAAGGGAAGTGCCTAGACCTTGCGTCGAGTCACAAGACCCAAGCCGAGCATGCCGAGGCCGAGCAATGCTGCGGTGGCGCCACCATCCGGCACCACCACCACGCTCGGTGGTATTCTCGTATCTGTGCCCATGAGTTGCACGTGGGAGATGGCACCTGCGTCTGCCCACAACTGGGCGAACTCGAGTGCGGTGACCCCGTCCCAACCAAGCGATGTACCGCCGGACAACGCTGGGCCCGACAAGTACCACACATACCACACCGGGTGATGACTCGCACCGTCTTTTGCCAGTGCGAAGACATACCCGCCGGGGATCTCCCCACCTGTATAAGTGATGGTCGCAGTCTCGTTTCCGGAAGAAAACGACGTCTCGTAAGACCCCGAGAGATCGAGATTGATGACTTCCCCGCCAGTTTCCCCTTTGTACAGGTCCTTCAGGCCGGTCGAACCAATGAGCCATTCGCTCAGAACCGTGGCACTAGGATTAAGGTCAGCAGGCGCGCCCTCCTGGCCCTCATACCCGTACACATTGTCGAGTTTGAGGATGAGATTCGCCTTGGCGCTGAAGAGGCACAGGCTGCTCAGCAACGCAGCCATAAGGAACCGTGGAACCAGTGTTTTCATACTCGCCTTCAATTGTGGCTCATGCGGACATTTCGCTAATAGTAATTTAGCACGGAGTATGCCATTGTCGCGAAGGGTGGGCACAGTGGAACGTAAGTAGCTGAAGCAGAATCACTTAGGTGACACTGCCGGTGCACGCGTTGGCTTATGTATTGGCGGGAATCGTAAGATCCACCGACAATGTCCAGCATTCTGGCTTGCGGGCGAGTCGAAGCAGTTCCACCGCAGTCACTACGAAACCGGGGCAGTCATCCCTTCAGCCGTACACAAAGCGGCGAGTGTTTGAGAAACTGACACCTGAGGATGCGATTTCAATATGGGCATTCAGGTCTGCGAGGGAGGTGGAAGGGGAGGCGATCACAGGAGGGGGGGGTATTGCATAGGAGGTACATCTACCAAAACTGCAACACGAACCTGCAATCCGGAACAAAAACACTGGTCCTGCAAGCGCCAGCAAAAACAATGTAAAACGTCCATGCATACTTTGGTATCTGTTGGACACCGAGGCTGGAGACAGCGACGCCGCAGTTGACTTCGGTGTTGGCGGTCTGTAGAAGGGCCGCGTCATCTTTTAATCTGACCAATATGAAAAGCCTGCGTTGGTTTGCGCTGGGTCTTCTGACTCTGACCTGGGCTGCCGAGTTCTCCGTGTTAGGGCAGGGATCGATCTACTTTGCCAACAGCTCGCCCGGCTTGGTTTACGCGCCGATTCTCGAGTCCGGCACGAACGTGACGAGCGAGGCTTTTCGCATCCAGTTGTTTGCGGGGCCGACGACTTCGAGCATGGCGGCGATGGAACCTTCGACGACGGTGCTGAAGAACGGCGTCTTCAAGGGGGCGCGGGTGGACGTGCCGACGGTGCCGGAGGGGGGCATCGCGTATGTGCAGATCCGCGTGTGGGAGATGGCGGGAGGGGCGACGTACGAGGAGGCTCGGGCGGCGGGTTTTCGGACGGGGGCATCGGCGGTTTTGACGGTGAAGACTGGCGGCGACCATCTTTCGCCGCCGGCGGTTCCGGCTTCGCTGGTGGGGCTGCAGTCGTTCTCTTTGGCGCGGGGGCAGGCGCCGATGATCACGGAGGAACCTCAGAACCGGACGTTGAATGTGGGGGAGACACTCACCTTGAGCGTTGGCGCGTCGGGGACCGGCGTGTTGACGTACCAGTGGTATCGCGAGGGTTCAGCGCTTGGGGGCGCCACCGGATCGTCGTTCACGCAGCCGAACGTTCAGCCCGCGCATGCGGGCGGGTACACCGTGGTGGTGAGCAACGACTACGGATCGACCACGAGTCGTGTGGCGCAAGTGGCGGTGCTGGTGCCGCCGTCGATTCTCGCGGGTCCGTATGATCTGACCTTCTGGGCGGGGAGCACGGTGACCAACGGCGTGGTGGCGGCGGGCACGGCGCCGCTGATGTACCGATGGTACGAGGGATTGAGCGGGGATGTCAGCCGCCCGGTGGGAACGAATTGGAACCGGTTGTGGTTGGGCCCCGGGTATGTGAGCACTCATTATTGGGTTCGGGTGAGCAACGGTGCGGGGTCGGTCGACAGCCGCACGGCGGCGATCACGATCAACCGGAAGGCTCAGACGATCACGTTCAATCCGGTTGGCACCCTGCGGTTTGGTCAGAGCGCGGTCACGCTGGCGGCCACGGCGAGCAGCGGGTTGGCGGTGACGTTCGAAGTGGTGAGCGGACCGGGCACGCTCAGCGGAAACCGGCTGCAGGTGACGGGTGTGGGAACCCTCCGTCTCCGCGCCAATCAGGCGGGGGACTCGGTCTGGCTTCCGGCGAGCGCGGAGCAGACAGTGGAGGTGAGCAAGGGTTTGGCGACGGTGGTGCTGAGCGGGTTGACCCAGGTTTATGATGGGACGGGCAAGAGCGTGACGGTGGCGACGGTGCCGTCGGGGTTGACGGTCGAGGTGGCATATGGCGGGGG
>JAKQDD010000018.1 GCA_029556615.1 Verrucomicrobiota bacterium | reverse complement strand
TTCGACAACACGCTCGAGTTCCTCCGCCTGACCGGACGCTCACTTCCGCATGCCGTCATGATGATGATTCCCGAGCCGTGGGCGAAGCACGGCGGCATGGACCCGGAGCGCCGCGCATTCTACGAGTTCCACAGTTGCCTCATGGAGCCGTGGGATGGCCCGGCCTCCATAGCGTTCACCGACGGCGTTCAGATCGGGGCAGTGCTCGACCGGAACGGCCTGCGCCCGTCGCGCTACTACGTCACGAAGGATGACCTGGTGGTGATGGCCTCCGAGGCGGGCGTTCTCGACATCCCTCCAGAGCAGGTGTTGCGCAAGGGTCGGCTGCAGCCCGGTCGCATGTTCCTCGTCGACACCGAGGAAGGCCGCATCGTCGAGGACGACGAAATCAAGCGCCAGATCGCCAATGAGCGGCCTTACCGCCAGTGGCTGGCGGAGCATCTCGTCCACCTGGACAACCTGCCCGCCGCGCCCGAGGTCCCCGCGCCGGACCACGACACCCTGCTGCAGCGCCAGCTGGCCTTCGGCTACACCTACGAAGACCAGCGGATCATCCTGATGCCGATGGGCAAGGACGGTGTCGAGGCGGTCGGCTCCATGGGCAACGACACGCCACTTGCCGCCCTGTCGAGCCGCCCGCGGCTGCTCTTCGACTATTTCAAGCAGCTCTTCGCCCAGGTGACCAACCCGCCCATCGATTGCATCCGCGAGGAGATCGTCACCTCGACCGAGACGACCATCGGTTCCGAGCGCAACCTGCTCGAGCCGGTGCCCGAGAGCTGCCATCTGATCCAGCTCAAGACGCCGATCCTGACCAACGAGGAACTCGCCCGGCTGCGGCACGTGGCCCAGGGCGATTTCCGGTCGGTGACGCTTCCGATCCTGTTCGATCCGGCGGAGGGCGGACTGGGGCTGGAGAAGGCGATGAGCGCGCTGTTTGCGAAGGCCGACCGTGCGATTGGCGAAGGGGTCAACATCCTGATCCTCTCCGACCGCGGTGTGGACGCCGAGCATGCGCCGGTGCCGGCGCTGCTGGCGGTGGCCGGCCTGCATCATCACCTGATCCGGACGGGCAAGCGAACGCGCGTGGGGCTGGTCCTCGAGTCGGGGGAACCGCGGGAGGTGCATCATTTCGCGCTGCTGCTGGGTTACGGCTGCGGGGCGGTGAATCCCTATCTCGCCTTCGAGACGCTGGACGACATGATGCGGCAGGGGCTGCTGCCGGGGATCGACCACCGGACCGCCGGCCGGAACTACGTCAAAGCGGCGGTGAAAGGGGTGGTGAAGGTGATCTCGAAGATGGGGATTTCGACGATCCAGAGCTACCGCGGGGCCCAGATTTTCGAGGCTGTGGGCCTCCACCACCGGGTTGTCGACCGCTACTTCACGTGGACGCCTTCCCGGGTCGAGGGCATCGGCCTCGACGGCATCGCCCGGGAGGTCCTGCTCCGGCATCGCCGCGCGTTTCCGGACCGGCCGGTGAACGGGCACGCGCTCGAGCCGGGCGGCCGGTACCAGTGGCGCGACGACGGCGAGTTCCACCTGTTCAATCCGGAATCGATTCGCACGCTGCAGCGGGCGGTCCGGACCGGGAGCTACGCCTTGTTTCGGGAGTACTCGACGCTGATCGACGATCAATCGCGGCGCCTCTGCACGCTGCGGGGGCTTTTGACGTTCCGGCCGCGGACGCCGGTGCCGATCGAGGAAGTCGAATCGGTCGAGAGTTTGCTGAAGCGATTCAAGTCGGGCGCGATGAGCTACGGCTCGATCAGCCAGGAAGCGCACGAGACGCTCGCCATCGCCATGAACCGGATTGGCGGGCGGAGCAACACGGGCGAGGGGGGCGAGGATCCCGAGCGCTACCGCGGGTCGAATCCCGGGGGCGACTCGAAGAACTCAGCGATCAAGCAGGTGGCCTCCGGCCGGTTCGGCGTCACCAGCCATTATCTTGTCAACGCGCGGGAGCTGCAGATCAAGATGGCCCAGGGCGCCAAGCCCGGAGAGGGCGGCCAGCTCCCCGGTCCCAAGGTCTACCCCTGGATTGCCCGGGTCCGCCATTCCACGCCCGGCGTCGGTCTGATCTCGCCGCCGCCGCACCATGACATTTACTCGATCGAGGATCTGGCCGAGCTTATTCACGACCTGAAGAACGCGAACGAGCACGCGCGGATCAGTGTCAAGCTGGTGGCGGAGATCGGCGTCGGCACCGTGGCGGCCGGGGTGGCCAAGGCCAAGGCGGACGTCGTCCTGATCAGCGGGCACGACGGCGGCACGGGGGCGTCGCCGCACACGGGGGTCCGGCACGCGGGCCTCCCCTGGGAGCTGGGTCTTGCCGAGACCCACCAGACGCTCGTCCTGAACAACCTCCGCAGCCGAATCGTGGTCGAGACGGACGGCCAGCTCAAGACCGGCCGGGACGTGGTCATCGCCGCCTTGCTCGGCGCCGAGGAATTCGGCTTCGCGACCGGGCCGCTGGTGGCGATGGGCTGCCTCATGATGCGCGTCTGCCACCTCAACACCTGCCCCGTCGGCGTCGCGACGCAGAACCCGGAGCTGCGACGCCAGTTTGCCGGCAAGCCCGAGCACGTGGTGAACTTCATGCGGTTCGTCGCCCAGGAGGCGCGCGAGTGGATGGCGCGCCTCGGTTTTCGCACGCTCGAGGCGATGGTGGGTCACACCGAGGTGCTCGAGATGAACCGGGCCATCGACCACTGGAAAGCCCGCGGCCTCGATTTCTCGAACATCCTCTTCCAGCCCGAGGTCGATCCGGCCGTCGGCCGGTATTGTCAGATGCCCCAGGACCACGGCCTCGACCAATCGCTCGACAAGCGGCTGCTGCTTGGCCTGTGCGCCCCGGCGATCGAGCGCGGGGAGAAGGTCCGCGCCGAGCTGCCGATTCGGAATGTCAACCGTGTTGTCGGCACCCTGACCGGGAGCGAGATCACCCGCCGGCACGGCCCCGAGGGGTTGCCCGAGGACACGATCCAGCTTCAGTTCAAGGGGTCGGCGGGCCAGAGTTTCGGGGCGTTCCTGCCGCGGGGCATGACGTTCGTCCTCGAGGGCGATGCGAACGACTATGTTGGCAAGGGCCTCTCGGGGGGGAAGATCATCGTGTTCCCGCCCGCCGGCTCGACCTTCCCGCCGGAGGAGAACATCATCATTGGCAACGTCGCGTTCTACGGGGCCACGGGCGGCGAGGCCTACATCCGCGGCATGGCGGGCGAGCGGTTTGCGGTTCGCAACAGCGGATTGAGCGCGGTCGTCGAGGCTGTCGGCGATCACGGCTGCGAGTACATGACGGGCGGCCGCGTGGTGATCCTGGGCCCGACCGGCCGGAACTTTGCCGCCGGGATGTCCGGGGGCATTGCGTACGTCCTGGACGAGACCGGCGACTTTCCGCGGCTTGTCAATCCGCAGATGGTCGGCCTCGAACGGCTCGAGGATCCCGGCGAGATCGAGGCGGTCCGGCACCTGATCCAGCGGCACGCCGAGTCCACCCGCAGCGAGCGCGCGCTGAAGGTGCTTGTTCTCTGGGAGGACTACGTCCCGCGGTTCATCAAGGTCATGCCCAAGGACTACAAGCGGGTTCTCCAGGCGCTCGATCGGGTGACGGCGGCCGGGCTCAGCGGCGACGAGGCCTGGATGGCCGCCTTCGAGGAGAACGCGCGCGACCTCGCCCGCGTCGGCGGAGGCTGAGCCGGACGACACCCCGCACCCGAACCTTCATTCCCACCCCGATCTCATCCTCCCATGGGCAAACCCACCGGATTCCTCGAATACCCCCGAGCGCTGCCGTCGGACCGCCCCGTTCTCGAACGGATCAAGGACTGGCGCGAGTTCCATCAGCCGCTCGACGAGCGGGCGCTCCGGGAGCAGGCGGCGCGCTGCATGGATTGCGGCACGCCGTTTTGTCACACCGGCACGCTGATCAGCGGCATCACCTCCGGGTGTCCCATCCACAACCTGATCCCCGAGTGGAACGACCTCGTCTACCGCGGCCTCTGGCGCGAAGCCCTCGAGCGGCTGCATCGGACCAACAACTTCCCTGAATTCACCGGCCGCGTCTGCCCCGCGCCGTGCGAGGGATCGTGCGTCCTGGGCTTCAACAACCCGCCGGTCACAATCAAGAATCTCGAGTGCGCCATTGCCGACAAGGGCTGGGAGCAGGGTTGGATTCATCCCGAGCCGCCCCCGGTTCAGACCGGCAAGCGGGTGGCTGTGGTCGGGTCCGGTCCGGCCGGTTTGTGCGCCGCCGCGCAGCTCCGTCGCGCGGGCCATGCCGTCACGGTGTTCGAACGGGCGGACCGGGCCGGCGGGCTGCTCATGTACGGCATCCCGAACATGAAACTCGACAAGGCGCTGGTCCAGCGCCGGCTCGATGGCCTGGCCGCGGCGGGCGTCCAATTCCTCACCCACACCGAGGTTGGCGTCAACTACGCCCCGCGCCGGCTCCTCACCGAGCACGACGCCGTGGTTCTTTGCACCGGGGCCACCCGGCCGCGCGACCTGGCCGTGGACGGCCGGTCGCTGGGCGGGATCCGGTTCGCCATGGACTACCTGACGGCGAACACCCGGCACCTGCTCGAGGCCCAGCCCCCGCCGCCGGATCTCTCCGCCGCCGGCAAGGACGTCGTCGTGATCGGCGGCGGCGACACCGGCACTGACTGCGTCGGAACAGCCCTGCGCCAGGGCTGCCGCAGCGTTGTCCAGGTCGAGATCCTGCCGCGCCCGCCCCTCGAGCGCGCGCCGGACAACCCCTGGCCCGAGTGGCCGAGGATCTTCCGCCAGGACTACGGCCAGGAGGAAGCCCAGGCCCTGTTCGGCGCAGACCCGCGGACCTACGAGACCACCGTCAAGCGCTTCCTCGCCGATGAAGCGGGCCGGGTGCGCGCCCTGCTCACTGTCCGCGTCAAATGGGAGAAGGACGCCCAGGGTCGGTATCGCCCCCTCGAAATCCTCGGGACCGAGAAGGAACTGCCGGCGCAGCTCGTCCTGCTCGCCATGGGGTTTCTGGGGCCCGAATCCGCCCTGCTGGACCAGCTCGGAGTCGAGCGGGATTCCCGGAGCACGATCAAGGCCGAGCACGGCGTGTTTGCCACGAACGTCAAAGGCGTGTTTGCCGCCGGCGACTGCCGGCGCGGCCAGAGCCTGGTCGTTTGGGCCTTCAACGAGGGCCGCGGCGCCGCCCGCGAGTGCGATCGGTATCTCATGGGCGACACGCTGTTGCCTTGACGGGCCGTCCCAGCCTGGACCTGGAGTTCCCGGACACAGACGGTTTCCGCAAAGATTCGGGGCGGATCGCCGATTAACCGACCCGCACACGCGGCTTCGCTTCGCCCCCTCCTGCAATCTGTGCTCCGCCCTGAATCGGCGAGGAATCCAGATCGAGCAGGTATTGAGGACGGGATCATTGGAGGGGTGATTGCCTCCCGTCGGCCTTGGTTCCTGGCTTGCCTGGCAACCCTTCCTTCCGCGCCTCGCTAATGTAGAGTCCTCGAAGGCAGGGGGGCAGGGCTGGAACGGCAGGGGCCACACTTGACCTAATCGCATCGACTTTCACAAGTCGAGGACTCTAGACTCCGGGTTGATGGAACTGAGCGATTTCATCGGTGTCGCCCAGGCGGAGCCACCGCTGATGTTCCTCGTTATCGGCGGATATGCAGTCGCGGCGCATGGCCACGCGCGAGCCACGTTTGACGTTGATTTCCTGGTGAAACGGTCGGAGCGGGATCGATGGTTCGCTCGGCTCGCCGCAGCCGGACTGAGCCGGTGTGGCGAGACGCAGGCGTTTGCCCAGTTCACGCACCCTGCAGGGGGTGAGGGCCTCGACCTGATGTTCGTCGACGACATGACATTCGATCGGATGCAGCAGGCTTCAGAAGAGCGGGACTTCGGCGGCACCCGTGCGCGTGTGCCTTGTCTGGATCACCTGCTCGCCCTGAAGCTGCACGTTCTCAAGCAAGCGCTGCCGCACCGCACATCCAAGGATGCCGATGACGTGGAAATGCTGGTGCGGCGCAATGCTCTGGACTTGCAGGATCCGCGGTATGAGCAATTGTTCGTCAAGTATGGCACCCGGGGAATCTACGAAGCCTTTGTCCGGCTCCTGCGCAATCCGTGACGCGGGCCGTCCCAGCCTGGACCTGGAGTTCCCGGACGCGGACGGGTTCCGGCCTTTGCCACCGCCGGTGTCGCTCGCGACCCTGATCCGGCGCAACCGGCAATTCCGTCGGTGGTTCCCGGCCGGCGTGCCCAGTCCGGCCGAGCGGTGGCGAGCGAAGACAACCGCCGTGTTCCGGCTTTGAGCGGAACGGACCGCCGATTGACCGACCGGCGCACCCGGCTTCGCTTCGCCCCCTTACAATCTGTGCTCCGCCCTGAATCCGTGAGGGGGTTCCGCAACGCGTGCGACCGCCCAATTTCGTTGACAAGAGGGCCTCGAGTCCTCGATGTAGACCCGATGAATTCGCTCGCACTGGCGATCGTGTCGGGAATGGGGATTGGGGTTCTCAGCGGGTTGCAGGCCCAGGAGGATCTCTTCGTGGCCAAAGGCCGGGTCTACTCACAAACGTCGGCCGCCGCCCCGAGCCCCGTGGCCACCTCGGGCGCGCTCTTCGTGGCGCAAACGTCGGACATGGCGGGGATGGTCACCGACGCCAGCGTTCAGCTGCCCGGCGGGTCGGTGCAGGCGCTCACCCACTACGCCGGCGAGGAGGTCTACCGGTTCGTTGCCACCGCCAATTCGCCGGCTGCACTGTCGGCCACCTACCCCGCGGGGACCTACCAGCTGAGCCTGGGGCTGATGGGTTTCCCGATGACGGGCGTGGGCACCCTGACCGCGGACAATTTCCCCGCGCCGCCGCAGGTGGTCAACTACACGGCCGCGCAGTCGATCGACGCCGCGGCGGACTTCGAGTTCACGTTCCAGAGCCTTGCGGGCGCGACTGAAGAGCAGACCGTGCAGATCACCCTGCTGCAGGGCTCGACGGTGATCCTCGCTGACGTCGTCAGCGCCACCGAAACGGCCTGGACCCTCTACGCGGACACCCTGGCCGCGGACACGGCCTACGAGTTGCGGCTCCGCTATGGCCGTTACGAGACGGATTACAGCGGCATGCTGCCCGCGTCGGCCGGCTTCTTCAGCGAAACACGCTTGGCCGTCACGACGGCCGGCGGCGGCGGCACCGACACGACCCCTCCGGTCCTCATGGCCTCCTACCCGGCCGACGGCGCCACGAATGCGTCGCCGATCGTCCCCGTCTCGTTCGCGTTCAGCGAACCGATGGATCCGACCAAGATCACGATCACCTGGAGCTCGCTGCTCGACCCCGCCAAGTTCGGGTATTCGTGGACCGACGGAAATCAGGCCCTGGTGTGCACCTACACGGGCGGATTGCCGAGCGGGACCCACACGTGGATCCTGAACCCGGTCCCGAATGGCCCCAACAGCTTCCGTGACGTCGCCGGGAACCCGCTGCCCACCACCACGGGTTCCTTCAAGGTGTCAGGAGGCGGCGGCGGATGCGAGGGGGAGACACCGATCGAGCTGGCCGGGTTCGCCCTGTTCAAGGGCCTGAGCTATGTCCAGAATGGCACGGGAACGCCGCAAACCGATCCGGACGGCGGCGGGATGTTCATCGGCACCTACGGCACTCCGATGGGTGGCGGGGGCGAGGTGAATGTCACCCTCGAGTTCCCCGCGCCTCCCGCGCCCCAGCCGCACACCGTCAAGACGTACACCCAGTCCATCGCCGGCTACGCTTACTTGATCGAGGAGTTCGCAGACCAGGCGCAACTGGACGCGGCCTACCCCAACGTGGCGTACGCCGTCCAGCTTCGGAATGCGTCGGGCACGGTCACCAACTCCGCCACCCTGACATTCACGGCGTCGTCCTACCCGCCGATCCCGCGTTTTGCCAACTTCACCGCGGCGCAAGCCGTCGATCCGGCCGCCGATTTCACGCTCTCGTGGGACGCCTTCACCGGAACCGGCACGAACCGGTTCATCACCATCCTGGTTCTGGATGAGACCGGTCAAATCGTGTTTGAACTGCCCGACGCCTGTGCCGGCCGGCTCCTTCCGGTCACGGCGACTTCGGCGGTCATTCCCAGGAACACCCTTGCCACGTGCAAGACCTACACGGCCAGGCTGACGTTCTTCAACCTGGTTGACCAAGGCAAGACCCTGGCCGGCAACACTGGGGTCGCGGGCGCCGACCGGCAAACGGACATGCCCTTGAAGACCACGGGTTGCACCCCTGCATCCCAGCCGAAGTTTTTGTCCATCAAGAACCTGGGCGGCAACCTGGTGGAACTGAAAGTCGAGCTGACCGCAGGCCGCCCCTTCACTCTCCTGCGGGGCGCCTCACCGCTTCTCCACGACGTGACGGTCCTCACGACCAACCCGCCCAGTTCGCCCATCACCCTCACCGTACCCATGGTCGGCAAGAACGCCTCCTTCCGGGGGCGAACCGATTAGCATCATGGCTGGATCGTCCTCAGCGACTGGCGGTTCGCGTGGACTTTGGCAAACGCCTCGGCGATGTCGTCCATGTCCGCCAGCGGTCCCAGCAACAGGTTTTGTTCCAGCCAGGCGCCCTGCTCGGAGCAGAGGGTCTCGCACTGCGGACAGCGCACTGCCCCGTAATCGAGCGTCTTGCGGGCGTCAGGGAGGTATGGGCCGAACGCTTTGTTGAGAAACAGCGGCTGCCGATACAGCGGCATCGCGTAGCCGCCGCACACCGGGATGCCCTCGGCCTGCAAGGCCTTCAGGACCGCAGCCCGCGGCGCGCCGAACGCCGGCGCGTCGATCCGGAACAGGAACAGGTGATAGCTGTGGCGCCTGGTGGACTCGAGTCGTTTTTGGGGATGGACACCGGGGATCCGGCTCAATTGCGCGGCCAGATACTGGCCGTTGCGATCGCGCGTTCGGGTTTGTTCCTCGAGGCGCTCGAGCTGCGCGTTGAGCACCGCGCCCTGGAATTCGCCCAGCCGGTAGTTCGCCGACATGACATGGTGTTCATACCAGAGCCCGCCGGGAATGCGCCCGCAGTTGTGAATCGAGCGGCAGGCCTCGGCCAGGTGATCGTCGTGGGTCGTGATGGCGCCTCCTTCCCCGGACGTCAGGTTCTTGGAGGACTGAAACGAGAACGAGCCCATGTGGCCGATGCTGCCGGCCGGCCGGTCCCCGTAGAGCGCGGCGTGGGCGTGGGCGGCGTCTTCGATGACGACGAGGGAGTGCTTCCGGGCGATGGCCATGAGGGCGTCCATGGCCGCCGGTTGACCGCCCATGTGCACCGGGATCAGCGCGCGAGTCCGCGGGGTGACGGCGGCCTCGACGGCTGGCGGATCGAGGTTGAACGTCTCGAGGTCGACGTCGGCAAACACCGGCACCATGTTGGCCTCGACCACGGCCGTCGCGGTGGCCAGGAAGGTGTAGGGGGGGACGATGACTTCGTCCCCGGCCCCAAGGCCGGCCGCCATCAGGGCGATGCGCAGCGAGACCGTGCCATTGACCACGCCGAGCGCGTGTTGGCAGCCGTGCAGGGCGGCGAACCGGCGCTCGAACTCGGCCACGGCGTTGCCCTGCAGCTTGCCCCATTGGCCCCCGCGCAAGGCCTCCAACAACCGTCGCTCTTCGGGCTCGCCAAAGACCGGCCAGGTGGGGAAAGGCCGGGTGCGCACCGGCGGTCCCCCCAGGAGGGCCAGGGAGGGTGTCGTCGTGCTGTGGTTCATTGTGCTGATTCCCCTTCCGGTTTCATGGTTGATGCTGCCACGGTCTCTGCTGCCAGAATCCGTCTCAACAGCCAGGCGCCGAACACCACCAGTCTGCGGCGCGTTTTTTGCTTCCTCAAGATCGGAAAATGTTCGTTGTCTTCATGGGCTTTGGTGTGTTTGCTGAGGTGCGAGGGTGGATGTGGAACGACGAGAAGACGTGGTTTGGCAGCGGAACAGGTAGGTCGGATTCTGGACCTCAGTCGGGCATTCCCTGCAGACCGTTCGCCCTTGCCACACAGGAACCGAGGTCGGCGGCTCATTCGTGCCTTCGAGCCCCCCCCTTTTGCGACCTACTCGAAGCAGCAGAGGGCGGCTTCACTCTGTACTCTCCAAACCCTTCGCCCCCCTGCCCGCTGTCCTGAACACCCTCCAAGGTTCAAAACCATACTGTAGTGCCTCCAGACGCAAATGCGGGCACGACAGGCGGCGTCCATCGCCCTGAGGAGTCGCCAGCGGGCCTCCTCCACCGTGGGCCGGCCAGATTCCAAGTTCACGGCATGCATACCCAAGTATCGTGGGGGCCCATCTTCTCTGCTGGTGGAGCGTGCGGTCACGGGGATGACGAGACAAGGCGAAAGCGGCCCGCTCCGGTGCACTTCGGGAGTTGCGTCCCACCGTTGCTCTGTGGATTATCGGCACTGGGCACCCGCGGCATGAAACTCGAGGATCTCCAATCGAGCACGACGGTGCGGGGCATTCTGCCGGGCGGCGTCGTCACGGTGGTCAGCGTCCAGTGGCACGGGTCGAATGCGCTCACCCTGGTCTATCGGAAGGCCGAGGGGCGTGTGGCCGACCAGATCCTCTTCCGTCACGACGAACCCCGGATCGAGATCGTCGAGGCGGGTCGGCCCTGGAGTTTCGACGGCGATGGCGCTCTCTTCCGGCTGGTCTCAGAGGCTCACCGAATTCGTCTGGCCCACCTCTTTGACCCGCTGCTTGCGGTCCACACGTCGCAGGTGGAACCGCTTCCGCACCAGATCACAGCCGTCTACGAGGTGATGCTGCCCCGGCAACCGCTCCGGTTCCTCCTGGCGGACGATCCGGGTGCCGGCAAGACGATCATGGCAGGGCTCCTGATCAAGGAGCTGATCGCCCGAGGCGACCTGAAACGCTGCTTGATCGTGTGTCCTGGAAGTCTGGTCGAGCAATGGCAGGACGATCTCCATCGGCGGTTCCATCTGCCGTTCGAGATTCTGACGAACGACAAGCTGGAGGCCGCCCGTACGGGCAATTGGTTTCGCGAAAACTCGCTCTGCATTGCACGCCTCGACAAGCTGAGCCGTGATGAGGAAGTCCAGGCCAAGCTGCAGGATACGGAATGGGACCTTGTCGTCTGCGACGAGGCCCCCAAATGGTCCGCGACGTTCTTTGGCGGTGAAGTCAAATGCACGAAACGTCACCATCTGGGCTGTCTGCTGGGCGGCGCTGGCCGCCGAGCGTGCCTTGAGTTTCGAGCCAACCGATGCGAGCGGCGACGATCGCGGCTACGATGTGGAGTCGCGCGGGCCCAACACCGGCAAGCTCCGCTTCCTGGAGGTGAAAGGTCGCGCGGCGGGGGCCGATACCGTGACCATCACACGCAACGAAATCATGACCGCGCTCAACAAACCCGAGGACTTCATTCTCGCCATCGTGACGTGGATGGCGAAGCCACGGAGCCGCGTCACGCGGGCGAGCCCTTCCAGCGCGAGCCGGACTCTGCCGTGACGAGCGTGTCCGAGCGAATCGCCCAGGCATTCCGCAACGGCCATCGAGTCCAGCTCTCCTTCGCCAACGTAGAATTGACCGTCGCCGCCTTCCTGAACGTCACCCTTGGCCAGCTTTACGGCGAGTTCAACGAGGAAGAAATCCGTGCGAGGCTTTCCGTGACCGACATCGGCCAGCCAGACCTGGCACCGGTGAAACTGGTCGTGGACAGCGCCAAGGCGCATATCCGCCGCCAACGGGCAGGCTCCTCGGCGCTCCAGAACGAGCTTCAAGCGGTGACGGCTGAAGCGGTATCCTCCACTTCAACGAATTGACGAAATGCTGACCACAGAACAACTGAAAGCGCTGATGACCGACCTCGAATCTGACCGTGCCGAGAGGACAATCTCGACGAAGAGCACGGACAAACTCGGAGAAGCGGTGTGCGCCTTCGCCAACGACTTCCCCAATAACCGGCAGCCGGGCTACCTGCTTGTCGGGGTTGACAATGGCGGCAAGCCTAGCGGGCTGAAGGTCACAGACGAACTCCTCCTCGATCTCGGGGCGCTGCGCTCGAATGTCAATATCGAACCCCTCCCGGCCATCGTCGTGGAAAAACACACCTTGCCCGACGGTGATGTGGCCGTAGTAGAAGTCCTGCCCTCGGACCTTCCGCCCGTCCGCTATAAGGGCCGGGTGTGGATTCGCATCGGCCCCTCTCGGCGCGGAGCCAACCAGCAAGAGGAACGGATTCTGACAGAGAAGCGAACCGCTCTTCAGAAAACGTTTGATGCCCGTCCTTGCCGAGGCTGCTCGCTGGACGATCTAGTCCTCGATTTGTTCTTGGTGTCGTATCTTCCGGCGGCTGTGGCTCGGGAGGTCATCGCTGAGAATAGGCGCAGTCCAAAGGAACAAATGGCCTCGCTTCGGTTCTACGACGTCGTCGCTGACTGCCCGTCCAACGCTGGTGCTTTGTTGTTTGCCAAGGAACCCCTGCGATGGATCCCCGGCGCCTACATTCAGTTTGTGCGCTGGGCGGGCACCACCATGTCGGACGATCCTGTGGATGAAAAGCGTTTCAGCGGCGATCTCATCACAGTGCTGCGCGAGCTCCAGGCGTTTCTATCGCTCCCCACGCAATCCTATCCCGTGCCGGCATCCGCGCTTCGCGAACGAACCGAGACCGACTACCCGCCCGTCGCGATTCGCGAATTGCTTTGGAACGCCGTGATGCACCGCTCCTACGAGTCGAACGCCCCCGTGCGCTTCTACTGGTATGACGACCGCATCGAGATCCAAAACCCTGGCGGCCTTTACGGCATGGCGTCGCCCGAGAATTTTCCCAGACAAACGGACTACCGCAATCCGGTCATCTCGGGGGCCATGGCCACCCTGGGCTATGTGAATGCCTTCGGCCGCGGCGTCATCCGCGCGCAGGAGGTGTTGCGAAGGAACGGCAGTCCGCCAGCCGAATTCACGTTCGAGACATCGCATGTCCTGGCGACCATTCGGAAGAAGCCATGAAAACCATCGTTTTCTTCAACAACAAGGGCGGCGTCGGGAAGACCTCGCTGGTTTACCACCTGGCGTGGATGTATGCGGACCTGGGCGTCTCCGTCGTCGCTGCGGACCTCGATCCGCAGGCCAATCTCACCGCCATGTTCCTGGACGAGAATCGGCTCGAAGAGTTGTGGCCGGATGGCGATCACCCGGACAGCATTCTCGGTGCGGTTGCGCCGATCTTGCGAGGCCTGGGTGACATCAAGGACCCGCACGTCGAGAAGATCACCCGGGACTTGGGTTTGCTGGTTGGCGACCTCGGTCTGTCCCGCTTCGAGGCGAAACTCTCGTCGGCCTGGCCGGACTGCATGAACCGTGACGAAGCGGCCTTTCGCACCGAGTCGGCTTATCATCGCGTCATTCTCAAGGCGGCGGAGACACGGGATGCGGAGATTGTCTTGATTGACGTGGGTCCGAACCTCGGCGCGATCAATCGTGCCGCGATCATCGCGGCCAACTTCGTGGTGGTCCCGCTGGCTCCCGACCTGTTTTCCCTTCAGGGCCTCCGCAACCTCGGACCCACGCTCCGTGACTGGCGGAGCGAGTGGCGGGACCGGCTTGGCCGTCGTCCGAGTGATCCAAGCTTGAAATTGCCCGCGGGCGACATCACCCCGGCGGGCTACGTCGTGATGCAGCACGCCGTCCGGGCTGACCGGCCCGTAAAGGTCTGCCAGAAATGGATGAGGCGCATTCCCGAGGTCTATCGCAAGGAAGTGCTGGATGACAGCAGCGGCTACGTCTCGCCGGGTGTCCCAGACCCGGAGTGCATCGCTACCTTGAAGCACTATCGCAGTCTGATGCCTATGGCCCAGGAGGCGCTCAAACCGATCTTCCATCTCAAAGCAGCAGACGGCGCCCTCGGAGGGCACATCTATGCCGTGCAAGAGTGCTATGAAGACTTCAAGAAGCTGGCCACCGCGATTGCGGGGAAGTGCGGCGTTGCCATGCCATGACTGCTGCTCCGTCCCCTCGTCTTGCGCGCGAATCAGCGAAAGTGCCTGGGCTGGCATCGAGTCATCGACCGGCCCCGGGGCGTTGTCGATCAGCCACCGCAGGGCCGGCATCTGTAGGGCGGCTTGGGGGTCATTGAGGATCGCCCCATAGACCGCGCGTTCGAGGGCGCCACCGTCGCTTATTGGCAATCGGCCGGGCGATACGGGTCGGCCGGTGTTGCGGCGGCAGTGGTGGGGGCCGTTTGCCGTGCCGTGGCGTCGGGCCCGAGGCGGGAAATAGGCTCGGGGCCAGGACTCATGGCGTCCCTCCGGTTGGCGGGTTGCCTTAGAGCTTCAGTAGCCGGTCGGGTTCGGACCTGGGCATCAGCGAGACCACGTTCGGGGCCGTGGGCTCGGCGTTGGGGGAGAAGCTGACCCGTGCCGCCATCGCGGCGCTGTGCTCGGTGCGAAGGTGCGAGTAGGTCTTGAGCAACAGCGCGCCACCGTCCTTGTGGCCGAGCCAAGCGGCGACGGTCGCGACGGGGACGCCGGACTCCAAACAGCGAGTGGCGTGGAAGTGGCGCAGATCGTGGTGCGTGAGCCTCGGAATCCCAAGCCGGTCGCACGCCCGGTGCAGCGACTTCAGGCACTCGCGAACGACGAGCACCGGGGCGCCGTCGGGCTCGTTCGGACGCTCGCTCCTGATGCGCTCGAGCAGGGCGCGAAGTTCCGGATTCAACGGCACGCGGCGCGCTTCCCAGTTCTTCGTCCCGGCCTTCGGATCGCCACGGACGACCAACTCGTCGCGTCCGATGTCCACGTCGGCCCAGCGTATTTGGTTTGCCTCGGCGATGCGGCAACCGCTGAAAGCGAGGAACCGCACCAAGTCGGCGCAGTCGTGGCTGAACCGGCCGCCGGCAGTCTCGATGTTGCGGACCAGCGCGGCGAAGGTCGCGACGCTGGGGAGCTTCAGTTCCTTCCGTCTCACTCGGGCTTTGCGGACGCTGGACGCGGGGTTGCTGGTCCGAAGGCCCTTCTCGACCGCCACCGCGAACAGCCGCCGCAGGATCCCCACGGCCGCGTTGTACCGGGTGGCGTTGTAGCGCCGGGCGAAATCCCCCGCCCACGTCAGGCAGTCCTGGGTTTCGATCTCGCGCACGTCCCGGCCGGGCCGGTCGAAGGTGCGCTCGATCTCGACCAGGACCTCGCGGTAGAACTTCCGGGTCGCGGGCTTCAGGGTCGCGCTCGCTTCGACCCTCTCGCGGTAGAGCGCGATGCAGTCACACAGAGTCAGCTTCCGCCCGGCGTCCAAGTCGCTGCGACGGGCCGCAGCCTGCCGAATTGCGCCTAGTTCCTTGGCGAGTCGGAGGCGGCCGACCGTGATGGACTTGGTCTTGAGCGACTTCCGAATTAGCCTTCCG
Source organism: Verrucomicrobiota bacterium (assembly GCA_029556615.1). GTDB lineage: Bacteria > Verrucomicrobiota > Verrucomicrobiia > Limisphaerales > J093 > JAKQDD01. The sequence continues at coordinate 1,864 of JAKQDD010000018.1, read as the reverse complement.
TTCAGCCGGACGTTCAAGTAGAGTGAGCGGGAATTGCGATGACGAATGAGGAACGCGTGGCGGGTGCTCTGCCAGAAGCTCGGTTTACCGGGTTTCGTCTCCGTTTCGCTCTCTTGCATGCGGTCAGTATGCAATTACGATATGCAATTGTCAACGGAGGCACCAGATCGCCATCGCAAGTCATTGATAACCAACGGCGCCCCCATAGCTCAAATGGATAGAGCGGCGGTTTCCTAAACAAGGGCAGATTTATTCCCTCATAAAACACCTGTAAATAAAGGAATAAACCCGGTTCATTTCGCAGAACGTCAGCAGTGTTTGGTGTGGTAAAATGTGGTACGAGATCGGCTTCGTGAGGTTCATTTAGAAATTCCCGTGGAGCCTGGATTTCGCATCCAAAGAATAGCCCCCCCTACGCCCAGACCCCCCCTGAAAACGCCCCACAACCGATCCTGGACGCATTACGGGGGTGTCTGGAGTCGCTGCCGCTGACCAGAGAACGCCATCCAGGACTCCCCTGACGTCGCATCAGGCGGGGAATTGACCGGTGTCATTTCTGTCACCGTTCCGTCAACCGGGTGCGCATTCCGGACGCTGTCGGCCAGGCATTTCGATGGCTGTCGTACACCCATTCCAGAATCGTCAGTCTCCTCACACCACACCGGATCCGCTCCTCCTGAGCAGAACCGGGGGCTGGTTTCGGCGACTCCCCCTGGCTGAGCATCTCCTCGGTTCAACGGCAGCCTGCTGTTCCTCAGACCACCTCTGGATTCCGGTTTCGTCTCGACCGTGTGGCTGCGCTCGTGCGAGTGTCTCGGCTCGTGAATGGAGACCGTGCCACTTGCGGGGGGCAATCGGCTTCACCGGACAGATCCACCAAGATCCGCAGGTGCAGAGGGGGAGGATACGCCGTCATGCGGGTTCTTGGCTTGGTGATTATGGTTCCAAGCCTTCCGTCTCTCGTGTTCCTTGCTCTCTCGTTCTCTGTTGGCGACTTCAGAGTGGACGGCGTGCTCGTTCAGATACTCTGCTTCTGTGCGTTCTGGGCGATCGTCGGCACCGCCCTTGTTTTCCTGGGAGAGACAAAAGGCTGGTTCTGCAAAGCGTGTGGCACCTCCATCACGGAACACATCACGGCATGTCCAAAGTGCAATGCCGAATTTGATTTGCCCTCGTGACGAAGCCCGGTCGGGCCTCATTCCCGCCCCAGTCTCGGCAGCTTCCGGTAGAGCCCCTCCCGGAACTCGTTCCGATCGTGCCCGTGGTGGCATCGCCGATGGCAGTTTGGGCACAGGGCAACAGCGTTGGAAATCTGGTCTGAGCCGCCGTCGGCGAGTTGGCGAACGTGATGGATTCCGAGGAATGCTCCTCCCAGAATCCACTCCGCCAATTGTGGGTCTGGCGTAGAGAACTGAATGCGTCGACAATACTTACAGTTGTGCTTCTCGAAGAAAGATGGTGTGCTGGACCGTGAACTCTATAACACACTGGAGCGGAGCGTGTTACGCCGTATTCCTCGCCTGTCTGCCGCCTTGGAATCGATCTTGCTGCTCCAAAATCCACCATGAACGCTTGTTGGGCTAGCGTTGGCGTTGTTGTCGTCTTCTCTGCGATTAGCCTTGCTGACCCGATCACCCCACCGGTCACGGGTAGTGTGACACTATCCTCGCCAGACTCCCTTGGACGAGTTGTGGCGACTGTGGACTTTGGAATAGTTGTGAATTGAGTGCGCCCAGCGTAATTGGTGGCAGGAAGCCAGCTCTTGATCACGGTGGGTGAGGGAAAGGGGGGCACCGGCCTCGCTCTGGGTGATCGGAAGAGGCTGAGGAAATCGGCACATGAAGTCCCCGCGAGGCTTGCCTCG
>JAKQDD010000017.1 GCA_029556615.1 Verrucomicrobiota bacterium | reverse complement strand
ACCGGACTCCTCCTTGTACCGGTCCATGCGCGGGCGGACGAAGACGCCCTTGGGGCAGAGGCGCCCAGCGGTGGCGCTGGGCATGGCCGAGCGCACGCCGAACTTGCGCGCCTCGTAGCTGGCGGCGCAGACCACGCCGCGCTGAGTGGGCGGGGCGCCGACGACGACCGGCTTGCCCCGCAACGCCGGATTGTCGCGCTGTTCGACCGAGGCGAAGAACGCGTCCATGTCCAGATGGGCGATTACCCGGAACATCGCCACCCAGAATGCCACACTCGGGATTGTCGACCAAGTCCAGCGCTTCCTCCCGGAACGCCCTGCCCCCGGTCCCTCGAAGCGCCAGGGGCGGCATGTGATCGGGGATCGACCCGACCCTCACCGTGGCCACCGGCCAATCGCGGTCGAAGAACCGCGCACCGGCCCATTGTATACGAGCGTTTGATATCGGCGCCCGGACACGGAGGCCACTTGGGAGCACCCTGAGCCGCCAGGCCTGCTCGCAACGTGCCCCCTGCGGCAATTTGCTCCCCCTCCGGTCCACATAACGGTTAACCGCCGTCCGGTAGGACCGGCTAATATGAGATCACTTGTGCGGGGTCCGCCTGTCAATGGGCCTTGCGGTGGCTGAAGCGGCCTGTGCAAATCCGGTAGAAGGCCTGCCCAGCCGGGGGGTTGACATCAACGAGTGTTTGCCGAGAACCGTCGCCCAGGATCGCGGTCCCGACGTTCTCCCAACCATCGAAAGTCAGGGAGCGTTGGAGCGAATAGAGGCGGCTGGTCTGGGTCTCGAACTCCACCTGCCAAGTGCCGTTCGTACGCGCGAGGGCCAGGATGCTAAAGGGCGGATGCGCGCGCGGAATCAACACAAACGACAGATTGTCCGCGCTGGCGTCGTTGGTGGTGGTCGGGGCCTGGGCGGTGAGGACGAACTCAACCAGACGTGTGCCCACGGGCAAGGACCCCGTGCAGGAACGTTCCTGGAGTCCGGTCACACTCCCACGATCACCCGCGCTTACCGGTCCGAGGCCGTTGGTCCCGAGCGGCTCACCATCGGCATCGAGAAACCGGGCGGCGAATGCGGCCGCGGCAGCTTGGCCGCCGCGACCGCCCAACCAGCCGGACAATACGTACTCCACCCCGGGATCGTCGATGTCGGCTGCCAGGGCGGACAGGTCGATCGTCTGTGAGACGACGTTGGTGGTCCCGAGACCGCCGAGGAAGAAGTTCGTGCCACGAGAGCCAGGGCCGGGGCTGGAAACGTCCGGAAACTCGGGGTGTGCGCCGTAGCGCGCCAGCGTGACCGCGCCGGGATCGAACCACCACGCGATCCCTCGGTTGGGTGTCACCTTGAGGAGACCGGCGTTGTTCGTGCTGGCCCCATAATTGTCCGTTCCCGAGCTGAACTCGGCATCGCCGTTGAAAATCAGGTTCGTGCCGTAGCGCGGTGGCGGCAGGGGCAGACCTTCCACCCGAGCGTCCAGGTTCCAGGCGGGATCGATGGCGACCCCCATGTGCGTGAGCACGGTGGCGCTGGCGTCGACGATGCTGGGCGAAGGCCAGATCGTGCCGCGCGCCGCCGACCGGCCCCAGACCAGGTGGAAGGTCATGCGCGAATTCTCCATGCTGCCGTCGTGCATGCCGTGGTCGCTTAGCACCACCATCAGCCAATCTTCCTGGGCGAAGGTGACACGATTGGTCAGGGCGCTCACGATCTGCCCCAGACGACCGTCAGCCGTCTCGATGGCGCGCACGTAGTTGCTGACCGACGCGCCCCAACCGTAGCTGTGGCCGGCCGAATCGACATCCAGCAGGATGGTGTAGAAGACGTCGGGATCGCCCTGCGCCAGCAGGCTGCAGGTGGCCGTCGCGATAGCGGCGTCCGAGCTGAAGTTGGTGACGGCATCCACGCCGCCGAGGACGTTGCGCAGGTCAGCCCAGCGCGTGTAGGCGACGGTGTTCAGGTTGCTGTTCGCGATTTCGAGTCGGCGCAGGAAGTTGGGATAGCGGCCGAACTGGTTCCCGGCGAAACTGTTGCCGGGGTCATTGACGAGGTGCTTGTCGCCCCAGACCCCGGTGAAGAAACTGGACCAGCAAGCGGCGCTGTGGGTAACGGGGTGGGTAATCGCGCGGTCTGAGAAGCAACCGCCAGCCTTGAGGGCGTCGAGGTTGGGCGTGCGCGCCACCTTCAGAGCGTCGAGGCGTGTTCCGTCCACGCCGATGACAAGGACCTTCTTGCGCAGCTCCTCCGCGACGCAATTTGTCTCCAACAGCGGCAGTGCCATCGCCGCTGCAACCAACCATCGCCCGATCCTCAGGCATGCCTTCTTGCCCCGCTCGGTGAAGTCCATCTTCGGGGCAGGCTACCCCTGGCTGCGGTGGACGGCAACGCCGCGTTGCACCAAGTCCAACCATAGACCTGGCTCCGGCTCGGTTCAGACCTCTCTGCCATCCACAAGAACGGCCAGTATGGGATTGCCGTTGAAGTGCGGATGGGCACGGCCTGGATTTGCCCGACCAGCGGCGGGGCCTGGTCGTTGCGGTCTCCTTGGCGCTCTCGCCTCGCGGAACGGACGGCGAGGGCAGGAAGTCAGTTGGCCGCTTGCAGCCGAAAGAACCGCGCGCTGCCCGACAGAGGCACCGTGACCTGTATGTTCGTGCTGACCAACTGGGCCATGTTCGTCACCGTGGTCCAGTTGGCGGGCTTCAGGCTGGGGGACTGCTGCAGCGCGTAACCCACAGCATCGGCGGGCCAGAACAGGTGAAGCGAGTTTGGCGGGGCCATGGAGACCTGCAACGCGGCAGGCAGAAGCGGATTGTCGTCGACCACCGTCAGCCCGACCAGTGCCCAGTCCACCCACAAGTGAATGACGTACGTGTCATAGCCGCTCAAGGCCGGCGTGTGCGGGAATGTGTTGCCCGCGTAGCCGGTGGCGTCATACATGAGCGGGTCTGGAAAAGCATCCTCGCCGTTGAGCTGGGGCATGATCTCGAACGCACCACCCGTGGCCGCCGTGTTGCCGAGCAGTTTTCCGGTGAACGCGCGCAAGCCGAATGGCTGGCCGTCCACGCGCTGGAGGGTGATGTTCGCGCCCACGCCGACGTCCGGACCGACGGTGATGGCTTGCGCCTGCACGCCGCCGGGCCAGAAGACGCTGAAGAACCGCCCGGTCGACGGGCCACCTGGGCTGGCCGACCAATAGCCGTCCGCAGTGTGGCTGAACAGGTAGCCGCTGCTGCTGAGCGTGCCGGAGGTGATGTTGGTAGCAACCACAGTCGCGGGCTGCGAGGGGTTGAAGAACCGGTTGGTGATCGCCCGGGCTGGCGTTACGCCCAGGAACAGCGTGAGCATCAGACTGGCGAGCCTGGACATCATCGGGTTCTTCATGCCCTGTATTTGAAGGGACTTGGCTTCATCCGCAAGCCAGTATCCCGCCTACGCCGGACTTCAGATCATGCGCGTCAGGCCCGCGGCGGGGCCGAGTTCATCGAGGAGGGTGATCACCGCCACCAAGCCGTCGTTGACCGCCCCGGTTCCATCGTTGGCGCGGATGCCGGTGATCCCCCACTAAAGCAGGTACGGGACGCCGTTCCCATTCCAGGCCGACAACCCGCCGGTGCTGGGCGTCTTGATGGACACCTCGAACTTGATCCGGGCCTTGCTGCCGCGGGTCGGAGCAATGGGGTCGAACATCTACCATCCTGTTGTCTCCTTCGCCCCCTCGACTGCGCTCGGGGCAGGCCGTCTCGGCCGAGGCCCACGGCGGCGGGGTCCTGAGGGGCGGGGCTGAGTGCGCCCAGCGTAATTGGTGGCAGGAAGCCAGCTCTTGATCACGGTGGGTGAGGGAAAGGGGGGCACCGGCCTCGCTCTGGGTGATCGGAAGAGGCTGAGGAAATCGGCACATGAAGTCCCCGCGAGGCTTGCCTCG
>JAKQDD010000016.1 GCA_029556615.1 Verrucomicrobiota bacterium | reverse complement strand
CCCGCTCCCCCCGCCCGCCACCACCACGGTCAGACCGGTCAAGAACCGCGCAAACCCCGGCTGCGCCGTCAGCGGCCCGTTCAACCGCAACGGCCCCGGACCCGTCACCGCCGTCCCTTGCCACTCCGTCGGGCCGTTCACCTCGGCGGATCCCTCGACGATCAGGTTCCCGCCTGCAGCCCGGAAGAGCGTTCCGTTGCCCAGCGACATCGTGCCCGACACGCGGAGTTCGCCACTGTTGAGGGCGAGTGTGTTGGTGCCGGCACTGCCGCTGGCCGACAGCGAGGCGGCGGCAGCGGTGCTGGTGATGCTCACCGTGTAGGCGCCCGGAGTGGTGATCAGCACATTGTCCGTCAGCGTGGGAACGACGTTGGGACTCCAGTTCGCGGGCGTGTGCCAAGTGCCGCCGGAGGTGTTGGTCCAGACGATGTCCGCCGCCTGCGACCCTGCCGCGGCCAGACCTGACGCGAACGCGCCGACCACGAGCCGCAGGATTTGCAGCCTATTAATACCGTACATTAGAGCACTCAATCAGCGGGGAATTTGCCCCAGCAATCGCGTTCGTCAAACGGGGAGCGTCAAAGGGCTGGCTCCGCGTGTTTCGCACCTATTCTGTCGACGCACAGCCGGTGCCGCTCATCGCTCAATCGATGCGGGCCAGCCCGGATACGGCGCGCCGCGGAGCTTGTGAAATATCGGGGGGGGCTTGGGCCGGCAGGAACCCGCCTCCTCGCGGCGATTCCCTGCCCTTTTCGGGGCTGATGTCTGACCGACCCTGAAAAGGGACCGCCCCGAAGGGGATTGCCGCCATGAAGGTGCGCCCAAGGAACGGAACTTCACCCTCACGAGGCGAGTTCCTGCTCGACCGTCCTGGTGAGGGTGGCGATCCAGCGGTCGACCATGGCCTGTTCCTTCGCCTCAACGAGGATCCGGATTTTGGGTTCTGTGCCGCTGTAACGGACGACCAGGCGTCCGTTCTGGCCGAGGTCGGCGTGGCAGGCGTCGATCATCCGCTGCAGGGCGGGCACGCTCTCGATGGGCTTGCGGGTTCGGACGGTGATGCTGGCCAAGTGATTGGGGTACTCGTGCATGCACCGGGCCAGATCCGCGAGGGGCGACCCCTGTTGTTTCATCAGTCTCAGCACGTGCAACGCCGCGATGATACCGTCGCCGGTTGTGGCGTAGTCCATGAGGATCACATGGCCGCTCTTTTCCCCGCCGACCGTCGCGCCCGTCTTGCGCATCTGGTCGATCACCAGTCGGTCGCCGACATCGGTGGTCAACACCTCAATCCCGGCCTCCCGGGCTGCCTCGTGCAACCCGATATTGCTCATGGTGGTGACCACGAGGGTATTTCTGGCCAGCAGCCCGCGCCGCTTGAAATCCAGAGCGCACATTGCCAGGATCCGATCGCCATCCACCAGATTCCCCTGGGCGTCGCAGAAGATCACGCGGTCGGCATCCCCGTCGAAGGCGATACCCACATCGGCCCCTGTCTTGCGGACCACATCTGCGACCGCCTCGGGATGCAAAGCGCCGCAGTGATTGTTGATATTGTAACCATCCGGCTCGACGTGGATTTTGGTGACCTTGGCGCCGAGTTCCTTGAAGATGAGGGGCGCGATGAGATAGGCCGCTCCGTTGGCGCAGTCCAGGACGACGTTGAGCCCCTCGAGTTCCTGGTTCCGGATCGTGCTTTTGGCGAACTCGATGTAGCGTCCCCGGGCATCGTCGATTCGATAGGCCTTGCCCAACTGGTCACTGCGAATGTGTTCGCTGGTCATTCCGCCGGAGTCGACGTGCTGGGTGATGACGTGCTCGATGTCGTCGGAGATCTTGAAGCCGTCGCCGCCGAAGATCTTGACCCCGTTGTCGTCGAAGGGATTGTGGGAGGCCGTCAGCATGATGCCTACTTGGGCGGCCATGGACCGCGCCAAGTGGGCCACGGCGGGGGTGGGAACCGGTCCGACCAAGAGAACGTCCATGCCCATGGAAACCAATCCGCTGGTCAGAGCGGTCTCGAGCATGTACCCCGATAGGCGGGTATCCTTGCCGATCACCGCACGGCATGAGCCGTGGCCTGTGGCCTTGAACACATGTCCGATGGCTTTGCCAACCTGCAGCGCGACTTCCGCCGTGATCGGGTAACAATTGGCCTGTCCCCTCATGCCATCGGTTCCGAATAAGCGAGCCATACATTTCTCCAAGACACTGGCCTTTGCCCTGCTGACAGTCTGGGAGTGTGTCTGGCGAGCGGATGCCATTCAAGGCCTTGTTCCGGGCCCGGATCCTCGCCTAACGCGTGCGACGCGAACGTGGGCCATCGGCTCGTGGTGGGTTTTCGCCTTGAAGGCGCGTGGGGTGTCGGTTCCGGGGTGGCCCGCCCGCTGGCGGGCGGGCTCGACAGGCCAGGAGGTTGAGCCGCAAAGGACGCTTACGCGCGGATTTGGGCGTGGAGTCCTCGACTTGTGGAATGTGTTGTCAACAGGTCAAGTTTGGTCCCTGCCGTTCCAACCCCGCCCCCCTGCCTTCGAGGACTCTACATTAGCGAGGCGCGGAACAGAGGGTCCGAAAAGGCAGGAAGGCTTCATGGGATCGCGGACTTCGTTAGGTCTGAGGCAGCGCCTCGCTAGCGCTGGGGAAGGAAATTCGAGGCGAGGCCTTGAACGGCGCTGCGGGCGTCGCTGACCACGGCGTTGAGTTCGGCCTCGAGAGGCTGATCGAGCCGGCTGCTGAGCCGCATGAGTTCGCTGCTGCCGGGCCAAAGGGCGTCGACGGCCCTCAGGAGCTCCGGCGGGCTCAACGGGGCCTGGTGGTGATCGGGGGTTTCGTGCATCGAGGGTGATGGCGGCTCGAATCGCCAGAGGGCGAGGGCGGCCAGCAGTACGAGGGCGAGTCCTGGTGCGAGGCGGAGGCCCATGGAGCTCCACGAGGCGGAACGGGGCGGGGTGGACTGCAGCGCGGTCACGACCGCGTGTCGGATCCGCCGGATGCGGTCCGAGGGTGTGGGATCCTGGCGGGGGAACGTTCCTTGTTTGAGGGCATGGGCCAACCGCCGATCGGTTTCCCAGCGGGCGCGGCAGGCGTCGCAGCCCTCGAGGTGTCGCGCCAGGGCGGGCGGGAGGGCGGCGTGGGCGTCGAAGGCCAGGATCAAGCGGAGTCGATGCCACCAACAAGTGTTCATGGGGTGATCCTTTGGGGTTGTTGAAGGGACGGCTGCGGGCGGGCGGCGGTTGGCGGGATGGGGGCGAGGAGGCTCGCCAGCCGGCGACGGGCGCGGTGGAGCAGGACCTTCACATGAATGACGTTGGTCTCGAGGATACGGGCGATCTCGGGGATCTCGAAGCCCTCGGCGTAGCGGAGCCAGAGCGCTTCATATTGTTTGGGCTTCAACCGGCGGGCCAGGGTCCAGAGGGAGCGGGCATCGTCTGCGGCCGAGGCGACGGCGGACGGGCTGGGGTTGGGGTCGGGCTCGGCGGGGTCTTCGGGGAGCGGGCTGGCGGCGGGGTGCAGGGATCGTCGATGGCTGATGGCTGTGCGTCGGGCGATGGTGAAGAGCCAGGGGGCAAACGGGCGGTTGGTGCGGTAGCGTGGGAGGCTGCGATAGGCCTTGATCAGGGTGATCTGGGTGAGGTCCTCGGCGTCCTGGGGGGTGTCCACCCAGGGGCGGAGGAAGTGGTACAATCGATCGGCGCAGCGGCCGATCAAGTGGCCGAACGCATCCGGATCGCCGAGTTGGCTGCGGCGAGCCAGCTCTTCGTTCGAGGGCTCAGCCGATCGAGGCGCGTCAAGGGGCTCACCCTCCCGGGGGCGGTGGCGGGAGGGAGCATCGGCGGCCGGATTAGAGAGCTCAGACACGACTAGCGAGGCGCCGCCTCAGACCTGACGAAGTCCGCGATCCCATGAAGCCTTCCTGCCTTTTCGGACCCTCCGTTCCACGCCTCGCTAATGTAGAGTCCTCGGAGGCGGGGGGGAGGGTTGGAACGGCAGGGACCAAACTTGACCTCATCGCATCGACTTTCATAAGTCGAGGACTCTAGCGCCGCTCCTTCTCCTGCATTTTCTGGATGACGGTGGTGGCGGGCAATTGCACTTCGATGCTGACGAAGCGGTCATTGACACTGACCCGGGCTGCCTGGATGAGCTGTTGGAGCTCCTGATTCTGGGGCTGGCCCAGGGCACCGAGGGCGAGGAGGCCTTGGAGGATCTGCTGCATTTGGGCGCTGACCTCGCTGGACTTGGCCTTGAGGGTGGCGGCGACGAAGACCTGGTTGCCGGTTTCACCGAGGGCCAAGCGGCCGCCGTCGGCCATTTGGAAGACGCGGGCCTGCGGGGGGACGGGGGTGTTTGCGTTGAAGCCCTCGGCCATACCGACGAACACGACGGCATTCGGCTGGGGCGGGAAGTCGGTGAAGACGGCGGTGCTGGCGAGGTTAGGGTGTCGGCCGGCGAGCACGGCCAGGCCTTTTTGGAGCAAGGCATCGGTTTTGGCCAGGACGACCGGATTGCCTGGAGGCAATGCCACCAGGAACTCGTTGCGGATCGAGTAGACCGCCACGGGGCTGTCGGCGAGCCTGCGGACGTTGCCGTTCTCGACGCTGGCCTCGGCCTGTTTGGTGATGGCGGCTTCGAGGCCCTTTTGAACATCGAGGCTGGTCGCGATCAGGAGGACGCCTTGGGACTGGTTCTTGGGCGCGAAATCGAAGCCGTAGGCGGTGAGGCTGTGAATCTGGGCCCAGTCGAAATCGAAGTCGAGGTAGGTTTTGAGGTCGGCCTGGGCCTTGGCCATGTCGCGGCCGAGTTTGCCGCGGACGGCCTCGGCGCCCACCTGGGTTGTGCGGAAGGCGTCCAGGTCGAGGTGCAGCACCCATTTGGTGTCGGAGGCCACGTGTTGCCGCTGGAGCGGGCCGGCGTTCGCCGCGACCCAGGGTGTCACCGCCAGAAGAAGACTGAGAATTGACCGTTTCATGGTTGTCATGGCATGTCGCATCAGGCGGACCACCCGCCCATTCCATCTCCTAGTTCACCCCGGGCGCGCCGGAAGTTACAGCAATCGCTGCGGAAAAGACGTTGGCATCCCGGCATTCATCGGGAACGAGGGGCTAGCGAGGCGCCGCCTCAGACCTAACAAAGCCCGCGATCCCATGAAGCCTCCCTGCCCTTCCGGACCCTCTCTTTCGCGCCTCGCTAATGTAGAGTCCTCGAAGTCGGGAGCGTGGGTTGGGAACCGCAGGGACCAAACTTGACCTGTTGACCCATATTGCACAAGTCGAGGACTCTATTTCCCGGGCCGTTTCACGGGGGTGACCCAGCCCTTGTGCCAGTCGAGGCTCCAGAGCCGTTCGAGTTTGATGCTATCCGAGTGGCCGTCGACAAACCCGATATTGATGGCGCCGGGGAGGTCGTTCCTGGGGTTGAATGTCTGGTTCTTGGGCCAGGGCGGCGCGCCGCCATGGCGGGGGAGGGTGAGCCGGACCATGGCGCCGGCGTAGTCATCGCCGGTGTACAAGTTCCGTGCCGGCGGATCGTCCGGCTGGGGCCAGGTATCGATCCAATTGCTGTCGGCGATCACGGGGGTGGTCGACGGCGAGGGGCAATCGATATCGCTGCGGTACTTTTTGGGCTTGTACTGAGCGGTGCTGAAGAAGGGATCGTCGTCTCCGTAGAACCACCCGTTGAAGGCGTAGCTGCCCTCGTAATCGATGCCTTTCGAGCCTGTCCAGAGCCAGGTTTGGTTCAGGGACCCGCTGCTGGGGTGCCGGCGCTTGGCCTTGGTGGGCGCGGAGGGGGCTGAGGGGCAGATGCGGGCGGCGTTGATCCCGCCGTAGTTGGTGGCGAGGACGGTGACCCAGAGCGCGTTATCCATGGTGGCGGTCGCCGTCCCGTTGTAGGGGACCGGGTGATTGAAGTCGGACAGGTACATGAACGTGGACAGCACCAGGGTCTTGGTGTTGCTGAGGCAGCGGATCTGATTACTCTTGGCCTTCGCTTTCGCGAGCGCGGGCAGCAGCATGCTGGCCAGAATGGCGATGATCGCGATGACCACCAGCAGCTCGATGAGCGTGAAGGCAGAACGCCGGCGGCTCGGGAACAGGGGCTTTCTCATAGGCGGTCGCCCGACTTGGGGCATGGCGGTTTGGTTCGCAGTGCGAACCCTCGCCGGCCGAAGTCGGGAGTGCATTGATGGAGGCGCGACTCGGTATCTGCGCGCGGCCCTTCGGGGTACTGGCCCGGAGTCCAAAGCCGCGGACGTGGTCTCCGGGGTCGCAGCCTGCCAGACGACGTGGGGCAGTCAAGGAGTTCCCGCCCGGGTCCGGGCCCCCATTTGCTTTGCGTTCCGGGTGAAGCTCGCCTATGACTAGCGAGGCGCGCCCCAGACCAATGAAACATGCAGTCCAGAGGAACCGTGGGGGGGCAGCGGGGCACCCTGCCTCCGCGCCTCGCTAATGTAGAGTCCTCGAAGGCAGGTGGGCGGGTTTGGAACAGCAGGGGCCAAACTTGACCTGTTGACCACACATCCCACAAGTCGAGGACTCTAGCCACGGCGCGGGCGTTGCGTTCTTATCAGTATGTTGTGGTTCAAGTCTGCGGCGTCAACGGTTCGGGCGCACCTGGGGTCGGGCGGGCCGGCCGCCGTGGTGAAATCGCTGGGGTTGAAGGCGTGTCCGGCGGTGCTCAGCATTCTCGAGTGCCGGCAGGATGCTCCTGGCCTGATGGCTGACTGCGCGGAGGCTGCCGTGCTGTTGGGCGACCCGGCCTGCCTCCGTGCGGTGTTTGGGCAGATCCAGCATCTGCCGCCCGCGGTTGTGGATCGTCTGTTCTCCGCGCGGGTGATCCGAGGGGCGCCGCGTTCGAGCCTGATCGAGTATGTCGGTCTTCTTCGCAGCCCGGTGGAGGGCGCTCGGCAGCGTGCCCTTCGGGCGATCCCTGAGGCCATGGATGCTCGCCTGGAGGAAGCACTGACAGCCATTGTGACGGACGTGAGCCTGACAGACGCGATGCGTGCGGCTGCGGTCGAGTGCTTCGCAGAAGCAAAGTGGTGCCGGGCGACGGCCCGTTTGTCCGTCGTTCTGGCAGAATGCCCGCCGGAGCGGCTCGAACTCGTCGCGGCGCTTGGGCAGTTTGGTGTGGCCATGGGATGCCCCGACGAGGCCATGGCCAGCGCCTGCATCCTCAAGCTCCGGCAGTACGGGTCGTCCGACCTCCTGCTCATGCTGAACGACGCGTCCGCGGCTGCGATCCGCAGCCTGATCCTCGCACTGGAGCAGACGCCGTCGGTGGCGGCCCTCGAAGCCCTTGTCGGGTTCGCGTTCCTGGAGAACGACGAGACTCTCTACGCAGAACAGACGGGCCCCCGACTGCGAGAGGTGGGTTTCGACGACGCCCTGGCGAGGGACACGATCGCGATGAACCTGCAAGACCATCGCTGGCGGAAGCAGCGTTTGCTGGAAGAGAAACTGCGCGTCGCGCGGGGGATGTTCCTCAAGTTGCAGACGGCCGGTGCTCTTGGCGCGGGGCAGGCCTCGTTGCAGTCCGCCTTGGGTGCTTAGAGGACCCGGGTTTGCGCCGCGGAGAGCTGGACGCTTGGATGTCTGTCATGCGGTCATCGCGCGGGGCGGTTTGCGGTGTGCCTTGAGACGTGTGCAATCTTGCCTCGCCCGATTGGAAGTGGCAACGTGACGGGCGACACGAGGTGTTCGAGCTGGCCGTGCGACCGGTGAACCCCGGTGTCTCCGCATCGTTGGCATGAAACAATCTTCGGCTCGCAAGGACTGCAGTGGGGCGGTCGGGCGAAGTTCCCGGGTGGTTCGCGACATTCTCGCGGCCGAGGCCCGGGCGATCCGGGAGATTCCGGTGGACGACAGTTATGATCGGGCGGTGAACTTGATCGTGGAGTCGGTCCACGGTCGTGGAGGCAAGGTGGTGTGCAGCGGGATGGGCAAGGCGGGCCAGATTGCGCTCAACATCGCGACGACCTTCAGTTCCACGGGCACGCCGGCGGTTTACCTCCACGCAGCCGAGGCGATGCATGGCGATCTGGGGGTGATCCAGCCGAACGACGTGTTGCTCCTGATTTCGAACTCGGGCAAAACGACCGAGGTTCTGGCGCTGGTGCGGTTGGCGGAGCGCTATCGGCCCGGTCTGAAGAAGATCGTCCTGACGGGCCATCCGGACTCGCCGTTGCTCGGGTTTGCGGATGTGATACTCCGCACGGGCTGTCCGCCCGAGGTGTGTCCGCTGGGGCTGACGCCCACCACGTCGACTACGACGATGACGGTGATTGGCGACATTCTGGTGGTGCTTCTGATGAGAGCGACGGGGTTTACCCGGGAGGACTACGCCATGCGTCACCACGGCGGCTATCTTGGGCACCGTGCGCGAGGCGAGAGCCGGTGAGCGTGCGGACGAGGTCAGTGACCTGCGATGCGTAGGAATGTCTGCCGGGCAGTCCCGATCGGGACGGTCGCGGTGCGGGAGGCCACGGGGGAGCCGACGGCGGTCCACCCGGACGCATGGATATCGGCGCAGGCCTGGACCTGGAAGGGCGCCTCGCCGCCGGTCCACTCGATCAACAGGTTGTCCCCCTGGCGTTTGACGCTCGTGATCGAGAAGTGAGGGACCAGGGTGGTGAGCATTCTGCCATGGGCAGGGTTATAGGGATCGGAAGGTCTGGGGAAGTACACGGTGTATTCCAGATCGATGACGCCAGCGCCGATGGCGCCCACCGCGGTCACGGATTGAATGCTGCCGCCGGGGATATCGGTCAAGTTCACGGCGAAGGTTCCCTGGGCGGCATCGATGCTGCCCTCGATAGCGCCGAACATGCCCACGCCGGCGTTGTTGATGAGGATGGTGTCGCCGTTCACCGTGCCCGGCATCGAGATCACGGGAGGGTCCATCATGCCGAACACGTAGCCGTCCATGTCGAAGGTCAGCGTGGCTTGGGCGTCGGCCACCTGGATCTCGATGGCGGCCTTGCCCGTGGAGTGGAATGTGATGTTCGTCCAGATTCCGACGTACTGGCCCGCCAAGTCCCGGACTCCGCTCCATACCGAGACTGCGTTCAGGCAGAGACCGGCGAGAAGTGCGATCACCGCGCTCCGAACGAGGTGCGGTGAAACTGCGAGGGTAGTCGTTTTCATAGGAACAACCGGATCAATGCCTCGAGAGTTGCGCTCTGCGGGACATGGGCGAGGATAGTCGGAGGACTCAGGCAAATCAAGCGCTTGACAGCAGTGCCGCACGGGCGCACCGGCCGGCCTCGATCAGGCTTGCCCGGGTTTCATTCCTCGCAGCGTCCAATCCGGTGCCTGGGTGTCCGACGTGTTCCATTCCTCCAAACGTCATCCGCCGTCAAACTGGCTCAGGTGTTCGGTTGCAAAGGGGAGCATGACACCGCCGCGGGACGGTCGAGTCGAAACGGGTCCACGGTTGCAGTTGAGGTTTCGGTGGCTCGGGATAGAGTAGGTGCCGGATGACTTGGGATCAGATAGTCGGCCTGGTGTTGGCGCTGCTGGTGATGGGGGTGGGGTTGGCGGGGAGCGTCCTGCCGGCGTTGCCGGGGCCGCCGCTGGTGCTGGCCGCGGCGGTCGGGCATCGCCTCTGGTTCGGCGCCGAGAGCGTCGGGAATGTGGTGTTGTTGCTGATGATCCTGCTCACCGGTTTGTCGATATTGTTGGACTATGCGGCGAGCCTGCTGGGCGCGCAGAAATTCGGCGCGACGTGGAGAGGCGTGGTGGGGGCGGGGTTGGGGGTGGTGCTGGGAGTGATGGGTGGGCCGATCGGGATCTTGATCGGGCCGTTCCTGGGGGCGATGCTGCTTGAGTGGGCCAGCGGACGGGAGATGAAGGATGCCAGCCGCGCCGGGTTGGGGGCGTTTGTCGGATTCCTGGCGGGGTCGGTGGGCAAGGTGGCCTGTTGCGTGGCGATGATGGGTCTATTCGTCGTGAACGTGGCTTGGCGTACCGTCTAGCGAGGCGCCGCCTCAGACCCAGTGGAGTCCTCAGTCTCATGAAGACCCTGCTGTGCTTGCCCGCCCTCTTTTCCGCGTCTCGCTAATGGAGAGTCCTCGACGGAAGGTGGGGAGGCCTGGAACCGCAGGGGCCAAACTTGACCTGTTGACCCCACATTCCACAAGTCGAGGACTCCCGCCTTTTACCAGACTGCGCTGGGAACATGGGGGTTCGCCTGCGGCGAACAGCAGTTCGCGAACGCCGACTCCTGCATCGAGTCCGCGCGCCGGTTCTTCCCTCCCCCGTGCGACCCCGGAGCCGCCTGTCCGCCGCGGCCCTGGCGAAGGCGGAGGGGGAAGGGATTGGGCTCACACCTCGCGCTCGTAGATGCGGTAGGTTTTGTAGGGTTTGGCGCCGAAGACCTCGATCACGCGGCGCATGCGGACGTTGTCTTCGAGGACCCAGGAAGCTTCCGCGGCGGTGAACCCGATGCGAAAGCCGACCTTCAGTCCTTCCGCGAGCATGACCGCCTCGAGGCCGCGTCCCCGGTAACCCTCGACCACACCGAGCGTGATGACGCGGCCGAAGTCGGGCGTTTTCCAGCCGAGGAACCAGGGGAGTTGGGAGAACAACCGCGGGGTGCAGAGCCGGCCGCGGAGGGGTTTGATCGCCTGATTGAAGTCGGGGACGGCCAGGAGGAAGGCGACGGGACCGTCGGGGGCTTCAACGAGCCAGACGAGGCCCTCGACCAGCAGCGGCTTGAGGCGGTCGGCGAGGAAATCGATCTCGGCATCCGTCATGGGGGTGAAGCCCCAGTTATCTTCCCAGGCGCCGTTGTAGACGGTCTTGATGTGGGCGAGGTCACGGCGGAGGCTGCGTTTCGTCACGGCCCGGAACGTGAGCTCGGGGTTTCGTTCCCGGCATTTGTCGGCGATCCGGCCGAGGCGTTCGAGGGGGCTGTGCTTGAGGTCGATATAGAACGCCAGAAGATCCTTGGCTTTGCGGTAGCCCTCGGCGGTGATCAGGTCCGCGTAGTAGGGCGGGTTGTAGGGCATCATGAAGACCGGGTCGGACGGCGGGCCCTGGACGAGCAGGCCGCACTCGTCGTTGCTGGTCGGGTTCATGGGGCCCATGAGTTGCCGCAGGCCTTTGCTGCGGGCGTGATCGCGGACCGCGTTGAAGAGGGCGTGGCTGACCTCGGGGTCGTTGATTGCCTCGAAGAATCCGAAGAAGAGCGTCTGTTGGCCCTGGGTCTGATTGTAATTGTGGTCGAGAACGGTGGCGATCCGGCCGACGTCCCGGCCATTGAGGATCGCAAGCCAGAGGTGCAACTCCGCGTGCTCGAACAGCGGGTTGGCGTCGGTGAAGACTTTCCGTTGGTCGAAGAGCAGGGGGGCCACCCAGTGGGGGTCCTGGGCGTAGATCGGATAGGCCACGGCGAGGAAACGGTCAATGTCGCGCCGTTGGCGCGTAAGCGGGACGATCTCGACACTCATAGCGAATCCACGAACCCGACCGGTCCGGGTCCGCGGGGAGTCTGGCCGGAGCTCCGGCATGCCGTCAATGCTCTCTCTGCAGCGCGGACTGGGTTGGGGCTGAGGCGCGCCTCGCCACAGTCCTCGACTTGTGGAATATGGGGTCAACAGGTCAAGTTTGGCCCTTGCCGTTCCAGGCCATCCGTCCTTCCGTCGAGGACTCTACATTAGCGAGGCGCGGAAGAGAGAGTGGGCAGGCACAGCAGGGTCTTCATGAGATTGAGGACTCGACCGGGTCTGAGGCGGCGCCTCGCTAGAATGCGTCGTCAAGAGCGTCCCTGACGCGGAAGAACCGAGCGGAGACGTCGAGGTCGACCGTCAGGCTTTGCTGGTCGGTCGGGGCTCCGAGATCCTGCCATTCTCCGGTGCTCCAGTGTTCGCGTCCCTGCAGCTGGTACTTGCCCTGGCCTCCCCGCCAGCGCAGCAGCAGGCGGCCTTGGCCATCCGGGAGGGGAGGGATCATTTGAGGCCGCAAGAGGACTCCGCCCTCGCGAAACACCGCCGCTCCGCCGTCCCTGGTGCCCACCCACAGGTTCTCGTACGGGTCCAAAGCCAAGGTGTACACGACGTCGTCCGGGAGCCTCGAGTTCGTACGCTTGTAGACCTTCCAGTCCGTGCCGTCAAACCGGGCAAGGCCGCCTTCGGTGGCGATCCATTTCACGCCCTTGGAGTCAATCAGAACGTCCCACAGATTCGCGTGCGGGATTGGGGAATTGCTGGTCGTGTACGCGGTCCACTGGGCGCCATCGAATCGGGCGAGCCCGCCGCCGTAGGTGGCAATCCAGGCCGTTCCATCACGATCGAAGACGACGGGTCCGACATTGTTGTGGTGCAACCCTGAGTTCGCCCGGGTATACGTGATCCAGTTGCCGTCGTCGAATACGGCCAGGCCGCCATAGGTGGAAATCCACTTCCTGCCAGTGCCGTCGATGGCGACATAAGAGACAAAGTCGTTCGGCAATCCCGAGTTGGCGCGCCGGTAGGTTGTCCATTGGGCGCCGTCATAGACCAGCACTCCGCTGCCGCTTCCTATCCACAGATTGCCCTCGAGGTCGAATGTCGGATACCACACCTGGCTGTTCCAGACCACGGTCCAGGTGTTGTTCCGGTCAAACCGTGCCAGGCCGGCTTCGGTGGCGATCCAGAGATTGCCCGCCTCATCCTGCGTCATGCCCGTGCAATCGTTCGACGGAAGGGGCGAATTGTCCGACCGCCACACGGTGCAGTTTCGCCCGTTGAACCTGGCCAGACCCCGTCCGTCGTTGGCATACCACCGGCCGGTGGCGATCCACATGGCACCGTCCCGGTCCATCTCGAAGTCGACCACGCCGTTGTACGGCAAACCGGAATTCGCCCATTTGTAGGTAACCCACTCCAGGTCCACGGTGAGGGTAGCCGATTGACTTGTTGTGGAGCCGATCGTGTCCGTCACCACGACGGCGTAGCTGCCGGAGTGGTCCGGTTGGGCGTTGGTGATCCTGAGGAGGGACAGCGTCGCGCCTTCCAGGTCGCGGTCGTCGAACCTCCATTGGTAGCGCAGCGGTTGCGTGCCGGTAGCGGCGACGATGAACCGAGCCTCACCGCCGATGGCCACGACCAGGTTGGTTGGCTGTCGGGTGATCTGAGGTTGCGCGACGAGGTTTGCGACCAACAGCAAGCTCAAGAGGATCGTGGCGGCCCCCGCGCTCAACCCTCGGGGCGCTGGCAGTCGGCGGGTGCCCTTGGACGGAGTTTCCGGACGACCGTCCGGGGCCCGATGGCGGCTCGCGAGACCACCGCAACGTTCTGCGCTCGTGTCGGGATTCATGAGGGCGTTCCTCGATGTTGTTGTGTCGCGGCAGTCCGCGGCGGGCGTCAGGTCATCGATTGGCGTATTCATGGTTGTCCTGTTCCTTTCAGAGTTCACCGTCGGGTCGTGGTTGTCCACGGCCGGGCTCGCCGCCCTGGCATTTGGCCCTCATCGCACAGCCCCGAGGCGCTGATCCAGCCAAGCCAGCACGTCGTCGTGAATCTGCTCGGCGAACCTCCCTTCGAGCACACCGTGGCCGCCGGGGTAGAGTTTGAGCGTGGTCTGTTCATGGGCATGGTGGAGGAGTTCGTAAATCGGCTGCGCGCTGGCCATCAAGGGGACGAGCGCGTCTTCGCTGCCGTTGACCATCAGGACCGGTGTTGTGACCCGCTGGGCGTAGAGCGGGATATCGAAGTGCCTGGGCATCGGGATCGGGACGAGGCCGCCAATGGCGAAGACGCCGGTCTTAATGCGGGCCTCGACAGCCAGCATGACGGGTCCGAGAATGGCGCCTTGGGAGACTCCGTAGTAAGCGATTCGCTGGCTGTCGATGTCGCGCCGGCTCTCGAGGAAGTCGATGCAGCGGCCCAGGTCCTTGGTCATCAGGACCGTCCAGTCCCGGTAAGCCCAGGGTGTATCGAGCACGCTGGCGTAGTTCCAGACCCGGCCGCGGCCAGCCGGCCGCTCATAGGTGCCGTAGTAGATGGGAAAGAGCAGCGCGCGACCGCTGTTGATGATGTACTCCGTGAACGAGCCATAGGGCAGGCCAGTAAACGCCGGAGTTCTCACAGCATCCACGCCGGGAAAGAAGATGACCGTTTGATAGGGCGGCCGTTGGGTTTTCGGAAGGAACAGATGCGCAATGACCCGCTCGCCTCCATAAGCGGCATCGAAGCTGATCTTCTCCTTGCGCCAGAAAGGCGAGCCGTCCTCAACGCTTTCCACCGCGGGATTCAAGGGCCGGGTGTCATAGCGATAGAGGGATTTCACCGCCTCGAACTCGGCGTCGGAGAAAGGCGACAGATTGGAGACATCTCGCCATGCGGGTTGTGGCAAAGGGTCGAACAACCGGGCTGGAGGCGCGGTCTCGTCCTGTGGAAACTGGGCACAGCGGAAGCCGTTTTCGGGCGAGCGGTCCCAAGGTGAACGTGAGACATGGGCAATGAAAAGATAGGTGGGTTCATTCCAGCTTCCGCCGAGGATGTATCGGGCCTGGCCGGAATCATCGGTCGGGCTGAGACACCACTCCCTGACGTTGCCGGCCATATCGTACAAGCCGGTGTGGCCTATCCCTGGGCAATGACCGACGGGAGCAAGGCCTTTGCGGTCCGAGGCCAGGTTGCTGAGGGGGACAATCACCTGGGCTTCGCCCAGGCAGGCTGCGAGATCCCAATGATGAAGGCTCGGCAGGCTCTTTCCGGAGAAGCGTGCGTAAGCCATCGCTTCATACCAACTGAGGCCGCCGACCGGATGGTTCCCGTGGCCCTGGGGGTACGTTCCCTGGTGCCAGGTCGCCGGGCCCGGTCGGCCCGTGGCATCCCGGAACTCGCTCATGGCCTCGGCCCACGTGAGTTCGCGGCTGTCCTTGTTGAAGCGGAGTTCCTTCCAGTACTGGGGGTTCTGGTATCCTCCCTGATCGGCGAAGTGCTTGAAGCGCTCGTTGGTCACCTCGTATTGATCCATGAGAAACGCCGGCACGGCGACTGTGGTGATTCCGGTGAAGTCGCTGGTGGGGACGACATTGGCCCCGGCGCCAATCCACACCATGCCTTCAGCCTCGCCCTGCGGGCGGAGTCGGACTTGGACGGAGCCGCCAAAGGAATCCTGGTCGCCAACGCACTCGTGGGGAGCGAAGCCTTCCTTTTCGAAGCGCCAGCGATACATGCACCGCGCCAGGGTGACCTTATCGAGCGGCGTGCGTCCCACACCCCGCCAGGGTTGGTTGGTGGCGGTGTATTCCCGGCACCAGACTTGGGCGCCGGCAGGCATGGTGGTGATCGAGTAATCGACGGCAATCCGGGGCCAGAGCTCCTGCAGCGTCGGATCCTGCGGGAGGCGGGCTTGGACCTTCCTGGCCAGGTCGAAGGCCGCCTGGTCTTGTCCCGCTTTCACGAGTTGCAGCACGCGCGGCAAGGCCTCGCCCTTGGCCCACTGGAGGTCGGAGGCTCGCCGATACATCAAGCCGGTCACAACCAAGCCGACCGCCAGGAGACCCGCCGCAGTACCGATCCCCAACCGCGCCCCCTGCCGACGGGCAAACTTCTGCAACACGTAAAGCACGTTCGGGGGGCGGGCCAGGATCGGCTCGTGCCTCAGATGGCGGTCGATGTCCGCTGCGAGTGCGTGCGCCGTTTCGTAGCGTCGCGAGCGCTCCTTCTCGAGGCACTTCATCACGATCCAATCCAGATCGCCGCGCAAGAGCGGGATGAGTTGCTGGATTTCGCTGTGGCGGCGCCTCGTGAGAGCGGCGCCTTCGGGACCGCTCGCGTCCTCGGCGTTCGGACGAGATGCCGCCGCAAGTTGCTGGGTCAGCCGCGTGCTCGGCCGCAACGGTTCCTGCTCCCGGATGATTCGCCGCATTTCGTCGAGTCCAGCCGCCGCCAGCGTCTTGGGATCAAACGGTGTCTTGCCGGTGAGCAACTCGTAGAGCAGCACCCCCAGCGCGTAGATGTCGCTTCGTGTGTCGATGTCCAGGCTCGTCATCGCCGCCTGCTCCGGGCTCATGTAGGCCGGTGTCCCGATGAGCTGCTCGAATGCAGTGAAGAGCGTCTTGTCGGTGAGCCGTTGCGGCGTGGTGGCCTTGGCGATCCCGAAATCGATGACCTTGGGCACGGGAACGCCATCGTTGACGGTGACCAGGATGTTCGACGGTTTGATGTCGCGGTGGATGATCCCTTTCTGATGCGCGTGTTGGATGGCGTGACAGACCTGGACGAAAAGGTCCAGTCGCTTGCGGGTCGGGAGATTGTGCTCGTCGCAGTAGTCCGTGATCTTCATGCCCCGGACCAGTTCCATCACGAAGTACGGCCTGCCGGTATCCGTCGACCCGGCGTCGAGGACCTTGGCGATGTTCGGGTGCTCCATCAGCGCCAGGGCCTGGCGTTCCGCCTCAAACCGTGCAATCACCTGTCTGGTGTCCATCCCCAGTTTGATGACCTTGAGGGCAACCCGGCGGCGCACGGGTTCCTCCTGCTCGGCCATATACACCACGCCGCAGCCGCCTTCGCCGATCTGCTGCAGCAGCTTGTAGCGGCCGATGCGATCGCCGGGTTTCTCGGTTACCGCGGCGACGCGGGGACTCTGGCCAGGAACCGCGCCGGAGCTGGCTGTGGGGAGGGAATCCTGCACCATGCCCACGGCAGGCTCCTCGAGGAAGGTCCCCGCTTCGGCGTGAGCCTTCAGGAGCAACTCGAGCCGCTGGCGCAGCGCGGCATTGGTGGCGCACTCGCGGTCGAGGAATGCCGCGCGCTCGGCGGCCGGCAGTTCCAGGGCCGTGTTGAGGAGCGCCCCTTCGCGACCGTGATCGGGATCAGGCGAAGGCGTCATCATGGCTTCCATCTTACAGTGCGAAATAACCGGGCGAAAACGGACACCTGCTGACTGAATCCTCTGCAGAAAGCCGGCTGCCGCCTGCCTGGCTCGCTCACTCCCCGAGCCGGATGCGTTCGAAAAGCCAGGCGCGGGCGTGGGTCCATTGGCGTCGCACGGTCTTCTCGGAGACGCCGCGCAGCCGCGCGATTTCTTCGACCTTCAAGCCGAGGAAGAAACGCAACTTCACCACTTCCGCCTGGAAGGGGTCCAGAAGGGCCAGTTCCTCGAGCGCTTCACTGACTTCGAACAGGCGATCATCCCCCCGGTCCGCGGCCGGTTCGACGTCGGACAGGTCCACGCGCACCAGGGCCCCGCCATGGCGGAGGGCACGTCGGCGCCGGGCGTTCTCGATCAGGATGCGGCGCATGGCTTCGGCCGCTGCCGCAAAGAAGTGACCGCGGCTTTTCCATGACTGATGGGTCTCGCCCACCAAGCGGAGCCATGCCTCATGCACCAGGGCCGTCGCTTGCAGCGTCTGGCCCGGGGCCTCGCGCGCCATCTTCAGCGCCGCCAGTCGCCGGAGTTCGTCGTAGACGAGCGGGAGCAGTTCCTCGGCGGCCCTGGCTTCGCCTTCCTGCACGCGGTCCAGGATGCGCGTGACGTCGCTCACGCAACGAGGATACACGAACCCGCCCGCAGGTCGATTCTGAAACACAGGCCGGGTTCCAGCACTGCAACGCTCTCTGCAAGGGAACGCCCCCGCATGGAGATCCCGCTGTCCCTGACCACCCCCTGTCCCGCGCCTCGCTAGAGTCCTCGACTCGTGGACTCTGGGGTCAACAGGTCAAGTTCTGTCCGGTCCGGTTCCAGGCCATCCGTCCTTCCGTCGAGGACTCAACATTAGCGAGGCGCGGATCAGAGGGTCCGGGAAGGCAGGAAGGCTCCGCGGGCGGCTACGGGACGCTATCGCGGACGGCGTTCACGGAGGTCCCGGCACCAGTTGCACATTGCTGATGGCGATGCTGATCCCCGCCCGGTTGCCGGGGTCGAGCCGGAGGCGGGTGATGCGTCCGCGCCACCGTGGGTTATGGCCGACGGGGATGGTGTACTCGTGCCAGGCGCCATCGAGGGCGACTTCGAAGCGTTCGCTCGACGCCTCGCTCTCGGGCGACCGCCGCGTGGTCCAGAAGAGCTGGGCGCGGTCGGTTGCGGGCGAGGGGACTGTGACGGTGAGTCTCATGCGAACGCGCACCCGGGCGAAGCTGCCGGCCGCGGCGTCCATGGGCGGGCCAAAGAGAGCGGGGTCGGGCCCTATGGACCGGGCGCACAAGGCGCCGCCGTGGACCTCCCGGTCGGCGAGGTCCATGGTGTGGTCCCAGCCCTGGTCCTCGTGGGCGAAGTCCCACGATGTTCGGCCGGCTGGCAGCGGGTCGACGTCGTAGGGACCGCGTCCGACATCGGCGGGCGCGAGGTCGAGGTGGTCGCGTGGAGCGCTCGTGAACACCTCGCGGACCTCGTCGAGGTAGCCGAACCCGAACTCCTGGTGGGGTTCGATGTAGGATCCCTCGCCCCACTCGTTCCAGGCCTCGATGAGGGCGATGCAATCGAGTGGGGACCGGGCGGTGTGCCGGTCGAGGAACTGGAAGGCGTCGTCGAGGTGCAGGCGGAACTGGGGGGGCGTGCGGCCGAACCGGACGATGTTGTTCTCTCCGTGCCACGGCCGGCTGTCCCAGCCGCCGCTCAAGGGGACGATGAGCGGGCCGAGAGCGCGGAGGCTTTCCCAGGTGTTGCGGTAGCCGGCCAGCAGGGATGCGTAGGGAGCGAACAGACCCTCGCCGGTCATTCCCAGGCTGGGCCAGTTGTAGCCGGTCACTGCATCGTAGCCTTGGGTGAAGGCGGTGCGGCCTTGGCCGGTGTCGCCGACACAGGCCGCGAGCCAGAGTCCGGGAAGGCCTGCGCGGACGCATTCCGCTCGCATGGCTTCGAGGGTGGGGCGGACGCGATCGGTGCCGAGGTCGGCGGTGAGGCGGTCGGGGCTAAAGAGAATGACCAGGGGTTTGCCGCCGGGGGCGAAATACTCGGGTCGGCGGAAGTAGTGGTCGATCCAGTAGCGGGTTACGTCGAGGCAATCCTCGGGAGAGGACGAGCCGGGCGGATTATGGTTCGCCCAGAGCAGGCAGAACTTGAGGAGGCGGCGGTAACGCGCGTTGAAGTAGCCTTGGTGCAGAGCATGCTCGAGCTGCCGGGTTCCCTGGGACCAGTACCAGTCGTAGGCGAAGAACGTGAAGCCATGTTCGACCGCCCATTTGATGTGCCAGTCGGCAACCTCAGGATCGCCCTCGCGATACCAGCCGAGGACGGGTTGGCGTTCCGGGAAGCGCTGGATGGGGCTCCAGGCGCTGGCTGTCTTCCATCCGGGGAAGTAGTAGGCGCCAACGTCGAAGGGTCCTCGGACCGGTTGGGGCACGGGGACGTAGTCCGTGGGGGGCACCACGGGCGGAGTGCGGAAAGAGGCCGGGCAATGCTGTGTGACGGCGGCGGCATTGGGCGCAACGACATGGACGGCGATCGGGTCGTGCGGGAGGATCTCGGCGTGGACGCGCCATTCGAGGGTCGCCTCCTCATCGAATCGGAGGGAGGCGACCTGTTGAGTCCGGGTCACCGGGTCGAGCAGGCGGAGGCCGGGGGGCAGGGCGAGAGCCAGATCGATGTTGGTGGCGGTTTCGGCGCCGAGGTTCCGGAGGGTGAGCCGGAGGGGGGTTGGCCGGCCGGTCCGGGGCAGGGGGTCAGCGAGGGCGAAGCCTTCGACGCGGAGTTCAGGTGGCCCTTGCGGTTGGTCGCTGACGGCGAGCGAGCGCAGCCCCGGTGGGGCGGCACCGGGGAGGTGCAAGGCCAGGGCCAGGATGGTGCCGCGCCAGGAGGGGCAATCGAGCAGATCGAGGTTGTAGCGGTGTTCCCGGCCGTCAGCCAGGAGGGTGAACCGGTGGCTTTGCAGGCCCGGCTGCTGGTCGGTGGCGAAGCCGAGAGCGGCGTGCACGGGTGCCGGTTCGGAGGAGCCGGCGGTTGGCGGCACAGAGAGGACGAGGCTGACGATACTGAACGCGGCGGCGCTGACCTGGACCGGCGGGCTGAGGAGAAGTTGGTCAAGAGTCGTCGTCATGCCCGGGCTGGGCTCCTCGGTTCGGGTGGGGATGAGGTGCCACGGGCAAGCGGGGGCCGAGGCATCGAACCGCGGGGGGTCAACGAGCGGCGGCGGAGTCCATTCGAGGATTCGGATCGAGCCCAAGTCGAACGTGGTGTCGTCGAAGAGGTCGAGCCGCAATCGGACGATGCGGCGGGTCTGTTGCCAGAAGGGGAGGATGCGGTACGTATGCCAGTGGGGGTCACCATCGATCCGGAACCGGGTGCTTTGGGCCTGGGAGAATCCTCCGTAGCGGCCCTCGCGCGTAGGGCTCCAGAACAGCTCGGCGGTGCCCGGCTTCGAGGATCGCAGCCGGATTTCAACAGCCTGCCAGGGCGAGGCATCGATCGCCAGCGACGGTTGGTATTCGAGAATGGGATCAGGTCCGACGCAGCGACCGCTGAGGGAGGCAGCATCGACGGTCGCCTGGGTCACGTGGGCGTTGGGGGTCCATCCCGAGAAATCGCCGGGGCGATCGAAGGTCCACGATTGCAGCACGCGCCACCGGGGCGGGGCGGGGGGCGCGGCAGCCGGGGTGGTTGGGGTTGAGGGCGGCCCCCAACCGAGGGCGGTTGGGGCGGTGGCGGTCGCCAGCAGCAGGAGCCAGGCCCAGATCCGGGCGCGGTGGGCGGAGTCAGGCAGGATCCTCATTCTCGGGGGCTGGGGGGAGCAACCGCGGGCCGGGCTCGCGAACCGGCAGCCAGATTCGGAAGACGGTGCCGTGGCCGGGATTGCTCTCGACATCGATCCGGCCGCCGTGGTCGCGGACGATCCGGTAGACGATCATCAGGCCGAGGCCGGATCCCTTGTGTTTGGTGGTGAAGTAGGGTTCGAAGATGCGGGTGAGCTCGTCCTGAGGGATGCCGACGCCGGTGTCGGCGACGCTGACCCAGACGCCATCGCCGAGGGTGCCGGTTTGGACGGCCAGCAAGCCGCCCTTGGTGCTGGCCTGCATCGAGTTCTTGATGAGGTTGACCAGCGCCTGCTTGATTTGATCGGGGTCGAGCGGCACCTCGGGCAGGGCGCGGCCGAGGTGGGTTTCGATGCGCAGCCCGCGGTTGTCGAGTTCGGGTCGGAGGAGGTCGAGCGTTTCGCGGACGACCGTGTTCAACGACGCCATGGCCAACTGGGGTTGCGAGGGCCGGATGGCGAGGAACTGCTTCAGCATGTAGTCGAGCCGGACGATCTCGCCTTTGGCGACCCCGAGGAACTTCTCCATCCGGTCGAGAACGGCTTCGGCTTCTTCGGGCGATGGCGGCGGCGGGGGTCCGCGGCGACGCGCGCCCCGACGGACGGGGGTGGGGACGGCGGCCGTCCGGGTGCGGAGGCGGCGCAATTCGCGTTCGAGGAGCTGGAGGTGGATATGGAGGGCGTTCAGGGGATTGCCGATTTCGTGGGCGATGCTGGCGGCGAGGAGGGTCAAGGCGTGGAGACTCTCGCTTTCGATGGCCTGGAAACGCTCGCGGCGGGCCTCCGTGGCGTCGTGTAGGACGAGGGCAAAGCCGAGGCCAGGCTCGTCGTGGGCGGCGAGGGGGGCGGCGAGGACGCGGAGGAAGCGGGGGCGCGGGTAATTGACCTCGATCTCGCGGCGGATGACGCCGGCGCCGCCTTCGGTGCCGGCGGCGGCCATGCCCGGCCAGTCGAGTTCGGGCAGGACGCGCTCGATATCGAGATCCTCGGTGCCCTGGGCGGGGAGTCCGAGCAATCGTCCGGCGGACCGGTTCGCGTAGACGACGCGGCCTTGGGCGTTGAGGACGAGGATGCCGTCTTCGATGGTATTGAAGAGGGTCTCGAGGAAATCGCGTTCGCGGGCGAGGCGCTGGACAAGTTTCTGCAGGTCGCCGGGGTCAAGGCGGTCGAGGCGGCCCAGGACCTTGTCGAGGAAGCTCGAGTGCGTGATGTGCATGAATCGCCCGGGGGCGTTGCCGGGATCAGAACCAATGTCGCCGTTTGAAGTACCAGTAGGTGACAGCGGTCGAGGCGGCGGTGAGCAGGGCGACGATCGAGTAGCCGTAGTGCCATTCGATCTCGGGCATGTGTTTGAAGTTCATGCCGTACCAGGTGCCGAACATCATGAGGGGCGTCGTGATGACCGTGATCATGGTCAGCAGTTTGACAACCTCACCCGTCTGGTTGGAGGACATGTTCAGGTAGACCTGGAGGATCCCGGTGAGGGTGTCCGTGTAGGTCTGGGCCAGCTCGTTGATATGGAACAGGGCGTCGTACACGTCGCGGTAGTAGGGAACCAGATGCGCCCGGATCAGCTTGAACTCGCCGGCGGCGAACCGGGAGAGGACCTCGCGTTGCGGGCCGATGATCTGCCGGAGATGCAGCACCTCTTTCTTGATCTGGATGATCCGGTTGAGCGTCTCGCGGCCCGGCTGCTGGACAACCTGTTGTTCGAGCTCGGCGATTTCGAGGGACAATTCGTCCAGGGCGGGCTTGTAGTTTTCGACGAGGGTATCGAGCAGGGTATGAGCGACCCGGTCGGGAGCGCGGGCGATGTGAACATTGCTGCGGAGACAGCGCTCGGCGGTGTTACTGACGCTCTTGAGCGGGACGACGTGGTAGGTGACCAGGAAGTTCTTGCCCAGGAAGAAATTGAGCTCGCTCGTGGCGAACACGCCGTCCTTGCGGCTGTAGTCGACCGCATGGATGACCATGAACAGGTAGTTGGTGAAAAGATCGCCTTCCTTGGCCTGGTACTCCTCGACCTTCGGCGAGGGGCTTTCCGTCACGCAGTCCTCGATCGAGAGGGGATGGAATCGGAACACCTCTTCGAGGTAGAAATGGGTCTCCTCCGGTGTCGGCGACTCGAGGTCGACCCAGAGAAAGAGGTTGGTATCCGCCAGCAGGGTTGGGATCAGGAAGGGGGCGATATCCTTCGTGTGGAGGCGGCCCTGGGTGGTGAAGGCGAATGACCGGACCATACCGGGGATGGGGTTGGGCGGCGCGGGGCTAGTGCCGGAAATGGCGGACGCCGGTGAAGACCATGGCCACGTTTCGCGCATCGGCTGCGGCGATGACCTCGGCGTCGCGGAGGGAGCCACCGGGCTGGATGACCGCCGTGGCGCCCGCGTCGGCTGCAGCCACCAGACCGTCCGCGAACGGGAAGAAGGCATCGCTGCACACCGCGCTGTCGCGGAGGGAGAGGCCGGCCTCCTGGGCCTTCCAGACGGCGATCCGGCTGGCGTCCACGCGGCTCATCTGGCCGGCTCCGATCCCCAGGGTGCGGTCCGCGCCCGCGTAGACGATGGCGTTGCTCTTGACATGCTTCACGATGCGCCATCCGAACCGCAGCGCCCGCCATTCCTCGGCCGAAGGCGCCCGGCGGGTGACGACGCGGAGGGCGGCGTTGCCCGGCAGCGCCGTGAGATCCCGTTCCTGCCAGAGGTAGGAATCCGCGCCGACACTTCGGATCTCCCAGGCGGCGGCGGCGGTGGCGGGCGCTTGCCGGATCCGGATGAGGCGCAGGTTCTTCTTCTGGCGAAGGACGTCGAGGGCGTCCGCTGCGAAATCGGGAGCGACGATCACCTCGCTGAAGATGCCGGCGATGGCCTCGGCGCAGGCGGCGTCGAGCGGTTGATTGACGGTGATGATGCCACCGAAGGGCGCCTGCCGGTCCGTGGCCAACGCCCGGTCCCAGGCCGCTCGCAGGGAGTCCGCCTGGCCCACGCCGCAGGGGTTGGTGTGCTTGAGAATCGCGAGCGTTGGCGCGTCCTGGGCGAACTCGCCGATGAGCGCGGCGGCGGCGGTCAGATCGAGGATGTTGTTGTAGGACAGTTCCTTGCCATGGAGCTGTTCGAAGAACTCGCCGAACCGGCCGTAGAGGGCGGCTGTCTGGTGCGGGTTCTCGCCGTAACGCAGCCTTTGGGCGAGGGGTGCGGCGACATCGAGGCTTGCCGGCGGCAGCGGCCGGTCCGGGGGGGCGGGAGGGGTGGCGGTGCCGAAGAGTTTTGGCAGGTGGGCGGCGATGGCGGCGTCGTAGGCGGCGGTTCGGGCGTAGACCTTGGCTGCCAGGCGGCGGCGCAAGCCGATGGTGGTCTCGCCGGCGGCCAGAATCTGGTCCGCCACCTCGGCGTAATCGGCGGGGTCGGCGACGACGGTGACGTGATCATGGTTTTTGGCGGCGCTGCGGAGCATGGCGGGTCCGCCGATGTCAATGTTCTCGATGGCCTCGGCGAGGCTGACGTCGGGTTTCGCCACTGTTTTCTCGAAGGGATAGAGGTTGACCACCACCAGGTCGATGGGGCGGATCCCATGCTTCCGGATCGCCTCCTCGTGTTCCGGGAGGCCCCGGCGGAACAGAAGCCCGCCGTGCACCTTGGGGTGCAGCGTTTTGACCCGGCCGTCGAGCATTTCGGGGAACCCGGTGAATTCGTGCAATTCGACGACCGGCAGGCCCGCTTCGCGGAGGGCGCGGGCGGTGCCGCCGGTCGAGACCAGTTCGACGCGTGCGGCGCGAAGCGCCTGCGCCAGGGGCACCAAGCCGGTCTTGTCGAACACCGAAAGGAGGGCGCGCTGGATTCTGGCCATACAGTTCGCCTTCAACTTCGGCAGGTCTGCCGCCGGAGTCAATGACTGAATCCGAGGACTCTCGCGAGGTCGAATACCCCAAGGCGTCCCATACATCAATGCGGGCGCGTTGACGCCGGGAAACGGCGCTGACGATCCGAGGGATGGCCCAGCGGTGGACCGGGGCGGTTGGCGGGGTGCCACCATCCGGCTCCAGAGCCTGAACCGGAAACGAGAGCAACAGGGTGCGCCGTTCTTGTTATCGCCGGAGCCCATGGCTCCAACCTCAGACGCGCCGCGGAGCTTGACGCCATTACTGTCAGCCAATACTGTCTGACGCCGATGAAAACGGTCACGCTGCGCAGCCTGGTTCGGGAACCGCTCAAGGTCAAACGAATGACGCGGGCCGGCCTTCCCGTGCAGGTCACCGACAACGGCCAGCCCTTGTGGGTGATCCAGGCGGCTCCGGCACACGATGACACGCCACGGCGACGGAGCGAAATCGAGGCCGAACTGGCCGAGGTCCTGCGGGAACCGCCATCCGGGCTTCCGCTCTCGAGGATCGTCCTGGCATCCCGCCGATGAAGGTCTACGCGGATACCAGTTTCCTCGTGAAACTGGCGGCGCACGAGGCTGGTTCGGAGCAGGCGATGGCCGAGTTTCGCAGGCTGGATTTCCCCCGGTTGGTCTTCCTGCCGCTGCACGCCCTGGAAGTGACCAACGCCATCCGCCAACGGGCCTTTCATCAGCGGCAAACCTCCGCCCGCACCGCACGCCACGCCATTCGACGCGAGCACGACTCCGCCTTGGGCCGCCTCGAACGCTGGCTCGAACGCGGCTGGCTTGTCGATGCTCTGGCCGATGCGGACGCTGCCTTCGCGCGCGCCCGCACACTTTCGGAATGCCACACGGGACGATTGGGCTGTCGCGCCTTTGATCTCCTGCACGTTGCGTTCGCTCTGCAACTCGGAGCCGAGGCGTTCCTGACCGCCGACCGCATTCAGGGCGAGGCGGCCCGGGTCGAGGGGTTGAAGGTCACAGTCACTCCCTCCTGACACGTTCCGCCGCGGCGGGTTCGTCGCAGCAGTCGCCCTTAACCATTTGCCAGTGCGGGGCATTTCGCCTACAAAGAGCCCTTCCGCCTCGGCGGAAGGCATGAAACTGGACATCGAGATCTACGACACGACTCTGCGGGATGGCAGCCAGGGGGAGGGCATCAACTTCTCCGTGGCGGACAAGCTCCGCATTGCGGACCGGTTGGATGCTTTCGGGGTCCATACGATCGAGGGAGGGTGGCCGGGGTCGAATCCGCGCGACATCGAGTTTTTTGCCGAGGCGAAGCGCCGCCGGCTGCGTCGGGCGAAGCTGGCAGCGTTTGGATTCACCCGGAAGAAGGGGGTGATGGTCGAGAACGACCCCCAGGTCCGGCTTCTGCTCGAGGCCGCAACACCCGTCGTCACGGTCGTAGGCAAGACATGGCTGCTGCACGTGGCGGAGGTGCTCCGGGTCAAGCCCGACGAGAACCTTGGGATGATCGGCGACACCATCCGTTTTCTGAAGGACCACGGGCGGCGGGTGATCTACGACGCCGAGCACGCCTTTGACGGTTTCCGGGACGAGCCCGAGTACGCGGTGGCGACGTGGCAGGCGGCGGAGCGGGCGGGGGCGGATTGTGTGGTGCTGTGCGACACGAACGGCGGCTGTTTGCCGTCCGAGGTGGCGCGGGTCATTGCCGCCGCACGCGGCCGGCTGACGGTGCCTGTGGGGATCCACACCCACAACGACTGCGGCTTGGGCGTGGCCAACGCGGTGGCTGCCTTGGAGCTGGGGGCGGTGCACGTTCAGGGGACCATCAATGGCTACGGCGAACGGACCGGGAACTGCAACCTCACGAGTCTCATCCCGATCATCGCCTTCAAGCTGCGGAAGGTCGGGGTGCCGCCCGCTTCGCTCCCGAAGTTGCGCGATCTGTCGCAGTTCGTGGATGAGATCGCCAATCTGCGGCATGATCCCCGGCAGCCGTGGGTGGGGGCGACCGCGTTTGCGCACAAGGGGGGGATTCACGTGCATGCCGTGGACCGGGTCGCCCGGAGTTACGAGCACATCGATCCCGCGGCGGTGGGCAATACCCGACGGGTTCTCGTGAGCGATCTGTCCGGCCGGATCAACGTGCGGCTCAAGGCGCGGGAGCTGGGATTCGACCTCGAGGCCGACACCCCCCAGCTGAAGGCGATTCTCACCCGGGTCAAGGAGCTGGAGAACCTGGGCTACGAGTACGAGGCGGCTGAGGCGTCGCTGGCGCTGCTGGTCGACCGCACCCTGAGGGATGTCCCGCGCCCGTTCACCGTCCTCGCCTATCACGTCTCGATGCGCCGGGACGGACTGGAACACGTGTGTGAAGCCACGGTGAAAGTCCGCGTAGGCGACCAGGACGCGCACACGGTGGCGGATGGGGACGGGCCGGTGAACGCCCTCGACGGCGCCCTGCGCCAGGCCCTGGCCCGGTTCTTTCCCCGGCTCCGGAAGATCCGGCTCACGGACTACAAGGTGCGGATCCTCGACTCGA
This sequence comes from Verrucomicrobiota bacterium, assembly GCA_029556615.1. Taxonomy (GTDB): domain Bacteria; phylum Verrucomicrobiota; class Verrucomicrobiia; order Limisphaerales; family J093; genus JAKQDD01. The sequence goes on along the minus strand of JAKQDD010000016.1, from coordinate 34,351 downwards.
TGACGGGCACGGCGGCGAAGACCCGCGTGCTCATCGAGTCCAGCGACGGCCGTCGCGAGTGGGGCACGGTGGGGGTGAGCGAGAATATCATCGAAGCCAGCCTCCAGGCGTTGGTGGACAGCATGGAATACGCGCTGGCTCCCCGGTGACGGCCCCGCCCGGCTGTCGAGCGCCTTCTCCTTTGTGTTGCATGAGTGAAATCCCGAAAGCCTACGACCCCAGCACGGTGGAATGCCGGTGGTACGACTACTGGATCGACCGCGGATGTTTTGTCGCCGACCCGGAGCGTGTGAGCTCCCGGCGGCCCGCCTACGCGATCGTCATTCCGCCGCCCAACGTCACGGGGGTGCTCACCCTGGGGCATGTGTTGAACAACACCCTCCAGGACGTCCTCGCTCGAAGGGCCCGGATGGAGGGCCGCGAGGTGCTTTGGCTTCCGGGGACCGATCACGCCGGGATTGCCACCCAGGCGGTGGTCGAGAAGTCGCTGCGCAGCCAGGGCGTGATGAAGCGCCGCGACGACCTGGGCCGGGATCGGTTCCTCGATCACGTCTGGCAGTGGAAGGAGAAGCACGGGGGCATCATCATCCAGCAGTTGAAGAAGCTCGGCGCCTCCTGCGACTGGACGCGCGAGCGGTTCACGATGGACCCGCAGTACTCGAAGTGTGTCCAGCGGGTGTTCGTCGAGCTGTATCGTCAGGGCCGCATCTACCGCGGCCGCCGGATGGTGAACTGGGATCCGGCCGCCCGGACGGCGCTTTCCGACGAGGAAGTGATCATGCGGGAGGAGAAGGGCCATCTTTGGCACCTCCGGTATCCGCTGCTGGACGAGGCGGGCCAACCGACGCCGGACGCGTCGGTGATCGTGGCCACCACGCGTCCGGAGACGATGCTCGGGGACGAAGCGGTGGCGGTCAACCCGGCGGACGAGCGGTATCGGCATCTGGTGGGCCGGCGCGTCCTGCTCCCGCTCCAGAACAAAGCGATCCCGGTCATTGCCGATGCGCTGGTGGATCCGAAGTTCGGCACGGGCTGTGTCAAGGTGACTCCCGCTCACGATCCGGCCGACTACGAAATGGCCTTGCGGCATGAGCTGCCGCTGACGGTGGTGATTGGGCCGGACGGCGTGATGACGGCTGCGGCAGGCGCCGGCTTCGCCGGGCTGGACCGGATGGCCGCGCGCGAGGCGGTGCTGGCCGCGCTGGTCCAGACCGGCTCGCTGGTCAAGACCGAGGATTACGTCCATAACGTCGGCTACAGCGAACGGAGTCATGTCCCGATCGAACCGCACCTGAGCGAGCAGTGGTTCCTTCGCTACCCGTCGGTGGACGCCTCGACCCTGGCGGTCACCGAGGGTGTGATCCGGTTCTTCCCCGAGCGCTGGGTGAAGACCTACGCGCACTGGATGGGCGCTCTGCGGGACTGGTGCATTTCCCGGCAGCTCTGGTGGGGGCATCGGATCCCCGTCTGGTATCACCGCCAGACCGGGGCGGTCCATTGCGACCTCGAACCGCCGGCGGACCCCGCCGCGTGGGAGCAGGATCCGGACGTGCTGGACACGTGGTTCAGCTCGTGGCTATGGCCGTTTGCCACGATGGGCTGGCCCGAACCGACGCCGACGCTCCAGAAGTTCTATCCCACGACCGACCTCGTGACCGGGCCCGACATCATCTTCTTCTGGGTCGCCCGGATGATCATGGCCGGGTGCGAGTTCATGGGCCAGCCCCCGTTCCGGAATGTCTATTTCACGGGCATCATCCGGGACAAGCACGGCCACAAGATGTCCAAGAGCCTCGGGAACTCGCCGGACCCGCTCGTGCTCATCGACCGCTACGGCGCGGACGCCGTCCGTTTCGGGATCCTCCGCTCCGTGCCGCTGGGACAGGATCTGGTGTTCGAGGATCTTGAATTCGATCGTTGGGGCAAGAAGCGGTACGACTTCGACGCCATCCCATGGAACGCCGCGCGATTCCCGCAGCTCGAGCTGTCGCGCAATTTCTGCAACAAGCTGTGGAACGCCTGCCGGTTCCGGCAACTGCAGGGCGGCGACCGCGAAGCCGAGCTCCGGCCGGAGAGCCTCAGCAGCGACGACCGCTGGATCCTGGTGAAGCTCGATCAGGCAATCCGCGAGATCGACGCGGCGTTCGCCGAGTACCGCTTCAACGAGGTGACGCAGACGCTCTACCGGTTCTTCTGGTCCGAGTACTGCGACTGGTACGTCGAAGCCAGCAAGGCGGCTCTCCAGAGCGGCGATCCCGATCGCCGCGCCGGCACGCTCGCCGTCATTGATTTTGTCCTCAGCCACGTCCTGCGTCTGTTCCACCCCTTCCTGCCGTTCATCACGGAGGAGCTCTGGCACGGTCTGGGGTACAACGCCGATCTGCCTGCGGACCAGGGCGGCGAGTCGATCCTGTTCGCTCGCTGGCCGAAACCGTTTACCGAGGCCGAGAAGGAGGTGTTGGGCCTGACCGACATCGCCGCCCAACTGGCGGACGCCAAGTACGAACTCGTGGTTCAAGGCCGCAATTTCCGGCGCGAGTACAACCTCCCGGCGAACCGCAAGCTGCGGTTTGTCCTGAAGCCGGCAGGCGATCTCGCGCCTGTCGAGCTCGAGGTGTTGGGTCTGCTGCTGAACGCGGAGGCCGTCGAGGTCGATCGGGCCTACACGCCGCCGCGGGGCACGCCGATGGCCTCGAACGCGCTCGGCGAGCTGCATCTTCCCCTGGCCGGTCTTGTGGATTCGGCTGCCGAAGCGGCCCGGTTGAACCGCGAGCTCGAGAAGGCTCGCGCCGAGATCGCCAAGGTGCGCGCCAAGCTCGACAACCCGCAATTCACGGGAAAGGTCCCTCCGCGCGTGCTGGCGGAGCACCAGCAGCGACTGGTTGAATGGCAGGCGCGCGAGGCCCAGATCCTAGCGAGGCGCACCTCAGACCGATGAAACATGCAGTCCCAAGGAGCCGTGGGGGGGCAGCGGGGCACCCTGCCTCCGCGCCTCGCTAACGTAGAGTCCTCGAAGGCAGGGGGGCAGGGCTGGAACGGCAGGGACCAAACTTGACCTGTTAACCCCATGTTCCACAAGTCGAGGACTCCAGCCAGCCTCGCCCAAATCTGCGCGTGAGCCAGGGATCCGGGTCCGAGCTTGCCTCGGCCCCCGGGTTCGTGCGAGAACCGTGGGGAGCAATCAGGCATGTCGCACCTCGCTGGCAAGACAGGGCTTGTGTTTGGAGTGGCCAATCGCCGCTCCATTGCCTGGGCGATCGCCCAGGCGTGGGCCGCGGCGGGCGCCTCGCTGGTGTTCACCTACCAGGGTGAGCGAGTGAAGGCGAGCGTCGCCGAACTTGCCGCCTCCCTGGGGTCGGACCCTGAGGTGCTCCCCTGCGACGTGACGCGGGACGAGGAGATCGCCGCCGTGTTTTCCGCAGTGGCGCAGCGCCACGGCCGGTTGCACCTGATGCTGCACTCGATCGCTTTCGCGCCCCGGGAAGCCCTCGAAGGGGAGTTTCTCAACACCACGCGCGAAGCGTTCCGGATCGCCCATGACATCAGTGCCTACTCGCTGGTTGCGCTGGCCCGGGCGGCGGCGCCGCTGATGACCGAGGGGGGCAGCATTCTGGGTTTGAGCTACTACGGCGCGGAGAAGGTGGTTCCGCACTACAACGTCATGGGCGTGGCCAAGGCATCGCTCGAAGCGTGCACGCGCTACCTGGCTTACGACCTGGGGCCCCGCAGGATCCGGGTGAACTGCCTGAGCGCGGGTCCGGTGAACACCCTGGCCGCCCGCGGAATCGCCGGATTCACCGACATGCTCCGCCAGTACGAGGCGAAATCGCCGCTCCGGCGGAACGTCACCCTCGACGAGTTGGGCGCGACCGGCACGTTCCTGGCCAGCGACGGCGCGGCGGCGATCACCGGGCAGGTGATCTACGTCGATTGCGGCTATCAGATCATGGGCATGTGACTCCGCCCCTCCCGGTTCCTCGGCGCGGTCCGCGACGCCGGACGATGCCGGTGCTGGTCGCGATTGTCGGCGGCAGCGGTGCGGGGAAGACGTGGCTGGCCGACCGGCTCGAAGCCGCGTTGAGCCCTTGGTGCGGCCGGGTGTTGCTCGACGATTTCTACCGCGACTTGAGCGCGCTGCCGGCGGGGCGTCGTGCCCGGGTTAACTTCGATCATCCGCGGGCGATCGACTGGGCGCTCTTCCGCCAGGTCCTCGAGGCGATCCGAGGGGGCCGCCCGGTGCGCCTGCCGCGGTACGACTTTGTGCGGCATGTCCGCGCGGGGTATCGGAAGGCGTGGCGCCCGCCGCCCCTCGTGCTGGTGGATGGCCTCTGGCTGTTGCGGACGCCGGCGGTGCGCCGGGCGTTTGCGCTGCGTCTCTATGTGGATGCCCCGGCGGCGGTGCGGAGAGAACGGCGTCTCGAGCGGGACCGCACCGAGCGGGGCCGGAGCTGCGCCTCGATCCGGCGGCAATTCCGGGAGCACGTGCAGCCGATGCACGCCCGGTTTGTGGAACCGCAACGGAGCCGGGCCGACCGGGTTCTTGGTCCCAGGATTCGCGCTTCCCAGGTTGCCGCGCTGGCCCGGCACATCCGCGGTCTGCTCTCTCGCGGGTCCAGGCAGCGGGGCCGGCACTGAATCAAGGTCGACTTCCGGTTCGGGTGCAGTCGCGGCATGGGGGTCGCCTCTTCACTCCTGGCCATGAGAGGACTTGAACCGCCTCGGCGGCAACCGAATGGTTAATAGTGAAGATGCGACCCCAATGCGGCGATGAACGGCCGTTTTTGGGAGTTTCGCTCCCGGCGTCGCTCTGGCATGATTCCGGGCACGACGTATGACGGACACTCAACAAGCATGGTGGCAGCGGTTTGCCGAACGCTACTCGTACTATCCGGAGATCGGGTTGAGCGTGGACCTCAGCCGGGCGGGGCATCCTCCGGGACTGTTCGAACTGTACGGGCCGCAGATGGCGGCGGCGTTTGGGGCCATGGCGGAACTCGAGAAGGGGGCGATGGCCAACCCGGATGAGGACCGGCGCGTGGGGCATTACTGGCTGCGGTGTCCGGAGCTGGCTCCCGAGACCGGGATCCGGCAGGAGATCGACAAGGCCATCGGCCAGGTCGAGGCCTTCGCCGCTGACGTGCATGCGGGTCGGGTCCAAGGGGCCCACGGCCCATTCCGGAACCTGCTGGTGATCGGGATTGGCGGCTCGGCGCTCGGGCCGCAGTTCGTGGCCAGCGCGCTGGGGCATCCGAAGACCGACAAGCTGCGGCTTGGGTACTTCGACAACACCGACCCGGACGGCATGGACAGGGTGCTGGCGGCCTTGGACGGGCAGTTGGGTGTGACCCTGTGTGTCGTGATCTCGAAGTCGGGGGGGACGAAGGAGACGGCGAATGGGGAGCGGGAGGTGCGGGAAGCCTACAGGAAGGCCGGGCTGGACTTCACGGCGCATGCGATCGCGGTCACGATGCCGGAGGTCGAAAAGAGCAGGTTGGCGGCTCGCGTAGCCGAGGAGCGATGGAAGTTCGGCCTGATCCCGATCTGGGATTGGGTTGGGGGGCGGACGAGTGTGACTTCGGCCGTGGGTCTGTTGCCGGCGGCGCTGCAGGGGTTGGACATTCGGGGGTTGCTGGCTGGAGCGCGGGCCTGCGATGCGGTCACCCGGGTGCCCGATGCCCGGCGGAATCCGGCGGCGCAGTTGGCGGTGACCTGGCACCTGCTCGGGAACGGCCGCGGCGAGAAGGATATGGTGGTGATTCCGTACAAGGACCGGCTCGAGCTGTTCTCGCGCTATTTGCAGCAACTGGTGATGGAATCGCTGGGCAAGGAACTGGATCTTCAGAAGCGCGCCGTGCACCAGGGGATTGCGGTGTACGGGAACAAGGGATCGACGGACCAGCATGCCTACGTGCAGCAGTTGCGGGATGGCGTGGCCAATTTCTTCGTGGTGTTCATCGAAGTCCTGCGGGATCGGCAGGCGCCGGGGCCTGAAGTCGAGACGGGGGTGACGAGCGGTGATTACTTGAGCGGCTACCTGCTGGGGACCCGGAGCGCCTTGTACGAGAAGGGGCGCCCGTCGCTGACGCTGACGGTGCCCGAGGTCTCCGCGTTCTCGGTGGGGGTGCTCGTGGCGTTGTTCGAGCGTGCGGTGGGTTTTTACGCCTCGCTGGTGAACATCAACGCGTATCATCAACCGGGCGTTCAGGCCGGAAAAGAAGCGGCGGAAGCGGTTCTCAGACTCCAGCACCGGGTGCGGGATTGTCTGGCCCGTCAGGCGGCCTCCGGGAAGGGCGGGGGGCTTTCGGTCGAGGAGATCGTGCGCGCCTTGGGCGGCGGTGCTGATGCCGAGTCGGTGTTCAAGATCTGCGAGCATCTGGCGGCGAACCCCGGTCGGGGGGTGCGCGGAGTCGGCGGGCATCATCCCCGGGACGCCCGGTACACCGGCGAATGAGAACGACCGCCTCGCCCTTGTTTCTCGTCAGCACAGCATGGGCACGCGTTCGAGCCCGGGGCCGATCCTGTCTGCGGCGTGGGGTTCTGGCGGTGGTTGTGTGGGTTGCGTGGTGGGGCGGATGGGCGTGGCCGGTGGCTGGCGCGGGTTTGGGGGATGCGACGATTCCTGGGGGCGGTGTGGCTACGGGGGACCTGCCTGTCTGGGACGATGGGCAGGTCATGGCCCGGTTGGCGGCGGCGGCGGCGGCGCTCCGCGACGCGGGGAAGACGGTGCCGATGACGACGCTGACGGGTCAACTGGGTCGGGCGCAGTGCGGGTTGCGGCTGCCGCGTCCGCACGCGACGAAGGTCGATCTCCCGGGACTGGTTCGCCGGTGTGAGAACGGGGTGGTGATTGTCGGGCACCTGTACCAGTGCGGCAAGTGTTCGCAATGGCACGTGAACACGGCCACGGGCTTCATGCTGACGGCGGACGGCGCGCTGGTGACCTGCGCTCATGTGCTCGAACAGTCCGGGGGGGAGACGCTGTGCATCATGCGCCGGGACGGGCGTGTCGAGCCGGTGGTGGAGGTGCTGGCGGCGGATCGGGCGGCGGACGTGGTGATTCTGCGGGCGGCGGGGGCGAAGTACCAACCGCTGTCGCTTGGATCGGGGGCGCCGGTGGGGAGCCCGGTTACGGTGATCAGTCATGCGGACCGTCGGTTCTACACACTCACGGCGGGCGTGGTTTCCCGCTACAGCCGGCGGCATGGTCCTGCGGGTGACGCTACGGTGTTGGCGATCACGGCCGATTTCGCCCGGGGATCCAGCGGCGCCCCGGTCTTGGATGCCGCCGGCAACGTGGTCGGGGTTGCGCAGAGCACGGTGTCGAAGTACTACCACCAAGCGGAGCACGTTCAGGAGAACCTGCAGATGGTGTTCAAGGTCTGCGCGCCCGTGGCGGCGGTGCGGCGTCTGATCGGCGCCGGCTCCGCCGCTCACGCGGAGGGGGATTCAGCTTCAGGATCCGGCCGGGTGAGGGATGCCCGCTCGCGGAATCCGAGATAGACGAGGCCGCCGACCATGCTCCAGGCCAGGCTGCCGGCATAGGCCAGCAGGGAGAGCGAGAGGGCTTGGGTGGCGGCGACGTGGATTTCCGGGACGGCCAGCATCCAGACGTAGATATTCTCGCGGAGGCCGAGTCCACTCGGGGTGATGGGGAGGGCGGAGATGCAGATGATGACGGGGACGATGAGGAAGAGGGCGGTGGCGGCGATCTCGATGCCCAACCCGCGGGCCAGGGCCCAGACCTGGAGGACGCAGAGGACATTGATGAGCATCGAGAGGGCGAGGGTTTCCGCCAGGACCCGGGGTTCGCGGCCGAACCGCCGGCTGGCTTCGAGGGAGCGTTCGATCATGTCGCTCTTGGGCAGGCTCCTGAGCCATTGGCGGGCGCCGGGCCAGCGTCGCGACAAGCCGCCCCAGAACGAAAGGGTGGCGACCGCGAGTCCGCCGAGCAACATGAGGACGACGAGGCCGGAGAGCGCGCCGAGACGGCGATGGGCGGCCACGAGGCTCCAGTTCGGGAGGAGCATGACGGTGGCGAAGAGGAGCATCGAGAGAAGGCCGATCAGGCGGTCGACGGCGACGGCGACGACAGCTTCGGTCTTGCGATGGTGGGTGAGCCGGGCGGCGTAGAGGGCCTTGACGAGGTCGCCGCCGGTGGACCCGAGGAGGAAGGAATTGAAGAAGTGCGCGACGAAGGAGATCGAGAGCGCGCGGCCCCGTGAAAGGTCGATTCCCTGGACGTGCATGACTTTGCGCCAGCGGAGCGCGCCCACGAGGATGGTGCCGCCCATGAAGGCGAGCGAGGCGGCGCCGGCCGCGGGTTGGATAAGGCGGAGGGTTTGCCAGAGGCCGCGCGGGCCGTGGACCCAGGCGAGGCGCCACTGGTCGGCCCGGGCAAGCGCGTCCCAGTCGCCGCCCTGGCGTTGGTAGGCCTCGCTGGCTTCCTTGAGGAAGATGGCCTGGCAGACCCAACCGAGCAGGATGGCGCACAACAGGAGGCGCCAGGAGAGCGATCGGACGCGATGGCGTTGTTGCTCCTCAGTCACAGAGCGCTGGCGGCTAGGCTCCTTCGTCGCGCCTCGCCATGTCCGGCTACTCGGGTCCCCAGAGGCTCTGGAGGTGATCGCGGGCGGCCAGGACCTCTTCCTGGGGTGTTTGCGGATGGAGCTCGAGCACTTTGATATGCTCGGGCTTCACCAGGGGCTGGAGCGCGGCGAAATTGATCATGCCGCGGCCCGGAGGCCGGTGATCGGCGGCGGGGAATTCGACATCGTGCACGTGGAACCCGGCGAGCTGCGGCGCGAGGGATTCGAGGTGCATGACGTGGTCAATGAACCCGAGGTTCTCCTTGATCTGGGCGTGGCCGGTGTCGTGCCAATAGCGGACGGTGCCGCCGTTGAACTCCTGGAAGAGGAAGGGGAAATCGCTCTCGAAGGGGATCTCCTCGAGGGCCTCGCGGTTCTCGATGCCGAGCAGGAGCCCGCGTTGGGCGGCTTCCTCCTCGATGCGACGGAGGATGTCGAAGGCCGGCAACACGTGGCGCGCTTTGCGGGCCTCGCGCTTCTCCTCGGCTTCGAGGCAGAGCCGTTGATAGCGGCTGGTATCGCGGAGTCCTTCGCCGGCCATTTCGATGAGCTGCTCGGTGTAATCGCGCATTTCGACGGCGCCCATATGGAGGACGACCAAGCGGGCGCGGACCCGCTGGGCGAGTTCGAGCGTCTTCAGGGTGTGGCGGAGGGCGTTGTCGCGCTCGCGGGGATCGGTCGAGGTGAACTTGAAGACGTTGGGGGCGGCGTGGGTGAGGCCGATCGGCAGGGGACAGAAGTTGTGGAGGGTGGTGATTTGAATCTCGCCGGCCTCGACGGCCTCGAGGATACCGGGAACGAGGCTCAAGCGGATGCCGTGGCTGAGCTCGGCGTAACCGAAGCCCAGGTCCCGAATCTCGCGCAGCATCGCCCGGCCGTCGATATGCCGCGATGAATTCCAGCAAGTCGAGAGCGAGTACATGAGAACAAAGAGGCCGAGGCTGCGCGATCGTGGCACAGCGCTCGGCCCTGGAAAACCGTGGTGCGGTTATTGGTCCGCGTACCGAGCTGCCAGCATGGCCGAGAACCGCGCCACCTTCATTTTGCGGCGGCGACGCTCGCTCGGCTTCTCATAATGACGATGATTGCGGACCTCTTTCAAGGTGCCCTCGCGGTCCACCTTCTTCTTCAGGCGCCGCAGCGCCTTTTCGACAGGTTCGCCTTTCTTGAGTCGAACTTCGGTCAAGCTCTGGTCACTTCCTCTCTCCGACCTGGAGACAGCACCGCCTCGGGCGGTGCTTGCCCCCCCTCAGGTCAGGGGGGCGACAGTAGAGAGGCCTTGGGGGAGTGTCAACCTGCAAATCGGATTGCACTTCGTGGGGGGTGGGGTAGGGTCAGCCCGCCGTTTATGGAATGGAGCATCCAGTCTCGAGCCCACGAATGTCAGGCTTGCGGGCGGGGGTTTCGCGACAAGGAACCCCTTCACACCCTGTTGTTTGACGAGCGTCAGGCGTACATCCGTCTGGATGTCTGTGAGGCGTGCTGGCAGGCCCAGTACTCCCAGGGGGCGAATCATCGGCGAGGGTTTGTCTCGCACTGGGTGGGGGTCTATAGCCCGCCACCGCCGGCACCTGCCGAGCCCATCCGGAAAGAGACAGCGGAGACCTTGTTGCGTAAGCTGCTCGAGCGCAATGATCCACGGCATGTGCCCGCCTGCTTCATCCTCGCCGTCATGCTCGAACGAAAGCGCATTTTGAAAGTCAAGGCCCAGAGCCAGGAGACAGGCCGGCGCGTCTTTGTCTACGAGCACCCCAAGTCCGGCGACCTGTTCACGGTGCCGGATCCCGGTCTCCGGCTGGACCAACTCGAGGCAGTGCAGCACGACGTGGCGCACTTGCTCGAGCACGGACTCGATCCGGTCGAACCGCCCCCAGCGCAAGTCGCATCGGCCGAAGCGGATCCGGGATCCTGTCCCTCGGAGGAACCGCGGCCGGCGGAATCGGGCGCGTCTGGCGACTTGCCGGCTGAACCGTCCGTCGAGGCGGCTGTCGAGGGCGGGTTGAATGAGGCCGGCGGCCCTGCCGGGGCGGAGGATTCGAGTCCGCCCGTGGCCATGCCGGAAGGCGGTGCGTCGGGGACCGTGAAGGCCGGCGACTGACTGACGCGATGGACCTGGAAGGATTGCAGGCGAAGCTTGGGTACAGGTTTCGATGCGAGTCGTTGTTGCGCTTGGCTCTGACACATCCCTCCGCTGCACCCGCGCATGGCGACGCCTCGCTGCAGTATCAGCGTCTCGAGTTCCTGGGGGACGCCGTTCTGCAATGGGCTCTTACGGAGGCGCTTTTCCGGCGATTCCCAACACTGAGTGAGGGGGCCTTGACCCAGGCCCGTGCTCGTTTGGTCAACCGGCGCGCGCTTGCCGAGGTGGGCCGGACGCTCGATCTGGGGGCGTGCCTCGAGTTGAGTCGGGGCGAGGATCTCAGCGGGGGCCGCGGCCGGCCGTCGATTCTCGCGGACACGTTCGAGGCGTTGCTGGCGGCGGTGTTTCTCGACGGCGGGCTCGAGGCGGCGTGCGCTCTGGTCCTGCGTCTAATGGCCGGCCGGATCGAGACCCTGGCCGTCCGGCAGGCGATCGATAATCCCAAGGGAGCGCTGCAGGAGCGTCTCCAGGCCGAGTCTCCCCGGACGCCGACGTATCGGGTCGAGCGGGTGTCGGGGCCGGATCACGACCGGGAATTCGAGTGTGCGGTGTGCCTGGGCGGGGTCGAGCTCGGCCGGGGCACGGGCAAGAGCAAGAAGGAAGCGGAAGCGCGGGCGGCTCAGGCCGCCCTCGATCGGCTGGCGGGAAGCGAGGGGGTCACCCCTTGATGCCACGCGAGGTGCCATGGAGACGATCGAGGACTGCGGTGGCGATTGGCGTAGCCGCCGGCGTGAGCCGGCGCCGACTGGCCCGAGGACCGGCGGCTTGCGAGCAGGGAAATCAGCGCGGCGCTGACGGCCGCGGCTACGAGCGGGTACGGCGTAGCCGCCGGCGTGAGCCGGCGCCGACTGGCCCGAGGACCGGCGGCTTGCGAACGGGACGCGGTGATGTTGCCGGCCCAGTCTTCGCGGCCTTGCGCTTGCGGTAAGTCTTCGGGCTGAGGCCGAGTTGCTTGCGGAAAGTGCGGAAGAGATGGCTGGGCCGGGCAAATCCAGTGGCCGCGGCCACATCCACCACGTTCAGTCTCGTCGTGGTGAGCAGGTCTTTGACTTTCTCCATCCGCAGCCGGACGATCTCCTCATTGAGGGTCCGCTTCATTTCCTGGCGGAAAGCCTTCTCTAAGGGACGGCGGGAGAGGTCCGTGGCGGCCACCACGGCCTCCACTCCCAGCAAAGGGTTGGTGTATTGATCCCGTATATACCGCAGCGCCCGCGCCACCTGCAGGTTTTCCACGGCGACAATGTCCGTGCTCCGGCGGGTGACCAGTCCTGTGGGCGGCACGCGGATGATCTCTTCCGGTGGTCGTCGGCCGGCCATCAGCCGGTCCAGCAACGCTGCCGCCTGGTAAGCCATGCCCTCGAGATCGTGGCACACGCTGGACAAGGGCACGCGCACGCACTCGCACAGAATCAGATCATTGTCCACCCCCATCACCGCCACCGCCTCGGGCACGAGCAAGCCCGCCTCATCGCACGCATCAATGATGTCCGCCGCCACACAGTCGTTGTAGCCGAAGACCGCCAGCGGCTTGGGCAGGCGCTGGAGTTCGCGGGTGAGCAGTTTGCGCCGGACGGCCCAGTTCCGCGTTGCCGAATCGCCATGCCGGGTGTCCGCCGGCGGCAGCAGGTGGCAAGTGAAGCTCGCCCGGGCCAGCCGGTTGGCAAACCCGCGATACCGCTCCGCGTTGACGACGTCATCCAGAAACGGCGCCCAGGCGTAATGGCGGAAGCCCCGCTCCAGGAAGTGCTCGGCCGCCAAGCACCCGATCCGCTCGCTGTCGCCCTCCACCCGGGGCAGACGTATCTCGTTGCGCACCATCGAGATCTCCACCGCCGGCAGGCCGGAAGAGAGGATGAACTCCGCCAGATCATCGCGGTCCCCGATGAAGGAGAGAATGCCGTCGCCCCGCCAGCCGAGCGGGATTTTCGCCGTGTAAATCATGTCGGCGACGACATGCCAGTGGTGTTCCCGTGCATACCGGGCGGCTCCTTTGAAGAAGCCGTGGTGCGTGTCGGTCAGGGCCAGCAACACCGAGCGCTTGGGAGCCATAGCGTCGGCATCGTAGCTTCCTCCGGCCTGCGATCGAGCACGAATTGACGACGCAAAATGGCACGACGTATGACGCAAAATGGTATTCGCGGCCGAGCGCCTGGCCATGCTAGAGTCCCCGCCTTGTGGTATGTGTGGTCAACACGTCAAGTCGTGGCCCCCGCCGTTCCAGTCCACCCCTCGGCGAGGACTCTGAAGTGGCGAGGCGCCGGAGAGAGGATCCAGAGAGGCAGGGAGGGTTCATGAGACCGAGGACTGAGCTGGGTCTGAGGCGCGCCTCGATGGCATTTGTGCTGCAAGCCTGAAGGCTGGCGGGCCCCGACGATCTGTTGCGTTGGCAAGTGACGCATGAAACCGACGCTGAAACCCAGAGACCGCGTTTGGACCGCCCTGAGTCGCGAGCAGCCGGACCGCTGCCCGATGCAAATCAGCTTCACTCCCGAGTTCGCCACCCGGTTGCGAGCGGACATGGGGTTGACCGGCCGGGCCGGTCACAACCCGCACGGGGGCGGCAACACCTATGAACTTGAGCGCGCGCTGGGCGAGGATCTGCTGTTGACGAGCGTCGGCTGGGCCAATGGCTATTACCAATCGAAAGAACCGTACACGGACGAATGGGGCGTCGGCTGGAAGTCCTGCGACTACACCACACCCTTCGGCAGAGGTTTCTACACTGAGATCGTTGGCCACCCGCTCGCGGATGACAACGCCATCGCCAGCTACCGGCCTCCCGACCCGACCCGGCCTGAGTTGTATGAGGATGCCGCCCACCTGATCAAGAATTACAAGCAGGACTACTTCATCGTCGGCGTGACAGTGACCACGATCTTTGAGACGGCCTGGGCGCTGCGGGGGCTGGAGAGGATGCTGATGGACCTGGTGGCCGACCCCGATCTTGCCCAAGCCATCCTCGACATTCCCTACCGTTATCACCTGACGGCGGCGAAGAAGCTGGTCGACATGGGCGTGGATGCGATCTGGGTTGGCGACGACATCGGTGCGCAGCACGCGATGGCCATCTCGCCGAAATTGTGGCGCAAGGTTTTCAAACCGATGTGGGCCGAGTTCTTCAGCGAGTTGAAGCGTCTGAACCCGCGCCTGAAGATCATCTATCACTCCGACGGCGTCATTGGCCCGATCATTCCCGACATGATCGAAGTCGGCCTCGATGTGCTCAACCCCATCCAGCCGGCGTGCATGGACCCGGCGTCTTTGAAGAAGCAGTTCGGTGACAAGCTTTGTTTCTGGGGTTCGATTGACCAGCAGCACACCTTGCCGTTTGGCAAGCCCGACGAGGTGCGCCGGGAGGTGCTCACGCGCCTCGATACCATCGGCAAAGGCGGCGGCCTGATCATCGGCCCGACCCATCATGTGCAGCTCGACACGCCGATGGAGAACTTCTGGGCGATGGTGCACAGCATCCAAGGAACACGCCACGCGGGGTGCGAAACCGCCCCGGGAGGGTCCTTCCTTTGAAAACCATGAAACGGAATACGTGTGGCGCCGATCCGCTGACCTTGGCCCTGGTGACCATGGCGATCTCCTGGTCGCTTGGCCTGGCGGCCCCAGTTCCGGGCGCAACGGATTTCTGGGTCCGGGATCAGCCGGGTCGCATCTCTCACGCTTGCACAGGGACGGAGCCGCTGGTGATGTGCCTGCAGGGGCGCAAGGTGGTCATGCAAGTTCAATCCGATCGCACCACCGGTTTCTCCTATACCGCACGGTTCTTCAACCTGCTGAGCGATGTCGAAAAGAAAAAGGTCCTGTTCGAGGGCGGGCGCGAATTGAGTCCTGAGGTGCGCGTCAATGACCAGCCCTTGAAGAGCGAGTTCCCGTCCTCGGTCGCGTTCGATGGCTTGCTGACCTTGACGTATCCCGCATCCGAGGGCGTTATCGTCACTCGCACCGTCTATCCCTCGATGGCCAGGGCCCTGGTCATTGAAGAGTGGCAACTGCGGAATGCCACCGGCAAGCGAGTTGCCGTGACGGTTGCGCCCGCCCGCAAGGTAAAACCCATGGCGGAGAATCTTGTCACCGTCTGGAGCTGTCCGGGGGTGAAAGCCGCCGCGGTGAAAGCCGGAGGCGTGCTGTCGTTCGCCACCTGCGTGCAGGCCAGGTTGGCGGCTGAGCCTGACCTGGCCGTGAACGTGGCGGCCGAGCGCTCTGCGCGCCGGGCCCTGGCCGAGGCGGCCTGGACCGGCCCGGGGCGCCTGGAGACTCCCGAGCCAGCCCTGAATGGGGCATTCGCCTTGCAGAAACTCCATGTGCTGGAAGCCCCGATCGAGACGATCAAGGGAGTCATCACCCACAACGGCAGCCTGACCTATTCACCTGGCATCTGGGCTAATGATCCGGTGGAGTACTCCAGCCCGGTGCTTCCCTTCTTTGGCGATGCCGGACTCAACCGCGCCAGCATGAACATGTATCGCGTCTGGCAGGATCATTGCCAGGAGAAGGGCATCATCCCCTTCCCGGGCTCGTTCGAAGGTCCGGGGCTGAAACTCACCCAACGCGAGCGCGGCGATGACGCGATGGTGCTCTACGGCTTGTCGAAATTCCTTCTATTTCAAGGCGACCGCGCCGCTGCCGAGGGACTGTGGCCGTTGATCGAGTTCAGCGCCGCCTCGGTCCTGCGGCACACGACGGCCGAGGGCATTATCGCCTCGGAGACCGACGAGATGGAAGGCCGCTACCCGACCGGAAAAGCCAACCTGAGCACATCGTCGCTCGCCTACGGTGGCTACCGTTTGGCGGCTCGGTTGGCGCATGCCTTGGGAAAGCCTGGGGCCGCGGAATATGACCAGCGCGCCGAGGCCCTGCGAAAGGGTATTGAAGCGTACTTCGGCGCTGAGGTCGAGGGCTTCCAGACGTATCGGTACTACCAGGGGAACACCACCCTGCGCGGGTGGATCCTGCTGCCTTTGGCGATGGGCATTACCGAGCGGCAGGAGGCCACCGTGGCCGCGCTGATGTCAGACAAGCTCTGGCCTCACCGGCTTGCTGGGGCCGACATCCTGGCCGAGTCCACCCGGCCGACCGAATGGGGCCGCGAGACCTACTACGCGCTTCGGGTCTTGTTCAAAGCGGGACACACCGAGGACGCACTCGAGCTGACCCGGCGCGTGGTGCAGGCCCAGATCTTTGGCAGCAAGGGGCCGTATCCCGACGAAGACGCGATCGACATGCTCTGCCCCGGCTCGCTTTATCCCCGCGTTTTCACCGAAGGCATGTTCGGCATTGTGCCCACCGGTCTCGACTCCTTTGAATGCACGCCGTGGCTGCCCAAGGCCTGGCCGCGCATGGCGCTGCGTGACCTGCGGGCTTTCGGCCAGGCCTGGGACTTGGTGGTGGAGCGCGCTGGCCATCAGCAGAAGGTCACGGTGCGCAGTGGAGGCAAGACGCTGATGACCGGTTTGGGGCCGGCCGGGAAGACGTATTCGCTCACCTTTCCCAATCTGGAAGAGCCCCATGAAACGCGCCCTCACGCTCCTCACCGCCCTGCTGCTGGCGCCGCTGGCGGCGCCGCAGGCCGCTGACAGGCCCAAGCCGGCCCGCAAACCGAACATCCTCATCCTGCTCGCGGATGACCTGGGCTACGGCGATGTGCGCTGCTATAATGACCGGGCCAAAGTCCCCACGCCCAACCTCGATGGTCTCGCGCGCGAGGGGATGCGGTTCACCGATGCCCACAGCCCGGCCACCGTCTGCACGCCCTCGCGCTACAGCCTGATGACCGGGCAAATGGCCTTCCGCGTTCCGCGTGGCGGCACGGTCTTCGAGGGCGTCGGCGGCCCGTCGCTCATTGCGCCCGGGCGGCTCACGCTGCCGGCCATGCTCCGCGCCAAAGGCCATGCCACCGCGTGCGTCGGCAAGTGGCACGTCGGATTGACGTTCTTTGACAAGGACGGCCAACCGATCCGCAGCAACGGCTTGGAAGCGGTCCAGCGCGTGGACTTCTCGCGCCGCATCGAAGGGGGACCGGTTGAGCACGGCTTCGACCGCTTCTTCGGCACGGCCTGCTGTCCTGCCACGGATTTCCTCTATGCCTTCATTGAGGGCGATCGCATTCCGGAGCCTCCCACCAGGATGCTCGACAAGTCCAAGTTGCCCAAACATCCGTATGCCTTCGACAACCGCGCTGGCATGATTGCGCCGGGCTTTGACCTCGAAGAAGTGGACATGGTTTTCCTGAAAAAGAGCCGCGAGTTTCTCGATCAACACGCGAAGAGCCATCCGGAGAGACCCTTCTTCCTCCTGCACTCCATGAATGCGGTGCATCTGCCGTCGTTGGCGTCGAAGCAGTTTCAAGGCAGCACGAAAGCCGGGCCGCACGGCGATTTCATCCATGAACTCGATTACGTCGTCGGCGAACTCCTGGCTACGCTTGATCGACTTGGTCTGGCCGACAACACGCTGGTCATCTTCACCAGCGACAACGGCCCCGAAACCACCAGTGTCATCCATATGCGCGCTGACTACGGCCACGACGGCGCGCGGCCGTGGCGCGGCATGAAGCGCGACCAATGGGAAGGTGGCCATCGCGTGCCGTTCCTCGTCCGCTGGCCCGGCCATGTGAAGCCCGGCACGACCAGCGCGCAGCTCACCAGCCTGACCGACGTGATGGCTACCGTCGCCGCCATCATCGGCGCCGACCTGCCCGAGGATGCGGCCGAGGACAGCTTCAACCTGCTTCCGGCGTTGCTCGGCCAGGACAGTGGCCCCATCCGTCCCTACCTGCTCGAGCAGGCCTTCGGCGGGTCCCGCACCCTCGGCATCCGGCGTGGCGACTGGAAATACCTCGACCACCCCGGCTCCGGCGGCAACCGCTACGACCAGAATCCCGAACTCAAGCCGTTCATGCTTCCCGACACCGCGCCCGGCGCGCCGGGCCAGCTCTACAACCTCGAAACCGACCCCGGCGAGACAAGGAACCTTTACTTCGACCAGCCGCAAATCGTGAAGGAGCTGAAGGCAAGGCTCGATCAGTCGAAAGCGTCTGGCCGGAGCCGGCCGGAACACCCCACCCGCAACCCACGAACATGAAGCCCGGCATCAGCCCATGACCCTGAACACCAACCTCGCCGTCGGGGCCGTCATCCTTGGAGTCGGCGGCAAGCCTTTCTCCTGCGACCCGCGCACCGAGTTCGGCGCATGGTATTTCGACCTCGCACGGCGCTGGGACGGCCCTTTCCTGCGTCCGCGAGACGATCCGTGCGATCGAAGCCTCGACGGACTCCCCGCCACTGATCCGTCTCAGATAGCATGAAGGGAAAGTGCAGGATCCATTGCGGCGGGACGGCCCAACGGGGTTTCACGCTGATCGAACTGCTGGTGGTGATCGCGATCATCGCCGTTCTGGCCGGTCTGCTTCTGCCCGCGCTGAGCAAGGCCAAGCAAAAGGCCAAAGACATTTCATGCATCAGCAATGAAAAGCAGATCTGCCTCTCGGTGTTGCTGTATATCGGCGAGAGTCAAGGCGCGATGATCGGCTACAAGAATATTGCGGTGTGGGTGGGCCAAACCGAGACCAACTACTCCGCCATCAAGGGAGTCCGTGTTTGCCCGGCCGCACCCGAGCGGAAGCCGTGGGGCGGCTCCACCAGAAGATCGCCCAATGCCTACGAACCGGGCGCCCTCGGGACGGCGGACTATCCGTGGAGTTGGATCAATTGGGGGAACTGGGATGCGCAGGGCAGTTACGGCTTCAACATGTGGTGCTACTCGGATCTCAAGTCCACCAGCGGAACGGGCATACCTGACGCTGATGTGGAACACGATGCCTTTGTAAGAGAGTCGGCGGTGATCGGCAGTTCGAAAACTCCCTTGTTTGCGGATTCGACATGGGTGGATTTCGCGATGAGACCCGAGCATGCCTTCGGCAGGGACTTATACAGTGGGTGGTGGGACACGCCCGGGCCCATCGGCCTGGGGGCGATTGCCATCGGGCGGCATGGTGGGCAGGGAGCCCGTGCGGCCCCCCGCACTATCACCGTGGCTCCCGGCGCCCAATTGCCCTGGCGCAACAACGTGGGCTTCGTGGATGGGCATGCGGAGTCCGCTCACTTGAAGAGCCTCAAGACCTTCTATTGGCACAAACGGTGGCCGCAGTGAGAGGAGACCGACATTCAACAGCCCGTGCAGACCCCGGCATTTGCCGATGGGATTGGGGGGGGGGATGGGCGGCCGACGGCGTGGGATCCTCCAGCCCAAAACTATAGGGAACAAACCATGAACCTCGAATCCATCCAGTGCGAACTGCAAAAAGCCGGCTTCGACGGCTGGCTCTTTTTCGATCACCACGAGCGCGACCCGCTCGCTTACCGCGTGCTGGGTCTGAAACCGCCAGGCCACGTCAGCCGGCGTTGGTATTATTTCATTCCCGCGCGGGGCGAACCTCGCGGGCTGGTGCATCACGTGGAGCCGCATGTTCTCGATCCCTTGCCCGGTGCCAGGATTCCGTATGCCCGCTGGCAGGAGCAGCAGGCTGGGTTGCGGACGCTTCTGCAAGACGCAAAAAGGGTCGCCATGCAATACTCGCCATGCTGCGCCGTTCCGTACGTGGCCAACGTGGACGCGGGCACCATCGAATTGATCCGTGGCCTCGGGGTGGACGTGGTGAGTTCGGCGGAATTGATCCAGATTTTCGAGGCGAAGTGGACACCCGACCAATTCGAAATGCACATGGAGGCGGGCCGGCGGGTGGACCGGATCCGGCACGAGGCCTTCGAGCATATCAAACAGGCCACCCGCGCCGGGCAACCGCTCGACGAGTATGGTGTCCAGCAGTTCGTCATGCGGCGGTTTCAGGAGAGCGGACTGGTAACCAATTGGGCTCCCATCGTGGGCGCCAACATCAACGCCGCGGACTCGCACTATTCGCCTCCCGAGTCGGGCAGCGCCCCCATTCGGCGCGGCGACCTGGTGCTGCTGGACCTGTGGGCCAAGCTCGATGAGCCGGACGCGGTCTACTACGACATCACCTGGATGGCCTATTGCGGCGAGGAGGTGCCCGCACCGATGCGCGAGGCGTTTGCGGTCGTGGTGGGTGCCCGCGACGCGGGCATCCGCCTGGTTCAGGAGGCAGCGGCTGCCGGCCGGACCCTGCGCGGCTTCGAGGTGGACGACGCGGTCAGCGGCTACATCGCCTCGCGCGGGATGGCGCAGTACCTTCGGCATCGGACCGGCCATTCCATCGGGCGCGAAGTGCATGGCGTTGGGGCGAACCTGGACAACCTGGAGACGCACGACGAACGGCCTGTTATCCCGTGGACGTGTTTTTCGGTGGAGCCGGCGCTCTACCTGCCGACCTTCGGGGTCAGGACGGAGGTCAACGTGTTCGTCGAGGAACGCGGGGCGCGCGTGACCGGCGAGAGGCAAACCGAGTTTGTGCGCCTGTGCTGATGCCGATGAGGGCGAGCGGCGGTCTCGACATGGGGCAGGCTTGACGTTGACTGTCGGAGCCGACTGGAGAGCAGACGACATGCTGGTTTAATAGGAACCGTCCCACTCCGCCCCCTCCACACCTTGTGAAAACCATCACTACCCTCCTTGCCACCGCGCTCTTTGCCGCCGCCACCGCGGACGCTAAACCGCTCAAAGTCTTCATACTCGCCGGACAGTCGAACATGGAAGGACCGGCGGGCGTCAAGACCTTTGATTACATCGGCGACGATCCAGCAACCGCGCCGATGCTCAAGATGATGCAGGGTGCCGACGGGAAGCCGACGGTGTGCGATGGCGCATGGATTTCGTATCTGACCGGAGAGAACAACTTCGAAATCGCCGGCAAACTGACGGCCGGCTACGGGTCGATGTGGGGCCTGGACCCCACCAAGCCCGGCGACAAGATCGGCCCCGAATTCACCTTCGGTCTGACGATGGACGCTGCGCTCGCGGAGCCGGTGCTCCTCATCAAGGCCGCGTGGGGCGGCAAGAGCCTGCACACAGATTTCCGCCCGCCCAGCGCGGGGCCGTATCAACTGAGTTCGTTTCAGCGGGAAAACTATCCCAAGCAGGAAGGGCATGGCATCCCGAAGGATTTCGAGCAGTGGAAACTCGATAAGGCAAAGGCGACCGGCCACTACTACCGCCTGATGATCGGGCATGTGAGAAAGGTGCTGGACGACGTCAAGCGGGTGTATCCGGACTACGATTCCACACAGGGCTATGAACTTGGCGCCATTGCCGACAAGCACGAAAAGGTCAACCAGATGCGCTACTTCCTCGACGCGAAGCACAAAGACCACCCGAATGCCGACGGTCACATGACAGAGGAACAGAAAAGCGCGTATATGAAGAAATATGAAGCGGACCTCATCACCCCGGCCGAAGTCGCGCTCTGGAAACGCGGTGCCTCCAACGCCGGCTACCACTACCTCGGCTGCGCGAAGACCTTCGCGTTGATGGGCAACGCGTTCGCCGAGGCGAACCTCAAAATGCTGGCCTGCACGGCGGCGCACGTCGACGCCGGCCATGCACCCCATCGTCGGACAACCCTAAGCCCATGAAGGATCATCAACCTGCCCAAGGTTCAAGAGTCGCCCGGCGGATTCCGTCGGTCCTGCTCGTTGCTGTTGCATTACACAGTGGTCTGTTGCAGAGTCGTGTACTGGGTTCCGCCGCTTCCGTGGCGGCGAACCCCGCCGGGGAGCTTGCGGAACCGGGCCGGGCCGGGGACCGGCTGTCGCCCACGGCATTTGCCGATCCGCCGGTCAATGCGCGGCCCGGAGCGTTTTGGGATTGGCTGAACGGGTCGATCACCCGGGAGCAAATCACCCGCGATTTGGAGGCGATGAGACACGGTGGGATGCGCGGCGGGGAGATTTGGGACGTGGCTGCTTACGCCGATCCCGATGGGCGGGTGCCTGCCGGGCCTGCGTTTCTCGGGCCGGAGTCGGCGCGGCTGATCGCCCATGCGATTCGCGAAGCCGACCGCCTCGGCTTGGAGATCGGCATTGTTGCCTCGAGCGGATGGAATGCGGGCGGGAGCTGGGTTCCGCCGGAGCACGCCGGCAAGGGGCTGTATCACTCAACCACGAGAGTGACCGGACCCAAGGGGTTTCGCGATGAGCTGCCCCTGCCCGAGCTGCCGAAACGCTGTCCGCGGGATGCGCAGGGCCGGCCGCTCTATCTGCGCGAAGTGGCGGTTTTGGCGGTGCCTCATGACGAATCGAAATCGCTTGCCGATGTGAGCCAGGTCGTTGACCTGACGAAACGGGTCGAAGCCGACGGCGCGTTGCACTGGGAGGTGCCGGCCGGCGAATGGGACATCCTGCGTTTTGTCTGTGCGAATCACGGGCAGCCGTTGATCGTGCCGAGTCCGAAGTCCGGCGGGCCAATGATCGACTTCTTTGATCCGCGTGCCACCGAGTTTCATCTCCAGCATATCGTCACCACGATTCTCAAGGAACTGGGGCGCAGTTCATTCGTGGGGACCAGCTTCAAGACGTTGGAGTTTGACAGCATGGAACTGGACGGCTTTACGCCTTGGAACGATATCATGGCCGCCGAGTTTGATCGCCGGACGGGTTATCCGGTGATCCGGTATCTGCCCCTGCTCGCCGGCTGGAAGCTGGCGGCTCAGGCGGTCCAGGAGCAGTTCTTGTACGATTGGCGCAAGTTGGTGAGCGACCTGTTGATCGACTCGCATTACGTGACGGGCCGGAAGTTCCTCGAATCCTATGGCGTGAAGCTGATCGCCGAGTCGGGCGGGCCGGGGCCTCCGATCTGGGATTCGAATCCGGTGGATGGAATCAAGGCGCTCGGGGCGGTTGATATTCCGCGGGGGGAGTTTTGGAACCGGCATCGCGGGATCTTCCTGGTCAAGGAGATCGCTTCGGCCGCGCACGTTTACGACAAACGTCTGGTGGATGCGGAATCGTTCACCACGTGGCGGCGCTGGGTCGATGGGCCGTTGAATCACAAGAGACTGGCGGATCGGGCGTTGTGCGAGGGCTTGAATTGCTTCTCGCTGCACACGTTCGCCAGTTCACCGCCCGAGGCGGGGCTTCCGGGTTGGGCGTATCATGCCGGCACGGATATCAATCCGGCGGCCACCTGGTGGCCGATGGCCCGCGGGTTGATGGACTACCTGGCGCGGTGCTCTTACATGCTTCGCCAGGGGTGGTTTGTGGCCGACGTCTGCTATTATTATGGCGATCAGGCGCCGAACTTCTATCCGCCGTTGTGCAATGTGCCGGAGAAGCCGCTATTGGAGGGCCTCGCGCCGCAGAACGATTTCGATGTCTGTTCCTCGGAGGTGATTCTCCAGCGGATGCGCGTTGAAAGCGGTCGGATCGTGCTGCCGGACGGGATGAGCTATGCGGCGCTCGTGCTGCCCGAACAGGATCACATCCCCTTGGCGGTTCTCGAAACGATGCGCTCACTGGTGGCCGACGGGGCAACGGTGATCGGCCACCAGCGACCGACGCACGCCCCGGGCCTGAAGGACCAGGAAACGGAAACTCCACGAGTGGCGCGCCTGGTCGAGGAACTCTGGGGACGGGCTGAAGCGCCAGACAAACCGGTCCTGCCGGCAGTCCGGATCCGAGTGGTGGGTCGGGGGAGGTTTATCATCGCCGGCGATCGCAGTGCCGCGCTCCGGGAAATCGGCGTCGCCGGGGATTTTGAAATCGCCGGACGCGGTGAAGGAGACCTGGGGCCACTGGACTTCATCCATCGGAAGACCGCGGAGGATGAATTCTATTTCATACGCAACAAGAGGCTGGATCCCGAGAGGTGGACCTGCCGGTTCCGGGTGGCGGCGGAAGCCAAGGGACTGGTGCCTGAATTCTGGTGGCCCGATTCGGGGCGCCGGAGCGCCTGTCGCGATTGGAGAAGCGTCGCCAGCGGCCAGACCGAGCTGACGGTGACGCTCGGACCGTTGGGCTCGGTGTTTGTCGTGTTCCGGAAAGCCGGCGCCGCATTGGATCCCATCGCCCGCGACACATTTGTGGCGGCGGAGACTCCCGCACCGCTGACCCTCGCCGGCTCCTGGCAGGTCGAGTTTCCAGAAGGGTGGGGGGCCCCGCGAATGACCAGCTTCGGGACCCTGCAAAGCTGGACTGCGTCGGACGACGAAGGGGTCCGGTTCTTCTCGGGAATCGCCACGTATCGCAAGACGTTCGAACTGCCGGAGTCGTTGGCAGCCCGGAGCCGGCTCTTCCTGGAACTGGGCGAGCTGGCGGAAATCGCCGAAGTCACACTCAACAACAAGTGCCTCGGGCTGGCTTGGCTGCCGCCCTATCGTGTTGAAATCTCCGGCGTGGTGCAGTCCGGCACGAATCAGTTGGAGATCCGGGTCGCGAACCTCTGGGCCAACCGGTTCAACGGGGATTCGTTGCGGCCCGAGTCGGACCGCTTCACGCGAAGCAACCTCGATCGGATTCAAACCGATCCGACCTCGGATAGCTCGTTCGGCCAGGTTCCCCGCGGCAAGACGCGGCCCGTTTACACCCATAGCCCGCCGCTGATGAAATCCGGCCTTTTCGGGCCGGTTCAGATCATCACGCCGGGAGACTGAATTGAGAGCAGGAATCTCCGGCAAGACTGTGAAAGCGCTCCTTGTCATCCTCTCGGCGCTCTTGCTGCCGTGCGCCGAACTCCGCTCGGCACCGCGGCTCAACATCCTGATCTTCACCTCGGACGACATGAACTTCGATTCGAGCGGCGTCTGTGGCGGGCCGATCAAGGACCTGACGCCGAATCTCGACCGCCTCGCCGCGGAGGGCCTGCGGTTTGAGCATGCCTATTCGACGGTGGCCGTCTGCCAGCCGGTGCGCCAGATCATACAGACCGGGCTCTACCCTCATCGCAGCGGCGCGATGGGGTTCTTCCCGGTGAAACCCGAGGTGCGCACCCTCAACCAGCAATTGCATGACGCCGGCTATCGGATTTCGATGTTCGGCAAGAACAACCATCATCAGCCGGCGGAGAAGTTCTGCGTCGATGTTGCTGAGGACAAGATCAGCCGCCATCCGACCCAGCTGGCGGAGGCCACGCGGAAGTTCCTGAAGATGGCCCGCGAAGAAGGCCGACCGTTCTTCCACAACGTCAACTGCTATGACCCGCATCGCCCGTTCATCGGCATCAACGGCACCAACGACCTTGCCGGAGGTGAGCGGCCCAGCCGTTGGATCAAGACGGACGAGATCACCCAAGTGCCCGCCTTTCTCGAAGACCTGCCCGCGATCCGCCGGGAATTGGCCGGCTACTACACCAACGTCCGGCGTCTCGACGACGCCCTCGGCGCGGTGCTCAAGGTGCTCAAGGAAGAGGGCTTTGCCGACAACACGCTCGTCATGGTGTACGCCGGCGACCACGGGATGTCGTTTCCCTTCGCGAAGTCGAACGACTACGAGAACAGCTCGCGCGGCGCGCTCATCATCCGCTGGCCGGGCGTGACCAAGCCAGGCGTCGTCGATTCCAACCATCTCGTCTCGACGCTCGATTTCGCGCCCACGCTGCTTGAGGCCGCCGGCCTGCCGCCGCTTTCCGGCATTGATGGCCGCTCCTTCCTGCCTGCGGTGAAGGGCGAAACGATGCCCGGTTGGGATCGCGTCTTCACCTTCTACAACGCCGCCTTCGGCAACCGCTGGCTGCCAATGCGCTGTGTCCGCACCAAGGACCGCTCCTACATTTGGAACGCGTGGAGCGACGGCCAGCGCCAATACCAAACTGAGAACATGGCTGGCCTTACGTGGAAGGCCATGCTCGCCGCCGCCGCGACCAACGCGGCCATCAAGGGCCGCACCGAGTTCTACCTCCACCGCGTTCCCGAGGAGTTCTACGACCTGACCAACGACCGCTGCGAACGCAAGAATCTCATCGGCGAACCGGCGCGACAGACCGAGATCGAGGCGATGCGCAGGGGACTCCTCGTCCTCATGCGCCGCACCGGGGATCCCTTCGCCGAGGCCTTCGCCCACCGCGACAACAAGGACCTGATTCCCGAGGTCCTCAAGAAGCTAACCCAGGAATACGGTGCGAAACCGGCGGCCCGGGGAGCCACCACCGAGTGAAGCCCCACACGAAACTGAACGTCCCGATCCCGACGGCCCCATGAAATCCATGCCTGCCCCGCGGCTCCGCGCCGTGCTGCTGGCGGTGTGCTCTTCGCTTCCCGCCGCCGAGTTGCCCGCGCCCGCGCAACCGGCTGAATCCGCCATCCACGCCGCAGCTCCAGAAACCCCGTTGTGTCTATGGTATCGCCAGCCTGCCACGAACTGGAACGAGGCCTTGCCCCTCGGCAACGGCCGGCTCGGCGCGATGGTTTTCGGGACTCATGGCAAGGAGCGCTTGCAGCTCAACGAGGAGAGCTTGTGGGCCGGATGTCCCGTCGAGGCGTGGCCGCCGGATTTTCCCGAGCACCTCGCCGACGGCATCGCGCGCGTGGATCGCGGCAGGGCGAGTGCGGAGGGCAGCCGGTTGCGCATCGAAGGGGCCAACGAGGCGGTGATCCTGTTCACCGCCGCCACCGACTACCATCTGGCCAAGCTCGACTTCGATCGCAGCCTCGATCCGGCGCGAATCAGCGCGGAGATTCTCACCAAGGCCGCTGTAAGAACCTGGCCGCAGTTGCTGCAAGCGCACCTGGCCGAACACGGGGCCCTGTTCAATCGCGTGGCGCTGCAACTCGACGGGACGGACGCGGCGCTGGCGAAGCTGCCGACCGATGCCCGACTGGCGGCGGTCCGCAAGGGTGGCGATGATCCCGGGTTGGTGGCGCTCTATTTCCAGTTCGGACGCTACCTCCTCATGAACAGCTCGCGCCGGCCCGCGCGCCTGCCGGCCAACCTGCAGGGGATTTGGAGCGAGCGCCTCTGGGCGCCGTGGGAGGCGGATTACCACCTCAACATCAACTTGCAGATGAATTACTGGCCCGCCGGTCCGGCCAATCTCGCGGAAACCGTCGCGCCCTTGATGGATTGGTTCGAGCTGCTGGCCCGGCGTGGCCGGCAATCGGCCAGCCGGCTCTACGGGTCCGACGGCTGGGTGGCCTTCCTGGCCACGAATCCGTTCGGGCGGGTCACCCCGAGCGCTTCGACGCTCGATTCGCAGTTCGTAAACGGGGTGCTCGATCCGCTCTGTGGCGCCTGGATGGCGGCACAGTTGTTCGATTTCTACCAGTTCAACGGCGACCGCGCGTTCCTGCAACGGCTCTATCCCATCTTGCGGGGCGCCAGCGAATTCGTGCTCGACACCCTCGTGCCCGCGCCTGACGGCACGCTGGTCATCGCCCCGTCCGAGTCGCCGGAAAACACCTACCTTGATGCTGGAACGAAGAAACGCATCCGGATCACCGCCGGCTCGACCTATCACCAGAGTCTCGTGCGTGCGATCTTTAGCGCGACCGACCGGGCCGCCGCCATCCTCGGAACGGACCCTGCGATGCGGCGGCGGATGGCGGAAGCCACCGCCAGACTGCCGCTGCTCGAGGTCGGTCCCGAGGGCCGTTTGCTCGAACGGGCTGAACCCTATCCGGAAGCCGAGCCCGGGCACCGCCACATGTCGCACCTGGTCGGCCTGCACCCGTTCAACCTGATCACGCCCGGCACTCCGGAGCTGCTGACCGCCGCGCGCAAGGTGCTCGATTACCGGCTGGCTCATGGCGGGGGCGGCACCGGTTGGAGCCTCGCGTGGATCATCAATCACCTCGCGCGACTGCGCGATGGCGACGCGGCACGCGAGCATTTCCTCGCCCTGCTTCGCCGCAGCACCTTGCCCAATCTCTTCGACGCCGGTCCGCCATTCCAGATTGACGGCAACTTCGGCGGCTGCGCCGGCCTTGCGGAAATGCTGCTGCAAAGCCACGCCGGCGGAATCCATCTGCTGCCCGCGTGGCCGAGGGCTTGGACGTCCGGACAAGTCAACGGCCTGCGCGCGCGCGGGAACTTCGCCATCACTGGCCACAGCGCCGTCGCCCAAACTCAACGGCCTGCGCGCGCGCGGGAACTTCACCGTGGACCTGGCGTGGAAGGACGGGCAGGTCACCGGCTATCGCATCCGCTCGCCGGAGCCGCGCGCGGTGACGGTGCGCGTGAACGGCGAGGTCAAGACCGTGAAGGCGGAGCCTTCGGGATGACGAGAGCGAGCGTCAAGAGGGCAAAGGTCGATTCGATGGCTCAAGCAGAACCCAACCCATCAAGCCATGAAACACCCATTCAAAGACGTCACCGCCCCGCTGCTCGCGGCGCTCGTGGCAGCATCGTTCGCCCGACCGGCCCCGGCAGCCACTCCCGCGGCGGAAGAGAGCGCCCGCCTGCTGGCGCAAGCCGATCCGCGGATCAATGGAAATCCAGGTGTGGGACGCCGGGCCTTCTGCAAAGCGGTCTTTCAGCCTGCGGTAGCTCTGGGGCTTCTCACGCTCGTCACGCTTCCGGACAAGAGCCTGGAATCGCTCTATTGGCAAACCCTCTACCGCTACGGCTGCACGACGCGGGCGGGCCGCTGTTGCGTGGATACGCCGGGCATCTGGTTCTAGGGCACATCGTGGCCCTATTTCACCACCGACTCCACAGGGTCAGGGAGGACGCCGGCGGAACGCTCCGTCTGCCGCCAACGTACTCATCGGAGTCGGGCGTCTGCGCGGACTTCAACTTCGACCTGGCCCTGCTCAAGGCCAGCAAGCGTTTGAACATCGATCAACAAAGCACGGCCGAGGTTCTGAAGCGGTCCTTCGAGCGGGCGCGTGACACGGCGGGTCCCGGTCAACGACACGCCATGGTGCAGGCCCACGCCGGACCCATCGGCGCCGCCCTCGGTTTCGGGGACGAGGCGCTGGACAGCCTGAAGCGGCTTCAGGGCGATCTCCATCCCAATGGCCTGTGGTATGAAAGCCCCTGCATCGAGCCCACGCTGGCCGCCGCCGCCATCATCCAGGACATGCTCATCCAGAGCTGGAGCGATCCGGCCAAGAATGAGGCGGGCCCGATCCGCATCTTCCCCGCCCTTCCCTCCGCATGGCAGGACGTCGAGTTCCGCGACCTGCGCACCGAGGGCGCCTGCCTCGTCTCAGCCAAGCGCAGCGCCGGTCAGACCCAATCGGTGCGCATCAAGAGTCTCGCAGGCGAACCCTGCCGCGTGCGGCCGGGCTTGCCCGGTGGAATCCGACTGCGGGGTGACCATGCCTTCAAGCTGCAAGAGTTCGCGCCTGGCACATACCCGATTGACCTTAAACGGGGCGAAGCGATTCTGCTTTACCCAGGGACGGAAAGTCCGTCGCTGCCCGTCCAGCCATCGTCCCCGCGTTCACAGCGAAACGAATGAAATGTCTATGAGAGCAAAGTACCTCCTCAAGGCCGTCAACCAGAGTGTCTGCGCCTTGAGCCTCCTCATGGCGACAAGCCATCTGGCCGCTTCCGCGCCGCTGCCGGTTCCGGAGCGCGGATTCGTGAGCTCCCAGCCTGCGAAGATCTGGGAGGAGGGATTGATCTGCGGCAACGGCACCATCGGCGCCAACGCCCTGAGCCGGCCATTGAGCGAGCGCATCATCTTCAGCCACGAGCGTCTCTTCATGCCGATGCGCGCGCCGGTGATGCCGGCCGATCAATCGGCGCGGTTGTTCGAGATTCGGAGATTGATCGAGCGCGGGCTTTACAAGCAGGCGACCGAGCTTCAGTTCAATCTCTGCGGGCAGGAGAGCTTCATGTATCCGGACTTCTTCGTGCCGGCCTTCGACCTCACCATCCACACGGAAAGTCAGGGCGACGCGCGCGGCTACAGCCGGTCCGTGGACTTTCAGACGGGCGAGGCGGCGGTGCGTTGGTCGGACGACCGCGCGACGTTTGAACGGCGGATGTTCGTCTCGCGCGCCGACAAGGTGGCGGTGCTGTCCCTCACGGCCTCAAAGCCCGGCAGCCTCGATTGCCGGCTCGCGCTGGAGCCGCGGGAACCGAGCGATCAGTTCAATGACGACAGCGACATCGCGAAGCGCTCCGACGAGATGTTCAAGGAACATGTTACCGACATCAAGAGCACGGCCAGCCGTTCCTCGCTGACGTACTCGAACCGGTATCTCAAGGCCTACCCGGGCAGCCTCCATGCGCTCGAAGGCGTTGCGCGGGTGATCGTCACGGGCGGAGTGACTGAACCGGGGACGAACGGGACGCTGCTCGTCAAGGGGGCTGACCGCGTTCTCATGTTTGTGGACCTGCGCCCGATCGATGACCCGGACAAGCCGGAAATGAGGAGCATGGAGGCGGCGCTCGCGAAGCTGCCGGACGATTACGCAGGCCTGCTCCAACGCCACGCGAGGTTGCACGGCGGACTGTTCAACCGGATGCGCCTCGACCTTGGCGGCGGCGCGGATCACCGGCGGACGACGGAGGAATTGCTGGCGGAATCCACCTACGAAGAGCCGAACCGCGCGTTGATCGAAAAGGAGTTCGACGCCGGGCGCTACAACATCATCTCCTGCAC
Organism: Verrucomicrobiota bacterium; assembly: GCA_029556615.1. Classification (GTDB taxonomy): domain Bacteria; phylum Verrucomicrobiota; class Verrucomicrobiia; order Limisphaerales; family J093; genus JAKQDD01. The sequence continues at coordinate 4,159 of JAKQDD010000016.1, read as the reverse complement.
TGGCGAATTGCCGCCGAACCTGCAGGGCGTCTGGGGCGGCACCTACGTGCCCGGCTGGGCCAGTGACTATACCCACAACGGCAACGTCCCTTCGGCCATCGCCGCCAACCTGATGGGCAACATGCCGGAGCTCATGCTCGCCTACACGACTTACATCGAGTCCATCGTCCCCTGGCTGAAGATCAACGCGAAGCACCTGTTTGGCGCACGCGGCATCGTGCTGCCTTCGCGGAGTTCGACGCATGGATTCAACAACGCCCTGGCGCGGAACTTCGCCGGGGGCTTCTGGGTGGGCGGCGCCGGCTGGGCGGCGCACTTCTTCTACGACTACTATCTCTACACCGGCGACCGCACGTTCCTCGCCGACCACGCGTTGCCGTTCATGGAGAAGGCTGTGCTCTTCTTCGAGGATTATCTCTACGAAGGGCCCGACGGCAGGTGGGTCTTTTCGCCAACGCAGTCGCCGGAGAACACGCCGGGAAACACCAAGTCCCAAGGGACCTTCAATGCCACCATGGATGTGGCAGTGGCCAAGGAACTCCTGCGCAACACCATCGCCGCGTCGCGCGAACTGGGCCGGAACCAGGAGAAGATCGCGCGCTGGCAGCAGATGTTGGGCAAGATGCCGGACTACATGGTGGATGAACGCGGCATCATCAAGGAATGGTTGACGCCGTTGCTGGCAAACAACGACAGCCACCGGCATTCCTCCCAGCTCTATCCGCTTTACGATGGCCTGCCCGAGGACATTGCGCGCAGTGCCGAGCTGCGCGCCGCATTCAAGAAGAGCATCGAGTTCAAGCTCGATAGCCACTGGCAGAACCACCAGAGGGGCTTCATGTCCTTCGGCCTGGTGCAGCTCGGTCAGGCGTCCGCCAGCTTGGGCGAACGGGATCTTGCCGAACGCTGCCTTGCGCAACTGGTGAACCGGTATTGGCTCAACAATCTCGCCTCGACGCACAATCATCGGTCGTTGTTCAACATGGACATCAGCGGCGGGATGCCGTCGGTGATCATCAAGATGCTGGTGGCGTCGGACCCCGGGAGACTCCAGCTTCTGCCCGCGCTCCCGAAGGCCTGGCCGACCGGAACGATTGAAGGCGTGCTATGTCGCGGCCAGATCGAGGTCCGGCGGCTGCAATGGAACCCGGACGGGCTCGAAGCCACCCTGCGTTCGGGCAAGGCCCAGACGGTCTTGCTGGACCTCCCGGCTGAGGTTTCCACCATCACTGTGGAAGGTAAGGGTGCGAAGGTTGCGAAGGCCGATGCAACGAACCAGCGCCAGTTGATGCTCCCCGCGAAAAGAGAAGTCACAGTCACGATGACCTGCAAACGGTAACCAAGCCCCTCTCTTGAGATCCACCCGCCCCAAGCCTCGACTTCGCTTGAAAACGAAGCTCACTCTTCTCCTGTTCTGTCTTGAGCTCGGCTTCGGAGGAAACTGTCGCGCGGCGTCAGAGCCGCCCAATGCCGCGCCCGCCGAGCAAGGACGCCCCGCGGCTGTGCCCGGAGCCACGGAGTTGAGCCCGTCGCGCTCCCAGTATTGTTCGCGGATCAACAACCGCAACGAGGGCTCCACCGAGGCGTTGTTTGAGAGCTGTTGCTTCGTTGGCGACCATGATCCGCTGGAGCTTCGCTCCTTGCGTCGCTCCGGCCCGGGCAAAACCCCCGCAGTGCAGAGAGCCCGGCAGGCCTTCTGGGAGCAGCCCATCATCGCCGAGCAGGGCATGGTGAGCGACTCCCTCTTCGACGGGAACTCGGTCACATTGTGCGACCTGCTGAAGACGCGGGCGCGGGACCCGGGGAGCCGCTGTCTGCGGATCGACTTGGGCAAAGGCTGTGAAGTCGTCGTGCTGGCCTTTGATCCGAAGAACCTCGAGTTTTCACCAGACGTTTGGCTCACCGCCTCTCCAGTCCCGTATCAGGAAAAAGCACTTCCTTTGTCTGAACGGGCGGCAGCGCCAGCAAACGCGCCCGTTTACTATCGGCAGGCGAAGCGGCGGAAGCCCGAAATGCGCGAGTGCGAGGTGGCCGTCTATGGCGGCACCCCGGCGGGAGTCACCGCTGCCATCGAGGCGGCGCGCATGGGCCGCAAGACCCTGCTGCTCTCCTTCAACTGCCACGTTGGCGGGATGAGCTCGGGCGGTCTCACCGCCACCGATCTCGGCAAGCAGGAGTCCATCGGCGGACTCGCGCTGGACTTCTACAGACGTCTCGGACGAAACACAGACTTCAGCCCGTCCGCGGCCGAGACGCTTTACCGCACGATGCTGGACGAGGTGGGTGTGACGGTGCTGCTTGATCGCTGCCTCGAGTCCGTCGAGATGCAGGACAACCGCATCGTCTCCGCCCTGTTTGAAACGGGCGAGACGATCAAGGGGGCCATGTTCATTGATGCCACCTACGAGGGCGACCTGCTGGCGGCGGCTAATGTGTCCTACCGCGTGGGTCGGGAACCGAGGAGCGCGTTTGGGGAAACGTTGGCCGGCCAGTGGCAAACGGTTTCCTGGAAGGATGTCTATCAGTTCTGCTGCCTGCCCATCAGCCCCTATGTCCTGGCCGACGATGCATCCTCCGGCCTGCTGCCGGAAATCTCGGCGGACAAGCCGGGCGCGCCGGGCGAGGGCGACTACCGTGTCCAGGCCTACAACCTCCGCATGCATCTGTCGGACAACGAGGGGCGCATTCCCTTCCCGAAACCCGCCGGCTACAACCCCGCGCGCTACGCGCTGCTGGCCCGCTTCCTGAACTTCGATCCGGGCATCGAATGGACACTGAACTACACGACCAGGCCGATGACCGACGGCCCGGTGCAGATGAGAAACGGCGATTCCAACAACGCGGGCAGCTTCTCCTCGGACCTGGTGGACGGCAGTCATCGCTGGCCGGATGGAGCTTTCGAGCCCGTTTCCTTCTCCGCACTGCCGCCCCCGCGCCGCGGCCTCACCATGCCCCTCCGTGAACTCTACCAACTCCGCGAAGAGATCTTTCAGAATCATGTCCGCTATCAGCAGGGGTTGCTGTATTTCCTCGCTAACGACCCGCAGGTCCCCCAGGCCCTGCAGGATCGGGTGCGACGCTTCGGCCTTGATCCGAACGAGTTCAAGGAGACCGGGCATTGGCCGCATCAACTCTATGTCCGCGAAGGCCGCCGCATGGTCTCCGATTACATCGTCACCCAGGACCATTGCGAATCAAAACGCACGGCGGACGATTCCGTCGGCCTCGCGTCCTACCCGATGGACTCCCACTTCTGCCAGCGCGTGGTGGTGGTGGAAAACGGCAGGGCGACAGTCCGCAACGAGGGCGGATTCGGGCACGGTTGCCCCAAGCCCTACCCGATATCCTACCGCGCCATCGTTCCCAAGGCGGAAGAAGGCGCCAACCTGCTGGTGCCAGTCTGCCTGTCGGCCTCACACGTGGCCTACGGTTCCATCCGCATGGAGCCGGTGTTCATGATCCTCGGCCAAAGCGCCGGAGCCGCGGCGGCCATCGCCATCGACAAAGGTATCGCTGTCCAGCAGGTGGACCCCAAGGAACTGAAGCGGAGACTCTTGGCCGTTGGACAGAAGTTGTAGCCCTCTGCGTCGGCATGCTCGGTGCATCAGATCCGGCGACGCAAAATGGGACAAAGAGCGACGCAAAATGGTAGTCGCGCCATGGTACCGGCATGCGCTAAGTTAGGGGATGAGAGCCATGGTTGAGCCTCGGCCTCAGGAAAAAGCAGTCAACGGTTCTATTGCGCGCAACAAACCCCATCAAGGGACAGGAAGATCCAAGCACCTATTATGAAGACAAGACAACCGGCGGGGCCATTCCTGCGCCAGGCTGCGGCTGCGGGCTTGCTGGCCGTGGCGGCGATGCTGCCCGCCCAGGCAGATTATTCCAACACCGTAGCGTCCCTCAACCCGGTCGGCTATTGGCGGCTGAACGAACCGGTGTCACCGACGCCCAACTATGCCCTGGGCACGGCGATCAACTACGGCACCCTCGGGGCGAGCGCCAACGGCACCTATTATGAGTGCGCCCAGCGTAATTGGTGGCAGGAAGCCAGCTCTTGATCACGGTGGGTGAGGGAAAGGGGGGCACCGGCCTCGCTCTGGGTGATCGGAAGAGGCTGAGGAAATCGGCACATGAAGTCCCCGCGAGGCTTGCCTCG
>JAKQDD010000228.1 GCA_029556615.1 Verrucomicrobiota bacterium | reverse complement strand
CTATGCCCTTAGCGGCACCGTCGGCCAACCCGATGCCGCAGCCATGGGGGCCGGGCAGTATGCCATGCACGGCGGATTCTGGCCGGGCCTGATCGTGCCTTCCGCCGGCGAAGCGCCGACGCTGTTCATTCAGTTGGCCGGGGACTCGGTGATCATCTCCTGGTCGCCGGAAACACCCGGCTTCGAGCTTGAGGCGGCTTCGGACGTGACCGGTGCCGTCTGGAGCGTCGGGCCCGCCGGCAATCCTGTCGCGGTCGGCGCCTCCGGCATGGCCATGTTCTACCGCCTCCGCAAGCCGTGACGGCCTCCGAATCCTGCTGATCTCGCCCGGCTGAGTGATCGACGCGGAGCTCCCCCTCGCCGATTCAGGGCGGAATCCAGAACCAGCACTGGCCTAGAGTCCTCGACCTGTGAAAGTCGATGCGATTGGGTCAAGTTCTGGTCTTTCCGGTTCCAGGCCAACACTCCTTCCGTCGGGGACTCTAGATGAGCGAGGCGCGGAGGCAGGGTGCCCCGCTGCCCCCCACGGTTCCTGTGGACTGCATGTTTCATTGGTCTGAGGCGCGCCTCGCTAGGGGATGTCACTCCGACCGCACGCGGTAGAACCGTACGGCGTGGCTCGCCCCGTTGGCGTCGCCGAAGTACGCCGACCCGTTCTTGAGGGTGACACCTCCCAGTTCTGCCCAGCCCGACTGTGTCGGATCCGCGCTCGCTTCGACGGCGACCGGGATGTCATTCGTTGCCCACGAGATGATGAAGCCGAATTGACCCGATCGCACCCCAAAGCTCTCACCGAAGCCCAGGATCACGGGGTGAGCAAGCGCCCACGGCGCGGTGGGACAACCGCCGTAGGTCGGGCCCCAACCCGTGGTTCCGGGCAGGTAATACACCGTCGCCGGACAGTCCCCCACTGCCGATTCGCCCACGGGCGCGTTGCCTCGGACATAGACTGCGGTCAGAGCGGAGCAACCGCCGAACGCAACCTCCCCTAAGCTGGCAACGTGGGTTCCCAGGGTCACCCGCGTCAGTCCCGTGCACTCGTAGAACGCCGCATCCCCGATGCGCGCGACACTGTCCGGGACCGTAACGATGGTCAGGCCCCTGCAGGCACGAAACGTCTGGTTCTCGATGGCGGCTACCCTGCGTCCGATACTCATGGTCGTCAGGCTGCTGCACCCGTTGAAGGCCTCGCTCCCAAGGCTGGTGACGCTGTCAGGAATGGTGACGCTCGCCAGGCTCGCACAGTCCAGGAACGCTGCTTGATCGATGCAGGTCACGCTCTCTGGAATGGCGATGCTGGCGAGGCGGCTACATCGTATGAACGCCGCCCATCCAATGCTGGTAACGCCGTGTTCCAGCGTGACGCGCGTCAAGCCGGTGCAGCCATCGAACACACGGACGCCGAAGCTCATGAGGCTGCCGGGGATCGTGGCACTGGTCAACCCGGTGCAGTCCAAGAACGCATAGTCCCCGATGTTCGCGACGGTGTTGGGGATCGTCACGCTGGTCAGTCCGCGGCAGTCAATGAATGCGCCCTTATCGATGTCGGTCACGCCGGGGGGAATCCCATAGGATCCTGTTTTGCCACCGGGACAGGCGATGAGCACAGCGCCGCCCTTGTCAAACAACACTCCATCCCGACTCGCATAAAACCTGTTGGCTTCAGCCACGGTGAAGGTCTCCAGACGGGTGCAATGCCAGAACGCCCCCTCCCCAATGCTGGTCACGCTCGCCGGGATCGCGAGGCTGATCAGTTCGCTGCAGCCCGCAAACGCCCACTCCCCGATCCGGGTGACGCCGTTGCCCATCACGACATGGGTGAGACCGCTGCAGTATTCGAACGCTCCCCCTCCCACGCTGGCGACGCTGTCCGGGATCGTGAGGCTGGTCAGCTTCGTGCACCATGCGAACGCAAGGCTCTCAAGGGTCGTGACGCCGTCAGGGATCACATACGGTCCTTCTTTGCCCGAGGGGCATTGGATCAATACGGTACAGTTCTTGGTGATGAGCACGCCATCGAGACTCCTGTAGACCGTATTGAGCGCATCCACGGCAAAGGCATTGAGACTGGAACATTCGGAGAACGCCCCCGGCCCCATGGTCCTGACGCTCTTGCCGATCGTGACATGGGTCAGACCGCTGCAGCCGCGAAACGCGCCCATGCCGATGCCGGTCACATTCCCGCCGATCACAGCGAAGGTCATGGCGCTGCATCCCTCGAAGGCTTGCTGGCCAATGCTGGTAACGCCGTCCGGGATGGTGACGTTCTGCAGACTTCTGCAGTACTGGAACGCATCGTCCCCAATGAGCCACACACTCTGAGGGATCGTGACGCTGGTCAGGCTGGTGCACCCACAGAAGGCATAGGACTGAATGAATGTGACGCCGTCAGGAATGGCGACGCGGGACACGGTGTCGCACCAGGCGAACGCCGAAGACCCGATGCCCCACACGGGCAGACCGTCGATGCTCGGTGGGATCGTCACCGCACCGCCGGGTCCGGTGTATCGCGTGATGATGGCCTTGCCCCCCTGGGTGGTGTAGCTGAACTGAGCCTGCACCGTGGCTGGCAGCGTCAGCAGCAGCAGCAGGGCCAGAACCCTCCCGCGGTGACGGCGACACCGGTCGCCTGCCGCACTGTACGGAATCGTGGACCTCGTGATCATGCCTCGTGTCTGCATAACGGTATCCGTTGCTGGGTGCCTGCACCCGTCGTTGATCGCCGGCGGGTTTCTCGCTGAAACCGTGGCGAGTCAAAGGCTCCTGGGGGCACTACTGCCTTTCTCGCACAAGGCACCCAGGAAAGCAAGATCATCTGCCGGCACCCAAAGCCGCGCGAGGATCCGGGCGCCCCGAATCGCCTGGCCAACCTGCCGCGACCCTTCTAGAATCCTTGACCTGTGGAACGTGCGGTCAACAGCTCAAGTCCGGCCCCTGCTGTTCCAGGCCTCCCCTTCTTCCGGCGAGGGCTCTCCATGAGTGAGGCGCAGAGAAGAGGGTCCGGAAACGCAGGAAGTTCTCATCGGATCGTGGACTTGGCTGGATTGGAGGCGCGCCTCGCTCGCCTCTTCAGGCGATGAGACCGTGGCTGGGCATCTTGCTCCTGTCCGTCGTGCTCGCGGCGCGCGCCGGGAGCTCTGGCGATGCTTTGACCCTCAATGGCATCGCCGAGTTCACGGCCGCGTATCAGGCGTGGGACGCTGCGCGCTTTGCAGCCGCCGCAACCCTGTTCCGCCAGGCCACCACGAACGCGCCAGCGAGCAGCACCCACTTCTACTGGCTGGGCGTGGCCGAGTTCCACCGCATGCTCCAGCTCCAGACACAACCGGCCTCAGCGTCCAACACCGTGGCGGCCGCCGCGGCGCTGAACACTGCCCTCGACGCCCTGAACCGCGCCGTGAAACTCCATCCCCAGGATGCCGAGAGCCACGCGCTCCTGGGCACGCTCTACGGAATGAAAATCGACCGCAACCTGATTCGCGGCGTCCGCTTCGGCCCGCGCGTCGATCGGCATCGCAAAGCGGCCCTCGCGCACGGATCGCAGAATCCCCGGGTGCGGTATTTGCTCGGCGCCTGCCAGTTTCACACCGCCAAGAAGCCCGGCGCGTTGCGCGAGGCTTTGGACACGTTCCTTGAAGCCGGGAAGCTGTATGAAGCGGAATCCAAGACTGCCCCCCGGCCGCTCGAGCCGCGCTGGGGTTACGCCAGTTGCCTGACGTTCACCGGCCGTACGTACGAGCGGTTGGGCCAGTCGAAGGAGGCCGCGCTCTGCTTCCGCAAGGCCCTCGCGCTCCACCCCTCCGATCATTGGGCCAAAGAGGGGCTGGCGCGGGTTTCCTCAAGCTCCCAATAGCCACCTCGCTCTCCCCAGGCCGGCCCGATCCCCAAGAGCCCGGACCTTGGCCACACAACGCTGTGGCTGACGTGCTCCCGCCGCGGTCCCCGCCCGCGGTTACAGAGGCACCGGCGCAGCGGTTGCTTGTCCCACGAGCCCGAGTGTGCCTAACGTCCCGGTGTGAAGCAAAACTCGGAGACGTGGAGCCTCGGTTGCAGCCACCCCGCGCGGGCGTGCCTCGAGTGGGCCACAGGCCCCCGCCCTTCCCGATCCGGGGCGACGCAGCGCCAGCAGCACCCTCGGGGCCTCTCCCTAACCCGCATGTTTCACACCTTCTCGTCCAACGCACAGCCGGTGCCGCTCATCGCTCAACCGCTGCGCGCTAGCGTGGTGTCCCTGGTTCTTGCCGCAGCGTTGCTGCAACTCGCGCACCCCGCTCTCGGCGCCGCGCCCGGCACGCCCCGCTCCTTGCGCGACGCCGCCGCGGGTCTCTTCACCCTCGGCGTCGGCATCGGCGATCGGATCCCGCAACGCCCGGCTGATTGGCCGCTCCTGACCGACCATTTCGCCGCCGTGACCCCCGAGAATTGTCTCAAGCCCGCTCACGTGCAGCGGGCACCGGGGCAGTATGACTTCGCCCTGGCGGATGCCTTCGTGGACTTTGCCGCATCCAGACGCCTCGAGGTGGTGGGCCATTGCCTCGTCTGGGCCAAGGACGACCGCACGCCCCCCTGGTTCTTCCGCGACGGCACGAACCAGGCCGGCCGCGAGTTGATCCTCGAGCGCATGAAAGACCACATCAACGCCGTCGTGGCACGCTATCGCGGCCGAATCGCGACGTGGGACGTGGTGAATGAGGCGCTCGACGACGGCACGAACTACCTGCGTCCTTCCGGCTGGAGCGCCGCGTGCGGCGAGGAGTTCATGGCGCACGCCTTCGCGCTTGCCCATGCCGCCGATCCCAAGGCGGTGCTCGTCTACAACGACTATAACAACGAACTGCCCGCCAAACGGGAAAAGCAGCTCCGGCTGCTCCGGTCCCTGCTGGACCGCCGTGCCCCGGTTCATGCCATCGGCCTCCAGGGTCATTACGAGCTGGATCGCATCCCGTTCCGCGACCTCGAAGACACCCTCGTGGCCGCGCGCAACCTGGGACTCAAGGTCATCGTCTCGGAGCTCGACATCGACGTCGTGCTACGGTCGGACTGGTGGGCCGACCACGGGGCGCGGCGGCAGGCCCTGTCCCGCCACGATCCCTACCGGGATGGTTGCCCGCCCGAGATCCTCCGCCGGCAGGCGGAACAGTACGCGCAGTTGTTCCGGCTCTTCCGCGACCATGCGGACGTCATCGCCCGGGTGTCGTTCTGGAACCTCCACGACGGCGAAAGCTGGCTGAACGACTTCCCGTGGCATCGCACCAATCATCCCCTGCTCTTCGACCGGGATCGCCGACCCAAACCCGCCTTCGATGCGGTCCTCGCCGTCCTCCAAGGCCACGACACCGACAGAATCCAGTTTCAATCCGACCGACCCAGGAACGATGCAGCGAGCCCAATCCCCTCCAGCAACACCGGCCCTGCCAGCCGGTCCGCTGGGCTGCAATCCGGGCTTCCTTCCAACGATTGACACCCATGCGCAGAGGTGCAAGGTCGGTCCGCGACAGTGGCCCGTACCGACTATCGTGCTGATTGCCTATGCCCTCTCCAGACAGGAACACGCCCGCAAGGCCGGATCCCTTGCACTCCAGCGCCGGCACTCCTTCGTCTACACCCGAGGCGACGCGCGCCGCACTCTTCCGCGGCGCCATGCTCGCACTCGCTCTCGCGGTGCCTCTGCCCGGTCTCGCGAACCCGCCCGACGCCACCGTGCGCGAGCATCGAAAGACCTTCCGGACCTACCCCTTCTCCGACCCGGATCCGATCCCGCAGGGCGGCCGCATCCACCCCTACTTCCGCTACGACGGCTTCACCAACCGGGCCGAGGACCGGGAGTGGACCGTGGTCGAGCTCGAAAACCCGTGGATCCGCGTCACCGTGCTCCCCGAAATCGGCGGCAAAATCTGGTCGGCCGTCGAGAAGTCCACCGGCAAGGAGTTCCTCTACGGCAACCAGGTGGTGAAGTTCCGTGACATCGCCCTGCGCGGCCCGTGGACGAGCGGGGGGATCGAGGCCAACTACGGCATCATCGGCCATGCGCCGACCTGCGCGACGCCGGTCGATTACCGGACACGGCACAATCCCGACGGGAGCGCCTCCGTCGTCCTCGGCGCCCTCGACCTTCTGACCCGCACGCCCTGGCGGCTTGAAGTCACGGTCCCCGCCGACAAGGCCTACTTCACCACCTCGTCGCTCTGGCACAACGCCACACCGCTCGAACAACCCTACTACACGTGGATGAACGCCGGCATCAAGGCCGCAGGCAGACTCGAGTTCGTCTTCCCGGGCACCCATCACATCGACCACGACGGCCAGGCTGCCCCCTGGCCCCTTGAACCCAAGACCGGACGCGACCTCTCCTTCTACGACAACAATAACTTCGGCTCCTACAAGTCCTACCACGTGCTCGGCCGCAGGACCGACTTCTTTGCCGCCTTCTGGCACGATGAGAACTTCGGCATGGGGCGCTTCTCACCCCGCGACGACAAGCTGGGCAAGAAGATCTGGATCTGGGGACTCTCGCGCGAGGGGATGATCTGGGAGCAACTGTTGACCGACTCGGACGGCCAGTACGTCGAAGTGCAGTCAGGACGTTCCTTCAACCAAGCGGGCGGGAGCAGCACCCGGACGCCCTTCAAACATCGCGGCTTCTTGCCCTACGCGACCGACACCTGGACCGAGTACTGGTTCCCCGTGAAGGGCACCCGGGGCCTCGTCGCCGTCTCCCCCCTCGGGGGCCTCAACGTGCGCCGCCACCAAGGGGATCTCGAAATCCTCTTCTCGCCTCTCGAGACCGTCGACGACCAACTCGAGGTGCTCGACGGAGAGCGCCTCGTCGTCACAATCCCCGTCTCCGCCAAACCCCTCGAACCCTGGACCACAACCCTGTCCGTGGACATCCCGACCGAACGCCTGCGCGTCCGGATCGCCGGAAACCGGCTGGCATGGACCGGCAACCCGACAGCAGGAGAGCTCTCGCGCCCGCTGCAAGCGCCCCCCGATTTCGACTGGACCTCGGTGTATGGCCTCTGGCTGAAGGGCAAGGAGCTGCTCCGGCAGCGCTCCTATGCCCCGGCTCGAGAGGCGCTCGAGGCGTGCCTGCGCAAAGACCCGCACTATGTGCCCGCCCTCAGCGACCTCGCCCTGCTCCGCCTCTTCGCCTTGGATGCCCAGGGCGCCTTCGACCTGACGCGAAAAGCCCTCGCCATCGATACCTACGACCCGGCCGCGAACTACTACTACGGCCTCGCCGCAAGCCGACTCGACCGACTCGACGACGCCCGCGACGGCTTCGAGCTGGCAGCCCAATCCGTCGAACTCCGCGGCGCCGCCGGGACGGAGCTCGCAAAGCTGGCCCTCCGCACCGGGGACCTCCCGCAGGCTGAAACCCACGCGACGCGGAGTCTCGAGTTCAATCGGCGCAACCTCGAGGCGCGCCAAGTCCTCGCCCTGGCCCTCCGCTTGCAGGGCCGCCGCGACAAGGCCAGCAGCGCTCTCGACGCGCTGCTCGCCCTCGATCCCCTCAATACCTTCGCCGGCTTCGAGAAAGCGTCGTCCGAGGGGGACGAGACCGCCCGGCGGACTTTCGCTGCGAGCATCCATCACGAGATGCCCCAGGAAATCCTCCTCGAGCTGGCGGCGTGGTACCACGGCCTTGGCCGGTCGACCGAGGCCGCGCAGGTGCTCGAGCTCGCACCGCAGACAGCCGAGGTTCTCTACTGGCGGGCACGGGTGGCGCCCGACACCGCCGCCGCCACAGCGCTCCTGCACAATGCCGACCAAGCATCCCCCGAACGCGTCTTCCCCTTCCGGGCGGAGTCGGCCAAGGTGCTGCAGTGGGCCACGTCTCATAGCTCGTGCTGGCGCCCGCGCTATTACCTCGCCCTTGTCCACTGGGGCGCCGGCAGCCTCGATGAGGCCCGGCGCCTCTTCACCGACTGCGCGGACCAGCCGGATTACGCCCCTTTTTACGCCGCCCGCGCCCTGCTCTTTGAAGCCGTTGCCCCCGAGCCAGCGCTGGCCGATCTGCACAAGGCCGCTCGCCGTGATCCCTCCCAGTGGCGGTACGGTAAGATGCTGGTCGAACGTCAGCTCCGCCAAGAGGCGCCGGCCATTGCGCTGGAAACAGCCCGGCGCTACTGCGCCCAGTTCCCGGACAACTACATCCTCGGCATGCTCCACGCGAAGGCGCTCCTGGCGGCAGGCCGTCACCACGACGCTGCCGAGCGCTTGACCCGGCTCGAAGTCCTCCCCTACGAGGGCGCGACCGAGGGCCGCCGGCTCTATCGCGAGGCGCTGCTCATGGTGGCCGTCGAGTGCCTCCGGAAGGGCGACGCCGCGGCTGCGCTCGGCTCGATCGACGCCGCGCGCCTCTGGCCCGAAAACCTCGGCGCCGGTAAACCGTACCCGGAAGACGTGGACGAACGGCTCGAGGACTTCCTCGCTGCCCAGGCTCTCTCACGCCGGGGCGACAGCGCCGCGGCCGGCGAACTGCTCCGGAGCCTCACATCCCTCGACGCTCGCGCGAGCGGATCCGGCGTGCTCACCCGCGCACTCGCCCTGAGGCAGATGGGCCGCGCGACCGAGGGACGCACGCTCCTGGACGATTGGTCCGCACGCGAGCCCGCGAACGCCCTCGCCGCTTGGGCCGTTCGCGCCTACAGCGGACAGGTCAGCCCTCCGCCGAACACCTCGAGCGAAGAGGTGCGCGTCCTTGCCGCCTGGCTCGAAACGGCAACGCGGAGCACCCAGGGGGCCACCCCGTGACCTTGGGCGTCTGGCTCTAACGCCGCACCATGACCAGCCAGTCCTCTCCTGCCGCTGCAGGCGGATCCCCCAGCGGAACCCGGTTGCCCGCCTTCACGGAGGTGACTGAGCCTTCGTCGAGGCCGCCACCCGCACGCGGGTTGAACCACTGCACGCTGAAGCTCCCGGAAACACCCGTCAGGTCCAGTTCGACGCTGCCGCCGGTCGGCAGGAAGACCAGGTAGACCTGCCCCGGATGGGCAAAGCAGTATCGGGAGTTGTCGTGCTGCGGATTGCCCACCAACTCGTCCAGGCAGCGCATCTCCCAGAACGGGACCCGGTGCTCGCGGAAGAACTCCAGTGCGATCCGGCAGTAGTCCCAGCTCTTGTCGCGGCTGCGCCAGTCCTGGCAGACGAGGTCGTTCTGCGGGAGCTTGTAACCGAAGTAGTACTCGACGCCAGCGCCGCCGGCCATCAGCGTGCCCCAAAGGCAGTACTTGCGGATGTCATCGAGAGTGTAGGGTTCGCCGCCCTGAACCGCTTCGCCGCTGTGACCCTGGTAGCCAGGGTCGGGCGGCACCCCCATGTCGGCCGGGTTCTGCTCGTCGTTCGCCACCACCCAGGGCTTCCCCGCCCTGGCCGATTCGCGGATCCACTTGAGCGTGCGCTGATGCGCCTGGCTCCAGGAATTCTGCAGGGAGGCGCCGGTCAGTGCCGACTGGTTTCCCAGCAACGGCGGATAGACCGTCTCCTGCTGGTTGGGGAAGGTGTGGATGACGATGGGATGTGCGTAAGGATCGGTGGCGTTGAGATAGCCCGCCATGTCGCGGACCTCTTCGGTCGACTGGGTGTTCTCTTCGCCAAGGTTCCAGTTCATCGCCAGGTTGTGGGCAAAGCGCGCGATCAACTCGCGGCAATAGAGCCGACGCTCGGGCCCCAGCTTGCCCCCATCGAGCGATTCCGGCACGTCGTCGCCCCCGCCCCTCTCGCCGCGCCGGTTGTCGTCCATCTCGTTCTCCTGAAGCTTGAAGTGGAGATGGAGCCCGCGGGCGGTGGCATGATCGAACACGATGCCCCACTGGTCCAGTTTGGAGCAGTCGTAATGGCATTTGCCGTCACGCTCGACAAACGGCCAGACGTCATCGCCGTCGCCGCCGGCGTTGTAAGGGAGGAAGGAAAAGGAGTTGCAGCCCTTGCCAGCCAGGTAATTCAGCGCACCGATGAGCCCCTTGCCTTTGCCGCCCTTCCAGGTGGGGTCCCCGGAGCGCCAGTCCCGAATGTGCGGCGCCCAGGTCTTGAGTCCGTCCGGGGTCGCTTCCCCCGGCAGCCCCGGTTGGCGCTTGTTGGAACGGGTGCCATCGAAGTCGACGTACGCCAGCAGGTTCTCCGGTGCATCCGGGCCGGCTTTGAGCCAGTACTCCTTCGTGTCCGCGAATTGGAGGTGGTGTACGCCCACGTACTGCAGGCGGCCCTTCGCGCGAAGATCGCTGCCGGTCTTGTCGGTTCGGACAATGACGAAGCTGCCGGTTTGTCCATGACCCGGAGCTCGATCCCGACTCGATGGCAAGTCCTCAAGGGCCACCTGACTGCCGCGCAGGAACGAGATCGTGTAGGCCCATCGGCCGGGCTTGTCCGGCGACAGCTGCGCCCGCCACGTCGTGCCGGCTTGCGCCGAAGTGTTGGCGGCGTCGCCGTCCGCCGCAAAATACCCGGGCACGTCGTAGCGTGGCGATCCCGACTCGTGGACAAAGACAACCTGCAAGCGATAATCCGTGAATGGATTCGGGTCGTTGTCGAGCTCGTGGGCGTACGGCCCGTCCACGGTCAGCGTCATCTTGTGCCACTGCTTGAATTCGCCGCTGAGGGTGACCCTTCCCGGGCCGTCCGGCTGGCGGGGTTCCTGGAGACGAGACCCCACGGACACGGCCGGAGCGGCCGACGATAAGACCCCGGCCGGGGCTGCCTCGGGCGTCGCCTCCGCCGCCACGACGTTCACCCAGGAAAGGAGCAGGATCGAACCCCGGAGGATAACGCTTCGCGTGTTCATTTCGCGCCAACTTCGAGTCCGGCGAACCGCACCCGCATTGCGGCGAGGCAGGCCGCGCGCCGCGGATCGCGGGCGAGGTCGCTGCTCCTCGGCGTGTCGAAGCGCCACCCCCAGCGGCGGCCCTCGGTATTCTCGTTGAAAACGGGCGGCATTCGCCTCCGCGACTCCTCCGTCAGGAGTTCATTCGCCACAGCGTGAAGTTCAGTGCCGCCGCGAAGCTCACCCACGCCAGATACGGCGCAAGCAACCAGGCGGCGACGCGGCTCACGGGGCGGAACATCACCAGCGTCGCCCCGACCGCCAGCCAGAGCAGCACGATTTCTGCAAACGCCAGACCAGGCCGGCGCAGCCCGAAGAACAGCGGCGTCCACGCGGCGTTGAGCGCAAGCTGCCCGAGAAACACCGCGAGCGGCCGTCGTTGCTCCGCGAAGCCCCCGCGCCGCCATACCAGCCACGCCGCCACCGCCATCATCGTGTAGAGCGCCGTCCATACCGGGCCAAAGACCCAGCCGGGCGGATTCCACGCGGGCTTCTTCAGCGACCCATACCAGTCGCCGGGCATGAACAGGCCCCCAAACGCCGCCGCCCCAAAGCAAAGCAACAACCACCCCGCCAATGCCAGAATCTGACGGCCCGTCACCTCCGGAACTACTTCGGCGGTGCTCATCCCGGTCCTCGATTCCTGCCCCCGGTACCTTGCGCGCAACCGCAACAGCCCATCAGCTGCCCCTCGGATTGAGTCCTCGAAGGAAGGTGGGGAGGCCTGGAACAGCAGGGACCAGACTTGACCTGTTGACCACATGTTTCACAGGTCGAGGACTCTAGTGTGGGGACCTCCCGTCGTCCAGAACGGACCAAGAGCACAGCCTCAGCGCTGCGGATAGGCACCACGTGGTCGGATGTCACAACGGTCCCCGAACCGGGCGTCGCCACCCTTGCCGTCCTGGGATTCCTCGCCCTGGCGTTCGCCCGCCGGGGCGGCCGTGCCTAGCGGAAGTTTACAAGATACGACAGCAGATTCTGGCCGGCGCGCTCTGACCGCTTAAGGGACTTTGGGGTCACATCTCACTATTAGATGCGACCCCATTGCCTTCTTCCCGCAGTGGCATGGCCAAAGCCACTCGCGGGGGCACCCGTCCGGACGCTGCAAAGCGGCTGAGGGCAGCCGCACTCCAAAAGACTGGCGTTCGCGCCATGCCCCGCACCGGAGTTCACCGGCTCCTTGGCTGGCGCCGCCAGGCGGACCTCAGCTCGTGGACTTCGAGTGCGGTGACATGCGCATGACCGCCCCTGGCCTGCACGGCCAGGGATAGGTCGTCGGCCCGGGGTTGGTAGGGCATGGGCACGTAGGTCAGGCCATCGCTGGCGAAGACCTCAAGACCGGTGTGGTCGCAGAAGATCGTCAGCCGTTGTCTGCCGTCACGGAGCGGCGCCGGGGCCCGATGATCCTGCACCGCCAACGCCTGGCTGCGAACGTCAAAGGCGATGGCGGCGCCCCGCACCGTGCAGATGACGGCGGTGGCGTCGCCCGGTTCGAAGGACACGCGCAACTCGACCAGACCCGACCTGAGGGCAGCCAACGGATTGGGGCTTTCCGGATCGAGGGTCATGGCCTTGAACCGATGGGATCTGGCGCGCAAGCCCTCGAGCTCGCGGACGGGGCTGAATGTCATCCGCGGACCGTCCGGGGTGCCGGTCAAGCCGAGCTCGAACGGAAGAGTCATGGATTGATTGAAGGGCATGCCTTGGGTCTCGGTTTGGAACCAGCCGATCTGGATCCGGCGGCCATCGGGCTTCGGGATATCGCTGAAAGTCTGCGCCGCGTAGAAGCCGCGTCCGCGGTGTCCGGGCAGCTTGCGCTGTTCCGGGATGAACCGAACGCCATCGAATGTGCCGACGGCATACTCGCTGTTGGCAGCGGTCAACACCCACTTCCGGTTCGCCGGGTCGCCGTCCACTGGCAACTCGAAGAAGTCCGGGCACTCGAAGAGGAACGGTTTGCCGACCGGATCGCCTTGGCAGATGCTGGCGAGGGTCCAGTCGCGGAGGTTGGGCGAGGTGAAGAAATGGACGGTGTGCTGTCCCACGGGTTGTTCGACGTAGAGAACGAGCACCCATCGCCGGGTGGGCTCATGCCAGAGGACTTTGGGATCGCGGTTGCCGCCGGTGATTTGCTTCAGGACCGGGTTGCCGGGGTACTTGACGAAGCGGCGGCCGTCGGTGCTCGACGCGAGGCATTGCACGGTGGGGTTGCCTGCCGCGGTATACACGAGCACGAGCGGCGGCCGGCCCGTCGTGCCCAAGCCGCTCGAGTTGTTCCAATCGACCACCGCGCTGCCGCTGAACATGGGTCCGAGTTCATCCGGCAGCAGCGCATCCCCCAGTTCCTCCCAGTGGACGAGGTCGCGGCTGACGGCGTGGCCCCAATGCATGTTACCCCAGTTCCAGCCGTACGGATTGTGCTGGTAGAAGAGGTGGTACTCGCCCCGGTAGAACACCAGGCCGTTCGGGTCGTTGTTCCAGCCGCGCCGGCTCGAGAAATGGAACTGGCCCCGCAGCGGTTCGCGGTACAGGTCCGCCGCGCCCTTGATCGTGTCGCCGAGCTCGATGGCGCTCAAGGCGCGCGAGTCCTCCGGCAGTCGGTCGACCTGCAAGGTCAGGGTGCGACCCTTCCAGGCGCCGACGTCCATGAACGCCCACCAGTCCGGCTCGCCCGGGGCGAGCTCGATCTCATTCCGGACGATGACCTGGCCCTCGACGATCGTGGTGACGATCCGTTTGGGGGCACCCTGCTTGATGGGCAGGTTCAGGTAACGCCGTGTCACGACGACGTCGCGTCGCGCGTCCTTGAGTTCCCCGGGCGGCTTGCGCTTGGATTGGGCGACAGGATCCGCAGTCAGGAAGTCACCGGCGCCGTGCAACGCGGCCGCCATGAGGCCGGTGAAAGCGAACAGGAGGAGATACTTCATCAGATTATCGACCCGTCGCGGTTTTGCGGTTCATCCGCGCTGGCGCGGGCGAGAAGCAAGCCGAGTTCGTCGGCCAGGTTATCCAGGAGCAGGGCGATCAACCGCTGTTGGGCGCGCTGCTGCCGGTTGAGCCAGACCGTCAGCGCGGGCAGCGCGAGCCACACCAGCCAGAGCCAGCCAGGCCCCTGGCCCCACAGACCCGTGACGAGCAACAGCGCCACCAGGAGGCCGCACAGTGCGAGTTGTGCGGGCATGGTCAGGGCCGGCTCGAGGCCGCACCGGAGGACCTGGTGGCCGTCCGGGGCGTACTCGCTCACGGTCCGCAGCTGCAGTTTCACCCAGCGCCCGCCCAGAACCTCGAGGTCGTAGTCCCGCCATCCCGCGTCCACGCGGACCTCCCAGCCCGCAAGTTCCAACCGTTCGAAGGCCTGCATGAGGAAGCGGGTCCGATCAAACCCGGGACGCGCGACGTACCGGACCTCGTCGGGGGCCTCGTCGCGCTGTTCCCGGCTCAGGGAGGCGAGGGTCTCGTGGGCGGCGAGGGGGGCCCGGTGTGCCAGCAGGCGACCGCGGTACCGGGCCCAGCCGCGGACGATCGGCTGCAGGCCATGCAGCAAGGCCACCAAGGGCCGGGACCAGGGCCGCGTCTTGCGGGGCGGCAGGGGTGCGCGCACCGCAGCGGCGATACAAGCACCCAGCGAAAGGAGCAGCATGGCCGCGGCCAGGAAGAGCAGTCCCGGGACCACCGCGGAAAACAACGCCAGGGGGAGAGTGACCAGCACGTGACATTCGAGGCTGGTAACGAGCGCGAGGGCGGGTGCGGGCGGCGCCGTGTAGAGCGTCTGGAACAAGCCGGTCGCGAACGACCCCCGGTAGATCATCGGGCCCCGGGTCAGGAATCCCCACGAGCCCGCGCCATAGATCCGGCCCTTCCAGAGGCTGGCGCCGAGGAGGTTGAAACGCTCGGGATGCTTGCGCAGCAGCATCGCCTCGGCCTCTCCGTAGCCCTGCTGCTGTCTCAGGTAGTCGCCGACCGTGGATCGCCGGTGATGCCAGACGAACGCGGCGGGGCTGAATCCGATCTGATGCCCACGTTCCTGAAGCCGCCAGCAGAGGTCGACATCGTCCCCCGCCCGGCGGAAGACCGGATCGAAACCGCCGACGTCATCGAGGGCCCACCGCCAAAAGGCCATGTTACAGCCGGGCAAATGCTCGGCCACGCGGTCGGTGAGCATGACGTGCGTGGGACCGCCCGGGGAAGCCAGCACGACCGCGGCGACGTCGGTGTCCTCCGGCGGCATGAAGTTGGGGCCGCCGACGCCCACGAAGGCGCCGTCCGCCAGATCGCCCACCAGGTAGTGCAGCCAATCCTCGTCGGCGCGGCAATCGGCGTCCGTGAACGCAATGATCTCCCCGCTGGCGGCTGCGATACCCGTGTTGCGGGCCACGGACAACCCGAGGTTGCGCTCGTGCCGCACGGACCGGACACCGGGGGCGCGTTCCACGATTCCCGGCGTGTCGTCTGTGGAGCCGTCATCGACCACGATCACCTCATAATCAGGGTAGTTCAACCGGCCGAGGGATTCGAGGCAGGCGGGAATAGTCCTGGCGCCATTGTAGCAGGCGACCACTACGGAGACCCGCGGCCGGCGGGATCGGGGAGAGTGCGGGGCCTTGCTCCACGCCTCGCGAACGGCCGCGAACGCCGGTTTGGGCCGCCGATCCCTGTCCGTCAGTCCGAAGAACCAATCCTCGACCGCGCGGCCGTTCCGAAACCATTCGTCCGTAAAGCCGAAGACCACGGCTCCGGCCGCACCGCCTCGGAAGGCGGACTCGAGATGGCCGGCCAGGAGGGCAGCCTGTCTCTCCTCCCCTTCCCGTCGGGAATCGATGCCGAGCTCCCCCAGCAGCAGGGGGCGGTCTTCCGCCTGCATTTGCAGCCGCGCCAGGTAGTTGCGGAAGGCGGCGGGCTGATGGAGGTAGACGTTGTAGCAGACGAAGTCCAGCGCCCTGGGATGCAGGTACTCGGTGGGCGGGAAGTTCCCGAACGTGCAAAGGCAGGCGGGGTCGATCTCCCGCACCAGGCCGGCGAGGCTGTCGAGGAACTCCTCGACCCGCCGGGCGCCGCTCCAACGGACGACGTCGGGCGGGATCTCATTGGCGAGACTCAGGGCGAACACGGCCGGGTGCCCCGCGCAGGCGCGGGCGGCATCCGCCACCGCCTGGCGGGCGACCGCCTGCAGCCGCGGTCGATCGAGGAAGCAGGCATGCTGGTTCCAGGGGACATCGATCAAGAGCCGGATGCCGTGCTCGGCCGCCAGATCGAGAAACCACGGGGGCGGCACGGCGTAGAGACGAACCAGATTCGCCCCAAGCTCCCGGATCTGCCGGAGGTCGGCCCGGCAGGGCTCGATCTCGGGGAAGGGTTCGCCGGCTCGATTCGGCGCCAACGGCCCGTACGTCACCCCTTTCGGATGGAATCGTTGGCTCCCGGCGCGGAAGAACTTCCCGTCCACGGCGACACGGCAGAGGGGTGACGCCGATTCAGCCATGCCGGTCATTCACGATGGGCGGGTGCCCAGCCACGAAGTTCATGGCCCTTGGACGAAGCGGGCGGCTCGTTTAGTCATGATCCCGGCGAAAAAGGTCTGCTGGCCGCGGTTGACTGCCCTGCGGCCAGCTTGCGATACGTCGCCAGGGCCAGCAGCGGCCAACTGTTCCGGTACATGTCATACTTGAGGTAGAACACCTTGGGGAAGCCGGTCCCCGTGGTTTCCTCTTCCGCCCAGGAGCCGTCCGGGTTCTGCTCCCGGATGAGGTATTCGACGCCCCGCCGGAGGCCGGGGTGATCGGGATCGCCGAACGTGCAAAGCGCCATGACGGCCCAGGCGGTCTGCGAGGGGGTGCTGGGGCCCCTCCCCTTGAACACGGGGTCTTCGTAGGTATCGCAGCGCTCCCCCCAGCCGCCGTCCTCGTGCTGGACGCTTTCGAACCAGGCGCGGGCCTTCAGCAGCCATGGCTGCTGCAAATCGACGCCCAGAACGTGCAGTCCTCTGAGGACCTGCCATGTGCCATAGATGTAGTTGACCCCCCAGCGGCCGTACCAGGTGCCGTCGGATTCCTGTTGGCTGCGAAGATACTGCAGGGCCTTCTCGACCTGCGGGTGATCCAGAGAATACCGCTCGTGCCCCAGGACCTCGAGAATCCGGGCGGTGATGTCCGCACACTCGGGATCGAGCATGGCATTGTGATCCGCGAACGGCACCTTGGTCAGGATATTCTTGGTGCAGTCCTTGTCGAAGGCGGCCCAACCGCCATCCCGGCATTGAAAAGTCATCATCCAGTCCAGGCCGCGCCGGTAAGCGGCGTTCCTCGAGTTCACGTCCCGCGTGGGGACAAGCCGCAACGCCAGCAGCACCATCGCCGTGTCATCCACGTCCGGGTTCCACTTGTTATCGTGCTCGAAGACCCAGCCGCTCGGCTCGACCTGGGCCGGGTTCTTGTACTGCCAGTCGCCCCGGAACCGGATTTCCTTGCCCAGCAGCCACTCGACTGCGCGTTCGATCCGGGGATCATCAGCCGGGACGCCCGACTCCCGAAGGGCGATGGTGACAATCGCCGTGTCCCAGACCGGCGAGCAGCAGGGTTCAATCCGAACGGTCTCGGCGTCTTCGTGCTGCAACGCTTCGAGTTTCCGGGTGGCCCAGACGACGCGGGGATGATCGTCCGGATAGCCCAGGGCTTTGAGGGCGATGAGCGAGTTGAGCATCGCCGGGAAGATCGCCGCGAGCCCATCGGATCCCTCGAAACGCTCGAGCATCCATTCCTCCGCACGCCGCAGGGCCCGCCGCCGGAACGGGTGGATCCCAGCCCGGGCCCAGAGTTCGGCGAACCTGTGCAGCCGGTCGAGCCAGAGGAAGAAGTTGCGTGTGGTGAGGATTTGCGGGTCGCGGGGCAGGCGCAGATCCCGCTCGTGGTAACCCTCGGGATAGAGCTCGTCGAGGGTCACCCGGTTCTTCAAGAGCCGGGTGGGCTTGAAATGGTTGATGATGGCCAGGGGCACGAGCATCGCCCGCGACCAGTTGCTCATCTCCCAGAAGTTGACGTGGAACCACTTCCCGATTAGGAGCACCTCACAGGGGATGGTCGGAACGTACTTCCACGGGAACAACCCCAGAAGCGCCAAGTAGAGCTTCGAGAACGTGTTCATCCGCGGAACGCCGCCCAGGTTGAGGGCAACCGATCGCGCCCGCAGCATGCGGGGGTCGGTGACCGGGACGCCGGCCAGTTTCAGGGCCAGGTAGGCCTTGACCGTCGCGTTCACTTCCGGAGGCCCGCCGTGATAGATGTTCCAGCCCCCCTCCGGCAATTGCAGGTCGAGGAGATGCCGGACGGCCTTGCGCTGCCAGGCCTCGCTGACGCGTCCCTCCCAATGGTAGTAAGCGACCATGTCGGCCACCAGCGTGCCGTCGACCATCAGTTCTCCCACCCAATAGCCATCCGGCGTCTGCCTGCCCAACAGGTAGCGCTGCGATCGGCCAATGGCCGACGCCAGATCCCGCAGCCCCGCGAGGGTCTGCAGGCTTTCTGAGGTCGCTTCCGCCGCCGGGTGACCCTCCCGCTGAGTCAATCGCATCTCACAATGCTGACGAAAACACCTGGGAGTGTAAAGGGCGAAGGCTTCACACAAGGGGTTGACGAGCGCCGGCATTCCGCGTAAACAAGAACCGGTTTGGCAATGGGGTCGTAGCTCAGTTGGCAGAGCGTCTCGTTCGCAATGAGAAGGTCAGGGGTTCGACTCCCCTCGGCTCCACCAAACGTGGGATTTGAGGCATGAAGGCCGCCCACCAGACGGTCACTCTCTACTCGGTCCCGGGGTGCGAGCTGTGTCGCCGGGCTCGATCGTTCCTCGAGCGGCACCGGATCCGGTTCCACGAGGTCAATGCCTTCGTCCATCCACGGGCGATTCTCCCTTTCCTGGGCCGATACGGCCGCCTGTTGCCGATGGCGGTGCTTGGCCCCCGGGTGGTGGACGCGACGGACCTGAAGGCGCTTGGGTCCCTCCTGAGGGCCGGACGCAACGGCGGCGTCAACCCTCCAACCGCTTCGCGATCCGCTCGCCGATGGCCAGGGCGGCCGTAGCCGCGGGGCTCGGCGCATTCAGCACGTGCAGGGCGTTGTCCCGCTCGATGATCCTGAAGTCCTGCACCAACTCGCCCCCCGGAGTCATCGCCTGCGCCCGCACGCCCGAGCCTCCCGGAGTGAGGTCGTCCGCCCGCAGATCGGGCACCAGACGCTGCAGCGACCGACAGAAGCGTTTCCGACTCAACGACTGCGCCAACTCCGTTCGCACCATCGCCGGATGCCGCCGGAGGAACCGCCAGAAACCGGGAAAGAGCAGCGCATCCCACAGATCGCGCGCGCTCACCTGGGTGCGCCGATAACCCTCCCGCGCAAAAGCCAGCACCGCGTTCGGCCCCGCCTCGATCCCGCCCTGGATTCGCCGCGTGAAGTGCACGCCCAGGAACGGGAACTCAGGGGCCGGCACCGGATAGATGAGGTTCCGCACCAGGGACGACCTCGAAGCCCGCAGGGTATAGTACTCTCCCCGGAACGGAATGATGCGCACCTCGCGCCGTTCACCCGCCATCTGCGCAACGCGGTCGCAGTGCAGGCCCGCGCAATTCACGACCGCATCGGCCGTGAAGTCGCCTGCGGTGGTCTGCACCGCCCATTCGGCCCCTGCGCGCTTCAATTGCTCGACCTTCGCCCCGGTCACCACCCGTCCCCCGCCCTCCTGGATACGGGCCGACAACCGGTCGCACACGGCGGCGTAGTCCACGATGCCCTCCTCGGGCACGTGCACCGCAGCCAATCCGGCGGCACACGGTTCGACGGCCCGAAGCGCCGTCGCATCCAGGCGGCGCAGGCCCTGCAACCCGTTGCTCGTGCCGCGCCGCAGCAACTCCTCGAGCCGCGGCAGCTCCTCCGGAGCGGTCGCCACCACCAGCTTGCCGCATGTCTCGTGAGGGACGCCTTCCTTCCGGCAGAACTCGATCATCTGGCGGATGCCGGCCACCGCCAATCGCGCCTTGATCGAGCCCGGCGCGTAGTAGAGCCCTGCGTGGAGGACGCCGCTGTTGTGGGTGCTCTGGTGCATGCCCACGCTCGGTTCCTTCTCGACGAGCGTCACCGCGATCCCGGATCGGCCCTGCAGCAGCCGATACGCCGTCCCCAGTCCCACCAACCCCCCGCCGATGACCACCACCGATCGCATCCTTGGACTCCATCGCAACCGACTCCGAGTTTCAAGAACATCGGGATTGTCAGGGACGACGCCGAGGCATAGAACAGGCCCCGTGAAAAGCGCACGTCATTCCATCCCATCCTTCTCCCAAGACGTTCTTCCAGTGCCGGCCCGAGGCTCGTCACGCCGCCGCTTCCTGCTGCGCCTCAGCGCAGCCGGCCTGGCGGCACCCTTCCTCACCCGCGGACTGCTCGCTGCCTCGCCGTCGACGGTGCTGCGCCACGCCAGCTTCGGCGCAAGCGGGATGGCGGCGGCCGATCTCGAGGCGATCACCCGCCAGCCCAACGTGAAACTCGTGGCGATCGCCGACGTGGACGAGGCCCGCCTCGCCGACGTGCGCAAGAAGTTCCCCGAGGCCAAGGTCTACCAGGATTGGCGCCAACTCCTGGATCGGGAGAAGGATCTGGATTCGGTGAACGTTTCGACCCCCGACCACATGCACGCGCCGATTGCGATGACCGCCCTGCAGGCCGGCGCCCATGTTTACTGCCAGAAACCGCTCACCCACGACGTCTACGAAGCCCGCCGATTGACCGAGGAAGCCCGACGCCGCCAGCGCGTGACGCAAATGGGCATCCAGATCCACTCCGCCAGCGAGTATCGCCTCGCGGTGCGCCTCATCCAGGACCTGGCCATCGGCAAGGTTCGCGAGGTCCACACCTGGAGCGGAAAACAATGGGGAGACCCCTCGCCCAAGCCGGACCGCACCGATCCCGTCCCGGCCGGTCTCGATTGGGATCTCTGGCTGGGGGTCGCCGCCTCACGCCCTTTCATCGGCAACGGGTACTATCACCCGGGCAATTGGCGCAAGCGCCTTGATTTTGGCACGGGCACGTTCGGGGACATGGGCTGCCACATCTACGACCCCGTGTTCAAGGCCCTGGACCTCACGGCTCCGCTGACCCTGAGATCCGAAGGACCCGCCCCCAATGCCTGGAATTGGGCCATCAACGCCGTCATCCATTACGTCTTCCCCGGCACCCGGTTCTCTCACGACACCACCGTCAAGGTCACCTGGTACGACGGCACCCAGCGCCCCCCCAAGGACGTCCAGGCGCTCATCGGCGACCAACCGCTCCCCGATCAGGGCTCGATCTTCATCGGCGCCAAGGGCGTCATGCTCCTGCCCCATATTGGCCCGCCCCAGTTGCTCCCCGAGAAGGATTTCGAGGGCTACTCCGTCCCCAAGGTGCCGGGCGACGACCACTGGCGGCAATGGGTCAACGCCTGCCGCGGCGAAGGCCAGGCGTCGGCCAGGTTCGACTACGCCGGTCCCCTCACCGAAGCCGTCCTCCTCGGCGGCGTCGCCACCCACTTCCCGCAAACGCTCCTCGAATGGGACGCCGCCAAACTCCGGTTCAAGAACGTGCCCGAGGCCAACCGCCATGTTCGGAGAACCTACCGCAAAGGCTGGGAGGTCAAGGGACTCTCGTAACATGCCGACCGTCTACCGGCAATTCCTGGACGCCTTGATCCGACATCTCGAGGATCTCGACGCCCGCGGCCGGCGTTTCGTGTCGGTGACACCCGCAGCACTCGCCCACTTGAGGACTCCTGCGCGCCCCAAACCACGGGTAACCGCCGGCCGGCCGCCCGGCACCGCGGCCGCACACCCGCCACCCCGACCCTCCCCGCGCCCCCAGCAGGCGGCGACCACGCCGGCCCCCGCCGCCCCGCCCGTTGCTGGTCTTGGCGAACTGCTCCGCAAACCCGTGACGCCCGAAGAAAAACAGGCGGCCATGGACGCCCTGCGGGCGCGCGTCCTGACCTGCACACGCTGCCCGCAGCTTGCCGCCAGCCGACAGAAGGTCGTGTTCGGCACGGGCAACGTGCTCAGCCCCCTCCTGTTCGTCGGAGAAGCACCCGGCGCCGATGAAGACGCGCAGGGCGAGCCGTTCGTGGGCCGGGCGGGCCAGACGCTGACCAGGATGATCCAGGCCATGGGGCTGAGCCGGGAGGAGGTCTACATCGCCAATATTCTCAAGTGCCGGCCCGACACGCCCGGACAGTCCAGCGGCAATCGGAAGCCGTTGCCCACCGAGATGGCGACGTGTCTTCCCCACCTGCTGGCCCAGATCGCCATCATCCAACCGCGGGTCATCGTCGCGCTCGGCAACACCGCCATCGAAGGACTCCTGGCACGACCCGGCGGCGGCATCACCCGCCTCCGAGGCCACTGGCTCGAATTCCAGGGCATCCCGCTCATGCCGACGTACCACCCCTCCTATCTCCTTCGGAATCAGGCGCGCAGTGAACGGCGCAAGGTCTGGGAAGACCTCCTCCAGGTCATGGAGCGACTCGGCTTGCCCATCTCAGAAAAGCAACGCAACTACTTCCTATGACGGATTCCACCGCACCGCTGACCCTCGGTTTCATCGGCGCCGGCAAGATGGCCATGGCGCTCGCCTCCGGTTTCCTCCGGGCCAATCTTGTCCGTCCTCAGGACATCATCGCGTGCGACATCGCCGAGGACGCCCGCAAAGCGTTCGCCAGCCCCTTGGGCGCCCGAAGCACCGGCTCGATGCAAGAGGCCGCGGACGCCGCCACAGTGCTCATCCTGGCCGTGAAACCGGATCAGCTCATGCCCGTTCTCGACGACTTGTCGCCCGCGCTGAACCCGCGGCATCTGCTCGTCTCGATCGCCGCCGGCATTCCCCTCGGCCGCATCGAGGCCGCACTTCCCGCCGGCACACGGGTGATTCGCGTCATGCCGAACGCGCCGGCGCTGGTGGGGGCGTCGATGTCGGTCTATGCGCCGGGATCCAGCGCGACCGAGGCGGACGCCGCCCTGACGGACCGCTTGCTCTCGACTCTGGGCATGGCCGTGAGGTTGCCGGAGAGACTCCTCGACGCGGCCACGGGCCTGAGCGGCAGCGGGCCCGCGTACGCCTGCATCATGATCGAAGCCCTGAGCGACGGCGGGGTGGCTGCGGGCTTGCCCCGGGCCGTCGCGATCCGGCTCGCGGCCCAGACCCTCCTCGGCACCGCCCGCTGGGTCCTCGAGACCGGTCAGCACCCGGCGGCCCTCAAGGACATGGTCGCCAGCCCCGGCGGCACCACCATCGAAGGCCTGCATGAACTGGAAAGGGCCGGCTTGCGCGGCGCGCTGATCAGCGCGGTGCGCGCCTCCGCCGCGAAGGCCCGCAGCCTTGGCGAGGCCTAGCGAGGCGCGCCTCAGCACCATGCCATTTCCTCCTCCCACAGAAAAGCAGGCCCGGGTCATCTGGTGTGCGGTGACGGGCCTGGCCTGTGCCCTGATCCTGGCGCTCCTGGTGGCCCTGGTGTGGGGCCTGGGGCAAGTCCTGGGTCTGCTGTCGGCGGTGCTCTGGCCGCTGGCGGTGGCCGGCGTGCTGGCGTACCTGCTCGACCCGATCGTGGACTGGCTCGAACGCCGACGCGTGCCCCGGACCCGGGCGATCCTCTGCGTCTTCGCGCTGGTGCTGGTGATGATCGCGGGCCTGTTCAGCAGTGTCGTCCCCCAGTTGGTGGTCGAGACGCGCCAGTTGGTCCTCAGGATTCCCACCTACACCGCCCGGGTCCAGGCCAGGATCGACGACTGGGTGAGTCATCCCCCGGATCTCATCAAGCGGGTTCTGCGAACCCCGCCGGAGGGAGCCAGCGCTCCCACAGCTCAACCCCCGGACACCGCCGCGCTCCAGGACGCGACCGCGACCCATGCCCCGCCCCATCCCGGCGATACCAACGCTCTTTCCGCCATCGCGGTTCCCCATGGGCCAACCACGCCGTCCTTCTGGGTCCAGGCGCTCGATGCGGGCTTCATTCGGTCGATCACCGCCTGGCTCGCCAAGGCCGCCCCGGTCGTGGGCGCCTGGCTTTTCGGCCAGGTCACCCGCGTGGCCTCCTGGTTCGGCATGATCGCCGGACTCATCCTCATCCCCGTCTTTCTCTTCTACTTCCTGCTCGAGAAACGCGCGATCCAATCCCACTGGACCGAGTACCTGCCCGTGGCCCGGTCCGGGTTCAAGGACGAGCTTGTTTTTGTCCTCAGCGCGATCAACGACTACCTGATCGCCTTCTTCCGCGGCCAGGTCCTGGTGGCGATCTGCGACGGCATTCTCTACACGCTGGGGTTCATCATCATCGGCCTGCCCTACGCCGTCCTGCTGGGCGTCATGGCGACCTTTCTCACGATGATCCCGTATCTGGGGGCAATCACGACCTGTATTGCCGCCCTGATTCTCGCGTTCGCGCAATTCGGCGACTGGCTGCATCCCCTGCTGGTGCTTGCCGTGTTCGCCGTGGTCCAGTCTCTCGAGGGCCTGGTCATCTCGCCCAAGATCATGGGCGACCGCGTCGGGTTGCATCCGCTCACCATCATCATCGCGGTGCTCGTCGGCACCACGCTGCTCGGCGGCTTGCTCGGGGGTATCCTGGCCATCCCGCTCACCGCCGCCCTTAGGGTCCTGATGTTCCGCTATGTCTGGCGACCGCCGGCCGCGGTCCAGGGCGACCCGGCGAGCGCTGCCAAAGGTCCATGAAGCGAACGGTCCGATCGGCAAGCCCCCAACCCGTGAGTCCCATGAAACTGATCCCCGCCTTGCTGATCCTTCTCGCGACGGCGCTCGTGATCCTCGAGCCAGCCCAGGCAGCCTCGTTCGACGCCGGAGTCGCCCGCGCCTGCATCACGCCACCAATGCCCTTCTGGCTGACAGGCTACGCCGCCCGCACCAACCCGGCGCCCAAGGTCCGCTCCGATCTCTGGGCCAAAGCCCTCGCCTTGCGCGACGCCCGCGGCCAGCGCGCCGTGATTGTCACCACCGATATCATCGGCCTTCCAGCGGAGCTCTCCGACGCCGTCGCCCGGCGCCTCGAAGAGGAGCACGGCCTGCGCCGCAGCGACGCCTTGTTCAATTCCTCCCACACGCACGCCGGACCTGTCGTCTGGCCGAACCTGAAGGTGATGTTCGACCTCGACCCCTCGGAACAAGCCCGCGCACTCGATTACACCCGCCAGCTCACCCGAACGCTGGTCGAGGTCGCAGGTCGCGCCCTCGACCAACTCCGCCCAGCCCGCCTCGCCGCCGGAGTCGGCTCCGCCGGGTTCGCGATGAACCGCCGCCAACCTGTCGGAAGCGCGGTCCGCATCGGCGAGAACCCCGTCGGGCCGGTCGACCACAGCGTACCCGTGATCGAGGTCACGACGCCGGATGGTGGATTGCTCGCCGTCCTCTTCGGGTATGCCTGTCACAATACCACCCTGGGCGGCAACTTCTACGAAATCGACGGCGACTACGCCGGCGCCGCCCAGCGCGAGATCGAGAAGGCGCACCCGGGCGCCACCGCCATGTTCCTGATGCTCTGCGGCGGCGACCAGAACCCGCGCCCGCGAGGGACCTACGATCACGTGACCAGCCACGGCCACCAGCTGGCCGCAGCCGTCGAGCGCGTCCTCGGAGGCACGCTAACGCCGCTGCCGCCTCGTCTGCGGTCTGCGTGGCACGCCGCCACCCTCGAGTTTGCGCCTCATGACCGCGCCCGGTTCGAGACGGAGGCCGCTGGCACCCACGTGTTCCAGCAGCGTCGGGCGCGCCTGATGCTCGAAGCCTACGACCGTGGTCAGCCGATCCGCACGCTCGAGTACCCGGTCCAGGCGCTGCGACTCGGGGACACCTTCACGCTGCTCGCCCTGGGCGGCGAGGTGTGCATCGACTACGTGCATCGCGCGCGCCATCAGTACCCGGGCGAGATGCTGGCGGTGGCCGGTTACTGCAACGATGTCAGTTGCTACATCCCCTCCCGGCGCGTCCTCGACGAGGGCGGCTACGAGCCCGCGGACAGCATGATCTACTACGCCCAGCCGGGGCCGCTGCGCGACACGGTCGAGGAGACTGTCTTCGGCGCCATCGACCGCGTGCTGGCCCAGGTGGGCGTCCAACGGTGATCTCGACGTTGCGGACCTCTCCTGATACTCCTGGCACGATGAATCGAACAATCGGCCTCCTGACGGTCCTGTGGCTAGCCGTCGCCGGCATGAGCGTGACCGGCTGCCGCACAGCCTACTACGCGGCGTACGAGAAACTCGGCGTCCAGAAGCGCGACCTGCTCAAGAAGCGGGTCGTCGAGGCGCGCGACGAGCAGAAGGAAGCCCAGGAGCAATTCAAGGACGCCCTCACGCGGCTTAAGGAGATCACCCGGTTCGACGGCGGCAAGGCCGAGCAGGCGTACAACGGATTGAAGCGGGATTACGAGGACTGCACGCAGCAGGCCGACAGCGTCCGGAAACGCATCCGCTCGGTCGAGACAGTCGCCTCCGATCTGTTCGCGGAGTGGGAGAAGGAGATCGGCCAGATCAACACCGCGTCACTCCGCGACAGCAGCCGGCAGCGGCTGACCGAGACCCGGCAGCGCTACCAGGAATTGCACACCGCCCTCGTCAACGCCGAGAACAGCATGGCCCCTGTCCTCAGCCAGTTCAGCGATTACGTCCTCTACCTTAAGCACAATCTCAATGCCCAGGCCATCGCCTCCCTCAAGGGCGAAACCGCCAGCATCCAGGAGGAGATCTCGCGGCTCCTCGACCAGATGAACCGTTCGATCGCCCGCGCCGACGAGTTCGTCAAGACCCTGCAGTAATCACCCCTGCTGCATCGCTGACTCGCAATCTGCGCTCCGCCCTGAATCGGCGAGGGATCATCCCCGTACAGATTCGGGATGGATCGCCGATTGGGGGGGTGGAGAGCCGGCTTCGTGGGGACCCATCTGTAGCCGCGGGCGATGACCGCGGCGGGTGCAGGGGGGGCAAGCGCGAAGGGGCAAGAGCACACAACCTCTCAGCCTACCGACGCATGCCGGTTACTGCTTGCCGCTCACTGACGCACCGGCGCACCGATCCCCGTGCCGCCCTCGGCGCGGGCGGGTACGGCATGCGTTCGCGAACTCAGTCTGTAGCCGCGGGCATTCCCCCATCGCTCTCACTCGAGATCGAGCAAGACGACCCGGTAGAACCGGCTTCGTCGGCCCGCCGCACCCGGGTCTCTGAAGGTCCACAGGCTCCCCGTCCCCAGCACCGGATCCCCCAGCGGGGCCCACGGCTCGAGACCTGCGTTCCCTGTCGATTCGATCTGATACGTGTACGACGCCACGGTCGGGAACCGGAGGATCGATTCGTCTCCTTCGACCTCGATCGACGTGATCCGCAGGCCGACCACCAGCCAGCCGTCGGTGATCGCCGCGGGGATTCCGGCAAAATCCGTGGGCCCGTTCGCGGTCGCACCGAGAGCGAGCCGGTACACCCCGCTCGTGAAACCCGTGGTGTCAATCGTCAGCGTGGCCAGCAGGCCCTCGGCCACCACGGTTCCCGAGGCGGTCGTGAGCGTTCGCATCGCCAATTGCGGCACGCTGCCCGGATCATCCGGGCCGATGGCGTTCCCTTCGAATACCGTGCCCGTGATGAGATCCACGGCCGTGACCGAGGGGCCTGCGATTTGACCGCCGGCGGCGACGCCGCCATCCGCGACCTGCGCATTCAGGTTGAGACCCTGGACGGAGCCGCCGCCTCGAACAAACACCCGCACTTTCTGCCCGTCCGTGTCCGGCGCCAACCGATGGATCCCCACCACGATCACCGGGTCCGCCCGTCCCATCACAAATCCCGCCGCCAACGCGAGAAGCAAGGACAACAACCTCATGCACAGACGCTGGTTCATAGGACTGACAGCATCGCCCGCCTCCCGCCGGGATCGGACCGAGTGTGCGCTGGCCCGTCGTCGGCGCCTTGCGGCGTGCTCGACCACCGCGCAAACCCTGACGGACTGTCATTCGCCGGCGCCTCCCAGCATCCAGAACACGCGCCGTGCCGGGTCAGCAGTTCGAGCAACGGACACCCCAACCCCACGCGGCCACCAACGGTCTCCGCAGGCGGCCCCTCGTGTTGGGTTGATGCGGCCATCGCCACCCGGTCCCGTACCGCTCCGGGATCCACGGCCCCGCCAGCAGGCGCTCCCAGCAACACGAGAGCCGTTGTCCCGTCGGTGCCGTGGTTCCGCGCCAGGATCTGATCCGTCGCGTTCACCTTCCGGTCGCGATTGAAATCGTAGACGTCGACCACGGTCGCGGGGTTGAGAAGCGTGCGCGGGTTCTGCCGGGCCCGTTGTTCATCGGCCGCGGTGACCAGAGCATCCGACGCGGAGTCGCCGGTCTCGCCCACGGCGTTGCCGAAGTAGAAGACGTCGTCGCGCGTCAACCCGGTCGCCGCCGATGCGCGCACGGTCACCTGCAGCCACTGATTCAGGATGGTCGCGTCGGCCCAGATCAGGGTCACACGATCGCTGCCGTCGACGCCGGCGCCCAGGCGCACGCTGATGCTGCCGGGCGCGGGCGCGATCGTCCAGGAGACGGTATCGTTGGTATTCCCGACGCGGAAGACGAAGTCTGTCAAACCGGGTGTCCCGGGCACGTCTGCGATGTCCACCATGATCCCGTTGATCCCTCGGCTGTAACTGGTGTAGTGGACAAACCGGGCATTCTGTTCCGGCCGGAGCGCCTGCTTGTCCGTGGCGATGGCGGCATCATCCGCCGCGCCGGGGGCGGCGTCCATGCCATCCCAGGCCGACCCGTTATAGAACGTCCACCGGCCAACGACGCCGGTGGGGGCCGTCACCGTTGTCTCGGCATCGGCCGCTGCGGGGGCTGCCTCAACCCAACCTGCCTGGTCGTGCGCCACGCTGAAGAAGCGGTACCGATGCCCCGTCCGGCCCGCAAAGACCGCCGACGTGGACTCGACGCCGGCGAGCCAGAGTCGATACGCCCCGTCGTCTTCAGCGGCGTACACATCGTACCCAGCGATGCCGGAACCGCCCGCGGTGTCCTCGCCGTCCCACGCGACGAGGAACGAGGCGGTCCCGGTCTGCGCGGGCAGCGCGGTGACCTGGCTCGAGGGCGCGGCGGCGTCGATCGTGTTCCGCGTGATGTTCGTCGGCAGCGGCGCGTTGACGTCGAACACGATGATCGCCTGGTTAAGCACCTCGGTGCCGTCGGCGAGACCCGCCTTCGCGCGCACGGCGAAGGATACCGAGCCTTCGCCCCGGTGGGTCGCGTCGTTCACGGGCAGGAACCCGGCAAACGGGTCCTCGGGCAGGTCGCCGATCCGGTTGTCAATCGTCGTGAACCGCCAGGTAACAACCCCGGTCACGGGGTCCAACCCCGCCTCGAGCCGCACCACGAGGTCCGACTCGGGCAGCGCAATCTCGGCGGCGAACTGGCTCCGTCCCGGAGGCACCGCCACCACGGTGTCGCCAAACTGGATCGCTCCCAACTCGAAGCTCGTCCAGTCCAGGTCGCTGTCGAGCGGATCGGTGATCACGACCTCCTGCGCGGGAGCCGTCGCGTGCTTCGGGTCGTTCTCGAAGTGAATGACGAACGGCAAGACGCCGTCGGCTGCCACCGCACCGGCGGTGCCAAACCCCACCGGGCCCACCTTGTCGTTCGGATCCTGAGACGACACCGAATTCACCTCTTCCGAATCCTCCTCCTCGATCGGGCACATGGGCCCCCAATCGTCGGCCGGATCCTGCCCCGGGGGACCGCCGGCGAGGATCGCGCCTCCGGGTACTATGCACCCGTGCTCGGCAGTCGTCGGGCTCGGGAGTGCCGCGGTCAGAGTCAACCGGTACGACGGGTTCATGTCCCCGCCATGCTTTTCGACGCTGGCGCCTTTGAGCACCATCGCTCCGTGGCCGAACACAGCGACGCGGAACGTGTACGCCTGCGAGCTCTTGAGCCCCGTGAGGGTCGCTGTCGCATTGCCGCCGCCGCGAGTCGCGCCGGCCTGAGTCAAGGACGAGATCGAAGCCTCCTCGACCAGCACGTCCAGGTCCCCGTAGCGCTCTTCGAACTGCACCTCCACAGTCAACGCGTACTCCTGCTCCTTGCCCGGCACGGACGCCACGGTGACCTGGTACCAATCGGCGGCACCGAGGTCCTGGGGCCTGGTGTAGTTCTCGGCCATGACCAAGCCGTCAAGGGACAGCACCCCGTCCAGAGCCCCCAAGTCCGCCGCCGTCTCCCGGGTGTCGTTCCCGCCGCCTGCGTCGTAGCCGTCGTCCGTCACCGGCGCACCGTGATCAATGAAGATCGCGTCCACGGCCCGTTTCTCGGCCGCTGACAAGCCCCCCACGAAATCCTTGTAGAATGCCTCGAGCCCCGCGCCGGCCCCTGTGACTCTCGAGGCCGCCTGGATCGAGTTCCAGATCCGGGTGAGATCCGCCTGATAGCCGTCGTCATTCGCCGGGTCCGCCAGATCCCACAGGATGCTCGCCACGGCGCCCGCCACGTAGTCGCCGGTGGCGCCGTCCAGGTTGACGCCGGTGAAACGGCTGCGCAACTCGTCGACCGGCAGCTTCGCGTCCGGGACCTTCGTGAAGGGATACGGCAAATCGCGCAGGGCCTGGGACAACCCGTACGCGTCCGCCCCCATCCAGAAGTCATTGGCCTCGAGCCATTCTCCTGTCCGCAGCCGGTCGTAAGCGAGGCCATCCGGACCCGAGAGGATCTGGGAAGCCGGCTGCAGCGCGACGGCTGCGAAGAACATGCCCCAGCCGGCCGCCAGCGCGTCCCGGACATGGCTCTCGACGACGGCTCCGGTGATGCTCTGTTCGGGCACACCCAACGAGACGAACGGATGCTCGACCTCCGGCTGGTGGTCGCCCCCGATGAAAACGCCGTTGTAGAAGAGGGACCGCGCGTAGCAGTCCGCGAGCATCGTCATCTCCTTGAACATCCATGTTGAATCGAAAAAGCTCCCTCCGGGACCCACCAGGACGAGCCCATTGACCACTCCGATCGTGTCGATCGCGAACACCTGGGCGGGCGACGCGCCGTGCATCCGGCTCGTGAACGCGCCCAAGGCATGGAGCATCTCGGGCAGCATCGCCAATTCCACGGGCGTCGCGACGGTCCGCACCTCGCCCCGCAACGGGTCGCTGACCTGAACGTCGAACGTGAACTGGGCAGTACCGGGTCCGGCGGGTACGGACGCATCGATGACCGGGCACACCGCCAGCCACACGGATCCGATGTCCTCCTCGTCCACCGGCAGGTTCCCGAGGCACTCCGCCAACTCCGCTGAATCCAGGTCCGACCCCAGACCCTCTTCCATCGACCAGAAGCCGCGCTGCTTCAGGAGGTTCAGTTCCGCCTCGGAAGGCGCCGTGGAAAAGAGAA
The DNA here is from genome assembly GCA_029556615.1 of Verrucomicrobiota bacterium. Classification (GTDB taxonomy): domain Bacteria; phylum Verrucomicrobiota; class Verrucomicrobiia; order Limisphaerales; family J093; genus JAKQDD01. Next base: position 37,875 of record JAKQDD010000228.1, on the reverse strand, counting down.
AGAGCCGGGCCAGCGACAGCACCACAGCATATCGGTGTTCGAACCGCGCGCGAACGTAGAAGGTTGCGCCCTCGAGCGCCGGCAGGGGTGCGCCCGCCAAGGTCGCGCTGATCGTGTACGCGCCGTCGTCATCCGTGAGCGTCTCGCCCACCAATTCATCCGGCTTGTCCAGAATCGAGGCGCCGCTCCAATCCCGTTCCCCGTTCTGCCGCCAGAGCTGGGCGAGCACGTGCACCCCCGTTCCCCAGAGCGCCCGCGCCATCGGCAGATCCTCGGCGATCGTGAACCGGCCGCTCACGACGGCCCCCGCCGCGGCGGCGACGGTGAACGTGCTCGCATACGCGCCCGGCGGTCCCGCCTCCTCGAACCGGTAGACCGGCGGCACCGGCTGCATGGCCGTTCCACCTCCTGAAACCTCGGGGCCAATCGTGTACGAATACACCCCGGCCATCGTCTGCCTCGGGAAGAACACCGTCGCGCGCCAGCCGACTTCTTCGAACGTCTTCCAGGCAGTCAACCGTGTGTCAACCTCATGGGTGATCCGGATCTCGCCGGCGGGAATCACGGAACCGTCCGGACGCCGGATCGACACGTCCGCGGTCGTCAGGGTTTCCCAGTCCACGCGCGAGTCGAACTCGAGCACGAGCGAGTCCACGAACCCGGGCGTCTCTGCCGCACCGGGGGTGGCGCGGAGGATCGCCGGTCCGAAGTCGCCGACGGCGAATGACAGCGAATACGGAGCGGCCAGCGGTTGGCCGGACCCGCTCTTGAATGTCGCTGGCTCGATCGTCAGCGTCAGCGAACCGGTCCCCCGGATGTCCGTCATCAGGGCGGTGCTTCCCTCGACCTTGGTCCACCACCGCCAACTGTACAGCTCCAAGGCGCCCGTGGTATCGTTTCGCACCGCGATACCGCCGGCCCTCGTGTCCAGGGTGACCGGCGACGAGAAGGTCAGCTGGAGGGTCGAACCGTAGTCCTGCGGTTCTCCGATCAACGTGTACGACAAGATCCGCAGCGGCTGATCCACGGGCACCTCGGCTTCGCCGGAACCGCTCAGCGAGACGTTGGTGCGGTCCGTTGCCCCCGCCGCGGCCACCGCACCACCCCACTCCCCGGAAAGCACCAGGACCGTCTGATAACCGTCCTCCGCCTCGCCCGCCACACCGTCCCCGTCGCCGTCCATCGCCAGGCCGTTCTGATCCGTGACCGCCGGCCCCAGGCTCACCGCGTACTCGCCATGCGCGGTCTGCAGCGGCACATCGACCCGGTACAGCACAGGACTCAAGCGATGGACCGCAACCCCCGTGATCGCGCGGCCCGCCGGATCGACAATCGTCACGTCCGCCGCCGTGAAGCTCGCCGGATCGATCGACTCCGAAAACACCAGCTCGATCGCCTGAAACCCGCCGGTCGCCGGCCCCAGCAGTTGCTGGCTGATGATACCCGGCGGCTCGACGTCCAGCAGACCGCCCCCCGATCCGAGGGCCTTGCGCAACACTGCCTGCATCCGTTCCTCGAACCGCAACTCCGGGGAGCCGGTCCGGGATTCGTCCGTCACCTCGGACGCGAACCGGGACAGCACATCGTCCCACGTCCGGCCCATGAACCGGCTGAACACACGCCAGACCATCGACCACGCGTCCGCGTCGGTCGCGAAGGCCGGCCGGTACTGCGCTTCGAGCGCATCCCAATCGAGCGCTTCCCCGAGTGGCGATTCCGGATTCGCAATCCGACTCGAGAGCCGGACGGTCATCGTGCCGCTCGTGGTCGGCGCCATCGCAAACACCTGGATCCGCTCCCGCTGTCCGGCCCTCAGCACCCCCGCCTCCCCCACACTGCTCGGCGCCAGGAAACTCAGGGAACCCACCCCATCCGGCCGGCTCCGTTCGAGCCCGAACGTCAGGCCGTCGCTCTCGACGATGAGCAGCGGGATGGGCATGTCCGCGTCGCCCGCGTTCACGTATTCGATCTCGAAGCTGAACCACCGCCCGGCCCGCACCGCTGCCGGGAGCTTCAGGCTTGCCGAGAACAACGGGCCAACGGCCGCCTCGACGGTCAACGGAACCTGCCCAAGGGTTCCGTCCGGGCACTGGATCTCGAGCGTGCCGGCTCCGGGCGTTGCACCCTCGAGATCGAACGTCACCAACGCCTCGGTCATGCTCACCCGGGCATACCAGCCCGCGTATTCGATCCCGCCGACCCGCAGCGTCGCGGCGGCGGACTCGGGCAGGCCCTCGCCCGAGAGGGTCACGGTCGCACCCGCCGCGTTCCCGATCCGATCCGGCGTCGCGCTCTGGATCGAAAACGCCGCGGCCACCACCGTCACCGAAAAGGCCGTCGGCGCCGTCGGAACTCGCAGCGAAGACACCCGGAGATACCATGTGCCCGGGAGCCCGGCCTCGATGCCAACGCCAATGCCTTCCCCGGTGAGACGGTTGCGCCCGTCGTCATCGGCCGGCGTCGGCACGCGACCTTTCGCCACCTGCAGCAGGGCGGTCGCATTGCCCCCGGCGATTTCGACGCGCACCACTGCCCGTTCGCCGGCGTCGAGATCGAGCCGGAACCAGGCCTCGAGGCGTTCGGCGGTGAATTCACCGGCAACAGCCGGCCCCCCCAGGATGACGGCGGGCACGATCACCTCGACGGCGGCGGACGCGCCCGAGTTGTTGAACTGGTTGGCGCCCTCGAAGACGTCGCTGCGCGCATTCGCGAGCACCTGCCAGCGATAGGTCCCGGCCACAACACCCGGCACCCGCACCGTCATCCGCTCAACCCGGCTCGCCCCCGGCACCAAGGCGAAGTCGCCGCTCCCCAGGTGCTCCCCGATCAGGAACCCGCGGGTGGCGCTGTCATCCAACCCACCCCCGAGCGCCGCGGCGCCGGCAACCGCCACCTCCGGCAGCAGGTACAGCGCGTCATGCCACGAGCCGACCACCGAAGCCGTGCCCTGGTTCGTCACGGTCCACTCGATCGTCACGGTCTGACCCGCGACGGCCTGCGACGGTCCGATGACAAGAGCGACCACGAGATCGACCGGCGACGGCGCGGTCTCGACGAATTCAAACGCCCCGATGTCCGCCACCGCGCCGCCGGCATCGGGAATGCCCGTGTTCGCCGTGCGCGGATCATCGTACCGCGGCGCCCCCATCGCGTCGCACGGCGGCGCGACGGCCGTGTCTCCCGCATCGATCATCGGGCTCAGGTACTCCAGCTGATATAGGCCGCGATCGAGGTCCCGGTACCCGGGATCCACCGACACGTTGCCGTCCTGGCCGGTGCGATCGCTCGTGTGATCGTAGTTCAGCCCCTGGGTGGACCAGACATTCGAGAAGCGGACGACCAGCGGCGAGCTGAGGAGGTTGTCCACCCCCACCTGGAGACTGTTGCTGATGATCGTGCTCTCGATCCGGAGGGATCCGCGATGACCGAGCACGCCAATCCGGTTGTCATCGAGTGTGCAGTTCACCAGCGTGACGCTCGAAGCGCCATCGGATACCACGCCGCGGTCGGCACCCGTGATCAGGGTGTCGAGGGCCTGCACGAGCCCGCCTTCCCAGGCGAGGACGCCGTCGTAGAACGCCTCACGCAACGCGCTGTGGACGATCACCGCACGCCCGCCTGCCCCCACCTGAACCATGCCGCTCAGCGAGGTCCACGTCCCGGTGGGATCGCCCCCTCCGTACCGCAGGTCCGCATGATCGAGCAGCGCCACCCCCCCCGTTCGTATGCGGATGTGCGTCCAGTCACCGGCCGCCGGCAGGGTCGCCGTCCCGTCGCCGTTGGTGTCGCCGCCGTTCGCATCGTCCCGGATCGACGTGAAAACGACCGGTTCAGCCGTCGTTCCGAGCGCCTCGATCCGCCCGTCCACCACCAGCTCGCTGTTCGCATCGCCGAACTTCACGATCGTACCCGGGGCGATCGTCAGCGTGACCCCGGCCGCCACCGTGACGCTGCCATCGATGATTGCCGCTCCGGACCACGTGCTGTCAGCGCTGATCGTGCCCGAGTACCGCGGCGCTGCAAGAGTGAACCCGGCCACGTAACGGTCCGCCACGACCTCGCCCGCCCGCCCGTCCTGATCCATGTCGAGCGGTTCGCCGGCCGGCGTGAGCATCTGCGGTCCCAGGGTGAGGGCGTAATCGCCCGGAGCCGACACCGGATCGAACTGCAGGCGGAGGGTCCGTGTGTCGAGCCAATGCGCCGCGGTGACGTCAAGCGAACCCAGCGGTCCCTCGAACCGGATCACGTCCTCGGCCAGGGAGAAGCTCGAGGGATCGATCGACTCCCGGAACCGGACATCGATGAACCGGACGGGACCGGTCACGGCGCCGACGGGTGAATGCTGCGACCGGTGCCGGTTCCACACCACGCTGAGAGTGTCGCCCACGTAGCTGTAGCCCCAGCCCAGCGCCCAGTTCGTCGTCACCACGTCGGGTCCGCCGTCGCCATCGACATCCGCCACCGCCACCGCCCGCGCGTTCTTCACCGTCACCAGCGGCCCCCGCAACAGCCCGCCCTGGCCGTCGCCTGCAAACAACCTCAGGAAACCGGCGTCGCCGGTCACCACGTCCGCATGGCCGTCCCCGTTGAAATCGCCGGCCCCCAATTGCGCCCCGATGTCCTTGAACGCAATCGCCATTTCCACGCCGGTCGAGAACGCGCCTCCGCCCTGGTTGAGCAGGATCCGAACGCGATTCGTCAGGAGCACAGCAATGTCCCGGCCGCCATCCTCATTAAAATCGCGCAGGGCGATCGAGCATGGAGCCGTCGCGCCGCTCAACGCCACGGCCGCGGACTTGGCGAACGTTCCGTCGCCCTGGCCGGTGAGGATCGAGAGGTCGTTGCCGCTGGTGTTGGCCACCACCAGGTCAGACACCCCGTCGCCGTTCATGTCCGCCAATTCGATGGCCTGCGGGCCCGCCCCCGAAGCGACGGTTGTCCGCGGGGCGAGAGTGCCGTCCCCTTGCCCCATCAGGAGATTGACGTTGCCGCTGGCGAGCGACGTGACGGCCACGTCCAACCGCCGATCCCCATTCAAATCCGCCACCAACACCGCGAACGGATTGTTGTCCGTGGCATAGGTCACTTGGGCTGCAAACCGGCCGCCGCCCAACCCGAGCAAGACCCCGAGGTTGTGGCTGTTCTGGTTCGCCACCACGAGGTCGCTGATGCCGTCGTTGTTGAGATCGCCGACCGCCACCGAGCGCGGGAGCGAACCGACGGCGTAGTACGCCGCCGCGCGATGCGCGAGGCCCGGACCGCTCAGCAGGACCGCGAGCTGGTTGCTCTCGCTCAGCGGCACCACCAGATCGAGCCCCCCCACGCCGTCCAAATCCCCGATCGCCACGTCCATCGGCGCCGTGCCCACGCGGTATACCGTCGGCGCCAGAAATGAACCGTCCCCGCGATTGATCAGGATCACCGGCGCGTCCGAACCCCCTGCCACCAAGTCCGGCCGACCGTCTCCCGTGACGTCTTCGAGCAGCACCACCGAAGGTTGAACCAGGTTGCACGTTTGATCCGGAGCCGATGCGCCGTCACCCGCCCCGCCCAAGGCACGCACCCGGACCGCATCGACGACAAGCCCGTAACCGCCGTTCCGGGAATCGCCGCTAAGGCGCACGACGGTCTGGGCTGAGTCTGCCCGGAAGACCCAACGCAGGGTCTGGAACTTCATGTCCGAGGCGCTCACGCCTGCCACGGAATGGCTGAAGTCCTCGAAGAAATCCTTGGCGCCCTGGATCAGCACGCGCCCGCGAGCGAGGGCGCCCGACGGATGCCGGCTCACCGCGAGGCTCAGTTCATACAGCTGACCCGGGACGGTCTCGAGAGCCTGACGCACTCCGCTCGGCCCCGGCAAGTGCAAGGTCTGATCGAACCCGTCCGGGTTCTCGGTTCCCGAGGCGCCGGCCCATCGGCTGTTGACCAGTTCGATCGGGTAATACGCACCGTCCGGGGTGCTCCAGCCGAACCCATCCGGTGCCGCCGAGTACGTCGTGGCTTCGCCCTCGATGTCCGGTGTGTCGAAGTCGCCATTAACCACCAGATTCCCGGTGGCTGCCGCCACCACAAGCCCGCCGTCCCCCCGGTTCAACCAGAGGGTCGATACCGTGTCCCGGCCGCTCGTCGCCACCACATCCAGGTCTGCGTCGCCGTCCAGATCCGCCATTGCCACATGGCTGAACAGGGTGTTGACGCGGTATGACGCCAACAGTGTCGCCTCTCCCCCAGCCGACACGACGACAACCCCCAGAACCGCGCGGCTCGCATCCCCAACCGCCAGGTCCGAAACACCGTCGCCGGTCAGGTCGCCGTACCCCACGCCGTACGGCGCCCACGACGGCAGACTCACCGAGGTCCGTTCGAGCGTCCCCTCCGGGCTCACCCGGAGGATCGACACGGCGTGGCCGCCTTGGTCGGCGACTGCAATGGCCTGCGCCGCGCCATCGGCCCGCCGCTCGATCGTCATGCCGCCGGTCCCCGCCGTCGTCGCCGTCAGCGGCGCTTTAAATCCGCCCGAACCGTCGCCGAGCAGAATCGTCACTTGCCCGCTTCCACTGTTGTACAACGCGAGATCCGGTCCCTCGATTGCGTCCAGACTCCCCGCCCGCATGTCCGTGGGATACAGATTCTCCGCGACCACGATGGGCGCGCCGAACACCCCACCCCCCAGCGACCGAAGCAAGTACGCCTTCCCTTCCCCCACCGCCGCCAGGTCCGCCCGGCCGTCCCGGTCGAAATCCGCCGCCGCCATCGCGGTCACGGAGAAAGCGAGGTCCTGGTATCGCGGCGCGCCCCAGGTCCCCTGCCCCAAACCCAGCCGCACCTCGAGCCGGCTGGGATAGAAGGCGGGAATGACCAGGTCCGAAATGCCGTCGCCGTCGAAATCCGCCACCGCCACGGTCGTTCCCCCCTGCGTGGATACCACTTCGCCCGCCAATTGCCCCTGTGCTGCAGGGACTGCCCCAGCCGTCCCCGACACGATCGCGAGGGGCCGCGCCATGCAGTTGTTGGCCCGGTCGGCCTCCTCTTCAGCATGATCCGCGTTGGCAACAAACAACAGGTACCCGCTCCCCGGCGACAGCGTCGGGAGCGCCACCGTGCGGGTGATCGTATAGGACCCGTTCGCCGCAAGCGGCGTCTGCCCGGCGATCGGTTCGAGGCCCAGGTAAACCGCGTCGGCACTCCATTGCGCCGACGTCGAAAAGTAGACGTAGTCGAGCCAATCGGCCGTGGCCGCCCGGGTCGCCAGGTTCTGCACCGTCCACGAAACCGTGATGGTCTGTCCCGCCTGCGCCTGGGCTGGCGCGGTGGCCGCGGAGACCTTCAGATCCGAAAGCGGCACCAGGAGGTCGAACCCCGCGGAGAAACCATCGGCCGGTTCACCCTCGATTCCGTCGCCGTCCTGATCCATCGGGTTGCCCGAACGATCGGCCAGGGTGGGGAGAATCGTCAGAGTGTAGTTGCCGTTAGTCCCCTGCGCCGGGAAGGCAACGCGGTACGTGCTCCCGCTCAAGACGGTGATCGCCGACACCGCGATCGAACCCGATGGTCCCGTCAACTGCACGTCCGTGGGATCGAAGGCATCCGGATCGGCCGTGTCGCTCAACGCCACCGGTTCGCTGAACGTCACGTCCACGTGATCCAGGAGCTCTCCCACCGTCCCGGTCGGTGTCACCGCGGTTACCTGGGGACCTGCCGTGTCCGGTGCGGAGATGACGAATCGGGCCAGGCCGCGGCCCGGAAGCCGGATCCCCTCGCGATTCATCGGCTCGACGTTGCCCGGGTCGTCAGCCACCGTCAGCGTGTCCCCCTGCGTGACGTAGAGACAACCGTCGAGGTAGACCGCACAGCTCCCCTTGCCAACGGCGAACGGCGTCTCCGGCAACGTCTGGACCTCGCCGGTCGCAGCGAAGTATCGCGCAAACTGCGTGTAGGGCGTCCCTCGCCCCTCGTTGAACGGCCACTCGTCCGGACTGCTCTCGCCACGTACCAAGTAGAGCACGTCGTCGCCCGTGTCCTGACCAGCCGGCCCATTGGCAACACCGCTCGGCTCGTCCACCAACGTGAGTGAATTGCCCCACAGACTCATGCCCGGATGCTGCGCCGCGCTGCTCGTCCACCAGCCAGTCGCCGTGCGCAACGAACTGATCGCCACCGTCTCGACCACGATCGGGACGGGCGACGGGAACGGCGGCGGCATCGCGGTCAGCAGGTTCCCGCCCGGGGCATAGAGCGGGTTGTATTCCCAATAGAGAAGCTGGTCACCACTCATGTGGTACAGGCGATCGTGAGCCGCGTCGTACTCCCACGAGCCGTTTCTCGGGAAATGTGCTCCCGTGAAGTCCCACTGCGGCGTCAGTCTCGCATGAACACCGCCCGAAGCGATGGTGTCAGTCCGCGCGAAATCGTATTCGCCGCCTCCGATATGATGGAAGATCACCGCCTGACCGTCCGCGTCCACCCCCACCAGCCCCGCGTTGGCCGTGATCAGCGGGTTGTCCGCATCCGTCTTCTCCCAGACCGCGGTCCAGGACCCCGTCAAGCCTGCGGCGAGATCGTACGAATAAAGCGCCCGCGTGTTCGGCCCTGCCCGGAACTGGTAGTAATAGAGCTTGTCACCCGCCACAAACAGCGGGTTCGCCAGGTCACCCGCGGAAAAAGCGTCCCCGCCCACACCCCCCGCATTCAGCGTGGGCATCATATCCCACCGGTCTTCGGCGGGATCGTATCGGGCCATCCGAACCGAACCGTTCGGGAACCCCATCTCCGCCAGGCTCTCCCCTGGGTCCCTCACATAGTTGGCGTTCAAATCCAGGTAGTCATAGTCGCCGTCCCCGCTGAAGTCCGCGGCATACAAGTAGGTGCCGTCCGTCGCCAGCCCGCCCCCGGCACTGACTCCCAGGAACGGCATCAAACCCAAGGTTTCCCAGCGGTCCACCCCCGAGCCGGCGGCCGGTGCGGATGCCAGTGAAGCCTGCCCGGCCGCTGCAAACAGCTCAGTGCTCGACGGCGCCGCAGGGGCAAGGCTGTCCTCGGAACCCAAACCGCCCATCCAATCGTCCATCGGCGATTCGACCTCGACTGCAGTGCCGTCCCCCGCGCTGGCAGCCACGACTGCCGGAGCCGACAGAGCCGCAGGGGCGCATGAAAGGAGAACTCGCCGTTCGAGTTCTTCAAGGTGAAGATGTGCTGAGTTCTTCACGACCGGCGTCGTGACGCGGAATGACGGGGAGCCTGAACAAAGGAAGCCGCCGCTGTCAAGCTCGCGCCTGTCCCTGCGGAACAAACAAACCAGCCCCCTCGCGATCGCGGAAGATGGGCCGCCCCGCGCTGGTGGGCGATGCAGGACTCGAACCTGCGACCCGCTCCGTGTAAAGGAGACGCTCTAGCCACTGAGCTAATCGCCCAACCTGTAGACCGTCCCCCCTTAACAGGCCACAGCCAAAACGGCAATTCCAAACCGCGCCACCGCCAACCGCGGGGGCTGCATGACAGATTCCGCCAGCAGACACGATATCCCGTTCATCCTGTTCATCCTGTCCTCCCCACACCGGACAGGCAACCGATCATGGTCACCCCCGGGGCATGCTCCTCTTCCATCTCCTCGCGCTTTTGGACGGGATTAACAGGACGGACAGGATGGGGACCCATCACCTCGTCCAAAGCTCTGATTCTCCCCCCGAATATCCCGTTCATCCCGTTCATCCTGTCTCCCCCGGGAACCCCAACTGCCGCAACGCCTCGAACAGGACCACGGCAACACAATTCCCCAGGTTCAGCGACCGGGCATGCGGATGTGCCATGGGCAACCGCAGCCACCGATTCCGGTTCGCCTCGAGCCAGGCACGGGGCAACCCTGCCGTCTCACGCCCAAAAACCAGATAGTCCCCCGCCGCGTACGCCGCGTCCGAGTACCGCGTCGGCCCGTGAGACTCGACATACCAGAATCGGGCCGACGCCGGTTGCGCCGCGAGAAACGTCGCCCAGTCGGTCCACCGATACCACCGGACGTCCCGCCAGTAATCCATCCCCGCCCGCTTCAGCGCCCGGTCATCCAACCGGAACCCCAACGGCTCGATCAGGTGCAGCGCCGTGCGCGTCGCCGCGCAGAGCCGGGCAATGTTGCCCGTGTTGGCCGGAATCTCAGGCTCGACGAGGACGACATGCATAATGGACAGACCAAAGAACCAGCCCGTGGGCCGGCGCGGTCATGCCGGCCAACCGGCGGTCCCGACCCCTGATCATCCGCCGCACATCATCCGGCTCGAACCGGCCGTGCCCCACTTGAACCAGCGTCCCGACGATCCCCCGACACATCCGGTACAGGAACCCATCCCCCTCGATCACCACGGTGATCAGCGCCCCGTTCCGCCGGACATCGCACCGCGTCACTTCCCGCACCGTTGACAACCGTTCATACCCGGGATTGGTCGTCAGCGCCCGGAAATCGTGGCGGCCCACCACGTGCGATGCCGCCGCCCGCATCGCCACCCTGTCCAACAGGCGCGGAACATGCCACGCGCAATGCCGCAGCAGCGGGTTCATCGCCGGGTGATTCCAGATCAGGTAGCGATACTGCTTGCGGCGCGCCTGGAACCGGGCGTGGAACCCGGCCGGCACCCACGCCGCCGCTGTCACCCGGATGTCCTCCGGCAGATGCGCGTTGACCGCGAGCACGAGCTTCGACGGCGCCATCCGAGCCTCCGCCACCGGCAGATCGAAATGCGCCACCAACCCCAGGGCGTGAACTCCGGTGTCCGTCCGACTCGACCCCTGAACGCCCGGCCGCGAGGGGAAAAGCCGGGCGAGAGCCTCTTCGATCTTCTGCTGCACCCCGATGCCGGTCCGCTGCGTCTGCCAGCCGGCATACGCCGCGCCATCAAAGGCGATCGTCAACCGGACGCGCTGGATGGCCGCCGCGGGTTTCATCAGAATCGCGCCAGGACTTCGGCCGCCACGCGCTCGGGACGAAGCGACTCGAGACACTCGACCGGCGGATGCCGGCCGCACCGGCTCCGCAGGCAGGGAACACACTCGAGCCGCTCCTGAAGCACCGTGTCGATCTGCCCATACGGCCCCGTCCGCGCCGGGCTCGTGGGTCCGAAGAGGGCCACCACCGGCCGTCCCAGCGCCGCGGCAACATGCATCGGACCGCTGTCGTTCGAGACCACCAGCCGCGCCGCCCGGATCCACTCGACCATCTCCGGCAGCGAGGTCTGCCCCGTCACATCGAGCGACCGCCCCGGAACCGCCGACGCAATCGCCCGCCCCGCTTCCGCGTCCGACGCCCCTCCCATCACCACAAACCGGGCCGTCGGCAATCGACCCGCCAGCTCCTTCGCCAACGCCGCGAAATGGCCGACCGGCCACCGCTTGTTCCACCAGCGCGCGCCCGGTTGGATCGCGATCCACGGCTCCCCCTCGACCGGCCAGCGACGGCGGATGCTCTCCGCCGCGGCTGCCCGCCGGGGGAGCCATTCGATGTCCCAGCAGACCGGCACGCCCAGCGCTTCGAGCACCGCCAGGTACCAGTCCACCGCGTGCGCCCATTCCCCCGGCCGCGGCACCCGCACATCGTAAAAGGCCACCGCGCCCTCCCGCCTGTCATCCAATCCCACCGTCAGCGTCCCGTCCGCCAGCCACGCCGCCAGACCGCTGCGGGCCAGCGCCTGCAGGTCGATCACCCAGTCGTAGTGCTCAGACCGCAGCGCGCGGGCGCTCGCGAAAACCTCGGGCCAGTGCCGCGGCGATACCCAACGCCGGCGCTCGAACAGCACCAACCGCCCCACATCCGGGTCGCCCTCCAACAAGGAAGCCAGATCCGCGTCAATCCACCAGTGAATCGCCGCCGATGGGAAATGCCGGCGCAACATCCGGGCACACGGCAGCGCCTGAACGACATCCCCGAGCGAGCTCGGCTTCAGGATGAGTATCTTCATACCCTGGCGAGGCGCCGCCTCGAACCCAGTCGAGTCCCCGGGCTCATTAAACCCTGATGTCAGTGCCCACCCGCCCCTAGCGTCCTTCGCCCAGGCGATCCGCCAGACGCCGGGGAAGTCCTGCGGCGAGGATCTTCGCCTGGGTCTTCTCCATGTCGTAGTCGAGACGGCGCAGTTCGACGCTGCCCTCGTTCATGTCGTAGATCACGTAGGTGGCCTTCGGCACCCCGTCCCGCGACTGGCCGACGCTCCCGACATTCACGAAGTACTTCTTGCCCGGCTCGACCCGGAACTTCGAGTAGGTGCCGCCCCGCACGACGCTGTCCCGGATGAACGCCATCGGCACATGGGTGTGGCCGAAGAAGCACAGGCTCGTGTTCTGATAGCTGAAACTGGCGGCGGCAGCCAGTTTGTCGAAGACATACCCCCAGCGCTGCGGCACGTCGAGCGTCGCATGGACAATGCAGAAACTCGCCACCAACCGCACGTACTTGAGGTCGCGCAGCCACTTCCGGTCGTCCTCGGTCAGTTGGTTCCGCGTCCATTGCACCGCCTCGGCGGCATGGGGATTGAACCCCTCGAGCGCCTCGTCCATCGAACAGTACTCGTCGTGGTTCCCCTTGACGCACGGCATGCCCGAGGCGCGAATGATGTCGAGACACTCCTTCGGATTCGCACAGTAACCGACCACGTCCCCCACGCAGGCGTAATGGGTGGCCTGCTGGGCCTTGGCATCCGCCAAAACCACCTGCAACGCCTCCAGGTTCGCGTGAATGTCCGCTATGATCGCAAACTTCATCAAGACTCCCAACTGTCACCCTGCAATCTCAAAACCCCGCAGCCCCCCACGGGCCGCTTCCCATCGAGTCTCCTCATGCCGCACCAGGCCCCCCACCCCCGACTCCCGAATCGCCACAAGAAACGCCTCGAGCTCATCGGCTTCCCCTTCAGCTTCCAGCTCCACCCGACCATCAAGCAGGTTCCGCACCACCCCGACCACTTCATAACCCCGCGCCACCGTCTTCACCGTGTACCGGAAACCCACGCCCTGCACCCGCCCCGTGTAAAGAACATGGATCCGTCTTCGGTTCACTCCGTGCCCGTGCGCTCCAATAATCCATCACCTCATCCTGCGGGTCCTCCGCACAGCGGCACCCGCCTTTGAGCCCACCCGCAAATCAAGCCATAACCCACCCCGCGCCTGCAACGCTTTTTCTGAGCTCACGAATCCAACCGGCGCGTGGCACGACGCTTCGCCGCCAGCAACCGATCGGTGGTCGCCGTCCGGTCTGCAGGGGCCTCCGGCGCCTCCGGTTGGGGAACCGAACCCGCCGCCGGAGCGCCCGCTGCGGGTGGTGCCACCGGCCGCGCAACGCCAGTCTCCTTGGGCTGTGGCAAGTCGGGCCGGCCCCCGGCAGGCGCCGGCGTGTGCCGGGAACGAACCTGTTCCCGCCTGGCCAGCAGCGCCGCCAGGGATTCGTCCGCCTCGGCCGGACGCCGCGCCGTGCGCCAGAAAAAGACCCAGCGCCGCAGCGTCGCCGTCGCCTTCAGCCACTCGGCCTTGTCGAGGTCGATCCTCCGGACCGCCACATCCGCCACGAAGATCAGAAGCGCCCACCGCAACAGCCATTCCCACAAGTCCTGGGGCTGGAACGTCCGCTGGCGATCGTGGTCAAATGGATTCGCCGACGGCACCTCCCCCACACCCGACGCCAACATCCGGCCGCCCCCGGCCTCCGCGATCCGCTGCAACAGACCGAGGTTGGGCGCCGACGCGTTGAATTCCGGCGAATAGCTGATGCTCGCCCCGACCGCCTGGGAGGACTTCAGCTGGCCGCCCTGATACTCCATGAGGTTGATCAGGTACGTCCCCACGTCGCGCGTGGGAAACCGCACCTCATACCGCCCCGGCCCGGTCTGCGCCAGACGCAGGGACTGGCGTTCGCCCTTCGGACTCACCGCAACCGCCCGCAGATCGACAAAGTTCCGGTAGTTCCCCTCCGCGTCCACCGCCTCGACCGTCAGGACCCCCTCCCCTTTCTCGACCGCAACCTCCGCGTTCAAATCCGACAGGTCCAACCGCCGCAGCGCCCAACGCCCCACCTGCGACCAAAACTGGCGGTACTTGCCCCAACTCACCCATTCACTGCCCCACTTCGCCCGCGCATCGGACGTAAACGCCACCGCCCGACCCAGGCCAAACTGCCAATGCGCCAGAATCGGGTCCCCCTTGTCCGACACGACCGGCGTCTCGGCGCGCCCCTTGGGCATCGTGCAAACGTAGCCCCGCAGCAGCGGCAACTCCTGGCCGCTGATGCCCTGCAGGATCTCGCTCGGAGCCACAACCTGCGGCAGAAACGGCTCCTCGAAGATCGCCGATTTCAAAATCACCATTGCTTCCTTCAGGAAGATCTGGGGCAGATCCTTCGGATCCCGCACGTCGTAGAAACGGCCCCGGCCCTGGTCCGCAATCCGAATCATGGTGTCCGGCCCCGCATGCCCCGAGATCAGGACCGTGCTGACCGTGATCCTGTCGCCGACAATCGCCTGCATCAGGCTGTCGGTCGGCGCCGCCGGATCGCCGTCGCTGAACACAATCATGTGCCGGAGATTCGCCTTCGATTGCTTCAGGCCCGGGTGCGTCGCGTCCCCCAGGTGGGCCATCTCCATCACATGCTGGAAGGTCGGCAGATCCCCCTGGTTCATCCCGGCGATCATCCGGCCCTTCTCCTTCTTGTCGCCCACGGCCGACAGCGGAAACAGCCAGCGGTCCTGGCCATCCCACAGAACCACCCCCAACTCGTCCTGCGGCCCGAGGGCGTCGAGCACCCCCTGCGCACACAAACGCGCCACCTGATTGCCATCGTTGAACTCCATCCCGTGCATGATCAGCACCACCGCCCCGCTCGGCAGCACCTTCTTGCTGCTCAATTCCATCTCGACCGGAAGCACCGTCTCGAGCGGCGTGTTCCGGTAACCCCCGGCAGCATAGGTCTGGTCCCCGCCCACACACACCAGCCCCACCCCAAAATCCCGCACCGCACTCTCGAGACGCCGCATCGCCTCCTGTCCCAGGTCCCCTGCCGACACGTTGCACAGGAAAACCGCGTCAAAAGCGTCCATCTCCGCCAGCGTCCCCGGAAACCCCGCCACGTCGGTCAGCTTCGGCCGCAATCTCGAGTCCTCGAGCGCGCGAACCAGGGGGCCCTCCTGATCCGGCTCGCTCGCCACCACCAGCACCCGGGGATCGCCGCGAACGCTCGTGAACGTGCTCGACCGGTTGTTCTGCGGCACCGCGTCGCCGGCCGACTCGAGCTGCACATCGTAGCTGTAGAAGCCCGGCTCCGTCAGGGTCTGCGGCAGCGTAAACAGGTTCTTGCCCGACCCCAGCTCCAGGGATTGCTCGCCCAGGTACTGGTCATTCCGAAACAACCGCAACGCCCCCGTGCGCTGCGTGTCGCTCTGGGCGAAGATCTTCACGTCGAACGTCTGCCCCTCTTTCACCGTCCCCGGCACAACCACCTTCTGAATGCTCACGTCCCCGCCCCGCACCACGCCCTGCGGCAGGACGTCGATCGTCACCCCCAGCGCCCCGGCGGCCGCCACCGCCCCGAGCGCGTCCCCGACATTCTCGTTGCCGTCGGATACCAGCACCAGACGCTTCTGGCCGGTCTCCGGAAAGGCCGCCGTGCCGAGCCGCAGCGCCCCCGCCAAATCCGTCCGCTCTGTCCCCACCACGGCGTGGATCTTCGGCACGTCCACCTTCGTGTTGGGCGTGATCTCGATGGCCGCATCCGTGCCAAACACAATCACCCCGCCACGGTCCACCACCCGCTTCCGTGCCGACGCCTCGTTCACATACTCCCGCGCCCGCTCCTGCTGCTCCGAGGGCACGCTGTCCGAACGGTCCAGGAGGAAATAGACGTTCATCCCCTCGATCGGCCGTTTCCATTGGATGCCCGCCAGGGCCAACACCAGCGCCGTGCTCACCAGCAATCGCAGCCCCAACGCCACCCGCCGCCGCACCGGCCCGACCTGCACGTACGTCGCCCGCGCCCAGCCTATCGCCCAGGCCAGCGCCACCGGCAGCAACAACAACCAGCCAGGATGCGTGAATTGCACAGGCATACGCATCACCCCGAACGCCCGGAACCCGTCGCCCCCGCCGGGTGTGTCCCCGCACGCCGCAGGAACTTCTGCACCCGGTGGTTGTTGGCATCCGCCACGTACAAGTCCCCCGCTGAATTCAGGCAAAGGCTCCAGGGATTGTTGAACCGGCCGGGCGCGCTCCCCGGCCCGCCGATCACCTCGAGGACCTGATCCCGGGCATCAAAGACCTGCACCCGACTGTTCCCGAACTCGCAGACAAACCGGTGCCCCTCCGCGTCAACCCGG
This sequence comes from Verrucomicrobiota bacterium, assembly GCA_029556615.1. Taxonomy (GTDB): domain Bacteria; phylum Verrucomicrobiota; class Verrucomicrobiia; order Limisphaerales; family J093; genus JAKQDD01. The sequence continues at coordinate 21,538 of JAKQDD010000228.1, read as the reverse complement.
ACATCGTACGGATAGCTCAGTTCCCCACGTCCCGAACCGGCCGAGCCGAAGGACCGCACCCAACCGCCCGCCGGATCGTACACCTGGATCCGGTGGTTGCACGAATCCGCCACATACAGCCGGTCCTGCGCGTCAATTCCCAGACCCTCCGGCCGGTTCAACTCGCCAAGCCCACCCCCGAAATGACCAATCCCCTCGAAATACCGGCTCCCGTCGGCGCTGAATCGCTGGACCCGGTCGACCACCCCGTACTCGCTCACCCAGAGGTCCCCGCCCGAATCCACCGCCACCGACCGCGGAAAGGCCAGCTCGCCCGCATTCGTCCCGTGCCGGCCCCAGGCCAACGCCAGTTGGCCCTCCGCCGTGAAGTGGTTCACCTTCGAGTAGTGCGGCTCAATCACCACGATCCGACCCGCCCGGTCACACGCCATCCCCTTGGGCTTTCCCAGATCCGTCTCGTGCATCTGCCAGGCCAGAAGATACTCCCCCCGCGGCGAGAACTTCTGCACCCGACCCGTCAAGTCCACCACGTACACGTTGTCCTCCGCATCCACCGCCACCGACCGCGGCTTGTTGAATTGGCCCGGCCCGGCCCCCCGCGTGCCAATCACCTCGACATGGCTGAACAGCTGGCTCGCCACCGGTTGGCGCCCGCTCGGCGCCGGACCGCACCCGGCCGCCCCCAAGGCCACCACGACCATGCCGCCAAGGCCCGCTGCCGCTGCCCCCTCCATCCCGCGCCGGCGCACCCAACACCATGCCGCCCGCACCAAACCCGCAGCCGCCAGCGGCGCCACCGCCAGCCCCAGCAGCAGGAGACAGAGCGCGTTCACCTGTCCGTGATGGCCATAGTGCAGGAGATTAAACACCCGCAACGCCAGCGTCTCTCCTCCGGGCGGCACCAGCAACACCAGGGTCTCGACGTCCCACAGACACAGCAGGTACACCACATACCACCCCGCCAGCAGCGGCCACCCCGCCTGCGGCCACTCGACATGCCGCCACCGCTGCCAGACGTTCGCCCCATCCAGCCGCGCCACGTCCCGAAGCCCGTGATCCACCCCGCTCCTCGCCGCTTGCACACAATGCCGGCTCACCGCCGCATACCGCAGCGCCAGCGACCCGATCGCCACCCCCAGGCTCGGGGGAATCGCCGCCAACGGCGTCCGATTGACCAGGTACACCAAAGCCAGCCCCAGCAGAATCCCTGGCACCAGGAACGTCACCCACAGCAGCCCGCCGGCCCGCAACCGCCACGTCGCCAGCCCAATCCCCATCGCCACCGTCGCCGCCCCCGCCGCGAGCTCGACCGACGCCACCATCGCCCCCCGACCCGCACCCAGCGCCGCGCCCAGCTCCCGCCACGTCCCCGCCGTTCCCACCAACTGAACCAGCGGCACACACAGCGCCAACCCAAGAACCCAACCCGTGGCCGCCCAGACCATCGAGTGCCATGCCCGTCCCAAACGACGCCGCCATAACCCCGCCGCGATCCCTTCCCCCCCAGGCCACGCAATCGATTCCCGCCGCAGCCAACACACCAGCACCAGCGGCGCCACCCAGAGCGGCCAACTCGTCACCGCCGCCGCCCCATAGTCAAACGTGGTGTTGAACTGGACCCAGATCTCCGCCGGATACACCCGCACCTGCAGTATCGCCGGCACTGCAAAATTCCCGAGCGCCAGCACGAAACAGAGAAGCGCCGCCTGATCCAGAGCCGGCTGCGCCGCGGGAAGCAGCAGACTGCGGACCAGCGTGACGCCCTTCAGCTGCGGCTCGACCTCGAGGTGCACCGCCTGCAACCGCCGCCAGGAGCCCATCGCCGCAAAGAGCGGGATCGGCCAAAGCCACAGCGCCAAGAGCCCCACCACGCCGGCCGGTGAGTAGATGTCCAACGGCAGCCACGAACGCCACGCACCCGCCCTCCCCAGCAGGTCAATCCAGGCGTTCACCGCCAGAAACGGCGGCAGCGCCAGCGCCACCGCCGCCGCCGCCAATCCCAACCCGCGCCAGCGCGCCCCCACCCCGGCCAGCGCCAAGGCCACCGCCAGCCCCAGACCGACCGCCAGCAACGCCGCCGCGTTGCTCACCATCAGACTGTTGAATAGCAGTGCCCAGTTCATCAGTGCCCGCCCCCATCACCCATCACACCCCGCCGGTCATCGGAGAAACAGGCTCCGAAGACGATCCGTCGCCGGCTCGAGCTCGGATAACAGAACGTCCCAGTCGGGCTCGAGCGTCTTCTGACCCGGTCGCGCCACGATGGACTCGAGCGCGTCAACGTGCACCAGCCTCTTCACGCAATCCTCGGTCTGGAGGTACCGATACAACGCCTCCGCCTCGGCCGGATGCGGCGCCCCCCGGATCACCGCCACGGTGTTCGGAATCAGCAGGGACTCCGCCGTCAACGGCAGGGCCGCCACCGGCTTGCCCTCACGCTGCTGCACCGCAATGTCGTCCGAATCCGTCAGCCCCACCCAGGCCTCTCCCTTCGCCACCAACCGGGCCACAATCGAATTGCCATCGACCAACAGCGGTCGATTCGCCTGCAACGCCCGGCACCAGGCCTCCCAGCCAGCCGGCCCCCAGTGCTGTCGCAACGCCAGAAAATGCGTCGCCGTGGTCCCAAACAGCGGATACGCCAAAGCCAAACGGCCCTGCCACCGGCTGTTCGTCAGCTCGAGCCACGACGCCGGCGCCAGCGCCAGCGGCAGAGAGTTCGTGTTCACGATCAGTCGTCGACTCCGACTCCCCATCGCAGCCCAACCGTTCGTCAACCGAAACACGCCGCGCGCCGCCAATTGCCGCGTCCGGAGCTCCTCGTTCCCCCAAAAGACGTCGCAGCGCGGATGCGCCTGCTCGGCCAGCAACCGGTTCGCAAGGCCCACCGTCTTCACCGCCTCGCTGTCGTACACCGGCAATACCCGGATCCCGCTCTGCCGGGTGAACTCGGCCAGGATCGGGCCCGCATACACCGGATCCTGAGCACAGTACAGCACCACCGCCCGTTCCCCAGCCCGCGCCCCAGACCCCAGCGCCATCCCGGCCAGCACTGTCATCAGCACCCAGGCCGCCTTCCATCGTCGATACAGTCGTTTCATGCAGTTCGGCGGTGGTAAAACCACCATTCGCCAAAACAAACCACCAGCCCCGCCAACGCCAGCCAGCGCCACAGCTCGAGACTCGCCCGCCGGTCCGCCCCCGCCACCACACGGGCATACCGGCCAAACCGCAACTCCGACTGCGGCGCCGTGTCTGTCTCCCGCGCATCCAGCAGGTTCACGCAGAACGTCACCGCATTCGTCCCTGCCTGCAGCTGATAGACGCCCCGGCGCCCCGTGTCGCCAAATACCACCACCCCGCTCCCGGCCGCGACAGGCACGACACGCTCGCTCCCATCGGGCAACCGAACCGTCGCGTTCGTGACGTCCGCCGGCGCCTGCCACCGAAGCGGGCTCCCCGCCGGCACCAGCAGCTCGGCGCGACGGGCGGTGGCCGGGTTTAACCAGTCCACCGCGTTCGCGATGAACATTGGAAACGACACGCGCAGGGGCCAACTGCTCTGCAGCAGGTCGAACGCAATCCAGACCACCCGCTGCCTCCCGAATTCGCCCGCCAGAATCAGCGGCGCGCCGGGTGCCTCGACCACCGCCGTTGCCCACGGCGGCGGCAGCGCCACCAGCGCCTCGTCAATCTGCACATTGTCCAGACCCACCGACCGCAACAGCGGATGCGTGGTCATCCAGTCCACAATCGCCGGCACCTCCTGCCGCCCCGTGATCTCGATCGCGCCGGGCGGAACCGTCCTCACCGCCAGCACGTTATTCGACGGCCAGGCCGCCGGCAGAACGTCGTCCACCACCGTCACCCCAAAGCCCCCCGCCCCGTCCGCCACGTCCGAAGCCACCGCCACCCGCGTGTTGCCGGCCGCCACGAGCGCCCGCTGCAAATACCGGTTCCCCCGAGTGACCAGCAATAGGTCGACCGGCTCGGGCAGAAGACTCACCACCGAGGCCCGGTTGTCCGCCTCGAGATCGTCCTCGAACGTCATCCGAACCTCGAAAATGCCGTTCTCCGCCTGGGACGTCGCAAACACCAGCGGCACCGTCTCCCGGGGCTCCATCGCCACCGACCGGGTCTCGACCAGCCCGTCGTTGAATCGCAGCTCGACCTCGGTCTCGACCCGGTTGCTCGAGGCGTTCGCCAATCCCGCAAATACCGCCCGCCGCGCAGGATCCTCCGGGTGCGGCCGCACATCCAACGAGACCACGCCGGCATTCCGGGCACGGCTGCCCACCCGGTGGAACACCACCCGCAACCCCTCGTGCTCGAACTCTTCCAGATCCGAAGCCGCGCCGTCGCTGTAAAGGTGAATCTCAGCGTCGGCCCGGTCTTTCACCAGCGGCTGGGCCAGCTTGAAAGCCTCCCCCAGCCGCGTCGGCGCATCCGACACCCGGCAGTCCCCGATCGCCCGACGCAACGCGCTCTTGCTGGTCGTCGGCGATTGCTTCACTTCCGCATGATCCGCCGCAAGCAACAACACCGTCTGGTCGCTCGCATGCAGGCTGTCGACAAACGCGAGCGCCTCGCGCCGCGCCCGCTCGAACCGGCTCGGTTCCTCGTCCCGCGATTGCATCGAGGCCGAGGCGTCCAGAATCACCACAAACAGCCTGCCCCCCACCACCTTCCCCGAAAAATACGGCCGGGCCAGCGCCAGGATCACCGCCATGACCAGCAGGATCTGAAGGATCAACAGCCAGTTGTGCCGAAGCTTCTGGAACGGCGTGCTCGCCTGGGTCTCCGCCAGAAACCGCTGCCATAACAGCGTGCTCGAAACCAACTTCACCACCCGCTTCCGCTTCAACAAATAAAACACCACCAACACCGGAATCGCCGCGGCAAACGCAAACGCCATGGGCGCCAGAAAACTCATCCGCACCCCCTCCCCACCGACCAGGCCCCGCCCACACCGGATCTCATCCTTGGTCGGCCTGCTCCCGAACCCCACACCATGTTCCGCTCCCGGTTCACAGCATCAACCCAGTATCTCCGCCTTCCGCAGCTGACGCAGCAACAGCTCCTCCAGCGGCATCGAAGACCCCGCGAGGATATGCCGAATGCCCCGACCCCGGCAGAAGTCGATCAGCCGCTGGCAAAACCGCGTCACGGTCTCGCGATACGCCGCCAGCCGGTACCTGCCAAACGTGACCTCCTGCTGCGCCCCCGTCTCGGAGTCCACCAGCCGCAGATCGCCCGACACCGTCGGCTCCAGCTCCTCCGGCGCCAGCACCTGGATCACGTCCACCTGAAACCCGCGCCCAACCAGCGCGTTCAGCCCCGCCTCGTATCCGGTTGGATCCAGAAAATCGCTCAACACCACCGCCAGACCCGGCTGCCGCGCGTCCAGCGCGCCCCGGCGCAGGCTCTCGTTCAGTTGCGCCACCCCCCCGGCCTCGAGAGCTGACAGGTTCCGAAACAACGCCTGCGCCCGCTTCCGCCCCCGCACCGACCTCAGCGCGCTGCACACCGCCGCCTGCTCCGGACGCCCGGGAAACACGCTCACCGATACCCGGTCAAACCCGCACAACGCCACATACCCAATCCCCGCCGCCGCCCGCCGCGCAAAGTCGAACTTCACCGGCTCCCCAAAGGTCATCGATTCGCTCGCATCCAGAAAGATGCGGACCGGCAATTCCCGCTCCTCCTCGTACAGCTTCAGAAACAACCGCTCGAGCCGGCCGTAGAGATTCCAGTCGAGATAACGCACGTCGTCGCCCGGCACGTAGTTCCGGTAGTCGGCGAACTCGACCGAGTGACCCCTCGCCCGGCTGGAACGTTCCCCCCGGGCCGCGCTCCGGGCCCGGCGCCGGGCCAGCAACTCGAGTTGCTCGAGCCGCCGCATCAGGTCGGGTCCAAGAAGGGCCTCAGCCATGGCGGTCGGATCCGCAGGTTAAACGGCGACTGCCGCGGGCACCTCCGGCACCTCCCGCAGCACGTGCTCGACAATCTGGTCGTGCGTGATCCCTTCAGCCTCAGCCTCGACGTTCAGGATCAGCCGGTGCCGCAACGCCGGCAGCGCCACCGTCCGGATGTCCTCCAGGCTCACGTTCATCCGCCCCTGCGTCAACGCCCGCACCTTGCCCCCGAGAATCAACGCCTGCGCGCCCCGCGGGCTGCTGCCGTACCGGAGAAACTGCCGCGCCATCGGCACCGCCGCCCCGGTGCCGGGATGCGTCGCCAGCACCAGTCGCACGGCGTAGTCCTTCACATGCGATGCCACCGGCACCTGCCGCACCAACTGCTGCATCGCCATCAGCGCCTCCCGCGTCACCACCCGACCCAGCCGCGCCACCGCCGTCTCCGTCGTCCGATTCAAAACCTCCGTCAGCTCCTCCGCGCTCGGGTACCCCACCAGCAGCTTGAAGAAAAACCGATCCAGCTGCGCCTCCGGAAGCGGATACGTCCCCTCCTGGTCGATCGGATTCTGCGTCGCCAGCACAAAGAACGGTTCCTCGAGCCGCCGGATCTCGCCCCCCGCGGTCACACTGTGCTCCTGCATCGCCTCGAGCAACGCCGATTGCGTCTTCGGCGTCGCCCGGTTGATCTCGTCCGCCAGGATCAGATGCGCAAAGACCGGCCCCTTCTGAAACTCGAACACCCGGCGGCCATCCGCCGCTTCCATCACCAGATTCGTCCCCAGAATGTCCGCCGGCATCAGGTCCGGCGTGAACTGGATCCGGCTGAAGCTAAGGTCCAGCACCTCCCCCAGCGTCCGCACCAGCAGGGTCTTCCCCAGCCCGGGAACGCCCTCGAGCAGCACATGCCCCCCCGCCAGCACCGCCCCCAGCGTGCTCTCAACCACCGCATCCAGACCGACAATGACCTTGCCCACCTCGGCGCGCAGCGCCGCGTAGGTCTCGCGAAAGCGGGTGATCTCCTGCTCGGTGCTCATGGGTCCCTTTCAAGATCGTCAAAATAACCCTTCACGGAATTCTGATAGGCCCGCGGCACCTGGTCCTGGCTCAGCGCCGACTCCGCCTGGCTCTGCGCCGCTTGAACCGCCTCGCGCACGCTCACCGTGCTCTGCCCCTTCAGACTCACTCCCCGCAACGTGATGCTCGGCATCTGGCTCCCCGGCTGAAACTGGCCCTTCACGCTGCTCGGACTCATCCCCTCCGGCACTTCCCCCTCCCCCCGATCCGTCACCCCGCGTGGGTCCATGTCCGGCCGCTCGACTCCCGAGTTGTCCCAGAGCCCCGTCTGGGGCGGCGTCTCAATCCAGCCCTCCTCCTCCGCCCACGTCCCCACGCCGCGCCCCGGCTTCCCCCCCGGCTTGAACCCGGTTCCCTGACAGAGACTCCAGGCCTTCCCGTTGCCAATGCACGCCTGCGCCCGCTTCAGCGCCCCCAACGCCCCCTGCAAGCTCTCCGCATCCGCCAGTTGCTGCAGCAAGTCCTCGAGTTCCTTCGCCGCGTCCGCAAGCGCTTGGGCCGCCTCCGCCGTCTGACCGTCCTGCATCCGGCTCACCGCGTCCTTCAAATGCTCGGGCACCTTGCCATACGGCCCCGCCGGCCGGATCGCCTTCGACACCTCCTCCCTCATCGCCCGCAACGCCTCCTCGCTCATCGCCCCCGCCTTGAGCTGGTTCACCATCTTCTGCAGCGTGGCAATCGCCGCCTCCGCCTGCCCGTTCTGAAGCTGTTCCCCCAGGTCCTTGCCCATCCTGGCAGCCTCTTGCTGCAACTGCTGAAGCGCCTGCGCCATGTCCCGCAGCTTGTCCAGATCCTTCGCCGCCGCCTCGAGATCCTGCAGCACCTGCTGGATCTGACCCGCTTCAAGCGCCGCAATCGCCTCCTCGAGCCCCGATAAGGCCGCCCCCAGATCCTGTGACTCGCGGGCCAGACTCGAGAGCGCCTTCGCCAGATTGTCCCGCGCCGCCTCCGCCGCCCTCGAGTCCGGATTCGACAGGTTCGACGCCATCTGCCGCGCCTGCTCGAGCTCGCGCCGCAGCTTCTCTAGCGCATCAGGCGGGACATCAGCCCTGCCCAGCGACTTCTGCAGCGACTCGATCTGCCGCTGCAACGCCTCCGCCGTCCCCGACCGGTTCCCATCCGCACTCCGGGCGGCCCGGTCCATCGACCGCAACGCCGGGTTCCTGGCCATCTCCCGGTTCTGCGCCTGGACTTTCTCCGTCAGCCGCGCGACCTCGCGCAGGGCCTCGCTCCGGCTCAGCGGATTCCGCGTCAGTTCCTCGCCCAGTTGCCCCACCGCCCGCACCGCCTGCCGGGTCGGTTCGAGCGCCGGCGCCCGCTTCTCGAGCAAACGCCTCGAGACATCCGCCAGGTTCTTGCCCGCCTCCTGGACCGACTCCTGGTCCCGCTGCCGCTGCACCCAATCCCGGGTCCGATACTCGGGAACAAACCCCAGCCCGACTCCCAACACCAACGCCAGAAGAACCCATCGGCTCAAAACCGGCACCCGCAACGGCAGCATCCGCCTGAAATCCAACCGGCCCATATGCCGCGCCGCATCCGCAACCACCAGCGCGGACCATTCACCCGGCGCTTGTCCGCCGAGCTCGAGCGCCGTGCTGACCCGCTCCTGAAGCCGGCGCTCCTGATCCAGCCAGCGCGCCGTCTCAATCGGCGGAGTCCCGCGCCATCCTCCCAACACACCACCCGCCAACGCCCCCAGCACCACCAGCAACCCGCCCAACGGCAACACCTGGATCGATACCGGATACACCTTGTACACCGCCACCAAACCCACCCACAAACATACGCCAACCCAAAGCCCCTTCCACATCCCCCCCCAGGCGCGCTGCCAACGCCGACGCCGGCCCACTCCGGCCACCGCCCGCTGGATTTGCTCCCATTCGCTCATCGTCACTGCCTCTCGTACTCGCCCCGGCCAACCCGCTTCAGCACCGTGAACCCCGCGGTCTTGGCCTCCGACACCGACAGCGGCCGCAGCAGCTTGGGAGTGCTGAACCCGGAAATCACCTTGCGCACCGGCTTTTTGCACGCCGGACAATGCGTCAGCGGCGCCGCAGTGACCGGACGGTGCAGCGTGAAACGCCCCCCGCACACCACGCACTTGCCTTCACACAGTTCGTACTCGTACAGCGGCATGATCCCATCCCCGTCGCTCGCCGGCTCCCGTCCTCTCGCCCGTTCCAAGCCCCGGCTGTTCGACCGCGAAGATACCCGACTCCCCCCCGCCGAACAAGCGGCGACTTCCTCTCCCGGATCCCCGCCTACCCCGCATGTCTCACACGGTTTCAGACCAGGCAGCACCGAAAGCCCTGCCGATCTCTTGATGGATTACTGTTCGAACTCCAACCGCTGCAGGGCGAGGCCGCCGATAATGCAGAACCGCCATGGCTCTGCGGTGCAGGGGAGTTGAAGCGCGTGCGCAGCTCTGAGGACCTCAAGCACGGGCGGCGGCTTTCATGAACCATCCCTGCTGCTCCACGAGTCCGGACGTCGGAATGGGCACCGCCGAGACCCGACCTCATCGGTGCGAATTCCAAGGGATTACTGAATCGGCGGCAGCTCCGGAACCAGGGGCGGCATCGGAGGGGCGGCGGCATCCTCGGCACCGCCGGCGGCGTCAGGCTTCGCAGCCTCCTCCTTCTTCTCAGCCAGCAGCGCGTGCCGCTCCTTCAGGAGACCATCGACCGTGTACTTGCTCACGACATACGTCCACTTGCCGAGGGCTTTCTCCTGCTTCAGTTTCTCGGCCAGCTTGTCGGTCTTCTCCTTGAATTCCTTGTCGAGTTTCTCCTTGTCCTCGGCCTTCTCGTCCTTGCCGGGCGCGCGCTCCTTGGGCAGATCAGCCGCGACATCGACGGTGAGATAATAGGCGTCCTCGCCCTTCCTGCTGCCGACCTTCACGGTGTACGTGAAGCCGTCAAACGTCTCAAGAACCGCCACGGTGGGCTTGTCCAGACCGGTGACCGCCGGCTGCGGATCGATGATGACATCCGTGAAACTCGGCCACGAGAGCGCGGTCGGGATGCCCGACACCTTGGCCGTGTCGAGCTTCTCCTCCGGACCCGCGTCCGCCAGCTTCAGCTCGCCCGTCTCGGTCTCCCGCTCCAGCTTCCACGAGTTGGTCGCCACGGCGTAGGTGACCGCCACCGATTTCACCTTCTCGACTTTGAAGAAATCCCGGTTCAGCCACTGATCGGCCTTGGGCTCGATGTTGCTGAACGGCTCCGACACCAGGCTGACCGCCTCCGGCTTCTGATCCACCATGAGGTACCGGCCATCGGGCCAGCCGTCATCCCCGCCGAACGGCGACGGGCTCGCCGCCTGCCGGAGGTGTTTCTTGCCCAGCGTGACGGTCTTGAGCACTTTGCCGTCCTTCGCCTTCAGCTCGACCACCACCGGCGCGTTCGTGCCGCTGGCGGCGGCCAGCTCCAGCCGGCCGAGATCCGCCGCACCCAAAGCCACCGGCTGGACCACCTTCAAGTCCCACAGCTTGTGCAGAAATTCCCGCACCTCGCTGAAGTTCGCCGGGTACCCGCCCCGCTGGCGAACGACCCAGACGTCGTTCTCCTGCGCCAGGTCGAGAGTGTTGGTGTCGTGGCGCACGGTGACCTGCGCCACGGTGTTGATGTCGAACTCGCCAAGGACCTTCTCGCCCATCCGCCCCTGGGTGGTCACATAGGAAGCAGCCTCCCGCCGGCTTAGCCAGAGGCCCAGGGCGCCCGCCAACACCATGGCGACCAGAATTAGCGTCAGTTGCTTGCGGTTCATTTTGCTGCAGTCTTCTTGCGTTTTACCATGGCCAGGGAGACTCCCGCGACCGTCACCAGGAAAGGCATGGCCGCAATGTTCACCCACTTCAGCCGGGTCTCGAGAGCGTCGATCTCCCGGCGCAATTGCTTGCGAACCTCCTTCAGCTCGCGCTTGGCTTCCGCCTCCTTCTGGTGGAATCGCTTGATCTCGTCTTGTTGCTCCTTCGACAGGATGAAGCGCTGGTTGGTCTCCTTGCCCCGCTGGAGCTCCGAGATCTTCTGCTGGGCGTCCTGGAGGTCCTGCTCGAGCTGCTTGATACGGGCCCGGTACTGCTCCTCCGCCTGCGCCTGGATCTTCCGGACCAGCGTAAACGGCCGGTTCTGCACCGCCCGGCTCCGCACGCCGATCAGGTTGCTGTCGCCCAGCATCTGCTCGACCAGGTTCTGCAAGAGCCCCAAATTGCCGTTGAACGGGCTGATCAGTTTCTGGCCCAGAAAGTTCTGCACCTGGACGCAAAACTGGTCATAGATGAAGTCCGAATCCCCCAACAGGATCACCACGCCGTCCCGCGCCGATTCCTTCAAAGAGGCCGCAGCAGGCTTCTCCTTGGCCGCTTCGCCCTCCAGCTTCTTCTCCGCATCCTCATCGGCATCGTCCTCGCTCTTCGTGTCCCCACCGGGCTTGCCGTCCGGAAAGGCCGTCTTGAACTTGCCCTCCAACCGCAAAGCCAGGGCTTGCTCCTTGCCCGACGGACTGAAGTCCTTCGTCGTGTCCCCGCCGAACTGGGCCATCATCTTGTCGACCGGTTGGGAATTGGCCGAGGTCCTCAGCAGCACCGTCTGCTTGAGCCCGGCCGCCGGCGTCCCCGTAAACACACCGGCCCCGGCCAACAGGACGCTGTCGATCTGGGCCGTCGTCACGTCGTTCGCGTCAATGGCCTCCGGCGTCAGCGAAAGCCAGGTCGGCTCCGGCGCCGGACCGCCCGTTCCCCGGCGCACCATCGTCACGTAGTTCTTGTCCGCAATCACCTTCGCCACGTCGAACTCGAGCCCCCAGGCCTTGAGCAGCTTCTCGAGCGTCGACCCGCCCGACGCCGCCCGCTGGAGCATGTTCTGCATGTTCATCGAGTTCCGGCTGTCGAACACGGACAGCGGATCCAGCAGGGCGATGAGTTTCCCGCCGCGCAGCACAAACTGATCGAGCGCGTACTGCGTCTTGTCCGTCACGCCCGACGGATGCACCACCAACAGCACCCCGATGTCCTCGTCGATCGCTTCCGCGGTCATCTCGACCTGCTTGACGTTGAAATCCCGCTTCAGCTCCGAGAGGAACACCCACGGCTCCTGCTGCTGTCCGCCTCCCATCCGCATCGCCATCGGGTTCATCTGGCCGAACACCGGCAGCCCGCTCATGATCCCCACAGTCGCCTTCTGCGGGTTGTTCACCTGGGCGATCGCCCGCGTCAGGTCGTACTCGAGCAATCGCTCGCGCGACGGATCCAGGAACGGAATCGCCGCCTTCTGGTCGATGCAGCTCACCGCCAGGCCCAGGTAAATCCGGTCGCCCAGACTGATCAGCCCGCCATCGCTCAGGTTCTGCCCCTCGACGCCGTCAAGCCGCGCCGCATCCTCGGCATCCGAATCCGGCTGGGGATCGAACTTGCGGATCTGGATCTTGCCCCCGGAAGCCTGGCGGTATTCGTCCAGCAGATCCTCGACCCGCTTGGCATAGGTCTTCAGGGGGATCGGCATCTCGTTCTCGCCCTGCGTGCAGTAAAAGTTGACCGTCACCGGCGATTTCAGGCCTCCGAGGATCTTCTTTGTCCCCTCGGACAGCGTGTAGACCCGGTCCGCCGTCAGGTCGATCCGCTTCTTCACGGTGTTTCCGATGACACCGACCGCGGCCAGGATCACGAACATCGCCGCGACCCCGACGCCCGAATAGACCAGCGGCCCCCACTTGTTCTTGGTCATGCTCATACGCCATTAAACTCTGCAGGCACTCTCCACAACCCCGTTCCGGGACCGTCACCCGGCTCGATGACTCCGGATGATGACCCCCGTCGTGAAGAGACAGAACGTCATCACGAGGACGAAATACAACAGATCGCGCGAGTCGATCACCCCGCGCTGGAAACTCTCGAAGTGCGGCATCACGCTGAACGACGCCACCGCGTCCACCAGCCACGGCTTCGCCCACTGCACCAGCATGTCCGTCACCGGCGGCCACCCCGCCAGGATCAGGAACAGACAAATCACCACCGATAAAATGAAGCTGACCACCTGGTTCCGCGTCAACGCCGAGGTCATGCAGCTCACCGCCAGGTAGGCCCCCGCCAACAGCAGACTGCCCACGTACCCGCAGAAGATCACCCCAAGGTCCGGACTCCCCAGATACGCCACCGTCAGTACCAGCGGGAACGTCAGCACCAGACCAATCCCCAGGAAAAGCCAGCTCGCCACAAACTTCCCCACGATCGCCTGCCACGCCGTGATCGGCATGGTCAGCAGCAGCTCCATCGTCCCCAACCGCCGCTCCTCCGACCACAGCCGCATCCCCACCGCCGGCACCAGAAACAGGTAGAGCCACGGGTGCCAGATGAAAAAGGCGGTCAGCGACGCCTCGCCCCGCTGAAAGAACTTGCCCACCATGAAGGTGAAAAAGCCGCACAACAACAGGAAGATCACGATGAAAACATACGCCACCGGCGACGTGAAGTAGCCGGATAACTCCCGCTTGGCAATGGTCGCCACATGCCGTACCGCCTGGCCGTAGTCCCCGCCCCCGGCCGCCACCGTCGGCGCCACCGTCGCTCGCTGTTCCACGCTCATTTCGCCTCCTCCTTCACCGTCCGCTGCGTGTCGGGCAGCGTGATCTTCCTGAAAACCTCATCCAGACGGCCCTCCTCCGCCCGCAGCTCCGCCACCCGCCAATGCTCGCGCACCGCAAGCTCGTGCAGGCTCGGCCCCAAACCCAGCTGCCCGTCCCGCGCCGCCTCCCCCCGCGGATAAACCCTCAGCCGGACACACCCGTTCTCCTCGTCCACCACCGCGCAGCGCCGGACCCCCGGCAGCTCCTGGATCCTGGCCGCAGCGGCCGCGCCCGCCACGCCCAACAGCCGGAGCGTGATCGCCCCCGACAAATCCGATTGCCGCCGCAGCTCGAGCGGCGTCCCGTTGGCCACGATCTGGCCCCGGTCAATGATGATCGCCCGCGTGCAGGCGGCATCGACCTCCTCGAGAATGTGCGTCGAAAACACGATCGCCTTGCGCTGCCCCATCCGGCGGATCAGGCTTCGCACCTCGTGCTTCTGGTTCGGGTCCAAACCGTCCGTCGGCTCGTCCAGCACCAGCACGTCCGGATCGTGGATGATCGATTGGGCAAAACACGTCCGGTGCCGGTACCCCTTCGACAGCGTCTCGACGCTTTGATGCAGCACCGTCTCGAGAAAGCAGAGTTCCACCGCCTGCGACACCGCCTTCCGGCGCTCCATCCCCCGCAGGCCCCGCAGCTCCGCCGCGAAGTTCAGAAACCCCCACACCGTCATGTCCGTGTACGCCGGAGCGTTCTCAGGCAGGTACCCAATCAACCGCTTCGCGGCAATCGACTCCCCCGCCATGTCATGCCCGCCAATCCGGATCGCGCCGGCCGTCGGCGGGATGAAACCCGTCACCATCCGCATCGTTGTCGATTTCCCGGCCCCGTTCGGCCCGAGAAACCCCAAGACCTCGCCCCGCTCGACCGTGAACGAAACATCATTCACCGCCAGCTTCGGCCCAAACGCCTTCACCAAATGCTCGACCTGTATCATGCACGCTGCTCCTTCGTCGCCGGTGCCGCCGGACAACCCCTGACCTTAACCATTCACCCGGCCCAATCTCAAGACCATCCGGTGTCGTGGCGTACTGTTGTACACCCGCTGTCAAGATCCGACGGTCCTATTGGATCCTGCGGACGCCAAAACGTTCAAACCGGATGCCGCTCCCCACCCCCCGCGTCCAACTCGTGCCAGTACTCCACGTCGTCCTCCCCCTCCTGCCAGCACAAGAACACCTCCCGCCCACACAGCAGGGAGGGAAAATCCACCCGGCCGCGCTCCGAATCCCGCACCAGAATCTGATGCTCCCGAAGCTCGTCCGCAATACCCTGCAACTCAACCGCCTGCCGCGCCCAGCGATCCGCCCCCGCTCCCCCCATGTCCCGCCCCCGCGCAAACATCCGCGCCGCCTCCGCATCCAGGCGGTCCTGGAGCGGACGCAGCTCCCGAATCCGCTGCAGCCAGCGCCGGACCCGGGGCAGGAGTTCCCGGGCTTCCTCCCGCGTGTAGTGGCGCGTGTACCGGCAACTCATGGGGTCGACCGATCGCCTCCCGGCTCCGACTCGAGCTTGGCCCGGACCGCCGCACTCTCCTCGACCTCGAGCGAGCGCTTCCAGGCCTCGCGCGCCTCCGCCTTCCGCCCCAGCGCTGCCAAAATGTCCCCTAAATGATCCAGCAGCGTCGCATCCGGTTTCTCGGACTTCGCCACCGCCCGCTCCATGTACGGAAGCGCCTCCGCCGACCGCTTCTGCTGATGCAACACCCAGGCCATGCTGTCGAGAATCGCTTCGCTCTCCGGCTCCGCTTCGAGCGCCTTCCGAATCATCGCCTCCGCTTCCGTCAGATTCACCCCCCGCTCCGCCCACATGTACCCCAGGTAGTTCAGCGTCTCCGCCGTGTCCGGCGCCAGTTCCAGCGACTTGCGCATGTGCCGCTCCCCCTCCGCAAACTGCGCGTCCGCCTCCGCCACGCGACCCGCCCGCCGCGCCTCCCCCGACAACCGCTCGCAGGCGGCGCCCATCTGGAAATAGAAAATGTGGTTCAGCCGGGCCGGCTCCGATACGCGCGCCAGTATCTCCGCCGCCGTGTAGTCCTGAATCGCCTCGGCATAGCGCTTCAGGCTCGAATGCGCCACGCCGCGGTAGAAATGCAGCAGAAAGTTGGCGGGGAATTTCGCCCCCGCCTTCTCGAGGGTCTCGAGAGCCGCAGCGCTCTGCCCAAGCGTGATCTGCATCGCTGCCAGATCGTAGTACGCCGGCGCAAAGTCCGGATCGAGCAGCAGCGCCCGCTCGTAACTCTCCGCCGCCTCCGGATACTGCTTTTCTTCAGCCGCAATCGCCCCCAACAACAAATGCGCCTGCGGATTCGTCGGCGCCACCCGCAGGATCTCCCGCAGGTGCTCCGCCGCTTTCGACGCCTGGTTGTCCGCCACATACAACCGGACCAACTGCTCCCGCAACGCCAGCATCGCAGCCGGGTTCCCACCCCCCTGCCGCGCCAGCAATCCCTCGTACATGCGCGCCGCCTCCGCCAACTCCCCCCGGGCCCGGTAAATCTCCGCCATCGGCTGCAAAATGTCGGGCTCGACAGGGTTCAATGCCGCCGCCCGCTCGAGGATCCGCCCCACCCGCGGCGTCACCGTCTCGACCGGCAACGCCCGACTCCGCCCCGCCAGCGTCAGGAACCCCGCCAGATCCACCAGAAACCGCGCCCCAGGCTGAGGTCGCGCCTCCGCCTGGTCCAGCACGGCCAACGCCGCGTTCGTCGCCCCCGCCTGGAAATGAAGCTGCGCCAGACCATGATACGCCATGAACCGGTCCGGGGCCTTGGCGATCGCCGACCGGAAGACCGACACCGCCTCGTTCGTCTTCCCCGCCTGCACCAGGGCCAATCCCAGCCAGCCCAGAGTCTGGCCCGTCACGTCCTTGCGACGCGCCGCCGCCCCCAGCAGCTCAACCGCCCGCTCCGGTGACCGCTCCGCCAGGAGTCGCTGCGCCACACCCCGCACCAGCTCCTCGTTCCCCAAATCCGCCCAGGCCGCTTGCCAGTAGTTCGTGGTCGCCTCCGCGGCGTCCCCCCGAACCTCATGGATCACCCCCGCCGCAAACCGGGCATGCGCCTCGACTCGCCCATCCAACGACTCGCCGCCCGAAGACGACGACACCGCCGCGGCGTCCCGTCCGCCCCCTTCCGAACCCGCCCCGCCCCGAGACGCCTTGCCCGCCGAGGAACAGCCCGTCCACAACACCAACCCCAGGACCGCCCCCGCCGCAACCCATGAACCGGTCATACGCATGCCCGCCTGCGCCGGAAATGACGAACGCAGCCCCTCTCCCGACTGGGTCTGATGCCCGCCTCGCGAGGGGGCTGCGCCCCGAAACTTCCCTGCGCCGGATCGCGGTGTCCGCTTACTTCTGCCAGGTTCGCTTCTTGTGGCGATGCGCCCGCAGCTTCTTCCGCCGCTTGTGTTTGTTGATCTTGGCCTTCCGACGCTTTTTCAGGGACCCCATACAGTTTCTCGTTCTTTCGTTGACGCGGTCTAGTATACCACTTTGTTCAGCGGATATTCAATGATCCCCTCGGCTCCCGCCGCTTTAAGCCGGGGAATGAGTTCGCGAACGATATGTTCGTCAATGACGGTCTCGACGGCCACCCAGCCGGTTTGACTCAGCGCCGAGATCGTGGGATTCCGCAAGGCCGGCAGCGTCTCGAGCAGATGCGCAAGCTGGCCCTCCGCAATGTTCATCTTCAGACCCACCTTCGCCTCCGCCTCGAGCGCACCCCGAAGCAACAACGCCAGCGTCTCGATCTTGGACCGCTTCCACCGATCCCGCCACGCCGCCATGTTCGCAATCAGCCGGGGCGTCGACGTCAACAGCGTGTCCACAATCCGCAGCTTGTTCGCCCGCAGCGACGACCCGGTCTCGGTAATGTCCACGATCGCATCCACCAGCTCGTGCGCCTTCACTTCCGTCGCGCCCCACGAGAACTCAACCTCCGCTTTCACCCCGTGCTGGCGCAGATACCGCCGGGTCAGGTTCACCACCTCGGTCGCAATGCGCTTCCCCTCGAGGTCGCGCACCGACCGCACCGGTGATGCCTCCGGCACCGCCAACACCCACCGGGCCGGCTGCCGTGTCGCCTTGCTGAAAATAAACTCCCCCACTTCGTGTACCTTCGAGCCGTTCTCCTCGATCCAGTCGTGGCCCGTAATCCCCGCGTCCAGATAGCCGTGCTCGACATACCGGCTCACCTCCTGCGCCCGAATGAACCGAATCTCGAGTTCTTCGTCGTCCACATACGGGATGTAGGACCGGCTGCTCACGGTGATGTGGTAGCCCGCCTTCGCCATCTTCTCGACGGTCGCCTCCTGCAGGCTCCCCTTCGGCAACCCCAAACGCAGCAGCCTCGGCGACAGGCTTGATTCCTTCTTCATGTCCTTAACTCCCCGAACTCCCCGTCGCCAAGACCGGGCCCCGACGCGCCACCCATCGCGCCCGCCCCTCCAACAAGGCTGTCAACGCCTCCGGATACAGCGTGTGTTCCACCGCCTGGATCCGCGCGTGCAGCGTCGCCGGCGTGTCATCCTCCCGCACCGGAACCGCCGCTTGCGCGACGATCGGCCCGGTGTCCATCCCCTCATCCACCAAATGCACCGTCACCCCCGTCACCTTCACGCCGTACTCCAACGCCTGCTTCCAGGACTCGAGCCCCGGAAACGACGGCAGCAGCGAGGGGTGGATGTTCACCACCCGCCCCGGAAACGCCCGGAGAAAAACGCCCTTCAAAATCCGCATGAACCCGGCCAGCACCACCCACTCCACCCCCGCAGCCCGCAGCGCCTCGACATAAGCTGCCTCCGCGCTCTCCTCGAGCCGCGTCCGAAATCGGCCCGGAGGAATGTGCATCGACGGAATCCCCCGCCCCGCAGCCAGATCCAGAATCCCCGCCCCAGCCACGTCGCTCAGCACGAGCGCAATCCGCGCCGGAACCCGCCCCGCCATGCAGGCGTCCGCCAGCGCGGCAAAGTTCGTGCCTTTGCCGGAACCCAAGACTCCAAGCCGGATGTCTGCCGCGTCCACCATGTCCGCGACTTCCTAGCAAAGCCCCCGGCCACCGCACAATCCAAATCGGCGCATCGAAAGTCGCTTGCCAGCCCCATCCCGCCGGCGCTATGAATGCGCGCCGCCCTCTCGGCGTCATACCGATGTCGCGGTTGTAGCTTGTGCCTTAGAAACCCTATGAACCCGTTCATGTCCAAGTCCCGACGGATGGCCGCCACCCTCCTCGCCTGCCTCGCGCTCCCGCTCTCCTCCAACGCCGCGGACCCGAAGCCCGCCGCGCCCGCGCTCGCCGCCGACGAGATCGCCCAGGGATTCCGCCCCCTGTTCAATGGGGTCGATCTCACGGGATGGCGATACCGCAACCCCGCCGGACCCAAGAGCTGGAGCGCCCAAAACGGTCTCCTCGTCAATACCCCCCCCGACGGCGGCCATGGCACCGACCTCGTCACCGAGGAGAAGTTCCGCAACTTCGTCGTCCGCTACGAGTACAAGATCCCCAAAGGCGCCAACAGCGGCTTCTACCTCCGCGGACGCCACGAGATCCAGATCCTCGACGACGGCGACGCCACCCAACCCTCGAACACCAGCAACGGGTCCCTCTACAGCCAGACGGCCCCCTCGGTCATGGCCTCCCGCCCCGCCGGCGAGTGGCAGACCGTCGAAGCCACCGTCACCGGCAACCGGGCCACGGTACTCCTCAACGGGAAGAAGATCCTCGATGGCGCTTCCCTCGACCGCCCCACCGGCGGCGAGCTGGACAACCGGGTCAATGAACCCGGCCCCTTCTTCCTCCAGGGCGACCACGGGACCGTCGCCTTCCGCAACCTCCGGGTCAAACCCCTGCCCTAGTGTGGTGTCCCTCAAATGGGTGGACATTCGTTGCGACCAAAACGGCCTGGGACGAGGCGCGCCTCAGACCGATGAAACATGCCGTCCCAAGGAACCGTGGGGGGCAGCGGGGCACCCTGCCTCCGCGCCTCGCTCATGGAGAGTCCTCGGAGGCGGGGGGGCGCGGGTTGGGAACGGCAGGGACCAAACTTGACCTGTTGACCCCGGGTTCCCTGGGCCGAGGACTCTGGCCAACGCAAAATTCCATTTGCCAATCGTTGCGGACTCACCAAAATTACTGCTCACTTGTGCCCGGAGCCGGCCCGATCGAACCGGCCCGGCACCGCTGGCGAACATCACATGAAGAACGAAACTCGGATTGATCTGGATCGACGAACGTTCCTGAAGGGCGGCTCGTTCGCGTCCCTCATGATGCTGATGGGTGGCGTGCCGATCCTGGCCGGTGACCCCGAGCCACCGGCTGAAACCCCCGCCGACGGCACCACGGACTACAAGGGTGAAGCCACCCCGGTCAACCTCGCCGTGGTCGGCTGCGGCCCGTGGGCCCGTGAGCTCCTCAAAACCCTCGCGCTCATCCCCCATGGACCCGTCGTCGCCCTCTGCGACCCCTACCCGTCCGCCCTCCGCCGAGCCGGCGACCTCGCCCCCAAAGCGCAAAAGTACGACGATTTCCAAAAGGTCCTCGCCGATCCCGCTGTCCAGGCCGTCATCGTCGCCACCCCATCCCACCTCCATCGCGACATCGCCATCCCCGCCCTCAAGGCCGGGAAACACGTCTACTGCGAGGCGCCCATGGCCACCACCCTCGAGGACGCCGTCGCCATCGCCAAGGCAGCCCGCGAGAACCCCAAAGTCCATTTCCAGGTCGGACTCCAAGACCGCGCGGATCGCCAAATCTATAGTCTCGCGAACTTCATGCGCTCGGGCGTGCTCGGCAAACCCCTCAAGGCCCGCCAGCAGTTCCATAAGAAACAGAGCTGGCGCCTCCCCTCGCCCAATGCCGAACGCGAAAAGGCCATCAACTGGCGCCTCGACCGGTCACTCTCGACCGGCTTGGTCGGCGAACTCGGCATCCATGCCATCGACATCGCCACCTGGTACTTCAACGCCCGCCCCATCGCCGTCACCGGCTTCGGCTCCCTCATCCAATGGAAGGACGGCCGTGACGTGCCCGACAGCGTCCATCTCCTCTTCGAGTATCCCGGCGGCGTCGTCCTCCACTACGAGGCCACCCTCGGCAATTCGTTCGAGGCCGAGATGGGCGTGTTCTACGGTACCGACTGCGCCATCATGATGCGCGACCGCCGCGCCTGGATGTTCAAGGAAGCCGATGCACCCCTCCTCGGGTGGGAGGTCTACGCCCGCAAAGACGCCTTCTACAAGGAAAGCGGACTCGTCCTCGGCGCCGGCAACACCAAACAGGAAACCCAAAGCAAGAAGGGCACCGTCGCCGATGCCCAGGTGGACGAGAAATCCCAGCTCCAATACGCCTTCGAGGCTTTCCTCAAAAACGCCGATACTATCCAGTCCGGCGTCAAGGACTTCACCGAGAACTTCGACGCCAGCGATGTGCCCGCTCTGCGCGAGTACTTGGCCGGACTCCAGAAGGAAAAGACCTGGCTCGCCTGCCCTGGGTGGGCCGAGGGCCTCGAGTCCGCCGCCACCGTCATCCAGGCCAACCAGGCCGTGCTCGACAACAAACGTCTCGTGCTCGATCCCGCAGCCTTTGCCCTCGCCTGATAACAGACCCAAACCCAGCCGATCCCGTGAATGCCGCTCCCCCTCTCCGCATCTAACCTTCAGAAACTATGAAAATGAACCTGATCCCCTGGACGCTCACCCTCGCCGCCGCTGTCACCCTCGCCACCGCCGCGCGCGCTGCCGATGCCACTGCGCGCTACGCCGCCAAACCCGGCTGCGTGGTCACCATCGACGGCACCTCGACCATCCATGACTGGACCACCAAAGGCCAGATCATCGGCGGCTTCTTCGAGCTCGAACCCGAGTTCCTCACCGATAAATCCCTCAAGTCCGTCAAGAGCCTCAATACCGCCGGGACCGCC